>CAZGMJ010000090.1:0-16805 GCA_964526785.1 uncultured Pirellulales bacterium
CTGGTGCATGATTCAGGGATGATTGGCAGGATATAGGATGGCGTTGCGGGCCGGGTGGCCCTTTTGCGATCAGGGAGGTGGGCCATTCTCGATGCAGGCATCTACGACAGCTCTCTCTCGATCGCCTTGCATGAACGACATGCAGGCAACGCCGGGGCAAGGGGGCTTGCCCTTGCGTCCGCGGTCTTGCTTCTCATCACGGGATTGGTCTTGTCATTGGAGGAAACGTATATGTGCTTGCGGGCTGTGCCCGCCGCTCGAGAAGCAGTGTAGGTCGCCTTGATTGTTCCACATTCATTCGGCTCGTACTCTCCTGGGGGCAAATCCAGCACTGTACAACCACATGTGCTCTTCATGCTTGTGACTTCAAGGCGCCCTGATCCCGTATTCGCGAACCTGAATTCGCATACATTCCTGGAGCCCGGGCCGACCTCTCCCAGATCACAGACTGTACTGTCGAAAGAGATGCGAGGAGAATTCTGCCGGCACGCCGGGGCTATGCACTCAGAATCACAATCTGCCGCATCAACTGTGGTACCTATCGCAAGACTCGTGAGGCACACGCAGAGAAGATAACAGGCCGTATTGCCGTCGCAGCTGTGCTTTCTCGTTTTCTCTCCAGATTTCATATCATGCTGATCCTGTTGCGAACTTCAAGTCTCCGGCTCGGTCATGTTGTTGGCGAGAGTTAGAATCACAATCGGTGAAGGGCCAACTGCCAAGGAAGAGCAGCGCTATTCTTCCTTATTGTGTGTCATCAAGACCTCGGCGGCTGCTTCATGTCCCGTGTTACGAGCGATGTCGAGAGCCGTGAGTCCGGCCGGAGTCTTGAGACAAGGATCTGCGCCGGCTTTCAGTAATTCTTCGACTACAGCAGGATATCCCTCTTGAGCTGCCACATGAAGTGGCGTTAAGCCTTCTTTGTCTCTGAGATTCACATCGACACCATTGGCTATAAGCACTTCAACAGCATCCAGGAAACATCGGCGGATGGCACAATGCAGTGGTACAACACCGTTGTCATCAATGGCATCCACGTCGGCCCCATTCTCCAACAGAACTTCCAGTATCTCAACTGTCTTGGCGTCAAATTCCTCCCTGTAATTCTTATTGCCAGCCCTGTATCTGGGCACAGAACGATCCAATGCTAGAGTAAGCAACGTCCAGCCGTGCGTCAACTTAACATTGACATCGTGGCCATCTTGAATCACTTTGTTCAACCGCTTGACATCTCCTGCAAGAATGGAGCCTGTTAGTTTTGTGGAAGTACTAAGCAGAGAATACGACAACAATCCTATGCTTATCAGACTGATTACGATTCGGCCTGCCACGTTCCAAATCGAAGATTTCTTAAGTACAGCAAGTGAGGTGGATAAGAGACCTGACGCGCCAGCCACATATAAGAACCAGGCTATATGCGGTGAGTACGGCACAAAGACGATACATCCAAAAAAGCCAATAGTCGCCAGAACACAAACAAGGAACAATACATCACCAATCTTATTCGAATGCATTGAACTATCTCAGCCAAGCAATACAAGTATCAAAGACATTTGACGAGTATTCCCAATAACGTTGATACATCTACCAGGACCCTGCATGCATTGTTACCAACTCCCACTTGCACCTGCAGGACCGGAAGGTATTTCTACCCATTCAGAGGGAGGGCGGCCAAAGGCCCCAGAAGAAATGACTGGGAATCCGGGGCGGATTGTGGCCGTTAGGTTCCATATGTATTCCTTGCATGTTGTCTTGCAGTGACTCTTGGAGCCAACGGCAAGATAGGTCTTTCCAGCGTAGCCAGCCCATGCCCACGATTCCTTGGCAAATCCACTATCCTCGTTGAAGAAACTCCATGCAGTCCCCCAAGTCAAAGCGATTCCATTTCTGGCGACCGCGGCTCTGAAGTCATATCCTGTACACAGCTTAGTCATTACGCCCCATTGCCAGTAGTTCACCTCGTGAGCACTGTAGCATTTGCCATTTACAGTGACTGTCTCTGCGCAATCACAGGTGCCACATTTTGTATGCGGGTTCTTCAACTTGTATTCATAGATATTGTGTAGTTCATCGATATCCCACGAGAATGGGCCCATCGCGCCAGAACACAGCATCATTCGATCCCATATTGATGAACTATTGAAGTATGATTTCATACTTCTCCGTAGTCGATGAAGGGCGTATGTTACATCCGGCCCACAAGTGCCACACTTTGAAGCGGGCGTTGCGTCCCCGGTGCTGATGATCGGACCAGCACCCGGATATGGACTCCATCTTATGAGTCCATAGGGATCAGATTTCGTGTGAGGCGACGAACCAAAAGCTTCGTAAATGCCAGCCCCATCTTCATACTGTTCAAGTGGAGCAAATATGTTCGGCATCTGAGGATTTGGAGTGATCCCCAACGGATCCTGCGTCAGCCACCTTCCTGTATAGTAGTCGTAGTAGCGGTTTCGATTGTACTGCAGGACCAGATCGTTGCTGTCGAGGAAGTCCACGCGTCGGCCTGTGAAGAGGTAGGGGTTGCCCAGGGCGGAGGAATCGCCGCTGGTTTCATCGCCGTCGAACCAGTTGCCGTCGCCGCCGTCGCCGGTGTAGATCGTGGGGTTGCCGTAGGCGTCGTACTCGTAGCGTTCGTGGATGGTACCGCCGAGGGTGAGCAGTACGGCGGGGCTGTGGAGATGATCGTGCGTGTAGTAGTATTCGGTGCTGTCGCTGTCGATCATGAACAGGACCTCGTCGATAGTATTGCCGTAGGCGAACTTGCGCCGGATATTGTTGGATCCGTCGTATTCGGCCAGTACGCGCCAGTTGTGATCATAGTAATACAAGGTCGTCTCGCTTGCAACCGGAATGGTGTATTTTCGAAGGGAATGCGGGCGTTTGGCAGTGCGGGAAGGCAAGAAGTCGAGATTCGATAGTGGAGAATTGATGCGGGAGGAGGCGCTAGCGTGCAGGGTTTCTGACACAGGGGAGCACGTCGGTTCTGTTCGTTGGTTGTTGAGCTCCCGGCTCGGGGGTGGGTCGCGCTGCTGGAGTGGAGCTTGTTCGCCGGCAGACCCATTCGACTCCGCTGCGCTTCGCTCAGGGTGACAAGGTCGCGGCGGAGGGATTTTGCGCGATCTGAGCAAGGGCTTGTTCGGGTGCGAGATTTCTCCGTTTCGGGCCGCGCGTTCGGCTTTGCTCAGGGCAGGCTCTGGGGCGGCCCTGTAGTCGGAATGACGATGTTTGGGCTGGGTGGGTGAGTAGCTTCCTGTGCGGTGCGGATATCTCTCCGCTGCGTCTCGACTTATGTCGAGACTCCGGTCGAGATGACAAAGAGCGGTGTGCTCGGTATGAAGGCGACGGGGGGGGAAAGTGGCATTTTGGCTCGGAAAAAGGAAGGAGCAGAACGCAGGACAGAGAATACAGAAAACAGAAGGGCAGGGCGTTGTCGGTGGCGAGGCCGTGCTGCTGGAGTGGAGTTTGTTCGCGGGCAGATCCATTCGACTCCGCTGCGCTTCGCTCGGAATGACACGGGGGGCTGCGCTTCGCTCAGGGTGACAAGGTCGGAGCGGAGGCGTTTTTCGCACGACGCGGGTAAGGACTTGTTCGGGTGCGAGATTCCTCCGTTTCGGCCTTTGGCCTTCAGTCGGAATGACCCCCGCCTACAACATGCGGGGGCAGGCTCGAGGGTCTGGATTCCCGCTTTCGCGGGAATGACAGGGTCCGGTCGAAGGGTGGGTCGCGCTGCTGGAGTGGAGCTTGTTCGCGGGCAGATTCCTCGACTTCGCTCCGCTCCGCTCGGAATGACACGGGGGGCTGCGCTTGGTCGAGATGACACGCGGTTGGGGACAATGCCCGGATCAGGGCGGCTTGGAGGGGATTTGGCGCGATCTGAGTCAGGGCTTGTTCGGGTGGCCGATTTCTCGCCTGCGCTTCGCCCGTGAGGGCGAGTTTCGCTCGAAATGACAGACGGCGCGCGGGGAGAGGTTGTGCCGGGTGTGCGGGGTTGTGTGTCGGCGGGGTCAGTTTTTGTTCTGGATCGGGTAGAGGACGATTTCGTCGGGGAAGAGTCGGTCGTCGTCGGCGTATTTGATGACGAAGGACTGGAGTTGTGTGGTGGGGGCGGTCAGGACGGTGCGACCTTCGACGACGGTGTGCTGGACGGCGTCGGGGTGTTCGGCGAGCAGTTCGTCGAGGGCTTCCTGCTGGGTCATTTTGATGCGGACGCGCGGGGTGATGGATTCGACTTTCAGGAAGGTGTGGGCGGGGACCATGAAGACGGCGTTATAGGGCCAGTCGGCCTTGTTGGGGTCTTCGATGTCGCAGACGGGCTTGTCGGGCAGGAGGTCGAGGAATACGCGGCTGTCAATGGCGGCCAGGCGGGCGAGGAAGGAGCCCCGGTGGCCGTCTCTGTCGATGATGGTCAGGGCGTAGGCCTTTTCGTGTTCGTCGGCGCGCTCGAAAGTCCATCGGTCGTGCGGGCCGTTCGGGTCGGTGGTCCAGCGGCCGAGGAGTTCTTCTTCGAAGAGCAGGTCGTCGGGGGTGAAGAGGGGGTAGATCGAGGCGACGGGCAGACAGCCGCCCAGCAGTGCGGCGATTGTGTAGAAGAGTATCTTTCGGGCGTTCATGGTACAGGCTCCCTTTGCGTTGTGTTGATATTCGTTCGGTTGGGTCTATTGTGGTGCGGGTCGGGCGGATTGTCAATTGCAAGCGGGCGGCAAAAAGATTAGAGTGCGGGGGCGTAGCGAGGGAGTCGGGATCAACGCTGAGGAGTTCGCCGATGGGGTGATTCTTTGTTTTCGGATAAGGGGAATGCATGATAGATCTTGATTTAGCCGGGTGGATTGTGGTTTCGCTGGCGGCGGTCATGGTGGGGATAGCCAAGACGGGGATTCCGGGGGTCGGGATTCTGGCGGTGCCTCTGATGGCGATCGTGCTGCCGGAGAAGCGGTCGACGGGTGTGCTGCTGGGGATTTTGATTCTGGCGGACGTTTTTGCAGTGATCTACCATCGGCACAACGCGCGGTGGCGGCACGTGCTGCGGCTGCTGCCGGCGACGTTTGCGGGGATCGTGACGGGTTACTTTATTATGGGGCGGATCAGCAACGCGCAGCTCAAGCCGATAATCGGGGCGATCGTGCTGGTGATGCTGGGGCTGAGCCACTGGCGTTCGCGGCGGCCTGCGGGGGAGTTGGCCGTACCGACGCACTGGGGGTTTGCGGCGGTGCTGGGATTTGCGGCGGGTGTGACGACGATGATGGCGAACGCGGCCGGGCCGGTGATGATTATTTATCTGGTGGCGATGCGGCTGCCGAAGGTGGCGTTCGTGGGGACCAGTGCGTGGTTCTTTTTCATTGTGAACTGGACGAAGGTGCCGTTCAGCGGGAGTCTGGGACTGATGAACGCCGAGTCGATCAAGCTGGATCTGATGATGGTGCCGTGTATTGCGGTGGGGGCTTTTCTGGGGGTGGTGGCGCTCAAGCGGATACCGGAGCGGACGTTTGCGGTGGTGGTGCAGTTGCTGGCGGCGGCGGCGGCGATAAAACTGCTGTTTTGAGCGGCGGAGTTTGTTAAGATGTTCAGCGGCGGCGGGGAGCGGGCGGTGCGACAAGGAGGTGCGTTTTGGTTATGCACGGGGACGACAAGGAAGACCGGTACCGGCGGGATCGCGAGCGGATGGTGCGGCTGCATCTGCGGGGGCGGGGGATTGTCGATCCGCGGGTGCTTGGTGCGATGGAGCGGGTGCCGCGGGAGGCGTTCGTGCCGGAGCAGTACACATCGCAGGCGTATACGGACGGGCCTTTGCCGATCGGGGACGGGCAGACGATTTCGCAGCCGTATATTGTGGCGCTGATGAGCCAGGAGCTGCGGATCGAGCCGCGGGACCGGGTGCTGGAGCTGGGGACGGGCAGCGGGTATCAGACGGCGGTGCTGAGCAAGATGGCGGATCGGGTGTATACGATCGAGCGGATTGCGGAGCTGTCGGAGCGGGCGCGGGGGATTCTGGAACGGATAGGGGTATCGAACGTGGAGTATTACGTGGGGGACGGCAGTCAGGGCTGGCCGGCTGAGCGGATGCCGGAGGGAGGGTGTTTCGAGCGAATTATGATTACGGCGGCGGTGCCGGAGATTCCGGGGCCTGTGGCGGATCAGTTGGCCGAGGGCGGCGTGCTGGTGGCGCCGAAGGGGGGGCGGACGTCGCAGCAGTTGATGGTTTATGAGAAGGAGAACGGGCGGCTGGTGCAGCATTTTGTGTGTGATGTGCGTTTCGTGCGGCTGCTGGGCGAGCACGGATTCGGAACGTAGGAACGGAGCGCAGAGCGGGAAGTGACGCGGCATTGGCGGCTCAGGATATTTTGGAAGAACGATTGGAGCGCGGGGCAGGGATAGGCTATGTCCGAGGTGCAGGGCGGTAAAACCGAGCGGAAGATGGATGCGTCGATGGCGGTGCAGTACGTCAAGGGTGTTGGGCCGTCGCGTGCGAAGGTGTTCGCGAAGCTGGGGGTGGAGACGGTTGGCGATTTGCTGGAGTACTTTCCGCGGGACTGGGTTTTTGCGCCGGAGGCGACGAAGATCAGCGAGATGGCGGCGGGGGAGGAGGTGACGCTGGTCGGGCAGATCGAATCGACGGACTATCAGAGCTGGCGGAGGCAGCCGTTCTTCGAGGCGGTGCTGAGCGACGATACGGGGATTTGCAGGGTGGTGTGGTTTCACGGGGGGTATTTGCAGAAGCAGCTCGAGCCGGGGCAGGTGCTGATGGTGACGGGCAAGGTGTCGAAGTACAAGCATCAGTTGCAGCTTGCGAATCCGAGATTTCTCGTGGTGGATGAAGAGCAAAGCGATTCGAGCGACTATTTCAGCGGGGGGGTGTATCCGGCGACGGCCCAGTTGAGCAGTCGGCAGATCAAGCGTGTGGTTCGGCCGGTGGTCGAGCATGCGGGCGAGCTGGTGGAGGAGTTGTTCGACGGGGAGTTTCGCCGGGACAAGCATCTGGTCGAGCGGAAGGATGCATATGCGTGGATTCATCTGCCGCCGGACGAGAAGCGGCTGGAGCAGGCCAAGCGGAGGCTGAAGTTCGATGAGCTTTTTCTGATGCAGTTGGGGCTGGCGCTGCGGCGGTACCGCACGAAGCATTATTCGGGTGCGCCGGCGTGCGCATGCAGCGATACGATCGACAGCAAGATTCGCAGGCGGTTTCCGTTTCTGCTGACGGAGGATCAGGACGGCTGCATCGAAGAGATTGTGGGGGATATGGGGCGGAGCGAGCCGATGAACCGGTTGTTGCAGGGGGATGTGGGGTCGGGCAAGACGGTTGTGGCGCTGTACGCGGCGTTGCTGGCGGTGGCGAACCGGCTGCAGGCGGCGATCATGGCGCCGACGGAGATTCTGGCGTCGCAGCATTTTTTGAGCATGGAGCGTTATCTGCGGGGCAGCCGGGTCAAGCGGATGCTGATCACGGGCGGCATGACGGGCGGCAGGCGGGCCGATGCGCTGAAGGCGATTGCGGGAGGCGAGATCGATATTGTGGTCGGTACGGTGGCGCTGCTGCAGGCGGACATCGAGTTCGCACGGCTGGGGCTGGCGATTATCGACGAGCAGCACAAGTTCGGGGTCGAGCAGCGGGCGCTGCTGCGCAAGCAGGTGACGCCGCATTGTCTGGTGATGACGGCGACGCCGATTCCGCGGACGCTGGCGATGACGGCGTTCGGCGATCTGGACGTGTCGATTATTCGGCACAGCCCGCCGGGGCGGGGGGCGATTGTCACGCGGTGGGTGGACAAGCAGGACCGGAAGAAGGCGTATTCGTTCATACGCGAGCGGCTGCGGGCGAAGAAGCAGGCGTATTTCGTGTGTCCGCAGATCACGGCGATGGAGCAGGAGGGGGATATCAAGGCTGCGACGGATCACTGGGAGCATTTGAGCGGGGAAGTTTTTCCGGATTTTGCGGTGGAATTGCTGCACGGGCGGATGCCTTCGGCGCGGAAGCAGCAGGTGATGGATGATTTCCGCAAGGGCAAGATCGACGTGCTGGTGTCGACCGTGGTCATCGAGGTGGGTGTGGACGTGCCGAACGCGACGATCATGGTTATCGAGGATGCCGACCGTTTCGGGCTGGCGCAGTTGCATCAATTGCGGGGGCGGATCGGACGGGGACACGCCAAGTCGTATTGTCTGTTGTTTGCAGATACCGACAACGAGACAGCGCGGAGCCGGCTGGATGTGATGACCCGGAGCAACGACGGCTTCGAGATCGCGGAGCACGATCTGCGGCTGCGGGGTCCGGGCGAATTGTTCAGTACGCGGCAGCACGGGCTTCCGGATTTGAAGATCGCCAATATCATCGACGATTTCGATCTGCTGGTGATGGCGCGGCGGGCGGCGTTCGAGCTGGTGGAGGCCGATCCGATGTTGACGGATCCGGCGCATCGGACTATTCGGCGGGCGTTGCTGGAGAAGTTCGGCGATTCGCTGGGCCTGGCGGACGTTGCGTAGACGATCGGCGAGGGTCCGGCGTGACAGCAAGGCGGGCGGCGAGCGGGGCGAATTCTGTTGCATTTTCGAGGCGAGGGCTTAGTCTATTGCCATGCAAATCGAGTATAAGAATCAGCGGCTGGAAAGGTACCTGATCGGCATCAACGTTGTGCTGGCGGGTTTTGTGGCTGCGTCATTTGTTTTGCTCTTCGGCTTTCGAGAGCCGCAACTGCCGGCCGAGCTGCTGTACAGCGCTCAGGTCGTGCTGCTGGTGAGTTTCATCGGCATCAAGGTGGTTCGCTTTTTCAACGCCGTATCGCTTCGGGAGTTCTGGCGGGCGAACTGGTACGAGATACCGCTGATGCTCGGACTGGTCGTCGTTCTCATCGGTGCGGGGCGGTGGTTCTTTATGGAGGCTGGCGAGCCCTCGCAGGCGCGGCATTTCGCGGTGGGCATTTATCTGGTGGTGCAGGTGGTGGCGAAGGTCTGCAAGGCCAGCGTCAATCTGGCGGCTTCGGGCAAGAATCCCACGCAGACACTGATTGCCAGCTTTGTTGTCCTGATCGTTACGGGTGCGGGGTTGTTGATGCTCCCGCGTGCGTCGACGGGCGAGCGTCTGAGTTTTGTCGATGCGCTGTTTACGTCGACGAGTGCGACATGTGTGACGGGACTGATTGTCAAGGATACGGGCGAGGATTTCGCTTTGATGGGCCAGGTGGTGATTCTGACGCTGATACAGCTTGGCGGACTCGGTATCGTCGTGTTCGGAGCGGTCTTTGCGCTGTTGCTGGGCCAGGCTCTGAGCGTGCGCGAATCGGTGGCGATGCAGGACCTGTTGAGCGCCAGCACGCTTAGCCGGATCGGCAATATGATCGCGTTTATTTTTGTCGGGACGATTGCGATCGAAGCGGTCGGTGCGATGGCGTTGATGGGGATGTGGGGAGACGTACCCGGAAAGGTCGGCGGGGTCGACGAGCGCTGGTTCTGCAGCATCTTTCATTCGATCAGCGCATTTTGCAACGCCGGTTTCAGCCTGTTCGAGGACAGCTTCGAAGCGTACAACAGGAGTTGGCAGGTCTATGCCGTTATCTGTCCGCTGATTGTGCTGGGGGGGCTCGGATTCAGCGTATTGTACGACCTGAGCAATTTGACATCGGATCGCATCAAGCGTTTCTTCAAGCGGCGGGTGAACAAACAGTACAAGCTGTCGATGGAAGCGCCGAAGCGGATGCGCCTGCAGACGAAGATCGTACTGAGCGTCAGCGCGGTGCTGATCGTCGGCGGGATGCTGGTACTGCTGGCGCTCGAGCGGTATTCCATCGGAAGCTCCGGCGGCGCCAGGACAGGCGTGCTCGATGCGCTGTTTCAGTCGGTGACGGCGCGGACGGCAGGATTCAATACGATCGACATTTCGGGCATGTCGGCGGCGGGGCGGTTCGTCTTGATTCTGTTGATGTTCATCGGGGGTTCTCCCGGTTCGACGGCGGGGGGGATCAAGACGGTGACGCTGGTGGTGATTCTGATGACGGCGGTTACGGCCCTGCGAAGGCGCTGGGAGGTGGAGATATTCAAGCGGTCGGTGCGGGTGGTCATCGTGGGGCGGGCGATTACCATAGTGCTGCTTTTCATCGCGGTGCTGATCGGCAGTTCACTGGCGCTTAGCATCACCGAGAGCGGCCGGGGCTTTACGATGTCCGACGTGACGTTCGAGGCGGCTTCGGCGCTGGGTACGGTGGGTCTGACGACGGGGATTACGCCTTCTTTGACAACGCCCGGCAAGTTGATTATCATTGCGCTGATGCTGGTCGGCAGGCTGGGACCTCTGACGCTGCTGGCTGCGCTGACGTTTAATTTGAAACCCATTCGGTACAATTATCCGGTCGAAGCGGTCGTGGTCGGATAGCCTGAGGGACATTGGCATGAAACGGTTTGCGGTAATCGGATTGGGACGATTCGGCAGGAAGCTGGCCATCGCGCTGGCGATGAGCGGAGCCGAGGTGATCGCCATCGACAAGAACAGGGACGAGATCGAAGTGATCGGCGATCAGGTGACGCACGCCGTACGTCTGGACAGCACGGACGAGGAGGCGCTGAAGGCCCAGGGCGTGCACAAGTGCGACGTGGCGATTATCGGTATCGGGCAGGGGACGGGACGCGGTTTCGAGGCGGCGGTGCTGACCGTTGTCAACCTGCGTCAGATCGGGGTCAAGCAGATATACGCGCGTGCGGAGGATTTGATTGCGGGCGAGGTGTTTTCGAAGGTTGGGGCGACGGACGTCATATATCCGGAGATCGAATCGGCCCAGCGCTGGGCTTTCAAGCTGATCGCGCCTCAGATCGGGGAGAAGATCGATTTTGCGCCGGGCTACAGTCTTGCGCGGGTCAAGGCGCCGCCGAGTTTCGACGGCAAGACGGTAATGGATTTGCAGCTTCGCCAGAAGTACAGCGTGAATCTGGTGTTGATCAAGCGGAGCGAAGAGCGGGAGACGAAGACGGGAGAGAAGGGTGGCATTATCAACGTGCCGATGCCGAATACTGTGGTGTATCAGGATGATATTCTGATGGTTGCGGGGTCCGATCCCGATCTGGCCAAACTGCCGCAGGAGTAGGACTGCAGGGCAAGGAACAGGGGCGGAGTTTGCG
This sequence comes from uncultured Pirellulales bacterium, assembly GCA_964526785.1. Taxonomy (GTDB): domain Bacteria; phylum Planctomycetota; class Phycisphaerae; order Sedimentisphaerales; family Anaerobacaceae; genus CAZGMJ01. Next base: position 11,101 of record CAZGMJ010000090.1, read on the forward strand.
CTCCACCCCAGATTCCTGTGCGATGCTAAGACCGCGGTTTGTGATCTTTTACAGCGTTCTTCGCCTTCTCAACCAGCCGACGATGCCTGCGCCGAGCGTGCCGAGCAGAACGGCTCCGGGAGCCGGGATTCGCGCACCGGTAACCTGCAGGTCATTGATCTGTGTCGTAACTCCAGACCAATCTCCTGCTCCAGCACCCTGGGCAATATAGAGTTGCAAGTCGGTCAGGTCCGCTCTGAATAGTTCAGCGGCTGTGAAACTCACACCAGCCGGATAATATTGCGGTTCGGTGGTACCATCAGGGTTTATGCCCTGGCCATAGCCGTTGATGCTCAAGAAGGCGGTTCCCGTTGTGTCATTGATTGCGTGAAGTTTCAGTTCGATGTTGTAAATACCGCCCGTATTGTAGTTGCCGCCGTCAGTCCAGCCCCAGCGGTCGTCCTGCCATTGATCCACGCCGTCGCGATCAAACCAGCAGTTGAATGAGTCATTACTGTTGAACGCGGGTCCGAAGCTGTCGGGATCGGTGGTATTGTAGCTCTTGACGGGGTTCCCGTCACCATTCTTGACCAACGGAATGAAGTCGTCCATGTCGAATGTGGTGTCGTCATTGGTTTCATACTGGCGTCTTGCACAGGAATAGACGCCTTTGCTCCAGTTGGCCTGTCCGGTACCCACGACACCGACCTGGAGGAGATTCCATCCGGTCGGAATGTTCGAGATGTCCAGTTGCGCGGTGACCGTCAGATCACCGGCCGTGAGATCCCAGCGGTCGGGCATGGTATTGAAACGCCAGCCCCACATGCTGAAGTTGCCGTAGTTTGCAGTATATCCGAACGCATGGCCTGAGGTGCAAAGTACGACCAGACCAATCAATATGGCTATGTTTCTTTTCATCGTGATTCCTCCTTCTACCGGTTCTTCTCTCAAATACCTGGACCTGCAGCTGATGCAGGCACAGGTAGTGCGATTCTCGGAACGATTGGCGGGCGGCGAGCGGGCAGGCCCGATAGTGCGATTTGCCACATCCGTAGTTATCACTGCTTGCCGGCACTTTATTGGCGGCATGTTGCCTCCCTGCCACACAGCGCATAGGACAACCGGCAGACGGTTCGCCAGTTTTCCGGCGGCCGAAAGCGCTGCGTTGATCGCCTTTCTGTTGTCAGGCCGTAGTGTTGTTAAGAATCGTGCATTGCCTCCTCCTGGACGGCAATCGCAATTTCAATTCATATGATACACGCCTTTCTCGAAAAAATAAATCCGTATTTCTACGTAATTCTGGGGCAGATTTGGGGTGGTTCAGGGTGTATTTATCGTGGAAATCCCGTGAAATCGGAGGATTGGGCAAAAAAAGGGGAAGGCCGGAATGTCCAGCCTTCCCCTCTCCCAAGCGGGGTCTCAGGCGATATCGCCTCCTCAGCACTCATTTTCCCTATTATCGTCATTTCAAGGCAGTGAGTCATTCGTGGTAACTACGGGATTTTGGCACAATTTCAGCACCAAAATGTGCGCCGGTATCGTGGAAATCCCGTGAATTAGCGGTTTCGAGCGATTCGAGCAGTCGGCGGGCGCGAACGAGGCAAAGCCGTCCGGTCTACTGCTCGGGGGGTTCGTAGATGTGCACGGTTGCGGCTCGTTTGATCAGGTCGACGAGGTTTTTTGCATCGAGCTTGCGCATGATGTTGCGACGATGATCCTCGATTGTCCTGGGGGATCTATCGAGGATTTCGGCTATTTCTTTATTGGACCTTCCCTGGACGATCAGGTGGAGGACGTCGGCTTCGGCTTTTGTGAGCAGTTCGCGCATTGGGGTATGCGAGGTGTCGTGTTGTCGGAGGGCGGAATCGATTGCTTCGATGAGTTGGTCGCGCCGGATGGGTTTTTCAATGAAGTCCGATGCTCCGAGCTTGATGGCGCGGACGGCCATAGGCACGTCGCCATAGCCGGTTATGAGAATGACGGGCATCGCGGGCGCGAGTTGTTTTGCCTTCCTGAGCAACTGGATGCCGTCGGTTCCTTTCATCTTGACGTCGGTAATCAGGACGTCGCACACGAAATCGTGGAGCCTCCTGAGGCAATCTTCCGCTGACGGGAAGGCTGTGATTGCGATGTTCATCTGTTCGAGGGTGCTGTAGACCGCATCGCGCACGATTCTGTCGTCGTCCACGAGGAATACGTGGGGTTTTTCTCGCTTTTTCTTCATTCTTTCCTCTCAGCGATTTCTTCCGGCGGCAGGGGCAGCAAGACGATGAAGGCGGCACCTTTGGAGGGTTTGTTCTCCAGGGTGATGCTTCCACCGACTCGGGCGATGATTTGTTCGGCGATGGACAGGCCGAGACCGGTATTGCGGCCGGGCGGTTTGGTCGTAAAGAAAGGCTCGAACAGTTTATCCTCGACTTCCGGCGGTACGCCTCCGCAGTCGTCAATACACTCGATTTTGACGTTTCGTTCTGTCTTCGAACCTCGGAGGGTCACCTGGTGCGAGCGGCTACCGTCGGCGGCCTGGATGGCGTTCTGGATGAGGGCATAGAAGACCTGTTCGATTTCAAATCGCGGGGCGAGGACGGGGGGCAAATGATCCAGCCTGTCCTTTTGGAGAAGGACGTCGGCATCACGGGCGGTATCGGCAAGCAGTTGGAATACATCGTCGATGATCCGGTCGATGTGGATTTCTTCGGCGTCGGTTCTTCCAATGGAGCGAGCCAGCATACGCAGATTATCGATAATGGCGGAAATTTGTGCGGCGCCTTCGAGACCGCTATCGAGGTTTCTAAAGACCGCCGGGGGTGTTTTGACCGTCTGCAACTGCGCGGCGGCGTTTTCAATGGAGAGTGTGACGGCGGTGAGGGGTTGCGTAATGCGGTGGGCGAGCGTGGCACCAATCGTGCCGAGCGAGGCAAGTCGCTGGGCCTGGGCCATGTGTTGCTGCAGTTCGGCAAGTTCGAGTTGGGCCTGTTTGCCTTCGTGGATATCTCTGGCGATAACCAGAGCGGCCTCGACCTTGCCTTCGGCGTCGCGGAGCGGTTCGATCGTCGTCTGGTACCAGCGTTTGTCGCCCCGAACGTCGGTGAGCGTGGTGACGGTTTCTCCTTTTCCTGATTCCATGACGGCACGAATGCGCGACACCTGGCGGTCGGCGATATCGTCGGGGAAGAAATCCCACATGGTCCTGCCGACCATCCGGTCGGGCGTGGTGTTCAGGCGTCCGGCGCCGGTACTGTTGACGAACAGGAAGGTGCCTTCGGCGTCGAGGGTAACGATGCTTTCGCCCGCGCCCTCGACGAGAGTTCGGTACTTGCGTTCGCTTCGGGCGACGGCTTCTTCGAGTTCTTTGCGATGCGTGATGTCGTGGGAGGTCAGAATGACGCCTCTGACGGTCGGTTCGTCGAGGAGATTGACGCCGGCGATGTTGATGGTGAGGCAGCGGCCGTCTTTGTGAATGTAGCGGATCTCGGCTTGCTCGATGGTGCCGGATGTGGCGAGAAGTTCGTTGAACCGCTTCTTCGCATAGGGCACGTCGTCGGGGTGCAGATGGTCGAAGACGCTCTCGCCGACGATATCCTCCGGATCCCATCCATAGACGCGGCGGACGGACGGGCTTTCGTAGATGACGTTTCCGTCGGCATCGAGGACGGTGTAGACGGTGGCTCCGAGTTCGATGAGGGAGCGGTGCCAGGCCTCGCTTTTTTCGAGGGCCCGGCGGGCCTTTTTCTGTTCGGTGATGTCGCGGGCGAAAATGACGACGGAGGAAACGCCGCCGGCGGCATCAAGAACGGGGTACATGTTGGTGTCGAAGGTGCGCTCGGCCCTGCGGTCTTCCATGCGGACTGGTTCGCCCGTTCGAAGCACTTTTTCGAATTGGGCGAGCCTGTCCGCGGCGGACTGAGACGGCATGTTGCTTCGGACGAGGTCTTTGCCGTCGGTGCCGATCAGTTCGTCGGCGCGGCAGCCGAATCGTTCGGCGGCGGTCCTGTTCATTGAGAGTATTTTGCCGGTGGGGTCGACGAGCAGGACGGATTCGGTGGTGGCATCGAGGAGAGCCTTCATGTAGGCCTGGCGGCTGCGGAGTTCTTCTTCCACGTTTTTTTGTTCGGTGATGTCGCGGGCGAAGATGGCCACCGCCGAGACGTTGCCCGCATCGTCGAGGATGGGAAAGAGGTTGTTTTCGAAGTGCTGGCCGCCCCGTTTGTCTTCGAAGGTGACGGGCTGGCCGGAGCTAACGACGGCGCTGAATTGGGCCAATCGTGCGTCAGCGGCTTCTTCGACCATGGTCTTGTGGAGCAGTTCGCCGACATCCCGACCGATCATTTCTTCCGGCGATCCGCCGAATCGGCGGGCGGACATTTTGTTGATTGCCAGCACGGTTCTGTCGGCATCCACGAGGAGAACGGACTCGGTGGTGGCGTCGAGTATGGCCCTGGTGGCTGCCTCGCTTTTGCGCAGTCTCTGGTCGAGCTTTCGCGTGTCGGTTCTGTCCTTGAAAATGCCCACGATATACTGTCTGCCGTCGAGATGGATTGCGAATGCATTGATGTCCGCGTAGAAGACACTGCCATCTTTGCGCATGACGGGGATATCGGCGACGAAATCCAGGCCCTCCTGCAAATGCTTTTCGAAGTATTCGCTGACCTGGGGCAGGCTGTCGGCGGGGTGGACGTCCATCACGCTGAGTCCGGCGATATTCTCCGGAGGTGTGTTGAGCATGCGGCCTATTTGCTTGTTGGCCCAGAGGAACTTGCGCGTCCGGGCATCGGCGATGAGGACGCCGTCGGGGAGATTTTCGAAGATGGCAAGGGGGTCGTGCCGGGGTTCTCGTGCGGCTGGTTGCGATCGGCGGGCAGCGGTGTTTTCGAGGCGGGCGATTCGTGCGCGCAGAGATTCGATTTCTTCAAGCAACTCCGCTTTGCTTTGCGAATCATGCACCATCTGCGTTTTTCCTGTTGGGAGGCATATCCCTCCGCCCGACACAGCATCACCGGCGTCTGCCATCGCCGGGGCATGCTCGGCAGGAGCGACTCCCCAGTCACCAAAGTATCCGCGAACACGATAGTGAATCTAATAATGGGGCGTCAAGTGAAAAGTGCGATTTGTTCGTATACAAATGTACGGCGTGGGGGGAGACGACAGGGTGCGATAAGGGGATCACGCGGTTTTTTTGCATTTATTTATTTTTGCGGGTTGACAGGTGTGGTAACTGTTGTACTACAGGTGATACAGTTGTGGCAGGTTGGAAACCGGACTATGTATCTGAATCTTGATTATCAAAGCGGCGAGCCCATTTACCGGCAGATTGTCGAGCAGATCAAGTACAAGATCGCGACGGGGGAGCTGGAGGCGGGGGCCAGGCTGGCGAGTATTCGCGAGCTGGCGGGGCAGTTGAAGATCAATCCGCGGACGGTGGTCAAGGCGTATGAGGAGTTGGCGGGCGGCGGGCTTGTGGTGATGCGGCACGGTCAGGGGGTTTTTGTGAAGGCGGAGAACCCGGCGGCTCCGGCGCGGGCGAGGCGGAAGGTGATCGAGCAGATGGCCCGGCGGATGCTTTCCGAGGCGTCGCGGATGGGGGCGGATGGGGACGAAGTGTTGAAGATTGTCGAAGAGGTTGCGAAGAAGATGAGGGCGAACCGATGAGTGAGGCGGCAATAGAAGTTGCGTAAGCGTTCAGGCGTTTTTGGTGAAACAGGTCGTGGTTTGTATTAACGATGGAG
>CAZGMJ010000091.1:0-16512 GCA_964526785.1 uncultured Pirellulales bacterium
CTGGCTGCTGAAAAGAAGGTTGCATAGTCGTGAAACTTATGAAATGCGGTACTAGCACCATCATGGCAGGCAAACGAAAACAACCAAGATTGCGGATTGATGGCAGTTATTACAACGCCAAAGTCTACACCCCAGCCGGCAAGAGAACCCAAGTCAGTTTCGGCCACGTTGATGACCGACCTGAGGCGGAGGTCAGGGCGGTTTTTGCCAGATGGTTGGAGCTGTATGCCAACGATCCCCACACCGTGTTTTACTACGATAGCCCCTACGATGCCGTTAGAGAAATCATCAGTCCCACAAAAACCATTACCGTCGGTGAATTCGTCAGAGCATACAGAGAACGGGCAGAGCGGGAGTTGCATAGAACCCGGCAAGGATTAGAAAGCCCTGACCTGGTCAAGATTCGAAGAGCCGAGATCTTTCTCACTCCTTACAGCAAGTGGAAAGTTGCCAGTTTCGGTCCAGACCAACTCAGAAGAGTCCAGCAGGCTCTCATCGAACACGAGTATGTCCATGGCAAGAAGACCAAGCACTACACGCGCAGGGGTATCAACGATACAATAAACTATATCAAGACTATCTGGAAATGGGGACTAGGCAGGCAACTCGTAAGAATTGAAAACATTCAGAGTCTTGAAGAAATAAAGCCCTTGTCCACGGGATAGAACGACGTGCACGAGAACTCCAAACGCAGGAGAGTGACGGAGGAAGAATTCTTCAAGGTCGTTAAGGTTGTCAGCCCAGTCATCTGTGATATGCTAAAACTTGTATGGTACACGGCGATGCGCCCATACGAAGTGTGCGAAATGAAACCTACAGATATCCTCAAGGACGATCCTGACTGCTGGATCTATATTCCCGGTCGGCACGAATCACCCTTCGGCAATCATAAAACAACACGTTTTGAACGCGTGAGAGTAATCCCCTTAACCGCAGAATCGCAGAAGATACTGAAACCGCGACTCAGAGATATTGAGCTCAACGAGTATCTTTTCAAGCCAACTGAAGCAACAACAATCATTAATAGAAGAATCCGGGATAGATATGATCACAATAGTTTCTGTCGAGCCGTGAAGCGGGGCTGTATGCGAGCCAATGTAGATGTTTTTGTTCCGTACGACCTTCGTCGCACAAGCGCCACAGGGGCAAGGTCGATTCTAGGCAAAGAAGCAGCGAAGGTCCTGTTAGGGCATACCAAGACAGACACTACCGACATCTATCTCTTGGATGAAGTGCAGGAAGCCATGAAGGTCGCTAAGCTGTTATCTCAGAAATGATCCTGGCAAAGCCTTGCAGGTTAGCCGCAGTGGACGGCAAGACAGCAAACTCGACGCTGTGCAGGCTTGATTTGCCAGCAATCAACAATCTACTATCGGTCAACAAGCAAATCCCAAACGCGCCTGCCGAACACCGCAGCGGTCTATTACACCTTACTACCACACTCCCTGCAATACCGCGAATTCCCAATCACCCGCTTGTCACAAACCGGACACCTGCGAATCAAGCCAGCAGCCCTGCTCTTGGGGCTGACCAGCAGCAGAAGCAGAACGACAATTATGGTGATCGCAGTGCCCGTCAGGTATTCCGTCCGGACGTATTTGGCCCAGTCCACGATGCCCTTCTCGGCCAGCCAGTTCGCCACGAATAGGATGTTGCCCAGTAGGAGAATCGTTCCAATCATCCCAAGCACAATCATCTTCCGAATCGTCAAAGTCATTTTTGTTCCTTTCAAATTGAGGTTCACCACCATTCAAGAATGTAGCGCCGGCCGTGCTTGAGCGCAAGAGCTTTTCTGAAAGAAATCTGGCGAATTGATGTAAGTGGTGCGGGGTGGCGCACTTAGGAGGTCACGAATTATGGTCACATTGGTGACTTTGTAAATGAGGAGGAATCTCAGTATACCGTCTGACGGCAGCGGGCGAGCGACGGAACTGCGGTGTATTGCTGCTGATTGATGTGGCAAGATTGGCAGAAGACTGCTGGAGAACGGACACATATGTGCGATATTGACGAGGTTGAGCGGATTCATCGAGCGAGTACAGTGGCTACCGAAACGGGGGTGGCTTCGTTCGATTTTTCCTGGACTGCGATGAGGGCCCCAGTACAATAGGTATGATCAGTGAAGAATGCCGGGCGGACGAATATGTGGCACAGTGCTGTCGCGGTAATTGCGAATGCGGCGGGGTGCGTGAGACCCGGCCCCAGAGAGAAAAGCAGTGAGGCTGCTGGCAATGGCGGAATCGACATTGAGATTGCCGGTCGTAGAAACGGGAGACTGAAACATGCCTTCTCAGGGAGAGGATTACTATGCACGCAGCCTGGAGGGAAAGCCGCCGAAACAATGGCAGCGGCTGGAAGGACTGTGTTTCCGGCGTATTCTGAAATGCTAGCGGATAATCGAGACAATTGTAACCACCAATGACAGGTAAGGATAATTACTGGGCTGCTGTGCTACCCACGGGGACGGAGTATGGGCAAACACGAGGGTTTTAGGGCTGTTTTCTGAGGACAAGCGAGGTACGCATGAATTATAACCTGCTGGACGAAAAATGGATTCCGGTACTCTATTGCAACGGAAGGTACCAACGTGTCGGGCTTCATAAGGCCCTCAAGGAGGCAGGACAGATTCGTCAAATAGCGGCCAGCAATCCCATGGACAGGGTGGCGATCCTACGCTTTCTGTTGGCCGTGCTCATGTGGTGCAAAGGGGAGGCGAAGTCTGCCCTCGCGGCGTTGGACCAGAAGAGCGCCGATATACCGGAGAATTGGCTGGCTAAACTGAAAGAAAACAAGGCCGCGTTCAATCTGCTGGGCGACGGTAAGAGATTCTATCAGGACGAATTGTTGAAGGGCAAGGAATCTCGGCCCATCGGCGATCTGCTTGTCGAGTTCCCTGGAGCGCATTCGGTGAATCACATGCGCCACGTTGTGCATAACAGTTCCTACGGGTTTTGCCCCGCGTGTTGCGCAATGGGAATCTTGCGGCTTTCGGTCTGGGCTCCGGCCAACAGGTTTTATCCCGCATCAGTCAACCCGGGCTCTGCGGCCTACGCATTTACTGAAGGGAAGAACCTGTTCCAGACCCTGTACGCGAATCTTCCAGAAACAAATCCTCAAGCTGACCAGGCTCCATGGCTGGGCAACGACCAGCCGAGTTCACCTGGCGCAGTAGCGAGGCTTGCCTGGCGGCCCCGCAAGTTATGGCTGAATGTAGGGAGCGAGAATGGGCCTTGTGCAAACTGCGGCTGTTTGGGTGAGCTTATCACCAGCCTGTGCAACGAGAAGGGGTGGACCACCCCCATCACCACGGGCCAGCAATTTGGTAAGTATGTGCTAGATGAGTTCCAGAAGCTCAACTATGAATACAAGTCCAAAGCCACAGATAGACGCAAGCTGGCGAACAAGGTCGTCAAGGTCGCCCCTGTCATTCACAAGTGCCGGATGAAGGCGCTCTCGCGAGCCGATTCCAATGTGGCGCATGCGCCCAAAGACGAGGACCCTGCCGCGGAGATTGCACGAGTCTTCGAGCAATTGTACACGGCGGGCTGCCATAAAGCCGTCAAGGAGCTGACCAAGAACCCCACGAAGGCAGAGAAACCCATGCTTGATCAGCAGGACACGCAAGTCAAAAAGTTCTGGGATGAGGATCCGCACCTGCTGAAAGATACGGAAGCTCTCGGCTTGCCCGACTTGAAAGCGGATGCTGGCATTCAAGCAAGCAGGTTCTGGCGCGACGCCCTTCGTCTTCGCGGTCACCGCCAAGGCAAAGTATCCGCCATCGGTCCCGTAGTAAACAAATTTACGTTTCAAGACGCGACAAGCGTGTCCGTTCCGAATACGGCGGCTAATCAGCGTGTCAAACGCTCCGCAAGCATTCGCGACGGTCTGCGCGGACTCGTCAAGTACACTACGCCCAACCAAAAGACGGGCAAGGACAATCACCGCGAAATCGAGGCCGCAGTTGTGCTGTTGACGGCCGACGCTGAGGCACGTGTTCGGACCGCGCTTGAACAGCCTGCAGCAACGGCGCAAACCGACGTCGAAGCGGACAGGAAGTTTCTGCGTGCAATCTACGAGCCGGTCGTCGAACAAATTGTCGCATCAACCGCCAAGGGCTCGCCTTTGCGCCGCCGCGCGGCGAAAGATCACGCGAAGGTCTTGCTGAACAAGAAAATCAAAGAGCTGGTTGAGAAGCCGGACTATCCATCGAACGCAGGCACACCTGCAGCCGTGCCTGGCAAACCGAAACGTGGCCGCAAGAAGGGAGGCACAGAATGAGCCAGACCACTTTATACATCAAGAGGCTTTCAGACTTGCAGGAAGGCGAGCGCTCGCGGCTGCGCCGTCTGGCCGGGCGGCCGCTCGACGCAACGCTCCAGGGATTTGACCTCTTCACGGGTCTCTGGTGGCCACTGCGGAAGAAAAGTCCGGCGACCCCGCGCCGGGAACCGTCATGGCTTGTGGCCAAACTTTTCGGCACGTTCAACGTCCCGCACATCCGGCCCGATTCAGGCGCGGGGCCATCTTTGCCTGAAGTCCTGGGCCGCGGCGAACCGCACGACGAGGAGGGCCGCAAGCGCTTCCGAACGCGATTCGACGATCTGCTTTGCTCGTCCCTGTCGTCTCTGGAGCCGCATTTGCGTTGGGCGCTGGGAGAGGTCGCCCAAGTCGTTGCCGGACACTTGCCGCAAGTGAGGGATGTGAAAGGTATCGACTGGGTGCGACTCCTCGACGATATCTCCATCTGGGACCGGGGGAAGGAGCATCGCCGCAGACGCGATGTTCGCGACATCTGGGCCGAGACGTATCTCAACGCTACTAATTCAAGAAAAAGGAGGGCATAAACATACTCATCGAAATCCACATGATCCAGAACCACAGCCCGGCGAACCTGAACCGGGACGATCTTGGCGCGCCCAAGACCTGCATCTTCGGCGGCGTCACCCGGGCGCGCATCTCCAGCCAGTGTCTCAAACGGAGCATTCGGCGCAGCCCGGAGTTCGCGGTTGCTTTGGAGAAGGATGGCGGGGTGCGTACACGGCGGCTGATCGAGCTGATCGCAAGAGAAGCGGCTAGAGAAGGCAAAGAGCCGGATGAGAAAGATCGCAAGGCTATCCGGAAGGTCTTCGAGGACGGAGGAGTCCCCCTGAAGAAAGACGATGACACTTTCGAGATATTATTCTTCCTGCCTTAATCCGCCATCGCCAAAATGAGTGAGGCTGTACGGACGGGAAACGGCGATCTGGGCAAGAATTTCGCCGAGATCATCGCCAAGTTCGTCAAGACACCCGACATCGCACTTTGCGGCCGTATGACCGAGTTCGAGGCCAAGGGGCCTTTTGCGAGCCTCAAAGGCAAGTTTACCGTCGAAGCTGCGCTCTCCGCCGCTCATGCCGTCTCGACTCACGCGGTCGTGAACGAGGTGGACTACTTCACCGCTGTCGACGACGTGCCTGGCCAAGACGCTGGCGCAGCACACGTCAACGAGGCCATGTTCAACTCGGCCTGCTTTTACAAGCATTTCGTCATTGATTTCAAGCAATTGAAAGAGAACTTGGCGAACGATGTCGATCTCGCCAGTAAGACAGTACGGTCCTTCCTGGAGGCAACCACTAAGGCCAACCCCTCTGGCAAGCAGCACGCATTCGCGGCATTTAATCCGCCTGACGGAGTTCTGGTTGAGGTCAAAACCAAGTCGGCCACGCCCGTCAGCTACACCAATGCCTTCGCCGATCCGGTGCCGGAAAAGTCCGAACGCGGTTTGATCGGCGAAAGCATCGCCAGACTTGGCCAGTACGCCTACGATCTCGCTACAAGTTACGGCATCGAGGCCGAACGTTTCTGGTTCTCGCCGGGAAGACGCTACAGCTTATCTTGCATTGACACTGAGAAGAAAGAGCACGAACAGGAACAGTCCGTGGTCGGCACTCCTAACGAATTCAGCAATTTCGAGGAGTTCGTTAATAAGGTCATGGCCACAGTGCCGAACAATGCGAAATCGACAGGAGCCACATCATGAGCGCCGCAGGAAAAAATACGATCTTCTTGCGTCTAGAAGGTCCGCTTCAAGCTTGGGGTGATCCGTCGAAGTTCGTGATTCGCCGCAGTATGGAGACGCCGACAAAGTCGGGCGTACTCGGGCTGATCTGCTGTGCCATGGGATGGCCACGCCAGAAAGTTGTTGACGACCCTATCCCTGACGAAGGTTTGCGCGACCTTGCACAGAAGTTTATCAAACAACGTGAAGAAGGTAAGGACGAACCTCGTATCGCATTGCTGGACCTCCTGAACACCCTAACGATGGGCGTACGCATCGACAGATCCGGCATGCGATGGTGGGATTACCATACCGTCGGGGCCGGTATCGGAATGACAACGGCTGCGGGTGGTCTCAAAACCGGCGCGCAGGGCACGCTCATCACCCGTCGGGAATACCTGGCCGACGCCAGCTTTCTGGTCGCGTTACAGGGTGATCCGATGTTGATCGAGGAGGTCGCAAAGGCATTGCTATCCCCGAAGTGGACGTTGTATCTCGGCCGTAAATCTTGTCCTCCGAGTGTGCCAATCTTGACAGAACCGCGCGATCGTAAAGCATGGACCAACCCGATGTTAGTCGAAGGCGATGTGAAGGCGGCGTTGGAGAAAGTGCCGTGGCATCCCCGCTATCAAAGCGATGCGCCTCGCGATCAGCACGGCAAGCCCTTTGACAACATCGACTTGTCGTGCCTGATCGAGTGGCGAAAGACAAAGGGCGACGATATCGCGCCGGCTGAGGCCGAAGTCTGGTACGATGTTCCATTTTCATTCGCTCCGCCCGTGCATCATCCGCGGTTTGTTATTCGCAGCGCACTCAAGGTGAAGGTCGGCAACGCACTTCAGCGTCGCACACCGCCACCACCTCGCCCACGGGCCGACTACAGCAACAGTGAATACAAGAAGCGGCGTGTGGAGCGATTGGAATCCGACCATGGCCTGTGTATCTTCTGCAAGTTACCCGCAACAACAGTTCAGCATGTTACGTATAGCCATGCAGGAGGAGACGAAGGAATTGAGGAGTTGCGCTCTCTGTGCCGCTTATGCCACGACGCGGTCACAATGATAGAATATGGTCTGGGCATGGGTCTGGATCGGATCAATCCTGAAGACAAGCAGTGGAGAGAGAAGATCATCCAGAAGCGAGACGAGATCATCAGGTTCCGCTCACTGCAAACGCGGCGGCGTAAGCTTGCTGCCCAGGAGGTCGAATAATGTATCTGTCTCACCTCTTGATCAACGTAGGCGATAATCCTGACCGGCCGAGGCCGGGACGGCTCTGGCTCAGAAATCTCTACCGTGTCCACCAGCGCCTTTGTATGGCGTTTCCGTCAGCAGCCCGGAGATCTGATGATTCCAACTTCCTCAAGCCGTTCAAAGCGGAAGAGTTTGGCAATGGCCAAGTCCATGTGAAACGTGACGGGAATTCTGGATTTCTCTTCCGCATAGATCCTCACTCTGCTGGCCGGACCGTAATACTAGTGCAGTCTTCTATAAAGCCCGATTGGGATTATGCTTTTCACAATGCTGGATATCTTCTGGCTGCTCCGTCAGAGGTGAGGCTGTTCGATCCTCGTTTCACTAAAGGCCAGCATCTTAGGTTCCGCCTTATTGCGAATCCGACCAGACGTCTGAGCAAGAATTCACCAGATGCGAAAGAGGAGTCCATCGGAAAACGCGTCCCAGTGCCGACCAACCAACTCTCTGACTGGATTGTTCGCAAAGGTGAATTGGGAGGGTTTCTCGTAGACAAGGAGTCAACTATCGTTCATCCGGGCTACAGTTATTTTGGAAAATCTTACAAAAAGCGTAACAACGAAGCTCAAGGGGACAAGAAGAACGAGAAATCTCGTCTGCGATCAGTTCGTTACGAGGGTGTCCTCGAAGTCACTGATGCCGATCTGTTCTGTAACACCACCCTCTCTGGTATCGGTCCCGCCAAGGCTTTTGGCTTCGGGCTTTTGTCTATTGCTCCGGTCAAGTAAAGTTGTCTCCTTGAAATGCCGATATCAAGTGGACGGAGAACCTTCATCGAGCAACATCTTTGGCATTGAATGCGAAGGGATTCCAAGAATATGGCGAATACAAAAAGCCTTTCAGGCGCTTTGCTTCGGCATCGGTCCGGCTGAAGGACTGGACATTGGTCTGCCAAGCACGGCACTGGCTTGGGAGACACCATGGTTGATCTGCATGAATTGCCGAAGTTCGAAGACCGTTGGACTCATCTCTATTTGGAGCGAGGCGGCCTCGACAAGGACAAAGAAGGCCTTGTGTTCAGGCAGGGGGAAGGGCGAACCCTCATTCCGATAGACCAGTTGTCACTGGTAATGCTGGGGCCGGGGACCTCGATTACGCAGCAGGCTGCCAAAGCCCTGGCCGCAAACAACTGTTTAATGTGTTTTGTAGGCGAATCAGGTGTGAAGATGTACGCCTTTGCCACCGGTGGAACACACAGTGCCCGTCGGCTGCTGCGGCAGGCTGAGTTATATGCTTCTCTTGAACAACGCGAGCGTGTGGCCCGTCGGATGTACCTGAAACGCTTTCCCTCGCCCGTTCCCACCGAGGTGACCATACAGCAGCTCAGAGGCATGGAGGGAGCCAGGGTTCGCAAGACATATGAGCAGATGGCTGCAGAGTATAAAGTGGAATGGAAAGGCCGCAACTACGACCAGAGCAGTTGGCGCAACGCCGACCCACTCAATAGGGCCTTGTCCTCTGCAAACTCCTGCCTCTACAGTCTGTGCCACGCTGCGATCCTTTCCGTCGGTTACAGTCCAGCCATTGGCTTCATACACACGGGTAAAGTGCTGAGCTTTGTGTACGATGTCGCAGACCTGTACAAAACAGAAATCACCATTCCTGTGGCGTTTCAGACTGTGTCCGGTTCTGAGGAGCAAGTTGAAAGAAGGACGCGACTGGCGTGCAGAGATTTCTTCAAAAAGACAAAGCTGATAAAGCGCATTTTACCAGATATTGCGGAGGTGTTGGATGCTCGTGATGATGTTGGAGAAGGTGCCAACGAGCTTGAAGGGCGAGCTATCTCGCTGGCTGATCGAGCCCAAGGCTGGGGTTTTCCTTGGAAGTCCGACAGCCAGAATACGGGATAAGCTTTGGGAGAAGGCCCTGAAGAAACGCCGGCAGGGGTATGTCCTGCAGATATGGTCTGATTCCAGCCCCCAGGGATACAGTTTTCGCTCCGAAGGCTCGTCCTGTCGGCAAATGCAGGACTTTGAGGGTATTGCTCTGGTCGCCTACAGAGACAGAGCACAAACCGCATAACCACTATATATTGACGGCGATAAATCCTGAGCATACAATCCAATGGTATTGTCCCCACGCACGTGGGGGTGAACCGATTACCGACAGTGAAGACCTCGACGACATGCTATTGTCCCCACGCACGTGGGGGTGAACCGATAAGGTGCTTCCGAGGGACATTGGCCCCCCAATTGTCCCCACGCACGTGGGGGTGAACCGGCTTCGCATTGGTATCATCGTGACCCGCAAATATTGTCCCCACGCACGTGGGGGTGAACCGTGTGAGGGGCCGTACAGGGGCTATCTGCTGGACATTGTCCCCACGCACGTGGGGGTGAACCGAAAACGGGATCACCTGTTACCCTTGCAATTTTATTGTCCCCACGCACGTGGGGGTGAACCGTACAAGCCGCGGTCGGTCGCAGTCTGCAGATCATTGTCCCCACGCACGTGGGGGTGAACCGACAGCGCCTGCTCTTTAGGTACGGCCGCACGTATTGTCCCCACGCACGTGGGGGTGAACCGATCGAAACACGTTCCTGAAAGGGCTCGCTGAAATTGTCCCCACGCACGTGGGGGTGAACCGCTCAGCCGGCAGGTGACCTTCGAAGCGGATATCATTGTCCCCACGCACGTGGGGGTGAACCGACCAGCGCCGATCAGTCCGACATCTACGGCGACATTGTCCCCACGCACGTGGGGGTGAACCGTGTTCGCGATCTCGCCGCCGCCGCCGAATGCAATTGTCCCCACGCACGTGGGGGTGAACCGATACAGGGACCACCACGAATAACATTAACATAGAATTGTCCCCACGCACGTGGGGGTGAACCGAGCGAGGCGGCGATCCGGGAGGATGCGTTCATATTGTCCCCACGCACGTGGGGGTGAACCGATACTACCCTTAATGAGTTGTGAGGTGAACTTTGAATTGTCCCCACGCACGTGGGGGTGAACCGGTTTTCTTGGTGGGGGTGTACCGGGCGCGAGTCATTGTCCCCCCGCGTGGGGGTGTGGATTGAAACGCCGAAAACTACTATCGGGAGGAATCGAGTCTAACCGAGAGTTTCCCTCGTCCGGCGTAGAATCTGGCTTCGGAGGCTGGGTGATGGTTTTCCGTATTATCTTCCGCCTTTTCGGCATCCTCCGACGCTGAGAATCGCTGCCCCTTTCGGTCTCCGCCGGAACGTTACATAGCTCGAAATCTCCATTTCCGGGCCAAAAACGCACATCGCCAAGTGCAAATGCCGCATTTTAAATTGCGAATGCGGCATTCGAAGCCGCAAATACGGCAGGTGTAACTACAAACGCGGCATTGGAAACACCGAATACGCCATTCGTAGTTTCGAATACGCTATTTGCAACTGCATATGCCGTAATGCAAGCCGCATATGCGGCATTGGAAGCTTCGAATATAACATTGCAAGCTTCAAATGTGCCATTTCAAGTCAAGATCGCCGCGTTGGGAGTCGATAGAAACGTATTGCAGGCGAGATGTGATCCGGATTCTGCACCGTTTAGAATGACCGAACAATGCACTTACAGCGAGGCAAGGTGAGGGACTCATTATGGCACGCTTCCCCAAGCGCCGGGCAGAGCTGATGGCCCTGGCCGAGAAAACAGCTTCGCGATTCGGCCGACGATCCGTTCCATGGACCGCCGATCAAGGGAAATCTCCAGGCCGCAGCGGACGATACCCCCGGCAAATCGCATTTCGTACAGGTCTGCCGAAAGAACACAGCAACAACAAGACCACATAGCTCCCGCTACTCCGCGACAAAAACCGCAACCAGAAAACGGTTGCGGTAAAAAGAACAAGAGAAATCACCGATGCGAAGGAAAGAGCGTCAACTTCTTCTCACCTGCATCAATGGCCAGACTCCACTTCGGTTCTGCCGGCATCGGCAGAATCTCGTTTCCTTCTGCATCTGACGATATCCATATTTCCCAGTCGTCTTGTACTCTAAATTCAGCAAAGAGCATTCGGAGCTCTCCTGCGGTCATGGTTTCCTGCGGCATATCTTCACCTCCCATTTGTGAAACAGCGGTCGTTGAAGTATCCTGCCTCAGCTTGTCATGTAACACTCAATTCGCAACTGAGCAGATTGCACTGCAGATCCGCATCGATCGGCAGACACCGCAGAAACCGCGTGAACTGCGAGACCATCAATCCAGCGGCGATATTGGCACAGTAGATCGTGGTCTTGGCTGTGCACGCACCCGTATACGCCTGTTCTGCGGCAAACAGTGTTGTTGGGTAATGGTATCGCGATTCACTGTCGCAGGCGGTCAGGATACGCAGCACTTCTGCGCTCATGCGCCCGTCGCAGTAGAAGATGACTACGTCCCCTACTGCCGCCCAGATCAACTGTCGAACCTGAATCGAATCCACACAACAGAAGATGGTGTTGCCGGTTTCCATGCGCCGGCCAAACCGCTGCGGACACTCCGGGATTTCCGCACTGCTGTTGATCTTCCTGCACAACTCTGCCGTAGCGGCGACCTTTGGCTTGCCCAGGTCGTCCTCGAAGTATCCCTGGCTGGCCAGGTTACTTTCTTCGACGGTGTCGAAGTCTATCAACTGCAGCCACGGAATGCCGATGGCGGCCAGTTGCAACGCAACCTGGCGCCCGATGGCGCCGACACCAATGACGGTGGCGGTGCAGGAAGCGATGCGTTGTGCCGGCACAATGTCTTTTTGCCGGCTGTAGCGTTCTTCCGTGCTCATATGAACATCACCTCGCTTTCCTGATCCCACAGTTCGGGCCGCCCTGCCAGTTCATCCAGGATGTACTGGCGTTCTTCCGGTTCCATCTGCTCGAATTCGCTGATAAAGTCATCCGGGACGGCATAATCTTCGAGATCCTCAGTTGCGTCTTTGACCGAATCGATGTCCTTATGGCCGAACCAGTCTGTAACGCGGACATTCTTCTGGTACTCCGCATCCCAGAGTTCATGATCGGCCGGCCCAAAGTCGCAGTGGTAATCCACGGCTGTTGGAATCAACACCTGGCCCGTGGGGCCGACGTTGAAGCGCAGGCGGGCGTAGGTACTGTTATCCTGCGCGACGACAAACAGCACCGCCCAGTCGCAGTTGCCAAAGACCCGCTCAAAGGTCTTTTCATCGGTATGGCTGGGCTGCGGTGAGTCCGCCGGATGGCTGTGCAGCCAGATTCTCGCGAATTGCTCGGGCTTTCTGCCCCGATCGACCTGCGCATCGAAAAAGTCGGCTACTGCATCATCATCGAATATGACGCTGGCGCAGGTAACCTCCTGCCTGACCGATACAAAATCGGTTACAAACAGCAGATCCTCCGGTTCGGTAACGGCAAAGCCCCCGACTTCGTTGTCGGACTTATCCCGGAAATACACGAGCTTGGCCCATGCTGTCGGGCTGAATCGAAGGATCGGTTGTGCGGGCTCTTCATCCCACGAGTCGTACCTGCAGCGGTTGCGGCTCTTTGCTGGTTTCTTTGTGTTCTTGCTCATAATCGTTCTCCATTGTTTCCCGGCAATCGTCACAGATGCCGTTTTCCAGACAGGATTCGCATACCACCAGATGGCACTGGCGGCATGTACGCTGACAGCGATGACAGAGCGGTTCCTTGCAAAGCGCGCAGTGTACTGCGCAGCCCAGACAGATGATCTCATGGCACTGCTCACAGCATGTTGAGCACTCATCGCAGTACTCGTTCTGGCAGGAATCGCAGTAGTAGATCTGATCGGCGTGCATACAGTAGCCGCATTCATAGCACGGTACGCCTTCCCAGTCTTCCAGCCGCACATAGGCGCTGTCGGGATTATAGGTGGTCAGGATGCTTCGGATCATGGTAAAGAAGTCCAGAAGCCGTCCTGTCTCCAGGGCAGCCTGGATGGCTGCATGGCCTTCGCCTTCACAGAGCGTATCGCCGTTGATATGCGGATGCGTGACCGAATTGTCGGTCGTAGCGGGATTGGGATCTGCGGCATAGACCGCATAGACATGGCGGCTGAACAGTTCGGGCACCAGATCCCAGAACAGTGCAATGCGAAACGGCCCCAGATAGATGCCTTCCAGGGTAATCGACTCGGTGATCACAGAGACTGCCCGTTCGTCTGTCTGATACTGGATACCGCCGAATTCGGCCTCTACGGCCTTGAGTTCTGCAAAGAGCGCCGAGAGCTTCGGTACTTGCGGCTGTCGTTTTCTCAAGATGTCCTGCACCCGGGTTACATGATGGGGTATTTCCCCGAGCGTGCGCTGGACGCGAATACAGCATGTCTTGGAGGCGGCCAGCCATTTTCTGGCCAGAGCCAACTCCAGCTTTCTGGATTGGCCGCGGGTCTCTGTCATGGCATTGCTCAGCAATGTCAGTCGCCGCACGCATTCGAGATAGTAGCGCAGCTGCAATTGCTGCAGCGATTGCTGGATCCGCTCTGCTACGCGCAGTAGGTGTTTGTCGTTCATGGTTCTGTCCTTTCTGTAAAGACAAAGGGCACCTGCTCAGAAGTGAACAGATGCCCTTGCAAATCCTTGCGATCAGACCGCGACTATCGCGCGCCTTCGATCTTTGTTGGCGTGACAGTCACGCGGTCGTTTTCCTGCAGCACGTAGTCGCGCGCCACCGGCTGGCGGTTGACCCGAATCAGATAGTCGTCGGGACTCTGGTTGGGCATGCGCTGTTTGAAGAACTGTTCCACGGTCATGCCGTCGTTGACATCGATGTAATCGGCCCAGCCGCCGCCCATATTATTGATGTACAATAGTCTCATGGTTGTTTTCCTTTCCGTTTGTGTGTTGTATTTCTGATCGTTGTGTGACTCGTAATTCGGTGTTCTACGCAGTCTTGGCGGACTGCGCGCACGTTGTCTGATGTTCTGCATAGGCTTTCCTTTCCAGGTGTGATGGTTGGTGGGATCTGTGGTAGGGTTGTCAGCCGGTCTTACTGGCTGACGCCGACATCGGCGATGAATTGCAGCAAGGCCGACAGGTCATAGTCCTTGAGCGCGACATCGACCGTACTGTCTGCGATCGATCCATCGAGCCATTTATCTACGGACAGTGCAGGCAAAGCCGCAGTCAGGCCTTTGGCCTCTACAGCGAGCCTTCGAAGTTCTTGCACGATCGTTTGGCGCCCGTGCGATTGGACAGTACGGTCAACAGTCGGCAGATGGAGTGCATCTCGCAGTGTTGCGATCTCCTGGGCAAACTGCCGGGATTGTTCGCCTCCGACATCCAGGCTCTGCAATACTTCTTCCATTGCCTGGTATACCTTGTCGATCGCGGGGGTCGTACTGATGGCTTCTTTTCTAACCGGCATCATCGTATACGGCTGATACGCATGCTCCGGCGGCTCGATCGAGTTACCGCAGGCGTCTTCACATTGGCACTGATCGCCTGCGACAAACTCCTGCTCGATGCAGACAAAGCGGTTCTTCTCGCCTCGCCTGAACGCCTGCACCACAAAACCAATAGTGATCTTGTTGAACTGATTCATAGCATCTCCTTTCCAAATTGACTGTCATTGTGTGATCCGGCCAAAGTCCTCGGCTACAGTGTGAATCTCCGTCTGGTCGTCGACTTGCAGGCCAAAGCCCACCAGCCGGTAGATCGCAAAGAACTGCCCATTGCAGTCCTGACACGATGCCTGCTGGTAGGCCGACTGGCCGTCGATATCGATCGAGCCAAAGGACAGGTCCTGGCTGCCGCAGTTGGGGCATTGGGCTGCGGCGGCAATGACGAATTGGCGGGCTTCTTCGTCCGATGCATCCGGCGGAGAGAGGGTCTCTTTACCCGACCCTCCGGCAGACAGATCAATGACCACATCCCGGCCTTTGCCGTTGATGACGTGCAGCACCGGCGCCAGGGAATTCGGGTCAGCCATGATCCGATGGGTGTATTCGGCGGCGTCGCGAACGCCGGCGGCATTGACATCGATCACATAGACTACGCGAAAGAGCGATTCTTCACCGTCTTCGCGCGGTGGCGGCTCGATAACCAAACCGCGTTTGTGCTTGTGTTTGGGTTTTGCCATAGGTTCACCTCCGTTTCTTCAATGGATTGAGTGAGTTTGCGGCTACGCCTGTGATGCGGGAAAGATATCCACACCGAACTGTTCATCGTGCTCGGCCAGCCATTCGCAGATACCGGGCATCTCGGCCGGGCCCTCGTAGCCTTCATGGGCCCGCAGGTACGCGCTTAGTGATTTGACAGCCTCATCCTGGTTGTGGACAACCTGCGCCTCTATGACCGTGCCGGAGTCCGTTACCACCAGGACCCACACCTGCTTCGGCATCGACTGCATACGGCCGTGCTGGACGCCCCAGGAATACGCCTCATCACAGACGGTGCACACTGCCCTGATCTGATCGGAGGGCTTTTGTACCGACACGGTTACATGCCTCACTGCTTCGTTTTCGCAGAATTGATTCTGACAGTACTTCTCCATAGGTTTACCTCCCTTCCTGAAACATCTCCGGAGCAATCTCTCCCAGCGTCTTGGGCTGCCAATGCAGATCTCGTTCGATAGGCAAACCCATCGGCCCTCTGACTTCTTCAAGCTCTTTGAGACTGACGTAGCCGAGTTCTGTGCACTGCCCTTCCACCAGGCCGAAGAAGTGAAAGTCGACCTCGGTTCCTGACTCGTCCTTGATCGGGGATCCTTCAGTTATCCACCAGCTGAAGCCCGAGTCTGGGGTAAATAGCTTCAGATAGGCGACTGCTTTGGCACCTTTGCTCTCCTGTCCGTATAGCGGTGGCAACTGCTCTCGCATCTCCTGCGTCAGAAGCTCCATGCCCCTGATCTTGTTGTTTGCAGCACGTTTGTCAGCCACAATCACATCCGAGCCACCTACACAAACAGCATGCTGTGCGGGCAGGTTGCACTCGGCAGCTATTGAGCCGAGGAATTCCGCCATGTTGTGCTGCTGTTTCTCGCGGGAGTCAGGATACGAGTCCCTGGCAGGAATCGGCTCGCCAATCACCTCGATCTGAGTCGGCTCCAGCTCGAGGACAACTCGACCGTTTTCCTCCGAGTAAATCTCAACATATGGATATGCTACATAGTCAGCCGGTTCTCTGCCTGCGGTCATGTCACCGACCTTGCCCGTGTGATGCGCGGCAAAGCCCTGCATATACTGTTCTGCATCCTCCGGTGGATCAGTCTCCGCTGCATCTCCTGTGAAGTGAATCTTCGCTCCGCGTATGTCTCGGTGGAAGTCGCCTTCCAGGTCAAAGGTCAC
>CAZGMJ010000092.1:0-16213 GCA_964526785.1 uncultured Pirellulales bacterium
TATTCGCTTTGCCCTTGTCCAAATAGTACCGTTCGTTTCGGATTCCAACTGGATAACCCCCGCCCGCCGCAAAGCGAGGTCCGGGTTTGACTCCCCGAATATGAGCCACTGTAAGCCGGTATGCAGCCGCCCAGAATAAGGAATTTACGCAAAGAGATGCAGGAAATACCGCATATTTGCGTGAGAAGTGGCCTTCGATTGCCTCCTGTTGCGATACCTTTTGCGGCCAATCAACGCCGGGCGAGTCGCGGGATGGAATCGATGGCGCAGCCGACGTGTGCGCTCGTTGCAGTTGTGATACCGCCCACCGTTCAGGAAGTCGTGTTGCCCCGGTCCTTTTGCGCCTCTCCCGCCGTTTCTTCAACGTGCGATTGTTTTTCGGCCGAGACGCCCGCCGTTAGCACGAACTGAAGCGCGTCCTCAACGCCCATCTCGACGTTGCGCACCCTGGACCGAGGAACCATGACGGTAAACCCGCCCATCTGGTAACTCATTGGCAGATATACGGCCACCGTCTCATCGTCGCCGATGCCCTCCGGCAGATCGCTGAAACTGTCTCGCGTAACCAAACCCATCAGTTCGGTCTCCGCATCGCCTATTGCGACCATCACAACCGTGTCGAACTTCTTCTCCTGCGACTTGTCGAAAAAGCCCATCAGGTCCCGAATCGAACCGTACAGAGACCGTACCAGCGGAATTCTCTCGAGGATATTCTCTCCCAGTCCGAAGATGGTGCGAAACAGCCAGATGCGAAGCAGAATGCCTATGCCGATGGTCAGCAGAAGACCCGCCAACACTCCCATACCGGGCATATAGTAATCTTCGGTAACCACGAAACGGATTGCTTTGCCCAGCACGGACTCGGCCGTCACGGCCAGCCAGTAGAGTATGTACAGCGTTAGCGCGACAGGCAATATGGCGCTGAGACCGTGAAGAAACAGACCTGCTATCTTTTTCATGTGTTTCCCCTTATCAAGATTACATCGGCTCGGTACCCTTAGATTCTACCGCGCATGTATGCCCGGTCAACTGTTGTGGATGCCGGACCCGACTGGCAAGCCGGGGCGATATCGCTGTTCTTTCGTAGTAAGGCTTCAACTTTTCCAGGGGGCAGCGAGACCATATCTGTCCGTGTTCAGATCGATCTTTCTTATCCGGAAATCCCGATGCTTTCTCAGGTCAGTCCGCCACCGATGCGGTTCCGGCTGTTACGGTAACTGTACCCATCCAACGGTTCGCCGGCGTAAGCATAACCCCTGTTGCAAATAAGGAATTTGCTCATTGGGACGGTGTGTTCCGGGCGGTATACTCAACGCGTATTACCATGCTCCATTTGTGATCTTGTGCAAAGACGAGTTCACGGAAAAGGTAATGACGCCTGTTCGACGTCTGGAAATGGAAAACGAACGCACGAGGAAGCCATGAGTGTACGAGTCCTGGTGGTTGACGATCATGATATTGTCCGCGAAGGGCTGAGCAGATCGTTGCAAGAGGAAGAAAACTTCGATGTAGTGGGCGAAGCTGCCGATGGACAGGCTGCGATAGATATGGTGCAAACCGCAGTTCCCGATGTTATCCTGATGGATATCAGTATGCCGAAAATGGACGGTTTCGTCGCAACCGAACGCATCCTTGCGAAAACGCCGAACGTCAAAGTCATCGCTCTGTCTATGCACGGAGCGCGGTGGTTCGTTGACAAGATGCTCAAGTCCGGAGCGTCCGGCTATGTGATGAAAGACTGTGATAACGACGAACTCCGTGAGGCCATCGAGACTGTCCTGGACGGGCGGATCTATATCAGCCCGCTTACCGGGTATGTCGAGACGCAGTGCTGAACTCCCGCCGACCGCATGCGGATTGGCCGGCGGCTCCGCGTCTAACCTGCCCTTTGGTTTGCTTCTTTGCAACCGATAGTTGGCACGCGCCGCTGATCTCGCTGTTTTTATCCTGACTTGCGCGCCGCAGCGTGGTACAATTCCTCCGACGCCATAAACCTGTGGATGTCCGGGGGTGGTTCCACTGACCTCTGCACCCGGCACCCGAGATGCCGATATCACCGGGTTTCGACAGTCCTGCTGTTGCTTGCCTGGCGAATACGTCTGTTGCCAATACAGGAGCACCACAATGCCGAAATCACAGATGCTGTACCCCGAGCAGTTGCGAAAGTCCGGCTGCGTTGAATTCAAATCGATCCCCGTCAATCAGTACAACAAGACGGTCAAAGAGGAACTGAAGAGATACACGGCCGAAGACCTCATTCGCATACACCGCGATATGGCTGTCATCCGGGCCTTCGAGACGATGCTGAACGATATCAAGCTGCATCGTTCCTATCAGGGAATCCAGTGCGTGCACAACGGCCCGGCGCATCTGTCCATCGGCCAGGAAGCCGCCGCCGTCGGCCAGGCTTACCACCTCGGCCCAGAAGACCACATCTTCGGCAGTCACCGCAGCCATGGAGAGATACTCGCAAAGGGCCTGGCGGCCATCGAGAAACTCGATGAAGCCCCTCTGACCGAAATCATGGAATCCTATTTCGACGGCGCCACGCTGCGAATGGTCGAAGAGGATGCCCGCGGCGACGTCAAAGACCTGGCCATCGACTTCTTGCTCTACGGAACGCTGGCCGAGATTCTGGGAAGAGAAGCCGGCTTTAACAAGGGCATGGGCGGCTCGATGCACGCGTTCTTCGCGCCCTTCGGAATCTATCCGAACAACGCCATCGTCGGTGGTTCTGCGGATATCTCCGTGGGAGCCGCGTTGTTCAAGAAGGTCAACTCCAAAGGCGGCATCGTCATCGGCAATATCGGCGACGCGGCGGCCGGCTGCGGACCCGTTTGGGAAGGGCTGTGCCTCGCGACGATGAGCCAGTACAAACAACTGTGGGACCAGTCGCACCGGGGCGGCCTGCCGCTGATCATGAACTTCTACAACAACTTCTACGGCATGGGCGGACAAACCTGCGGCGAGACCATGGGCTTCGATGTGCTGGCGCGAATCGGTGCAGCGCTCAATTCCGAGCAGATGCACGCCGAGCGCGTCGACGGGTACAACCCGCTGGCGGTGGCGGACGCCATCGCAAGAAAGAAGCAGGTCCTCGAAAACGGCGACGGGCCCGTGCTGCTCGATACGATCACCTATCGCTTCAGCGGCCATTCTCCGTCGGATCAGAGCAGCTACCGCGAAAGAGCGGAAATCGAGGCGTGGCAGGGGCATGATCCGCTGAGCCGTTTCGCTGCCGAACTGATCCAAGCGGGAGTCTGCGACCAGGATGCGCTCGATCAAATGATTGAAACGATCGAAAAACGCATGGCCAGGGCCTGCGCGAAAGCGGCCGATATCGACCTCTCGCCGCGAGCCGACCTCAAGAAGCAATTCTGCCTGCTCGAAAAGACCATGTACTCCGACCTGCAAATCGATTCGATGGAGCCGGACCGCCAGCCCGAGACGCTGATTCCGAAACAGGATAATCCGCGGCTCAAATCGCTGGCCGGGCGCAGTCGTTCAGCCTTCGATGCCGACGGCACGCGCCTGAAGGACTCCAGGTGTATCGGCATTCGCGATGCACTGTTCGAAGCCATCCTCGACCGCTTCTACACGGACCCGACACTCATCGCCTATGGCGAGGAAAATCGAGACTGGGGCGGTGCTTTCGCGGTCTACCGCGGACTGACCGAGGCGCTGCCCTACCATAGGCTGTTCAATGCGTCGATCTCCGAAGGCGCCATCGTCGGCTCCGCCGTCGGCTATGCGCTCGAGGGAGGCCGGGCCCTGGTTGAGTTGATGTACTGCGACTTCATGGGCCGGGCCGGCGATGAACTGTTCAACCAGCTCGCCAAGTGGCAATCCATGAGTGGAGGACTACTCAAAATGCCGGTTGTGGTGCGCGTCTCGGTCGGCAACAAATACGGCGCCCAGCACAGCCAGGACTGGACGTCCATAGCCGCCCATATCCCGGGCCTCAAGGTGGCGTTTCCCGCCACGCCGTACG
The DNA here is from genome assembly GCA_964526785.1 of uncultured Pirellulales bacterium. Taxonomy (GTDB): domain Bacteria; phylum Planctomycetota; class Phycisphaerae; order Sedimentisphaerales; family Anaerobacaceae; genus CAZGMJ01. The sequence goes on from CAZGMJ010000092.1 coordinate 3,992, forward strand.
ACGCCAAAGGCCTGATCTACAGCGCCCTGCGCGGCACGGACCCGGTCGTCTTTTTCGAGAGCCAGCGGCTCTATGGTCAGCCTGAGTTGTTCCAGCCGGACGGCGTACCCGAGCAGTGCTACGAAGTGCCGTTCGGCGAGCCGGCCGTACGCAAAGAGGGCACGGACCTGACCATTCTCACCATCGGAGCAACCCTCTACCGTGCGCTGGAGGCGGCCGAGCAACTCGAAGAACAATACGGCGTTAGCTGCGAAATCATCGATGCTCGAAGCATCGTCCCCTTCAATTACCGGAAAGTGATCGAATCGGTCAGCAAAACCGGTCGAATACTGCTGACCTCCGACGCCTGCGAACGGGGAAGCTGCCTGCAAACGATGGCATCGAAGATCGCTCAGTTCGCCTTCTACGAGTTGGACGCTCCGCCCGTCGTGCTCGGCGCGCGGAACTGGATCACGCCGCCCGACGAAATCGAAGACGCCTTCTTCCCTTATCCGGCCGACATCCTCGACGTGGTCAACGAACACATTATCCCCCTCAAGGGCTACACGCCCAAACGAGACTACTCCACCGATGACTTGATGCGGCGAAGCGCCGAAGGCGTGTAGTTGCTCACGGAAGCTGTGCGATGTACATTCCGACAACGCCGCCTCTGCAACTACCGGTGTCCTGCCCCACCGTCATTCTGCAGGCATGTTCTGCCCGGCGTGGCTGGTTGAAAAACTCGCGTGTTTCCCGACTTCCACACTACCTCGAAAGATTGATGTAAGTCGTTGATTTACAAGGGGGCGATTGCGTAATTGGGTGTCCAACGGGTAGATCGGCTCATGTCCGTCCGCAAGAAGCCCGACCAATCCGGCTCTGTGAGCGTTCAGGTCATCGACAAATCCAACGGTTATCGCGTTGTCAAGACGAGCGGGTCGGCCCGCGACGCAGAGCAGATCGCAACACATTCGAGGGCAAGACGCTCGTACCGGTGCTCAAAAGCATTTGGCAAACCCGTTAGCCGGGTCGCCACGGTTTCGGGCCGCCGTCCCCGGGACGGAGGAATTTGGCGTCGACCTGTTTGTACCAGTCGTGCAATCTGGCCCGCATGGCCCTGACGCGTTCGGGATGCTTCGAGGCGAGGTCGGTCTGTTCTCCGACGTCGTGCTGGACGTTATACAGATGGACCTGTCCGTCCTCGTATCGCTCGATCAGTTTCCAGTCGCCCTGGCGGACTGCGCCACCGGGGAAGCCTCCCTGGTTGGCATAGTGGGGGTAGTGCCAGAAGAGGGCGTCGCGGTCGAGGGTATGGGCGCCTTTGAGCAGCGGGACGAGCGAAACGCCGTCCACGTGCTGCTTCTTTCTGAGCGGCAGGCCGGCCATGTCGAGCATAGTGGGATAGAAGTCGGTGCTGATTACCGGGGTGTGGCATACCGAGCCGGGTTTGGTTACGCCGGGCCAACTGATGAGGAAGGGTTCGCGGATTCCGCCTTCGTAGACCCAGCCCTTGCCGCCGCGCAGCGGCAGGTTGGAGGTGGGCGAACCCTCGCTTGTGGACAGCCCGCCGTTGTCGGACATCAGGATGATGGCGGTATTGTCGGCGATGCCGAGGTCGTCGAGCCTGTCAAGCACGCGGCCGATCTGCTCATCCATGGCTTCGACCATGGCAGCGTAGACCGCGTGACACTGGCGGATGCGGACCTCGCGTTTGCGGTCGGTGGGCCATACCTGTTCTTCCGGGCCGAACTCGGGTTTGCCGTCGGCGAGAAAACGCTCGCGCCTGGCTTTGTATTTGTCCACGAGGTCCTGCCTGCCCTGCAGGGGCGTGTGCACCGAATAGAAGGCCAGATACAGGAGGAACGGATCCTCGCGGTATTCGTCGAGTATTTCGAGCGATTCATCCGTGAGGACTTTGGGCAGGTGCGAGCCTTCGGGATACTCTCGCAGGCGGGGGTTCTGGAACGGCGCGAAGTATCCGCCGCGTGGCGAGCCGACGGCCCAGCCACCGACGTTTTTATCAAAGCCCTGATGCTCGGGCCAGTATTTGTCGTCGTCTCCAAGGTGCCATTTTCCGAGAAAGGCGGTTTTGTAGCCATGGGCTTTGAGCGCTTCGGCCAGCGTGACCTCTTCGAGCGGCATCCAGTCGTTGAGCGGCGCGCCTTCGAAGCGGCCGGAGCGCCTGCCGCTGAACCAGTTGGTGGCGTCGAAGCGGGAGGGATATTTGCCCGTCATGATGCTGAATCGCGTCGGCGAGCAGACAGGGTTGGCCGCGTAGCCGTTGGTAAAGTTCATACCGCGAGCGGCGATGCGGTCGATGTTGGGCGTTTCGTAGAACGTGTGGGGGTTGTTGGCGGCGATGTCCGCCCAGCCGAAATCGTCGACGAGAAAGAAGACGAAGTTGAGCGGCTTGTTATTCGAACCGGCCGCCCGGAGCATCATTCGGGGACATACGGCTGCAGCGGTCAAGCCGCCGAGCGCCGTCTTCAGGAATGCGCGTCGCGTGTGTGTCATCGCATCGTACCTCCAGAATCAAGGTCTTACGGCAGGCATGGGGCAACCACGCCGGCTTGTGTCATCATTGTCAATCAAGCGTACCAGACGATGCGGCCGAACGGAAGCGCAATCTGCACTGCGCCGGCGAGAGTGGCCGAGGCGATGCTCGCCTGTCGTGCGGCGATTCGGAGCACACGTTCGGACGTAGCCGGCGTGCGGCGATCAGGCTTCGATCAGACTCCAGACTCGCCTGAGGGCGTCGCCGGTCTTTTCGACGGCGGCTTCGTCGTCCATTTCACGCAGTTGCTGATCGAACGGTTCGCATTCGACGGGGCCGTCGTAGCCGATCCTGACCAGCGCATTGATGAACCCCTTCATGTCGATGACGCCGGTGGTGACGGGCAGTTTTCGGCGATTGTCGATTTGCTGATCGACGGCGATATCCGCAGGGGCGTCGTTGACGTGCACGTGGATGATGTCTTTGCCGGAGAGCGCGAGCAATTCGTCGACGGTTCCGTGCGATGTGTACCAGTGCCAGCTATCGAGGAGGAGACCGACGTTGCCGGTGTCGATGGCGCCGACGAGTTCCATCATTTCAGCCTGTGTGGAGATGAACGGATAGCGATTTCTCGATCGGGAGGTTCGGGGTCCGACGAATTCGAGGCCGAGGCGGATGTCATGGTCGCGAAGGATTGCGGCGGCCTTTCGCAGGCGATCGGCGTGGCGCTGGAAGTTTTCGAGATAGGTCAGTTCGCTATGGCCCGGCAGTATCCAGGTGGCCATGCGCTGCACGCCGAGTTTTTGCAGAATGGCGGCGCGTTCGGGCAGTCGGGCGAGATCATCGCGGAATCGCTGCTCGTCGCTGCGGAAATTGACGGGAAGACCGCTGGAACCATATCGCACTCCCTTTTGCTTCATGGTCGCGAGCCACCGGCGGATTTGCGCGTCGGACTTGTCGGCGAAGGGGCCGAAACTCGGCGTGATGCTGTCGAAGCCGTAGCGAACCGCGTATGTGAGGGCCTGCTGCTGGTCGGCGCGGACGCCGATATGGCCGCAGCCCAGGTTCTTGAAGAACTTCACCCTGTTCGATTCGGCCGCGGCCTGGACTGCATGCGGACCGAGGGCGGCTCCTGCGACGGCGGCAATCGCGGAGCGGCAGAACGTGCGTCGTGACACAGTGAAATGTGAGTTTCTGCTCAGGTTTCTCATGGCTGTTTCTTTCATCTATGATTTCGGAAAAAGTGCGTTATTGCGTCAGAATCATACTATATCACGGCGGCTGCGGAACTCAAGAGCGGAAGATCAGGCAAAAGGCTTGACATTATATCGACAGTTAGCTATTATTGGACTTACGATCTGCAGAAGGTTTCTGCTGGTGGCGATTATGGATAGACGCCGGGCGGGTTCTGCGTGATCCACCTGTGGGATGGTACAGGTCATCTCCCTGTGAGTGAGCGGAATTTGCCCCAGCACGCACTCTTTCTGTACAAAATCGTAGCGGGATCGGTGTGCGATCCCGGCGGCATATTGGAGGAGTTGCACCCAATGGTACGTTGGGGCAAGACAGACGCATATCTGCACGTTGGTTTCATATTGCGCACGGGGTGCGCGCGTCGTTCGCGACACCCGGAGATTCACCTAATAACCTAACGTATGAAGGAGGATTATTATGTGTAGAAAACTGGTTTTATTGCTATTGGGCGCCGCGGTGTTCTGCCTGGTCGGAAATGCCTCTGGGGCATTGCCGGCAGGGTGGAGCAGTCAGGATGTGGGGACGCCGACCGCTGGCAGCGCGGACGTGGTTGGCGGCGTATGGAGTGTTTCCGGCAACGGAAACGACATCTGGGGCGGTTCGGACAACTTCCATTTCGCCTATCTCCCCATGTCCGGGAACTGCGAGGTGACCGCGCTGGTGACTGACGTGGGCACCGGCACGAATGACTGGGCCAAGGGCGGTGTGATGATTCGCGAGACTCTCAACGGAAACTCTGCGAATTCATGCGTTATGCTCACCCCCGGAAACGGTGGCGGTCTGACTTTCCAGATCCGTCCCACAGCCGGGGCCGGCTCGACGTCTGAGCACACGCAGGCGCCTACCGTTACGCCCCCGCACTGGGTGAGGGTCAGGCGTATCGGCGATACATTCACCGGATGGCGCTCTCCGGATGGCGTGACGTGGACTCAGCAGGGAAGCGACCAGACCGTAGTGATGGCAGAAGACGTTTACGTCGGAATTGCAGTGACCTCGCATGAAGACGGCGCGGTGCGAACGATGACGTTCGAAAACGTTACCGCCGAGCCTATTAAGTTTGCGACCGAGCCGACTCCCGCAGACGGCGTCGAGCTGACCAAAAGATCGACGACGCTTGCCTGGGAGCCCGGTTTCGGCGCCGAGAGTCATGATGTCTATTTCGGGAGCAACCGGGACGACGTCATAGCGGGCATCGGCGGGACTTTCCGCGGAAATCAGAGTGCCGATTTTGTTTTCGTCGGGTTCGCCGGCGGGATTATCGAGCAACCTCTCGATCTGGGAACCACCTATTACTGGCGCATCGATGAAGTCGAGGCCGACGGCACCAAGCACGTCGGTCCGGTGTGGAGTTTTTCCGTGCCGTCTGCAAAGGCACAGAATCCGGGGCCGGCCGACGGCGCCAGGTTCGTTGATCCCGAAGCGCAGCTTACGTGGGACGCCGGTTTCGAATCTATTTTCCATACCGTGTATATCGGGGATGACTTCGATACCGTTCTCAATGCAACAGACGGCGGGACACAGACCGGCGATCCGTTCTTCGATCTTGATGAGCCGCTGGAAGCGGGCAAGACGTATTACTGGCGCGTGGATGAATTCGATCTCAGCGCCGTAACTCACAAGGGCGACGTGTGGAGCTTTACTGTAATTCCGGACATTCCGATTACGGATCCGAATCTGGTTGCCTGGTGGCAGATGAACGAAGGCGAAGGCGCCCGGGTGATCGACTGGTCAGGCTACGGACACCATGCGGATATGGAAGGCAGTCCGCAGTGGGTCGCCGGCTATGACGCCGGTGGAATACAGTTGAACGGCAACCCCGATGCGATCGTTGCCACGGGCTATCAGGGCGTCGGGCGTTACGACCGCGACGACCAGATACCATTCACCGTCACGGCGTGGATCAACAGGTCGGCTAACGGCGAAATCGTCGCCTGGGGCGCGGACGGCGGCGGCCAGAGGATGGAATTTCGTGTCGACGGCGGCCGACTTCGTTGCGAGCACGGCAGCGGCAACGTACGCGGCGATACCGACATCCCCACGGGCCAGTGGCACCATGTTGCGATGACGTGTCCGCGGGGCGGAGCGCTGGAAGATATTACGTTCTATGTGGACGGGCTATTCGATCCGTTCCGCCAGTCCGGCGACCCGAGCGATCCGATGGATACGGGTTCGGGCAACGACGTGAAGATAGGCCGCAGGCACTATGAGACCAGCCGGTACATGACCGGTCTCTTCGACGACGTGCGTATCTACGACCGCATGTTGACGCAGGAAGAGATCCAGGAGATCATGCTGCGTCCCGATCCATACGTGGCGTGGGCGCCGAATCCGGCTCGGGGCGGCGAGCCGCAGATCGAGGAGATCAGCCAGTTGAGCTGGTCGCCGGGCGACAAGGCCGTGCAGCACGATGTGTACTTCGGCACGAGCCAGGCTGCGGTCGAGAGCGCCGATACGGGTTCGCCCGAGTACAAGGGCCGCCAGTCCAGTATGATGTATTCGCTGGCCGGTATGATCGAATTTGGCGGCGGGCCGTACTACTGGCGTATCGATGAGATCAACGACGACGGCACAATGACCACCGGACGGACGTGGGACTTCTCGATTGCCAATTACGTGTTGATCGACGATATGGAGGATTACAACAACTTCTCGCCCGACACGATCTGGGAAGCCTGGGCGGATGGTTTCGGTAATCCGAGCAACGGTTCGCAGGTCGGTTACGATCTCGGCCCGACCGTCGACGCCGGCGAGTTCTACGTCGAGCGCAACACGGTTCGTACGGGCAACCAGTCCATGCCGCTGTTCTACAACAACACCGGCGTGACTTCCGAGGCGACGCTTACGTTGACCGGGTTGAAGCGCAACTGGACGCGTCACGATGTCCAGGTGCTGCAACTGTGGTACAATGGTTCGCCCGGCAGCCTGGGCAGCTTTACGGAAGATCCGGCCGGTACGTTCACGATGACCGCGGCCGGGGCCGACATCTGGGGCACGGCGGATCAGTTCCACTACGCCTGGAAGATGCTCAACGGAGCGGGCAGCATTACCGCGAAGATCGAGAATCTGACGGAGACGAACACGTGGACCAAGGCCGGCGTGATGATCCGCAATACGCTGGATCCGAATTCGGCCAATGCGATGACGCTTGTGGCGTTCAACAACAGCCGGGTCCGCCTGCAGTATCGCGGCGATGCCGCCGGCACTTCGAGCGGCACGGGCGATGTTCAGAACATTACCATCCTTCCGCGGTGGCTGAAGATCGAGCGCACGGTGATGGGCGATTTTGTCGCATCGCACGCCAACGACGTGGGCGGCAATCCCGGCACGTGGGAAGAGCTGGCCTCGATCACCGTCGCGATGAATCCGAACGTGTACATCGGTCTGGCCCTGACGAGCCATTCGGTCGGCAACCAGGCGACGGCCAAGTTCTCGAATGTTTCGACCACGGGCACCGTGACCGGAGCGTGGCAGAATCAGGACATCGGCATCCAGAGCAACGACCTCGAGCAGATGTACGTGAAGATCACGGACGGTTCGGGCAACGAGGCAATGGTGTCGAATCCGGACCCGAACGCCGTACAGATGACCGGGTGGAACGGCTGGGGTGAAAACGAGGAAGGCATTCTGTTGAGTGATTTCGTCGCGGACAACCCGAGCATCGACCTGGCGAACGTCAATACGGTAACACTCGGTTTCGGTCCGCCTTCCGGCGGCGACGGTATGGTGTTCATCGACGACGTGCGGCTGTATCCGTCGCGCTGCGTGGCGGATATTGCCAAGCCCGCGGCGGACCTGAGCAACAACTGCGTCGTGGACGTGCCGGACCTGCAGATTCTGTCGGATGACTGGCTGGTGAGCGGGTACGACGTGACTGCGACTGCGGCCACGGACGCCAACCTGCTGCTGCACTACACGTTCGACGGCAACGCGAACGACAGTTCGGGCAACGGGTACCACGGCGTGGTTCTCGGCGATCCGACGTACATTGCGGGCCAGGTCGGTCAGGCGATCAGCCTCGACGGCGTCTTCGATTACATTGCAATCAGCGATGTGAATTTCGCCAGCACGGGCAATACCGCGACGACGGTGGCCACGTGGATTCGCACGGACTACGAAGGCGATCAGTGCATTGCCTCGTTCGACCGTAATGAATACTGGCGGCTGGAGATTAACGGCAACGCCGCCGGTCCGGGCCAGGTCGGCTGGGGCATCTGGACGCACGACGGCCAGGTGGACTTCGGCAGCAAGAGCCGGATCGACGACGGCCAGTGGCACCACATCGCGGGCGTCTTCGACGCCGGAGAGCACCTTATCTACATCGATGGTGTGATCGACGCTGCGACTTCGGTGGCCAGCACGTTCGGCTCGGGCAACCTGCGTTACGGGTTCGTCTCGGAGCGTTCGGAGGCCACGGAAGTGGACGGTGCGAAGAATGCGCCGCCGTGGCGATTCCAGGGTGAGATGGATGATCTGCGCATCTACGAGCGGGCGCTGGCCGCGGGCGAAATCGCCAATCTGGCGGGCGCGGCCGCCGGTTCGGTGGTCACGCAACCGGCGCAGGCGTTCATGTCAACGGCTGAAGACAGCGATCTGGTCGATGATGAGAAGGTCGACTTCATGGACTATGCGATCCTGATCGACAGTTGGCTGGACGAACAGCTATGGCCGTAATTTGCCGACGCTGTTGAATGTAAGTAGTTAATCCGGAGGCCTGTATCATTTCGATGCAGGCCTCCTGCTATTTGGCGAGGGGTGAGAATGGACCCGGCGGGTGCGGTTAAAAATGGCGGCTGCGGATGATGGATATCACCAGCCATATCCCGATAATCGCCGCGATGACATAGCCGGTCAGTCCCAGCGTCTGCAGGTCGAAGAGCCCGACGACCGTTCCTTCTTCGGAAACGAGATGGCTCGAGGCCACCAGCAGGGCCGCGATAATCAGGGCGAAACTGATCCGATTCGAGCTCTTGTCCAGCGTCTTGGCCAGATCGTCCAGGTGCTCGTGGTGCAGGCGCATCTGGAACTTGCCCTGGCGGACCTTGTGCATGATGGCATTGATATCGTCGGGGATTCTGCCCGCGAGGTCGTGAACATCGAGCAGGATCCGGCGCAGGTTGCGCGCCATGCGTCGCGGTTCGAAATCGCGCAACTGGAATTCTTTTGCGTGCGGCTTCAGCGCTTCGATGATGCGAAACTCCGGATCGAGCGAGATGGCGAAGGCCTCTATCGTCATCAGACTCTTGAGCATGAGCGTGAATTGCGTGGGCGGAACGACGTAGTTGTTGCGGAACAGTTCGAACGTCTGCGACGCGACCATGCCGAAGGGGATGTCTTTGAGGCGGAAGTTGTGGTAGGTATCGAGCATTTGCTCGATGTCGGAGGTCAGTTTGTGGCGGTCGGTCTTGTCGTCGAGCATATCGTCGCGCTCGAGGCGCTTTACGATATTGGTGGCGTCCTTATTGACGATGGCCAGGACGATTTCATTAAAGAGCCTGCGATCTTTCACGGACAGACGAGCGACCTGTCCGAAATCGATCGGGGCCAGGACGTTTTCCGGCAGCAGGAAGAAATTGCCCGGATGCGGATCGGTGTGAAAGAATCCGAACTTGAATACCTGCTTGAGTACGAATTCGGCGCCTCTGTTGGCGAGAATCTTTCTGTCGAATTGCTCTTCGTATCCGCGTTCGAGATCGCCGGGGCGTATGCCGTCGATGTACTCCATCGTCAGCACGCCTCTGGTGCAGTATTCCTCGTACAGGGCGGGCACATGGACGGTTGGATCATCGGCATACTGCGTCAGGAACCGCAGTTGATTGCGTTTCTCGCTGGCGAAATCGGTTTCTTTCTGAATCGCCTCGGCGAATTCGTTCACCATCTCCTCGACATCGATGGTCTCGTGCTGAAGGACCGTGCTCTTGAGGAGCCCGGCGAATTCCTCAAGTATCTCGCACTCGACCTTGACGATGTCCACGATTCCCGGCCTGCGCACCTTTACGGCGACGACGCGGCCGTCATTTGTCACGGCCTTGTGCACCTGGGCGATGCTTCCGGCGGCGATGCACTCGCGATCGAATGATTCGAAGAGAACATCGATCTTGTCGCCCAATTCGTCTTCGACCTGCGCGATGATACTCTCGGCCGTCTCCGGCGGCACGCGGTCCTGGAGTTGTTCGAGCTGCTCGATATACTCGGGAGCCACCAGATCGGGACGCGTGCTGAGGACCTGCCCGAGTTTGATGAACGTCGGGCCGAGTTCCTGGAGGGCCTGGCGGATGCGAACGGGGCGCGTGCCCGTGGCCGGTTTTTCGGGCCGGGGCATCGCCTCCTTGTCGCCGGTGCGGGACGCGAACTTGGCGTGCAATCCGCCGGCCACTTCCTCAAAGCCGTACTTCGCCAGCACCGTCACGATATGTCGATAGCGCCGCAGGCGGTTGAGCGTTCCGCTGAGATGAGGATGCCAGAGCGACAAGGCCGGTTACGCCTCCTTGCTGAGGAGTTTGTCTATTTTGCCTTCGAGGCGGCTGATGTCTTCGCTTGTGGCCAGATTCAACCGCTGCATGCTCTCTTTGACCTGTTTGGCGACGATCTTCTCGAATTCACTGCGTGTCTTTTCAGCCGAATCCAGGACGTCCTTGACGAAGCCCGTCTTGGCCTCTTTTTCCAACTGGCCCCGGCTGGCGTATTCGTCGAATATTTTCTCTGCTTTTTCGCGGCTCATCGACAGGGCTCCGAGCCCGGCGAGCATGAATTTGTCCAGCGTTTCGAACATGATTGCTTCTCCTAAGAAAGTATTTCCACTCAGATGCGCGAACACTATTGCTCTGCGCACACTTATCCTATCACAGGTACGGACCAGCAACAAGCTTTTCGGATCGGGAAAATGCTTAATTCGGGCCCGCCGATCCCTTAATTTCATCTGTATTGTGTATGCGGGGTGTCGCACGAAGTGCTTGGGGACAAAGCGGCCATTAACGAATTTGAGATCGACGGAGCTTTGCCCGCCGTGCGACAGGGTCATTCGTTTTCACAGAGGCTGGAAAAAAACGGTAAAGCATGATACATAGTTACGTGGTTCGGCAGAGGCCGGCAGTATATGTGAATGATACTGGAGAAATCTCATGCACGTGAATCGTCGCCAATTTGCAGCAATGACGGGTGTCGGGATTCTGGCGTCGCTTGCGAGCGGCTGCCACGGACCGAGCGGAGAATCCAAATCTGCGGCGCGAGGGTCGGGACCTGCGGTGGAGGAACTGGAAGATGTACTTGGCGAACCCGTGCTCGATTTGCACGGCCTGGACTCGCCGGTGGTGATCGATTCTATCCGGCTGCTGAAGAAAGGCCGGGAGCATTTCGTTCACGTGCGGTCGAAGGACGGGGCCGAAGGTGTTTCCGTGACAAACAGCCGGGCGAATTATCTGTATCCGATTCTGAATCAACGGGTGATTCCTTATTTTCGAGGCAAGGATGCGCGCGACCTGGAGGCCCATCTCTTCGGCGTATATCGCCACGCGAGTAACTACAAGTTGCAGGGGCTGGCGCTGTGGTGTCCGGTGTCGTGGGTGGAGTTCGCGATTCTGGATATGCTGGGGAGCGTGGCGGGCAAGTCGATCGGCGAGCTGTTCGGCGGTGTCATTCGGCGAAAAGTGGATTTCTATATTGCGAGCGGTCGGCGTGACAGTACGCCGGAGGAGGAAGTCGAATACCTGCAGAGGCTCGTTGAGGAGACGGGCGCCGGGGCCGTGAAGTTCAGAGTCGGCGGGCGGATGAGTCGCAACGCCGATTCGATGCCCGGGCGTACCGAGAAGCTGATTCCGCTATCGCGCAAGGTGCTTGGTGACGGGATTGATATTCATGCCGATTCCAACAGCTCGTACGATCCCCCCAGGGCGATTGAAATCGGCAGGATGCTGGAGGACATCAACGCGGTGTATTTCGAAGAGCCGTGTCCGTTCGATCATCTTGAGGATACGAAGAAGGTCGCCGATGTGCTGACGATTCCCGTTGCGGGCGGCGAACAGGAATACAGCGAGCGGCGTTTTCGCTGGATGATTCACAATCGCGGCGTCGATATCGTCCAGCCGGACCTGCAGTACTACGGCGGGCTGATACGTTCGACGCGCGTTGCGCGGATGGCGGCCCTGGCAAAGATGCCGACTACGGTGCACATATCGGGCGGGTTCGGCTTCGTCTATATGCTGCATTTTGCATCGTTCACGCCGGATATCGGGCTGTATCAGGAATACAAGCGAGGAATCAACAAGTATATGGGGTGGTTCGATCCGCCCCTGCGAGCGCACAACGGGGCGCTGACTGTTCCGAGCGGGCCGGGGGTCGGGATCAAAGACATTGCCGGGTTGCTCGAAGGAGCCGAGCCGGTCGTTTAATGGGTGGCACTGAAGAGCGGGTGTTCATGAAATCAGACAGGCCAATGATGGCATAGCTTAATATGACAGCGCTAAATGTGCTCAAGATTTCTATGCGGGTATGACGATGAA
>CAZGMJ010000093.1:0-15923 GCA_964526785.1 uncultured Pirellulales bacterium
AATGCCAGCTCTGCGAAAAGAACTCCTACGCCAAAACTGGGGATGAGTCAGGCATTGAAACCGCTGGAAAGCGACTCGGCTTTGTGATATAATGCACATCGTATGTGGCAGTTTCCGAACCGTGGAGAGAAGACATGAGTGATGTTACGCGGATTCTGAATGCCATCGAGCAGGGTGATCCTGCAGCAACCGAAGGGCTGCTGCCGCTGGTATACGAAGAACTCAGGATGCTCGCTGCACAGAAGATGGCGCAAGAAAAACCGGGGCATACGCTTCAGGCGACGGCCCTGGTGCATGAAGCTTACATACGCCTTATGGAAGGGGGAAGCCAAAATTGGAGCAGCAAAGGTCATTTCTTCAAAGCTGCTGCGGAGGCTATGAGGAGGATTTTGGTGGAGAATGCGAGGCGGAAGAAACGGGTTTCTCACGGCGGAAGCCTTCAGCGGATACCCCTGAACCCAGGCACCGAAGTCTTGCAGGAGCCATCGGAAGACATTCTCGCCCTGGATGAGGCTCTTAGTCGACTTGCTGAAGAAGACTGCGTTGTTGCCGAGATCGTGAAGCTGCGGTATTTCGGAGGCGTGCCTTTCAGCGAGATAGCTCGGATGCTGGGGATTTCTACTCGCACGGTCGACCGCTATTGGGCCTACGGACGAGCCTGGTTGCACGAAGCCATGGCATAGATGCAGGCAGAGGCATCAATGTGCTTGAAGCTACATCCACGCCTTCTGCAGACACGCAGACCGAAAATATTCACCGAATTGGCATTTCATCTGTCGTATTTCTGAGGAAAACGTCGCACTTAAGAGTAGAAAGACGATTCTATGGCCATTGAACCCAGCGATATTAGAGAGATATTTGTGAGTGCTATGGACAAGGAGACTCCTGAGGCACAGGCCGAGTTTCTCGACGAAGCGTGCAAAGGGAATGTGAAACTGCATGCCAGGGTCGAGGCACTGCTCAGGTCCCACACAGCCGGAGACGACTTTCTTTCCAGTCCGGCTCTCGGTTGCGAGATCATGTGTGACGAAGACCGCGATCCCGAACCCGTCGGGACTGTCATAGACAGGTATAAGCTTGTTGAGAAGATCGGTGAAGGCGGCATGGCTGTGGTCTATATGGCTGAGCAACAGGAGCCATTTCGCCGGAAGGTAGCCCTGAAGATTATCAAGCTGGGCATGGATACCAAGCAGGTCATTGCGCGTTTTGAAGCAGAGCGTCAGGCTTTGGCTATGATGGATCATCCCAATATCGCCAAAGTACTCGATGCAGGGGCTACAGAGACGGGTCGGCCGTATTTTGTGATGGAATTGGTCACCGGTATGGCTATTACGGCGTATTGTGACAGGAACGGACTGAGTATGGCAGAGCGGCTGGATCTGTTCGTCCGGGTTTGTGATGCTGTCCAGCACGCTCATCAAAAAGGTATTATCCACAGAGATATCAAACCTTCGAATGTAATGGTCGCGCATCAGAACGGCGAGCGCGTTCCCAAAATAATTGACTTTGGTATAGCCAAGGCAACCAACCAGCGATTGACGGAGAAGACGCTGTTCACTCGCTATGCTCACATAATCGGCACCCCCGCCTATATGAGTCCTGAACAAGCCGAAATGAACGACTTAGATGTTGATACACGTTCTGACATCTATTCACTCGGCGTGCTACTCTACGAACTGCTAACAGGGACTCCGCCCTTCAGTCATGAAGAGCTGCGCAAATCAGGATATTGTGAGATGCAGCGTATCATCCGCGAGCAGATGCCGAGCAAACCATCAACAAAGCTGAGCACTCTGGGAGAGATGCTCATCGATGTTGCACAAAACCGTCGAACGCAGGTCATGGCACTACCGAAGCTCGTGCGGGGGGATCTGGACTGGATTGTGATGAAGGCGCTCGAGAAGGAACGTACTCGCCGGTACGCCTCAGCAAGCGCTCTTGGCGAAGATGTGAGGCGGCACCAACGTCATGAACCCATATGGGCGGGTCCGCCAGGTCTATGGTATCGATCGCGAAAATTCGTAGAACGGCATGTACGGCTGGTAGCTGGGCTCTGCGTCTTAACAGTTACCGTCTTCGCCGGCCTGATCATCAGTATGACGCTGTACTTCAGGGCAGAATCCGCAATAGGGCGAATGGATGCGGCCTTGCTCGAAGCGGAGAGAACGGCGGATTTTCTGGCGAACGACCTCCTTGCCACCGTATACCCCGAGAACGCCAAGAATTCCGAGGTAACTGTGAGATATATCCTCGGACGAGCTTCCGCAGGTGTTGCAGAGAGATTTGCAGAGAGCCCTGTTTCCGAAGCGCGCATACGAGAAATCCTTGGACTGACATATCAGAAGATGGGAGATTTCGAACAGGCAACACCTCACCTCGAACGTGCCTTGGAAATACGTCTTACGCATCTCGACGCAGAGGATCCCGATACTCTGAGCTCGATGAACAATTTGGGCCATTTGTACTGGCAAAAAGGGCAATATGAGGAGGCCGAACCGCTCTTGACCGGGGCGTTAAGGACCAGGACGCGAATTCTGGGTGAGGAGCATCCCGATACACTCGAGTCCCTGTGTTATACGGCGTGGTTGAACCTGATGTGGGCCGATTGGGACAAGGGAGTCCGGCTTATATCGAAAACGGTCGATATCGCAAGCCGTGTTCTTGGTGAAGAGCACCCTATCACCTTGAAGGCCCTGATGGGCCTCGCTCTTGTGCAGGCCACCCCTTTCCCTGCGAGTAGGGCCGAACCGCTTGTTACCAAAGGCTACGAGACTAGTGCCCGCGTACTGGGTGCTAAGCACGAAACCACCCTATACTTCACGAACCTCCTTGTTTGGATGCATAGAGCGCAAAGACGCTATGAGATTGCTGAGGACTTGGGCACGAAGACGTTGGCGACTTGTCGAGCAGTCTTCGGTGAAAAGCACCCCACAACAATGTTTGCGCTGAGTAATCTGGGATGGTTGTACATACCTCAGGGGCGATATGCAGAAGCCAACGAACTACTTGCCCGATCGGTAGATTTGAGCAAAGAGCATCTTGGCGAGAGACATGGCTTTACCGTATGGTTTCTAATGAGACTGGGCGTCCTATACCACAAGATGGGGCGGCACGAGGAGTGCAAGGAATTGATGAGAAAGTCACTGGAACAATCTCTAAAGGAACGCGGAGGCGGTAGTCCACTGAACAGTATTTTCAGATACTGGATAGGTCAGGCTGAGGAAGCGATTGAGTCTTCTGGCAATGAATGACATGCGGACGTCGCCGTACGTGGAAATGGATTGGGGTCTATTTGACTGAGAAAGGCATTTGATATCGCTCGTTGAGACAGCTGCATGGCAGGAAGGTCGAGACTATTCAGGCGGTTATGAAAAGTGATCAAGCGTTTTGACTGATGAGGTGCAGCAGGGACTGGCTCTGCTGCTGGTTTTCTGTATCAATTAGTTTTCTTGGAAGGAGAAGGCATGAGACTCACACATTGGACTACCGTAGGTTTGGCTATTGTCTTGCTGAGTTGCATAGACTCTCAAGGCGCAGTCGAAAGTCATCAACTCAATAGTGCCGCAGATTTGGATTTGTCCGGGGATATCATTTACGCCATCAATTTTGGAAATAATGGACAGCCTTGGGTTGGCGGAATCCGTTTTCAACGTGAGGAGAATTACCCTGCAGTAACGCTTAATGCTCCGCGTGAGCAAGTGATGAGCAACTTTGGACCAGGTCCGAACACAGGTGATGCAGGGCTGGATACGCTATTGAATGGTTCGGGTTACAGGCTCGGCTCCGGAACTGTGGAGATGTCGGTCAGTGCAGGAGGCTTGGAGGTTGGGCGGCAGTATCTTCTTCAGGTTGTGTTCTATACAGCCAACCATGCTGGTGGAGCAAGGGGGGAGATGTATGTTGAGGGGCATCGGGTCTTTGATAACGCTGACCCAGTAGTCGCACAAGGCGGTGTTCTTGGGCAAGGCGGCTCCGTAACCAAATATGATTTCATCGCAAGTGATTCAGTGCTTAACATCCGTATGGTAACCCATGGCGGTTTTGTCTCTGGGATGAATGGTTTCATATTGACCTTGCTGCCGGACCTTGACGCGTTGCATGAAGGTTTCAGAGACGCACTCAACACGCAGGATCTGGATGGAGTCGCATCCTATTATCATGAAGACGCTACGTGGGACTACGTGGCACTTCCCCCCGTCCATGAGGGTAAGGAGCAGATACGAACCTTTTATGATGAGATATTCAAGGGGTTTCCCGATTTCCATGTTGAGCACAGAAACAGATTGATTTCAGAAGATATCCTGATTACTGAATGCACTGTAACTGCTACACATCTGGGGGAGATCTTCGAGATTCCCGGCACGGGAAATCCTGTTCAGCTCATGCATATGGACATCTATGAATATGAAGGCGACAAGATAGAGCACATGACCACGTATGATGACGCTGCGAGCTTTCTGGTGCAGTTCGGTGTCATGCCTGACCCTGGTCTTGACCCGGCGATGCTGGTGCCTTCCTTTGCACTTCCGGCTGCGGAGCCGACGGGACTGGCTCCTGTAGAAGCAGGCTTGCAGCTTGATGCTCTGTATGATGCCCACGATCTGGCCAGTTATGCCAGGAATATCCATCCGGATGCGGAGATTCTGCTCGCTCCACTGGGAGTTCCATTGAATCGTGAGCAGTTCATCGCCGCTCTGGAACTCTACTTCCTGGGATTCCCGGATCTCAATCAGGAGATCGTACGCAGTATTGACATGGGGGACGGCTGGGCCGCGTTTGAAGTCATATACAAAGGCAACAATACGGGGCCGTACTTCGGTATGCCGCCGACGCAGCGTTACAGTGAAGTCAAAGGCGCATGGATTGCCAAGTTCGATGCGGACGGTCTCTGTACGAATATGTCGGCCTATTTCGACAATATCACTGTACTGGCGAATCTGGGCCTGTTCCCACCGCCCGATCCGGAGGCCAATAAGACACTGGAACGGCGCGTCTTCGACGAGATCTGGAACCAGGGGCTTCTGGATGTAGCAGATGAAGTGTTTGCCCCCGACGCCACCCTGCACCTCGGTGCAGATGATGTGCAGGGGCCCGAAGCTTTCAAGGCATATGTTGCCGGATATCGCGCAGCCTTTCCTGATATTCATTGGACCGTGGAGGATCAGATCGCCGAAGGGGAGATGGTAGTAACCCGGCTGACTGGTACGGGCACACATCAGGGTGAGCTAATGGGCATCCCGCCTACCGGATTGCCGATTACGGTAACGGCCGTTGCCACTGTTCGGATTGCGCAAGGCAAAATCCAGGAAAGCTGGAACTCCTGGGACGCTCTGGGCCTGATGCAGCAGCTCGGTGTGATGCCTCCGTCGCGAGAAGACTACACCTGGGGCGCGCCGTCTGAAGTAACCGGGGATCCGGGTGATCCGGCAGCGAATACGGCTCAAGTTCTCTATGTTGTTCAGAAGTTCTGGAACGAGCATATAGTGGCTGCGTTGGATAGTACCCACAACCCTGATGCCCTTGCGCACAATCCCGTCATCCCCGGTCATCCTTTGCCTTACCAAATGTATAAGCACGTTTGCCTGGCACATCTCGCCGCTTTTCCTGATTTCTACGTCACCAATGAGAACGTTATTGCAGAAGGAGACAAGGTGGCGGTCCGCTGGACGGTGGATGGAACACATCTTGGTGAACTGATGGGTATGCCTCCTACGGGCAGGCCGGTGACGTTTACGGGGAGCACCATCTATCGCCTTGCCGATGGTAGGATCGTGGAGACCTGGTGGTGCTATGACGCTCTGGGCATGATGCAGCAGATCACCGGACCGTATTGTGCAAGCCCCATCCCTGGAGATGTTAACGACGACTGCAAGGTCGATTGCGCCGACCTGGCAATAATGGGTTCCCACTGGCTGGAAGACAACAGTGAATGACAGCGAGTTGGGTGAAAATACGACTGACAGCTTGAACGATTGATGGGGCTGGCCGCGGTTCATGCAAGCCAGTGCTTCAAGCAGATGTCGGTCACAATGAGAAACTCCGCCGGAGTGACGCCGCAGGTTGAAGACCTTCTCTTTTTGGCGTCACTTCGGTCTTTTGCGACGAAGCAATTATACAATGTGAATCTCGGCAGACGGCCAGACGTTTCCTCCTTCAAGAAAACATCGCGGCGCATGCCGTTCTCTTCTCTGGCCGTCTGCCTTTTCTTTTGCCTTGTCCTTGCCGTGGCACATCAATATGGATCGATCTCACCAGCCAATCCGCGCACGAAAACGCGCACCGAAGCCCCCCGATTTGGCCTGATTTCGCGTTATCGTGACTTTTGACCAACGAATCATAAGTTGTTGTCATTACTTGGGTAAGCCTCAGTAGGCGACTTTGGCAAAAACACATTATCGGGGCTCATCTTGACTATTTGATAGGCAGTCGTTGGCAATATGTCACTCTACCCGCTGAAGAGTTCTGGCCCGTAGTTGGGAGCGTGTTTATGCCAACCGTTCCCGTATGATCGTATATGCTGCGAAACTGAGTTTTGGGCTCTTCGCCCTTGTATCGCTCCCACATACTCTGCTACAATCGTGCCCATTGTTAGAACTCAAGTTCCTTGTCAATTGTCAGGCAGTTCGCTGGAAGACTGGATTTAGAACGATTCCAGAGATGAACCATTGATTGTCACCGGCAGCCGGGGTTGGGGCGACATTAAACGAATCGGTCTATATGTATGGTGCATTTGCGCAACCGTTCTCTTTCCGGCTGTTCGGGGCGAAACTGGAGACAAAGTGGCAGTTCGAGGACGGCACTTCCGAGCGGATGACTTGCGGGATAGGTGGTCATTACAGATCGGCGACCGATGCCGACGGATACCGCATTGATACGCAAACCTTCACATGTCAGACAGAGAAGAACCACTATAGCGAGCAACCAGTTTCCATCGAGAAGGAGCTTGGATGAGAATTACGATCGCCTATAATTTACGCACCGACGACAGCGAAAAGACCGCGGAATTGCTGACAAGTGAAGATATAGAGCGCATCAGGTGCGCTATCGCCGATTTGGGCCACACGGTGACGAATGTGGAGGTCTCAGGCCGACCGAATGATGTCGTGGATCGATTGCTGGCTACTGAACCGGATCTGATCTTCAATCTGGCTGAGGGGACGATCGGCAGTTCGCGGGAGGCCTTTTATCCCGGCCTTTACGAGCAACTTGGCATTCCATTCACCGGCGGCAACGCATCCCTCTTGCATCTGAATCTGGACAAGCATTTGGCGAAGACGGTGCTGGCGTCGCGCGGCATTCGTGTCCCACGCGGCGTACTGATCACGAAGCCCGATGATGCGCTGCCAGAAGATATTCAATATCCGGTGATGATCAAGCCGAATTCAGAAGGGTCAAGCAAAGGCATCACCAAGGATTCGGTAGTGGAGAACCATACCGACGCCCGCCGACACATTGAGTCGATCCTTGGGCAGTATCCGGCTGGCATTATCGCCGAAGAGTTTATTGCCGGCAAAGAGCTCAGTGTGCCGTTTCTTGAGACCTTTCCGGGAAAGGTACTGGCTATCGTTGAGCACACATTCGACCTGTCCCGCCTGGCATCTCGGTACAATATCTACGACTATGAGATGAAGCAGGGGGGCGCATCGGCCGATGCGGTGCAGGTGGTCTGCCCGGCTGACATCACAGCGCAAGAGGAGGCCGCCGTCCTGGATATGGCCCAACGGGTATTCAAGATCATGTCGTGTCCGGATATGGGACGCGTCGATATCCGCCTGCATGAGAACGGCCAGCCGTTCTTCATCGAACTCAATCCACTGCCCAGCCTGCACCCCGCGGCCTCGCTGATGACCGCCGCGCGCGTCAAAGGGCTTGATTTCAAGAACGTGATGCGCTTAATCATCCGGTCGGCGGCCAGGCGGTACGGACTGGCCATTCGCCCTGCTCGCAAGACGGTGCCGGCGGCCGACCAGGCCGGTGGTGGGTCCCGCCCGACAACGCGGGAATTGGGGATCCGGGTTGGCCGGATGCAGCCCGGGTTGTTCAACAGCATAACCGATGTCAAAGGGGTCCGCGTCGGCCATTTGACGCGTATCGAAGACGACGTGCAGGTCCCCGGCTTACTGGAAACTTCGTGTGTTCGCACGGGCGTCACCGCTATTCTCCCGGCCGGCCGGGCGTATGCGAAACGTCTGGTGGCCGGTGGCTTTGTACTCAATGGCGGTGGAGAAATGCTGGGACTCACTCAGGTCATGGAGTGGGGTTGGCTGGAGAGCCCCATTCTGCTGACGAACTCGCACTCGGTCGGCAAGGTGCACGCCGGTGTCATTGCTCACATGACCAGGAAATACCCCGACCTGGGAACCGAAACGGACGTCGTACTTCCGGTTGTGGGCGAGGCAGATGACTCCTTTCTTAACGACGTGCGGGTTGGGACGTGTACATCGCAGGATGCAATTCGGGCCATCGAAGCGGCCGATACCGGGCCGGTGGTCCAAGGGACGGTCGGTGCCGGGGTAGGCATGATGACCTTCGATTTTGCCGGCGGAATAGGCACCTCCTCACGAACGTTCTGCCTGGCGGAAGGCACGTTCACGATCGGAGTGCTCGTACTGTCGAATTTCGGCAAGATGCGCAATCTGACAGTTGAGGGCAGCGTCGTTGGGAGGGGACTGGACCTCCTCTATAGTCAGCAAGGGCGGCGCATACAGTCGGAGGGATCCATCATCGTTGTGGTGGCAACGGATGTGCCACTGCTGAGCAGCCAATTGAGTCGTATTGCGAAGCGTGCGGCGTTGGGCCTGGGACGTGTCGGATCGCATGCCGCGTCTACCAGCGGCGAAATCATCGTGGCCTTCAGTACGGCCAATCGTACCGAGCGACCGTCGCGTCTCTCGGATAAGTTCATCAGGCTCAAATGCATCTCCGACGCGCATGTGAACGACGTCTATGAGGCCGTTATCGAGGCGACCGAAGAATCTGTGCTCAACGCCGTCTTCTGTTCGAACGGTATGTCGGGACGACGAGGACGTTCGGCGCCTGCCATAGCTTACGATCAGATAATGGAAGAGTTTGGCAAGGGAAGGACCGTTCATGAAAGTCATTGAGAAATACAACGACAGCCTGCACAATCCTTACTGGAAGTTTCAGCTCGGACCATCCTCCTACGAGGTCAGGGATACGCCGCGCCGGGTGGAAGCGATCAAGAAGTGTCTTGGCAATGACCGCCGCTATGAATTCGTAAAGGCCAGGAAGTTCCCCGAGAAGTTCATTGCCCGCCTGCACCCGTACCACGACTACATAAAGAAGACGGCCGCCAGTTTGCGCCAGAAGGATGAGGAGTTCTATCCGGATCTCTTCCCCGGCGATGGCGCGCGGCTCCGCCGCCGTGTTGACGAACCGCTCTGGGGCGGGCAATGGTGTACCGATGCCGTCACGCCGATCATGAAGAAGACGTACGCCGTAGCCCGGGCTTCGGCCGAGACGGCTCTGACCGGTGCGGAGCTGATCCTATCCGGACGAGAAAGAGTCGTTTACGCGCTCTGCCGGCCTTCGGGACACCACGCCGGGCCCCGCGTATTCGGCGGTTATTGCTACTTCAACAACGTCGCCACCGCAGCCGAATTCCTCGCGCCGTCCGGAACGGTGGCCGTCCTCGATATCGATTATCATCACGGCAATGGGACGCAGGAGTTTTTCGAGCAGCGCAAGTATGTCTTTACCAGTTCCATTCATGGGGATCCGGACGTCGAATATCCCTACTTCTGGGGCTACGCTGATGAGAAGGGCCGCGGACAGGGATTGGGGACGAATCTGAATGTGCCGCTGGCCAAAGGGGCGAATGCGAAGGTGTATCTCAAGGCTGTCGACAAATTTGTCGAAGCCATTCGCGCCTTCTCGCCGGACTATCTGGTTGTCGCCGCCGGTTTTGATACGCACCAAACGGATCCGATTGGTGGATTTGCGCTTCAGACGGAAGACTACGAGGCAATCGGGGCACGCCTTGCATCTTTGGAATTGCCATCGCTAATCTGTCAGGAGGGAGGTTATAACACGGAAGTCCTTGGCGATTGCGTGTGCAGCTTTTTGAGGGGCTTTGAGAGATGAGTAAGGGCGTGGCCAAAGCGTACGTTGGCTACCACGCTAAGCGTGATGGTCGTGTAGATTTGGAGGACCTTGTTCTGATGTGCCGATACTGGCAATATGAGATTCCGCAACCCTGACAGTCAGCCCTTTCGTCTCTTGCGCAGACTACTTCGTCAGGGCCCGGCAGCAGCTATGACCGCAATCCGGATCGATCTTACCAGCCCGTCCGCGCACGAAAACGCGCACCGAAGCCCCCCGATTCGGCGTGATTTCGCGTTCGGGACTTTGGGCCATCGTACCATAAGTTGTTGTCATCACTTGGTTAAGCCTCGGTAGGCAGCTTTGGCAAAAACACATTATCGGGGCTCATCTTAACTATTTGATAAGAGTCGTTGGTGACATGTCACTAACGATGATTGAGCTCTGGAAATATTGAGCGTATCAGTGATTGCTGAACTCGAGGTACAATTACGTCTGAATCGCAGATCATGAAAGACTGAAACACTATGGCTGATTATGAAGAGGCGCCGTGGACACTACTGTAAGATCTGCCATGCCATAAGGAGAAATGAGGCTTTCTCCGGCAAGGGACACCGAATGCATATCTGCAAGAAGTGCGCTGCCCGGCCCAAAGAAGAGCGAGAGGAGATCGAACAAGAGGATGAGATCTTCGGCTATCTGCGCCAGTCACATATCTCAGATAGGAATGTGTCACGTCTTAAGAAGCTGGTGTCTTCGCCGAACGAGAAAGTTGCGGAATTGGCCGTCATAGTCCGGGAGGTGGCAGAGGCCAGCCCTTACAAGAAGAAGAGGCTTCGAGAACTGGCCAAGACGAGGCGGGATCTTCTCCGGAAGCTTGAAGAAACTGGCCTTACCATCGTTCATGAGACCGTGCGGGCCCCGTTTCTTGGGCCAAAAGACCCCGCATTTAGGGCGCCCCGTTCTTGTTGAACGTTGCACCCTGTTGCCGCCGTGCCTGTAAGTGCTTATGGTGCAAGTACATAAGCAAGCCCTCGGTACCAGTCGCTAGATATTGTCACCATAATGTTACCACGGATTCTATTGTTCGGGCCTGTTGATGAGCCCTGGGCTCAAAAGTACCGATACAATGAGGTCATGAAAAAGGCATGGATATACAGACGCAAGCACGTCAAAGGCTGGTGGTGCGGGTGGTATGAAAACGGCAAGCGCAGGGCCAAGGCCCTACCCACCAAGGCACTGGCCGAGCATTTCTGCTATATGAAATACACGCAGCTTAATTCAGATGTCTTCACGGGAGCTGTAGACTGCGAGTGGTCACAGATGACCGGTGAATACCATCATGCCAAACGCGTGCAGGGCCTTGTCGATGATTCTGTTTATGAGGTGCTCTTGACCCTGCGGCACTTCAAACGGCTGGTCGCAGCCGTCTCTTCGAAGGATATCACCCAAAAGGCTCTTGATCAGTTCATCCTGGGGCGCGGCCAGGAAGTCGAAAGGAGCACGATCAACAAAGACATCAAGAACATCAACGCATTCTTGAGCTGGGCAGAAGAAAAGCACTATGTGGATTCCGGACTGAGACTCAAATCCCTGAAGGTCGCACAGAAACCCGTCGTTGCCCTGTCTGCGTCGCAAGTCCGTAGATTACTAACCACGGCGGCCAAATATCCAACGCTTCGCCTGCGAATTCTGGTTGCAGTTACAACCGGACTGCGGCGAGGAGACATCGATGCCCTGACAATCGGAGATATCCTCGTTGATCGAAATGCCATCACGACGCGCAGTTGTAAGACCAAAAAGGCAATGGCCGAGCGTCCTATTCCTGAGGCAATCATGAGGGAGTTGTCCAACCATGTTGCCAACCTTCCAGACGGACACGAATCACTGTGGCTGGATAGATTCTCTCGGAAGAAGTGGTACAAGACACGCAGCAAGGCGGGATTTTCTAACCTCAAGTTTCATGACCTCAGGAAGACGTTCGCGTCTCTGCTGGCTCAGCGCGGAGTCTCAACGGCTGTTACTCAGAGGCTTCTGGAACATTCCACGCCACAACTCACGAATGAGGTCTACACGAATGTGGATCCTGTGCTGCGGCAGGCAATAGATAAGCTGCCTGTAGCGGAATGGTTGCGGTAAGACACATCCTCGCCAGTAAGCCCGGCAGTCCGCACAGTTGTCTCTCTATGGTCGAGGTATTCAGCTGGCAGCGGCCACAAGAAGACTCATGTAGATCAGCCGACCATCAAGCGGAGACCAACGGAAGATGCTTGGTACGAGCTTTTGCCACAAATACTTCTACACAATTAGTCACACAAACGGGCAAGATCGACCCTTCCCTGTCCTTTGCATGTGCCACGTGATCTCAGATTTCGACCAGAACGTAATCTCCGTGCAGAAGCGATGGTCTACCGTAACCTCGGAGAGCGCACCAGATAACTCTGCTGGCATACTACTCTGTGTATCATCTAGGATGTGGGATTGCCCGGGCAGGCAGTCTCCTCAATCGCGTGGTTCAGCTTCACGGCTTCTTCTTTCGACTACAGTCTCTTAATGCGGGTATCCTTGAAGTAGAACATGCTTTTGATGTCTTGCGCTTGAAGCCCGATACCACCGCGTTCTGGTTTGAGCACTCTGCCTTTGCGCTTCTCTGACCTTTCGGGCTTGGCTGGCTCGGTGTAGTCGACGACCTGTTTGCCGTTGAGTTTCACGGTGATGTGTTTGTCTTTCACTAGGTGACGGCTTCTCTCGCTTTGTGGATTCGTCTTGCTGGGGATCATCGCGTCTTGAGGCGCCGCGGGATATGTGGCAGAGCCGAATGTGTTGAAGTTAAGGCTCTGATTCTGGTATTATTGATTGTGTGGCATGTAGTCCACGGGGCACCTTACTGTCGTGTGATGATACGAATCAGGTAAAGATCATGAAAAGTCAGGCCGGTTGGTTCCGGCAGGAGAAGATAGAAATGAAGGAGAAGAGTGAATGACTAATCAAGAAGGCTTTCTAAAGACAACGGCAGTTGTTTGTGGCGGGTTGCTTCTTCTCTGTATGTCCGCCGGGCTGCAAGCGGAGAGGATGCCGAACATCGTTCTGGTTATGGCAGACGATCAGGGTTGGGGGCAGGTCGGTTATAACGGCCACCCTCTATTGAAGACGCCGAATCTCGATGCCATGGCCGCAGCGGGCATTCGTTTTGACCGGTTCTACGCGGCCGGGCCGGTTTGCTCGCCAACGCGTGCATCTGTGTTGACCGGGCGAACACACACGCGCACCGGAGTGCCAACGCATGGGAAACGGTTATGCCTTCAGGAAAAGACCCTTGCCCAGGCTCTCAAGAAAGCCGGTTACACGACGGCCCATTTCGGCAAATGGCATCTTAATGGCGTGCGAGGCAACGGCATTCCCGTTCTGGGCGACGATCGGAACCACCCAGGGCATTACGGTTTCGATGTGTGGCTTTCGGTCACCAATTACTTCGATATGGATCCGTTGATGAGCCGCAACGGCAAATTCGAGTACTTCAAAGGGGACTCGTCGGAGGTCATAGTCGCCGAAGCCCTCGAGTTCATGAAGAGACAGAAGGGCTCTCCCTTCTTCGCCGTGATCTGGTACGGATCCCCACATGCTCCGTTTCAGGCGTATGACAAAGACCGCAAGGGATTCCCGGAAGGAAAACACGGGGATCAGCTTGGAGAGATTGTGGCCATCGATCGCAGCGTTGGGGCGTTGAGGCAGGGATTGCGGGATATGGGTATCGAACAAGACACATTGGTCTGGTACACCAGCGATAATGGCGGGCTCACCATAGACCCGGACGCCTGCGGCCATCTCAGGGGTCACAAGGGTTCGGTTTTCGAGGGTGGTATTCGGGTTCCGGGCATCATCGAATGGCCCGGTCGCATCAAACCGATGACTACGGACTTGCCAGCGTCAACGATGGATATCATGCCCACCATCGTTGACTTGCTCGACCTACCCGAAGATTCCATGATGTCGGTGCGGGACGGGGAGAGCATCCTGGCCCTTTTCGATGGAGAGATTCCGAAACGAAATCATCCGATCCCGTTTGTTTTTCTAAGGAATATGGCCCTGATCGACGGAAGCCATAAGCTGCTGAGTACGAACAAGAACAAGGATGACTCGTGGCAGTTGTATGATTTGAGCAATGATCCCAGCGAGACAAAGGACGTATCCGCAGAGCATCCGAAGGTCTTCGCGAAGATGAGGGCTGAGGCGCAAGCCGTTATGCGTTCAGTAGAAGCCAGCGCTGAAGGCAAGGACTATCCGGAAGGCACAGTGCTTCAGCCGCAGCGAAGCGCTTTCTGGCGAGATATGGAAGAGTACAAGCCGCACTTTGAGACCTTCGCTCAACTCAAACCAGGATTCGTTGTGCCGGGCGCAAGGAATAGAGAAAGGAAACGTCGTCATTAGAAGAAACGCTCAAAGTGAAGGACGAAAATGAAGTTGATTCATGTAGTGTTGATTGCTGTAGCTGTTGTTGCCTCCCGCCGCGCCGTCGGGGCGGAGAAGCCGAACATCATTCTCATCCTCACAGACGATCAGGGCTATGGCGACCTGGGCTGTTTTGGCGCGCAGGATATTGCTACGCCCGCCATCGACAAGCTCTGTAAGGAGGGCATGATGTTTACTTCATTTTACGTCCATAACCGGTGTTCGCCGACACGCCTGGCGTTAATGACCGGTTGTGTTGCGCACCGTGCGGGGACGGACAACGTCATTTATCGCCGGGAGGGTATTGGGATTCATGACAACGAGATCACCGTCGCGGAGAAACTGAAAGAAGCCGGCTATGCGACCGGGATCATCGGGAAATGGCATCTCGGAGAGTTCGAGCAATTCAATCCCGTCAACCACGGCTTTGACTTCTTCTTCGGCTTTCAGGATATCGACGCCGATCGAGGCGATGCCCTGCTTCGTAACAAAGAAATCGTCGAGAAAGCGGTGAGGAAGACCGACGGCGTTCACTCGCCCAGGTTGTTGGCCGCCGGGATTGCGTTCGTCAAGGCCAACAGGGACAAACCGTTCTTCCTCTATTATGCATCTCCGCTGCCTCATACGAGGTGGATCCCCAATGAGAAGTTCAAAGGCACTTCGAAACAGGGGACCTATGGGGATGTCATCCAGGAGATCGACTGGCAGGTCGGCGAGCTCATGAAGACGCTGGATGAACTCGACCTCACTGAGAAAACGCTCGTAATCTATACCTCAGATAACGGGCCGCAGTTGAACGTGGACGGCCATGGAAGCGCGGGGCCATTGCGCGACGGCAAATGGACAGACTTCGAAGGAGGCATTCGCGTGCCCTGCATTATGCGCTGGCCCGGAGTGATCCCCGCAGGCAGCGTCAACAATGCAATTACCGGCATCGTTGATATGCTGCCCACGTTCTGCGGTTTGGCCGGGGTCGAGGCGCCAACGGATCGGGTTATCGACGGGCGTGACATACGTCCTTATATGAAGGGAGAGGCGGTAGAAGCACCGATTCATGAGACCTATATCGTGCCCGGCAAGACAATTCGTCACAAAGAGTGGAAGCTTTTCGTCTCCGGCCAGGGACCGGGCGGCAAGAGCAGGGACGGCAGAGGCAAGCAGGGTCGTTTGCCGGCCCGGGCAGGCTCACTCTTTCATCTGAAGGATGATATCGGCGAAACAACCGATGTCTCCGAAGCGCATCCTGAGAAGGTCAAGGAACTGACCAGGATGATGGAGGCGTTCATGAAGGATCTCGAAGCAAATTCACGACCGATCGGAAAGGTCGAAGGCTTTACGCCGCCTGAGAAGACAAGAGACTAGTCCCCATACAAGCGTGATTTTATGTGACACATCGTGCTGAGATTTGCAAA
>CAZGMJ010000094.1:0-15134 GCA_964526785.1 uncultured Pirellulales bacterium
TCGGCCTGCAGCAGGTGGGGATCCACGACGACTTCTTCCAATGCGGTGGACACTCATTACTGGCCGTTCGCCTGCTCGATAGAATTCAGAGCCGATTTAGTCGACCTTTTCCCCTCGCCACGCTGTTTCAGGCAACAACCGTCGGACAACTTGCTGAGATGCTCGACAAAGAAGCAAATGAGGTCGCACATACGTCGGTCGTACAAATCAGCGCAGGTGTCGACAAAGAACCACTCTTCCTGCTGCCAGGCGTGGGAGGTCATTCGATGGCTTTTGCGGCGCTGGCAGATCACCTTGACCCGGACCGACCGGTCTTCGGTCTGGAACTTCAAGGTCTGGACGGCAAAACCGATCCACACACCAGCATTGAGGAGATGGCACGCTATTTCCTCGATCTGATCCAGAATGTGCAGAGACTCGGGCCCTATCATTTGGCTGGATACTCCTTAGGTGCGCATATTGCATTTGAAATGGCGCTGCAACTTACCCAAAAAGGATGCGACGTAGATATGCTGGCAATTATTGCCGGGGTTGCTCCCGGCCATGTTCGTACGTCAAGATGGCGGGCCGCAAACTGTGTATTTCGTATTACAGATTTGCTGCGCCTTCCGACTTCTGAAAAAAGGGAGTATATACACTTCAAAATCGAGAACACGATCGAGAGATTCAGAAGATGGCGAGCAGAAAGGCGATCGTATCGACAAGAGCGACTGTCGGGGGGCAACCTGTCTGCCCGCATAAAGCGAGTAGAGCGGGCGGCCAAGAGAGCATTGGCCGAATATCGACCATCGGCCACATACGATGGTGATGTATTGTTGATCAGGGACACTAACATCGATAGCCCGCTGTATCGCAATATCATTCGAGACCGGGCCGGTTGGGATCAATACGTGAAAGGCGATATCGAGTGCCATGAAATCGCTTCTGGGCATACAGATATTCTGTCTGGTCATCACGTGGTCTGTCTCGCGGGGAAGATCAATGAGTATTTGAAGAATATCCAACACAAAAAGCCATGCATCTCAACGCGTCGCATGAGCTGTCCACGGCAAGATACAGAAGCACCTGCCCTGAACTCGTGGGCGCCGGCGACTGGTGCGGGTATTATATCTGATGGTGAGGCGTATGTCTTCCTGCTGGATATGGAATCCCTGACCGATCAGCTTGAGAAATATGAACAAATGCTGTCACTTGACGAACGCGATCAGGCAAATGCATATGCGCGTGATCGGGAAAGGCGGCATTTCATTATCAGAAGAGGAGTGCTCAGGACGTTGCTGGGCCATTATACAGGCATTGAGCCGGCTGATGTTGTCTTTGTGTATTCCCAGCAAGGTAAGCCTATGCTGCGAGAGGACCAGAATTCTCTGGGATTGCGTTTCAGTGTTTCCAGCAGCCATAGTCTGGCGCTTTGCGGCATCGCACACAGACGTGAAATTGGTGTTGATATTGAGCATATTCAATATTCGGACGATCTCCTTGACATTGCTGCGAAGAACTTCAGTGACAAAGAATACAGACGCATAGTCGAATTACCTGAGGGACAGCGAACCGACGCGTTCTACGCGTGTTGGACGTGCAAGGAAGCATACATAAAAGCGAGAGGCGTAATCGGTATGAATGAATTCTCCGTGTCCTCTACAGCAGAAAGAGCACCGAGACTGGTTGTCGATGAAGTAGACTCACAGCAGATCGGGGCGTGGTCCTTTTCGCTCATCGATATTCATCCCAGGTGGAAGGCCGCTATGGTCGTGCATGGTAGCAGCGTGCCGGTTAAATGCTGGAGATTCGCAGACGGGCAGAAATAATGATATTATCTGTGTTTCGGTCATATTCACAGCGGCGGACTGCCGCGGACAAGGACGAAACGAAAACTGAACGAGGTATTTGATGGTCATGCGAACAATCGGTATTGTCGGTGCCGGCGTGATGGGCAGTGATATTGCTCTGGACATGGCTGCCCATAATCACAAGGTGTTGCTCAAAGATATATCAGATGAGGCTCTTGAAAAGGCTCAATTCCGCATCAGGAGAAGCTACAGCCTTGCCAGGATGATGAAGAAGAGCATATGTGACTCATCTCTTGACAGTATACTCGGCCGCATAGATTTCTCGCTCGAGTATGACGCCTTTTCGCACGCGGACATTGTCATTGAGAATATCACCGAGAAATTCGAGGCCAAGAGGCGACTCTTTTCAGAACTTGGAGAGATCTGCCGAAGCAACACGCTGATCGGAACCAATACGAGTTGCATTTCCGTGTCCAAACTGAGTATTTTGATGCCCCACCCGGAAAACGTCATTGGTATGCACTTCATGAATCCTGCACATCTTAAGCCTTTTGTCGAAGTGATCCGAGGGAAACAGACAACCAGTGAAACTGTGAATCGGACTAAGTCATTTCTGAGGGAATTAGGCAAGCACTGTGTAGTTGTAGAAGACATGCCCGGCTTCGTCTCAAACAAGGTATTGATGCTAACGATCAATGAGAGTATTCGATTGCTGCAGAATGAGATCGCAAAACCCAAGGATATTGATGCCGTCTTCAAATTAGGATTTGGACACAAGATGGGGCCTCTGGCCACCGCCGACCTGATTGGGCTCGATACAATATATGATTCGCTAATGGTGCTCTACGAAAGTTATGATGACCCCAAATACAAGCCGTGCGAACTTCTCTGTAAGATGGTAGAGGATGGCACAGTCGGTATCAAGTCAGGTAGAGGCTTCTTCGAATATGGAATATGACAACATCACCTGAAATACAAAAGCGGATTAAGTGTGTTGTCTGGGATCTGGACGGCACGATATGGGACGGTATCCTGATCGAGACCTGCGAGGTTCGTTTGCGTCCTGGTATTCGACGCATTATTGAGACGTTGGATCATCGCGGCATTCTACATTCAATAGCGAGCAGGAATAGTCATCGGGATGCGGTATGCAAATTGGAGGAAGTTGGACTTATGGACTATTTCCTCTATCCCGAAATAAACTGGAATGCGAAATCCGCATCAATTGCATCGATCGCAGAGAATCTGAACATTCACACAGACTCAATCCTGTTCGTCGACGACGACCCCAGAGAGAGAGACGAGGTCAACAGCGTATACCCATATATCAGATGCATTGACGCATCACATGTTGGTACGTTACTGGACCTGCCATGTCTAAACCCTCGATTTATCACGGAGGACTCAAAAAGAAGAAGGCAAATGTACCGTTCGGATGTGCGGCGACGAAAAGCCGAGGAAGAATTTCAAGGCCCGAGAAAGGAGTTTCTCGCCACACTCAACATACAACTCGGTATCGCGGATGCTCAGGAGGATGATCTGGAAAGAGCCGAGGAACTAACCGTTAGGACGAATCAGCTCAATACAACAGGCAGGACTTATGGCTATACGGAGTTGAAGGAGTTGATGGGATCGTCGAAGTATCGTCTCATTATGTGCCATATGAAAGACAAGTATGGAGATCACGGAAACATTGGTTTAGCTTTGGTGGAAGTGACGGAAGATTGTTTATGGTTGCGCCTCTTACTGATGTCGTGCAGAGTCATGTCACTCGGCGTGGGAACAGTGCTCCTGTCGTATATCATGCAGGATGCAAAGAAGGCAGGGAAAACGCTGCGGGCGGACTTTCGAGATACGGGCAGGAATCGCATAATGTACATTACGTTCATGTTTGCCAATTTCAAGCAAGTTGGGAAAAGTCAATCGGGGAATGTTATCTTGGAAAGCGATTTGTCTTCAATACAGGCGTTTCCACCCTACATGAGAATAACCGTCGAGTAAAGTGGAGGTCCCGGTGCAAGCAGTTGATCAAATCCGAAGTTTTGTGAAGGAACATCTGGTTGTTTACGACGATGAATTGATGCTGGGCGATGACGACAATATCTTTGCCTTGGGGTATGTGGATTCCGTCTTTGCCGTCCAGTTGGTCTGTTTTGTGGAGGAGAGATTTGGAATAAAGGTCATTGACACCGACCTGGATATCGACAACTTCAGTTCGGTCAATCGAATCGTGCAGTTTGTCGAGAACAAACGCGCTGGAAGGACCGCAGATGCATAATACGGCTCATAAGCACCAGATAGTCGAACAGGCCAGGTGTTTTGCAGACGAGTACGTTCGCCCTCTCGCGCGAACTTTTGATGAAGAAGGAAGGCTTCCAAAGAGCGTTATCCGGGCCATGGCTGAAAGACATTTCCTGCTGGCCAGCCTGCCCGAGCAATATGGGGGACTTGGTCTCGACCCGATTCAATACGGATTACTTACCGAAGCAATAGGGAAAGCTTGTTGCTCGACAGTCGGTCTCATAACTGTAGAAAACTCCTTAGTCGGCGAGACTTTGCTCAGATGGGGTTCCGATGGCCAAAAAGATCGTTGGCTTCGCTCTATGGCCTCGGGAGAGAAGATTGGGGCTTTTGCCCTCTCCGAACCCACAATTGGGTCGGATGCCAATTCCGTGAAGACGACATACAACTCCAGGCAAAATGGCTTTGTCCTGAACGGGCGTAAGAAGTGGATTTCTTTTGGTGATATCGCCGATTTCTTCATTGTGGTCGCGGCTTGCGGCGACGAGAAGACCGCATTTATTGTAGAACGAGACACACCTGGACTGTACACCCGCCCCATCCAGGGTATGTTGGCTCGTCGAGCGTCGCACATCGCAGAAGTGATATTAAGCGAAGTGTACGTTCCAAAAAGTAATATCATCGGTCGCCTCGGAAGCGGCTTTTCCTATGTCGTCGGCACGGCTCTCGATCATGGCAGATACAGCGTGGCATGGGCGAGTGTCGCCACTGCTCAGGAAGCCGTGGAAGCTATGGTCACATACGCACGTAACCGAAGGCAGTTTAACAAACGGCTGTGTGAGTTCCAACTGATCCAGGGAATGATTGGCGACGCAGTTACCAAAGTGCACGCGGCACGTGCCTTATGCATGGGCGCAGGAGAATTGAGGCTGAAGAATCACCCGGAGGCAATGGTGGAGACGACAATGGCCAAGTACTACGCGTCCAGGGTGGCTGCTGAAATCACTCAGGATGCCCTTCAGGTGCATGGGGCAAATGGATGCGCAAACGAGTATCCTGTGGAGCGACTCTTTCGCGAA
Source organism: uncultured Pirellulales bacterium (assembly GCA_964526785.1). GTDB lineage: Bacteria > Planctomycetota > Phycisphaerae > Sedimentisphaerales > Anaerobacaceae > CAZGMJ01. The sequence continues at coordinate 5,111 of CAZGMJ010000094.1, forward strand.
GCGAGGGCCTTTGAGATAATCGAAGGGACATCGCAGATTCAACAGCAGATAATAGCCAAATATGGCCTCAGGCGATATCGAAGAAGGTAACGCCATACATTATAACAAAGCTTGCCGTGCGAGTGACATGCCTGTCGAGACGGCTGTTAATCCATCCGGGGTGAAGCACATTGGGTACAGCATTATCAGGACAAGTGAGAGAGCATGAGATCGAGATCACAGAACAACTGATGTTGATCGACAAAGAGATCTTGTCGCAGTATCCCATGGAGATGTATCTCAAGGATGTGCGCTCTCACACCGGGTACATAAGGCGGTCCCTTTTCAGTAATAAACGAAAAAGAATATTTGAACATATAGCAGAGAAGTATGGCCAGCGCGCCCTGAAGCTCTATTTGAAATTGGGGATTTGTTGTTTTGTGCTCGACTCTCTGGAACGCATTGCAACGAAGCCGTGGCCTGATGAGATCACTCGCCTGTGCTATGATTGGTTCAAGAGAATAATCGACGATCTTTCAACATGTTCGGATGACTGCTATAATTATCGTTCTCGTTCGTTCGGCCACGACATTCTTGTCTGTATCCTCGCGAGTATACCAATCGGCGGGGCTTGGACAATCGATATCGATCGCGTCAAGTTACGCCCCTTTGTCTGCAACGGCTTCAGGCAGGGATGGCAATACGCTGTATGTCTTGCCGCCAAGTCCAGGGGACTCGCTCCATTCTACATAATACATACGTCTTTTCGCGTTTTGCACATGTTCAATGAGAGAGAAATGAATCTTGCGTATTTGAGAATCGCGGAAATGATGAGGCAAGACCGCCTCATTAGAGGTCTCTACCGACGAAGCTGGCTTCTCGATCCAGCGCTTGATAAGATCAGTCCGGATCTTGCCTATTTGCGCAAAGTGCCGCAAGAGAATGGCGCGACTCTGTTCCACGCCGGATCGTCAAGAGTCGACGTTCAACTCGCAACCGCTATGTCGGTCAGGAGAAGAAGCCTCTATGCAAAAGGCCGATATGTTCCTACTGGCTACGCATACGTATGGCCTCGCAAGTGCTTCCTCAAATGGGCCGGGAAATTACAGGACAACTAAAGACAAAGTGTCACGCGTTCGTGACAATGGCAAGCAACGTCGGTGATGGCGTGTGTACGGGGAGGTTTCAGTTTGATATGGCAGCGCCATGGGGAACATAAACAGTATTGCCCAACCCGCCGAAGAGGAAGATCAAATTTGTACCGATACGCAGTGCAGAAGGACCCAGAAAGCTGCACGGGAATTTGTTAGCGAACGGGACCCAGAAAGTTCAGTCAAGTGGGATGTGCTGATCTCGGTCGCTCTGGCCGCTGCTATGAGGCGTGCGGAACGTCTGAACTGCACATGGGGAGATGTCGATTTCGATGCGCAGACAGTCGACGTCCCACCCCGACAAAGTACGGCTGAAATATGGCAATGGGTAAAGACTTCATTTCATGACTTCCGGCGGACAGCCGGTGCTGGCGGGGCATACAAACTTCGCCGCAACCACAGGTTCTGCCTCGCCGGAGCAGATGATTTGCTGCAGCGCCAATAAGGTTGTGACGGCCAGGGGCATGTGTAAAAGATGGTATGTTTTGATACGCGGTTGCTTTTTGAGGTCAAAGCAGTTGACAGTTGAATTGAAGTCGTTATATTGCAGTGGTTTAGAAAAAAAGCGCTCGTAGCTCAGTTGGATAGAGCAACGGATTTCTAATCCGTAGGTCGCAGGTTCGAGTCCTGCCGGGCGTGATTTTGTAAAGTGTTTGCCGGCAGATGTTTGCATCCATCCCATTTTTCGGTCTTGACGCGCACCACCTTTGTTTTTGCAAGAGTGGGTCAAAAGTGGGTCAGTCAGGTCATTTGGCAGAATATCGACGGAAAATACCCTCACTTTCTCTGAGTCACTGGCACGAACCGAGAAATAGCACCGCTGAGTCGTCTTAATGTCGCTGTGTCCGGCAAGCTTCTGAACCACATGGACTGCCAATGCTTCCGCCCAATTTGTAATGGATGAGCGTCTCAGATCATGAAGGGTGAAGTACTTGACGTTCGCTTGGCGACTACAGGAAATATATATCGGTTCAGCCCTCATCAAGGCACCGTAAGAACAATGCAATCGCATGGACCGATGCGCAGAAACAGGCCAATCCATGCAAACGCGGCATGTGGAGCGGCGAAATCGAAGAGGCATCGGACTATCGGATATGGGAGGTGATTAAGTGGGAATCGGCCGATCAAATGCGGCACCTCAAGGCCTTCGTGCTCTCGGAGGGGGATCGCTATCAGGAACACACCGGCGGGATTGGTTTATGATCTATTTCCAGGGCGATTGCCCTCGCCGGAAGGAAATGCGGGCAGTTGGGCTCTGCCATCGGCGCCGGCTGTGACTTTGCCGCCGCGAGCGTTTGACCAGTCATGCGTCCGCGGATTGAACCATTTCGCATCGTACACGGTACGCGGCCTCGCTCCGTCCAACTTTGCAGACAGCAGCGATCAACGACCGACTGGGGACTCAAACTGATCCTGCGACCCGATAGATAACGCTCAACATTATTCGATGAAGCTGACCTGGCCGTCTTTCGTTACGGTGCACGAGAATTCCTCGCCGCCGGCGCTGACTTTGAGCGTTCCGCCTCGCCAGTCCTGCTCGATGATAGCCGGATCGTTCTCGGTGGCCGGGCCGAACGTTACTCTCTGTTCGGGCGAGGTCCAATTGCGCCTGCGGCCGTCTCGCCAGATGCCTGTCTCTGCGAGCGTTTCGGCGAACTGCACAGCCACCTCTCGCCCGCCGACGCCTTCGAGCCGAACGTAACCGTCGTCGAGCTGCTTCAAATCGGGAGCGATTCGCAGCGCTTTGGTGCGGAATTGTTCGAAACTGCCGTGCGTCTGATCTTCGCCGATTTCGATGGCAAAGCCGTACAGGCCCTCGCCGTTCGCGGTGGCCTTGACCACTTTGGAATGGGGCCAGCGCGGAGTATGCTGCTCTTTATCGAGTTTCCTGTTGTATTTCGTCTGCACCTGAACCAACCGTGTCAGTTCGTCATCCAAGCCGGCGATGTCGATGCCGATCGGCCAGACGGTCAGATACGTCTTCTCGCAGCGGACGAACATAATTCCCTCATCGACCGTGACGTCGGCCGATTTCGGGACCAGCCAGAGATAAGGATGCGGACTCGGTTCGCTGAGATAAATGGCTGCATTGCCGTTTTGCCCGACGCAACTGTGTTTGGCGATTATGTCCTTCTTGTACTTGGGCGATCCGAGGTGCAGCGGTTCGGCGAGCGGCCCGGCGATAATTGTCTCCCCACCGAGTTCGGAGGAGAAGACGAGAATCTTGAAGCCGTTAACGTCCGGATCCTGGGTCCCGCGGGCGAGCGTCCCGAACTGAAACGTGTTGCCGAAGTATTGGGTTTCCCAGTACTGCGGTTCCAGATCGAGCGGGTTGTCCCATGGTGCATATTTGGCCTTGCACGCTATCAACTCGGCGCATCTGGAGAAGTTTCTGCGGGCCAGATGCACCACCGCGCGGGGCGGCCGGTATGCGCTTGTGATTACGTGCACCTCGTCGGACTCGAACTCTTCCGGTCGAATCGGCGAATCGTCAAACCACATCCAGAGAATCGCCGGTGCACTGCCTCCGAACGGATACGGATGATTGTAGTCCCGGCGGGTCGGACCGTTGAAGCCGCCTCGCCAGTACTTCGTCGCGCCGGCCGCACACATCCAGTCCAGTGCCGCCTTGGCCAGCAGCCTGACCTCGCCGTCTTTCGCGAAATCGTATGCGTTGAGCAACGGAATGATCGAGTGGCCCAGGTAATTCTCCGATTCCCACTCGCCCATGCTGCCGTAATAGAGCGTCAGCACGTAATCGCGAAATCGCTGTTTGTACAGCAGTCGCGTGGCCTCGTTCTGGGTTTCCTCGGCCAGCAGATACACGGATGTCTCTCGCATCAGCTTGAGATTGTCGGTGCTGCGAACGTCCACCCACGAATTCTTGCCGTCCGGCCCCCAGACGCCCTCGCCCGTGTACGCGTAGTGTGGCTTTCGCAGCGGGTCGTCTTTGGTGAAGATGGCGGCGGCGTCTTTCATGCGCCTGCGGTAGGCCGGGTCGAGGTAGTCGCCGAAGTAGAAGTACTTGCGCATCTGGTGCTTGAGCGTAAAGCAGGGAAAGTAGTCGATGCCGAGCGTGTGCTTGTTCCACTTTTCGGCCGCCGCGTCTTCGGACTGCAGAAACTTGAGACCCTCCTGCTTGTATCCCCCCAGAATCGAGAGCATCGCCCAGCCGTATGACCGCTTCTCGTTCTCGAACCACGTGTTGCCGTAGCCGCCCGAGTTGCTTGTCTCGCGAATCACGTAGTCGACCCGGTCCCGGAATGCCTCTTCCCATTCCTTCGGCCACGGTGCGTTGAGGAACCGCTTGTCCACAGGCAACGGCCGGGCGACGATTCTTCCCTTGGCATCCTCGAACCATCGGTCTTCACCGTCTGCGACAACCGGCCGGCCGACGATGGACAACAGGCAAACAATCAAAACAACCTGCATACGTCTCGACATGAAATTACCCTTTCGATTCAGGGGCAAAAAGAAGGCACGAGCCGCTTGCCCGTGCCTTCGAATCATCTGCAAAACTAAGTTGTGCTCAGACATTCTCGCGTACGACGAACGGCTCGCGGTACGAGCACGTGACGTACTTGTTCGCCTTCTCCGCATGCGGACCGACGAATTTCTCGGCCTTGCGGTCGTACGTCAGTTCCGGCCCAAGCACGAACGGCTCTTTGGACAGATCGACCTTGTTGCCTTCGAGTTGCTCGAGCATGTCGTTGAGTGTGTTGACGGCGTCTTCGTGCGACTTCATAGTCTCCCGGACCTCGTCCACGTTGGACTCGCTGCCCGCCCGCCACGCGACGTTCGCCTGGTGACAGACCACGGTGCTGTAGTGTCCCTCAATAATCTCAGCCGCCAGGTCCTGCTTCCTGCGGGTGCGCATGCACTCGATGAAGTTCTCGGCGTGACCTCTGCCGCCGTTGCCCTTGTACTGATGGACGCTCTTACCGTCGTGATCGTATGCCCGGCCGCCGCCTCGCGAGATCCTTATGTAGGCGTCTTCGCACTGGATGTGGTTGCCGCCGCGGGAGCCAAGGTAGACTGCTCCGCCGCCACGACCCTTTCGCTCGGGATCGGGCAGATTGCGAATGTCGATCACAACAGGCGTGCCGTCATAATAGCACAGCGCAAAGTGCATGTTGGGCGTCTCGCCGTTGTCGTCCCAGGCGAAGCGATTGCCTGCGGCGACGATCTTATCCGGCACATTGTCCCAGCCCATGATATGGCGCATGTCGTCGAGGTAGTGCACGCCCCAGTTGGCCATCTCGCCGTCGCCCCAGTTCCATTGCCAGTGCCAGTCGTAGTGGAACGATTTTCTCATTACCGGCGTCATCGGGGCCGGACCCGCCCAGAGATTGTAGTCGATATGATCGGGAACCGGCTGTGGCGAGGTTACCTTTCCAATCGAGCCGCGTGCGCCGAGCTTGGAGCAGTGAATCCACTTGACCTTGCCCCATCGGCCGGCCTTTATGTCGCGGGCGGCTTCCTGTGTAGCCGGGCACGAACGCTGCTGCGTTCCCGCCTGGACGATCCTGTTGTACTTGCGGGCGGCCTCGACCATCTTCCGGCCTTCCCAGATCGAGTGGCTGACGGGCTTCTCGACGTAAACGTCCTTGCCGGCCTGGCAGCCATAGATTGTCATCAGCGAATGCCAGTGGTTCGGCGTGGCGATAACCAGTGCGTCGATATCCTTGCGATCCAGCAGCCTGCGGACGTCCTTGTAGCCCATTACCTCGACGCCATGTTTGTCCTTGTGGCCCTTGACGCGGCTGGCCAGCACGTTCTCGTCGGGATCGCACAGCGCCACGACGTCGACGCCTTTGATACCCTGGAAGTTGTTCATGTGCCCGCCGCCTCGGCCGCGAATGCCGGCCACACCGACGCGGATCGTATCGTTGGCCCCGCGCACTCTCGATACAACGCTCGGCGCCGAAATCGCCAAATATGAACCCGCCGTTGCGGCAAGACCGTTCTTGAGGAAGTTTCTACGACTGATCTGACTCATAATTCCATCCTTTACTGAAAAGAAGAGCAATTCCTGGATCTGTCTGCGAATGCTTGAGGCCGGACCGCCGTAAAAGACGACCCGCCCAGACACCATATCCGGACCATTCTACCGAATATCGCGTCCGTGTTAACCCATTTTTTCATTAGTAAAGACGGCCAAAGCGCGCAAAATCACATGGTTATCGTGCGTTTTTTGCGGTTTTTTCTCTCTCCCCGGACATTTGCCGCGAAGACTTAACACAATGGCAATGCAGGTGTAAGTGCTTTATATGTAAAAGGTTAAGGCATTATTGTTGCCGCTTCCTGGTCAGGCCGTCCCGGCGGTGACAATTCGGACTTGCCGTCACGAATTGACGTCTGGTACAATAATACCGGCATAATTGGCTTCACGGCATATATGAGTCGGCATGACATCTGCACAAGCCAAAATGGTGTGCGCCGCCTGTGGGCGGTGCAAGGAGAAGGTTGCGGTGAAGACGGCACGCAGTCCTGAAGCGTGGATATTTCTTTGTCATGGTTTGCGCCCAATTTCTGCGCGTTGTGAACCCTTCGGCAGAGATTTTGACGTCCCGAACTGCATGTAAAAGACTCGCCACGGCCTCCTGTGCAGGACCGCCGGCCCATTGCCCGGCATTGTGACGGGACGCGGCGGAATGTTAGGCCGCGATTGACAATCGGCAGAGTATTGGTGTGTTGGTGGTTCTTTGGAAAGGAGGGCCTTATGGCTGTACAGAAGAAGATGTGGGTTGTCGGATGTGTGATGGCGGCGTTGCTTTTGATCGGGCCGGCCCAGGCAAACTGGATGGAGACTTTCGACGGAGACCAGCCCGACCTGAACTGGATGTGGGGCTGCTATCCGGATATCACAAAGACATTCACCCAGACGATCAAGACCGTGCCCGGGACGGACAACAAGTACATAAGCGTCGACGAGACAACTATGTACGACACCGACGCGGGCAGTTACGGATCTGCCTTCGGCATGGGTTTCGGATCCGATGAGGACTTTGCAGACGTGCGGATTGGAGCGGTGGTCAACGTTGTCGGAGACGCCAGCAGAAACTACTGCGGATTGGCCGCAAGATCAGCCTATTTCATCGATACCGACGGCAAGACGACCGGTGCTCCGGGAATGGTTGCTACCGAGGCGTATGTACTGCATGTCAACTGGGAAGGTGGTCCCGCCAATCTGACAATGGATCTCGAAAAGATCGTCATGATGCAGAACATCATGGATGAAGATATCGGCGTGGCCGTTCCCGGCCTGGGGCACGATCGCAGCTATTACGCCGAGCTGGACGTCGTTGGTTCGGACCCGACGTATGTAACGGGCAGCCTCTACGAGTACAAGGGCGGTCCGCTGGTGGCTCGAACGCCCGTGCTTGTCGATACCGGCGGCAACGACTGGTGGGAGGAAACGGCCGGCGCCGACGCTCCCTTTACCGATGGCAAGAGCGCCGTCTTCGGACAGAACGAAAACGCCAGCCCGGTCGGCTATCATGTGACATTCGATGACGTATTCTCCGTTTCCGACGGCCCGGCCGCCGTGAATCCAGACCCCGCAATCGGCGCCACAGGCGTTTCCCGCAATGTTACATTGAGCTGGAAGGAAGCGGCCTTCGCAACGGGACGCCGGCTCTGGCTCGGCAAAGCGGGCGAAATGGAACTCGTCGACCCGGCGCCGACGGGAACGACGTACAACGCCGGACCGCTCGAACTGGGACAGACGTATCACTGGCGCGTCGATCAGATCGGCCCGGCGGGCACCGTCACGGGACACACGTGGAGCTTTACCGTCGCTCCGTGCGCGATCGTGGACAACTTCGAATCGTATGCGGACGATGCCGCGATTCAGACCGCCTGGCCGCATAACATCCCGGGCTGGAATTACATGTTCGTGGAGACCGGCAAAGTCAACTCGGGCGAAAAGGCGCTGCGATACGAATACCAGAACCAGGCCGATCCATTCTATACGATCGCGACCAAAACGCTGCCGAGCGCCCGGAACTGGGAGTCCTTCGCTGCACTTTCGATGATGTTCCGGGGCGAGGACGACAATTACGACCAGCCGCTGTTCGTGGAACTCGAAGACAGCCTCGGCCACAAGTACAGAGTTCAGCATGAGCATCTGTATGCCTGCCAGAGCGAATCGTGGATCGAATGGAGCATCGACCTGCAGCAGTTCGCGGATAATGGCGTGAACATGGCGGCGGTGTACAAAATCTCGATCGGGACCGGCAGCGGCACGAACTCCGGCCAGCCCGCCGATGACGTCGATACGATCTACATCGATGACCTGCGGGTGTGCCCCGCTCGGTGCTTCAATGTCGACGGCATGGATCTGCGCGGCGACGCCAATGGCGACTGTGTCGTTGATTTCCAGGACTTCACGATTATGGCGGGCGCCTGGCTCGGCGACGGGCTCTCGGCCACGCCATAGAACATTACTTACCCGTATCAGGCACGGCGCGAGAGCATCGGCCGTGCCTTTTTTTATTTGGATGGCGCGGTACCGCACGCGATAATGCACAATGCTCCGCCGTTCTGTGCCGCAACGAATCGTATCGGTACGGAACCGGCTCTGCATTCGAAAACAAGTGTCACCGAACCGGTTGATGGAGAATCGTACTATGAACAGCAAGACGTTCAATCCATTCTGTGACCGCACGAGCCTGGGCCCCATGGCGTTTTCTATCGCGGCGATGGTTCTGCTGTGCTCGTGGTTCGCGACTTGCTGCTGCGCCGGGACAATCGAGCTGCATCCGGCCGCAACGAACGCTCAGGAGCAGTTCGAGCGCGTCGCCAATACGCTCGGTCCGGGCGATCAACTGATCCTCCATGGGGGAGTCTATTCGCAGAACGGCCGGCGCGCCGTGACCGCCAAAGGGACGCCCGACAAGCCCGTCATCATCCGAGCCGCCCAGGGGCAATCACCTCTGCTGACGCGCCCGGCCGACAATATCGACCGTCACAACAACATCGAGTTTGTCGACTGCTGTCATCTGATCGTTCGCGGACTGCAATTCAAAGGTGGCAGCAGCGGGGTCCGCTTCATTCGCGGGCACCACGTCACTTTTGAAGACTGCGAGATATGGCAGACCGGCAACAACGCTCTGACCATGAACAGCGGCGATTGTGATGCGTTCATTGTACGGAACAATCACATCCATCATACCGGCTTGAGCACTTCCGGCCACACCGAAGGCGAGGGCATGTACATCGGCTGCCACAAGGGTTCGTGCATCACGACCAACTCGTTGTTCGAAGGCAACGTCATTCACGATCTGCGCAGCACCAGCGCCGGCGGCAACGACGGAATCGAAATCAAGGTCGGCTCGTACAACAACATCGTTCGCAACAACATTATCCATCACACGACGACTGAAAAGCAGTATCCGGGCATCTTCGTCTACGGAGGCGGCCCGAAGGTCAACATCGTCGAAGGCAACATCATCTGGCATGCCGGTGAGGGCATACAGGTCGTCTCCGATGCCATAGTTCGCAACAACATCATTATGGATTGTCTCGTGACGGGCATAACCGCCGCCCCGCATGCCGCGGTATCGAAGATGCGCAATGTCACCATCGTCAATAACACCATTATCAACCATCCCCGAGGCGTGCGCATCCGCTGGGGCAAGGCCGAGAATATGGTCTTCGCGAACAATGCGGTGTATTGCCCGGGTCAGATCGCCTGCGACGCAGCAGGGATCGACAGGGCGATCGTTTCCGCCAATTGCACCGAAGGACGGCTGATCGGCGCGAAGATCGACGGTTCGAAGTTCATGGACGGCGGTGATGTGGCGGCGGCATTCGTGCGTGTGAAGAGCAGGAATTGCTGGCCGAAAGCCGGTTCGCCGCTGATCGGCCGGGCCGACCCGTCGCACGTGCCC
>CAZGMJ010000095.1:0-15116 GCA_964526785.1 uncultured Pirellulales bacterium
GCAGCGACGACTGGACGAACTGGGGCCGACCCTGCCCGAGGGGATCAAACTAGGCTTTGTGGAGAACCAGGCCGAGTATGTGGACAGGGCGCTGGCGGGTGTGCGCGACGCGGCCATCGGGGCGTTCGTCCTGCTGGTGGTCGTGGTCTGGTTGTTCCTCGGCAGCTTCCGCCAGGTGGCAGTGATGGTCGTGGCCTTGCCGCTGACGCTGATCGTCAACTTCGGCCTGATGAAGGTCGCCGGGTTCTCGCTGAACATCTTCTCCCTCGGCGGCCTGGTGGTCGCCATCGGCGTGGTGCTGGACAACTCCATCGTTGTAGTTGAGAACATCAGCCGACTGCGGCACAAACAGCCCGACGGGGCCCTCGACGACCAAACCATCGGCGGCGCGGCCGAGGTCGGCCCCGCCATCGTTGCCGCCACGGTGTCGTTCCTGGCCCTGTTCCTGCCGTTTCTGCTGGTGCCCGGACTAACCAGCCTGCTGTTCCGCGAACTGATTCTTGTTATCGCCGGCATTGTGATCGTCAGTCTCACCGTAGCGATCACGATAACACCTATGTTGACGATGCTCTTGTTCGGCGAGCAGCCCAGGCACCGCAATGCCACACGCTTCCAACGGTTCTTCGACCGGGTCACCGATGGGTACGGCTGGCTGCTCGATCTCGCCCTGCGCGCTCGCTGGGCGGTGGCCGTGGCGTTCCTTGCCGTTCTGGGTCTGGCAACCTGGATGACAGGCGGCGTCGGGGGAGAGTTCCTTCCCCCTGTCGATGACGGACGCATTATGGTCAAGGTCCGCATGCCTACGGGCACCTCGGTCCACGAAACCGACGTTGTCCTGAGAAAAATCGAACAACACATCGCCGACGATCCGCTCATCGAGAGCACCTTCACGCTCGCCGGTGGACAGGTCCGCGGGCTGACCACCTACGAAGTCGCCAACGAGGGGCAAGTCGACATCCAGCTCATCCCCAAGGCGAACCGGGATATCAGCACAACCGACTACGTGGCACGGCTGCGGCCCATTGTCGGTAAGGTTCCCGCCCCGGGCGGAAAGGTCATGGCTCGCCAGATGCCCATCAAGGGTATCAAGGGACTGCGCGCCGCCGACGTGCTCGTCGAGGTTCGCGGACAGGACATGAACGTCCTCGACGATCTGGCCTGGCGCACCGCCCAGACGATGGAAGGGCTTGGGCAGTTCCGGAACATCTCCGTGTCTGTGGATATCACCAAGCCCGAGTACCAGGTCCGGGTGGACCGCACCAAGGCGGCGGAATTGGGCGTATCGGTTGCCGGCATCTCCGGCACACTTCGCTCGCTTATCACCGGCGCGGTAGTCAGCCGCTACCGGGAGGCCGGGGAGTATTACGACATGCGGGTGCTGGTTCCCGAAAGCGGGTTCACGTCACGGAAGGATGTCGCGAACCTGGTCGTCTCCGGCAGCGGCGGCGATGCCATCCGTGTGCGCGACGTGGCGAATGTCCGCGAAGCGGTTGGGCCGGTGGAGATCGTTCGCCAGAACCAGGTCAAGCAGGTCACAGTGGAGGCCAGCACGGCAGGTGTCGATCTGGCCACCGCCATGGCAGCATTGCGCCCGGCGCTGAACGATCTGGACCGCCCGGCGGGCTACGAGTTCGACTTCGGCGGACAAGCCGAATTGATGGCCGACATGCGACAGGCCGTCATCGCCGTCGTCGCCTTCGCCGTGTTCTTCTCCTTCATCGTCCTGACCGTGCAGTTCAACAGTGTCAAGCTGCCGGCCCTGATCCTGGGCAGCGCCCCGTTCTGCCTGACCGGACTGGTATTCGGCCTGGGCGTCTCCGGCCTGGCCTTCGGGGCGACCGTGCTGATCGGTATCCTGGTGGTGATCGCCCTGACCGTCAACGACGGCGTGCTGCTGATGACCTTCGCCGAGGAACTTCACCAGCAACAGGGCTTGCCCGGTCGCGATGCCGTCCTGCAAGCCGCGAAGATTCGACTCCGCCCTCGCCTCATGACCACGATCACCACAATGATCGGCTTCACGCCCCTGGCCCTGAACCTCGGCGAAGGTGCGGACATGCTTCAACCCATGGCCATTGGAGCCATCGGTGGCCTGGCCACCGAGGCAGTAGTCGCACTCTTTTTTATGCCATGCCTGTACGTGATCTTCACGCGTGAACACCTCGATCAATCTGTTCTTCGCTGAATCGTTTTCGCTTCATTCTGATTTCTCCTGTAATTTGCGATGCTTCTACAGGGAAATCCTAACATCGTCAATGGCTCTAAATCCGGGGGACCTTTGAGGCCCTCGGCGCGCAGCCGACGCCGCTGAGCTTCTCGGAACTCTACGCCCCCTCTTCTCCAGAGCGTCGTCGACGGGCAGCAAAATCCCCTGCAGAACATCAAATCCGGCAACCTACATCAGGTCAATAAGCACATCGCATTGACCGGTCACATCTACAATGCAGCATGGATCCTCGTCAGCGAGCGCCTTTGGCAGGCCCTGTCCCCGGACGACCGCGACATCCTTCTGAACTGCGTCCGCCGCTCCAGCCGCTGGCAGCTGGACCACATGAAGCAGCTCGGCCTTGGCTTGGAAAAGCAGCTCCGCGAGGCAGGCAATCTCTTCACCACGCCGGACCGCGACGCTTTCCGCTGTGCCGTCGAGCCCGCCTATGAAGCAATCTATGAGCACCTTGGTCCCAAGGCCTCTCAAGCCCGGCGAATCGTCGAGGAAATCCACCGCCTGCGGGAGCCTGCCGGCCCCTAGCCGATTCAACACCTCTCTTCGAAAGGATAGCCATGATCATCGACGCCGACTGCCACATATCCCCCTCCCATGAGCTCGGGAGCATCAAGATCGACGAGTTGCTTCGCCGCATGGACCGCGCTGGCGTGGACCGCGCCCTCACCTGACTCCATCCGACCGAGTTTGCCGCTTCGCTAGTGGGCCTTTGGAGGCGTTGGCACAGAGGCTGTGACTAACCAACGCAGATTGCGAAATCGGGGTCCGGCTCCATTCCAGCGTTTTCCAACCATCTTGGGATTTGCTTCGCTTCCACGTTTTGGCATCAGCCGTTCCTCAGGAGCAAGCGTGAGCCGTCTAATGTCTTTCCAACTGACCAACTTATCTCCGTCGGTGTTATGAAATTCCTGTAGCGTCAGGGTAATCGACTGCCATTGACCACCTCCACGCAACTGTGCTTCCGCTGCATAATCATCGATCACTATGACCAGTGTATTTGATTGTTCGGTGAGAACATCGACTGCAAGTGCGGCGTCCTCAGGAGCAGCGCACATTTCATCAGCTATCTTGTGTGTGCTGCGGGCCCATTCGTTCGGCTTATACGTGAACCACTCTTTTTCCCAATCTCCTTCGAAAGACTCGATCAACAGTGAAGGCTGGCGAGTTGCTCGTGTCCTCGCTGCGATCAGTTCGTTCGGACTCGCGATCTGCAGCAAAGACGAGACATTGAACGATGTGGCCGTGTAGATTCCATAGTAGTAACCCGCGCCGGAAACCGACTTGTCCAGCGGGTAGATGACGTTGGCATAGACCCACAACGGTTTTTCGACGTTGTTCAGTGGCAACTTTGCCGTCCAAACGTCCCCCGCTTCCTCGGCTTCTGCGTGATGCCAAAAGCGATGCGTAGTACTCTCCCTATCCTCCGGTCTTTCGTCCGCCTTGTTATGCTGCGTGTAAAAGACATCGACTGAAAGCACGGGCCTCGAACGATCGGGCTGAACCTTGAAGTCCGGCACTCCGTCATCGGTCTTCAGTGACAACGTCGTCTCAGGTGTATGCGGAAATGAAAACGAGCCTCTTAAATACTCATCCATCCACAGCATCGTGGCGACTTCATACTGTGAAGTATCCTGGTGGTTGTGGTGTGGCGAACAGATGACCCGCCACTGGTCCGTCCCGATTTCGGTAATTGCTCTGGGCAGATCACTGATGCGTCCGTGGAAGTCATTTGACGGACTGAGGAAGATGATCGGGCATGAAATCTCTTGCAGGTAGACGTTGTCGCCTAGCGTCGCACGATAGAGCAGACTGTTGTTGTCACGATCGCTGATGCCTCCGCAGGACGGCGCCGCGGCTTTGACTCGCCGGTCCGAAGCCGTCATCACTGTCAGCTTGCCGCCCATAGAGTGACCATAGACACCGAGCCTGTTCGGATCAACTTCCGGCTGCTGTTCCATGAACGTCAGAGCTCTGCGAGCCCCAAGGGCACACAGAAACCAGCCGCTGTTTCGCGGCGATTCCACTTCGTCCAGCGTCCATGCCGCCGCCTTCACACTGGGAAAGACATTGCCGGGGTTTCTTCCAGGGGCGTGATAGCCGTCAACTGCACCCCAGTCGGTTGTTAGCTTGTACCTGGGATCGTCGGTCTTGCCCTCCCAGAAGAACTTCACCTCTGCGGGCGTGACTCGATATTGCGGAGCGTTAATCCTGCCGGCCCAGGCGATCGAAATCGTCGCATAACCGCGCTTGGCATTCACCAGGCAGGCCCGGTAGTCAGCGTACTGGCCGCCGCCGTGAATCTGAACGAGTCCGGGAAGTCTCAATCTACTTTCTGACGCATTTTTGGGAAACCCATAAACGGCAGCCAACCTGGCTTTCTGTCCTTTGAAGACACCGATGCGAAATCTAACGATGCGCAGTACCACCTGATCTTCTTCCCAACTATGGAGCGTCTCGATCTCCAGAGGCTCTGCTCGCGGATCATATCCGGCCCACAATTCATCAAACGTCTGTGGAGCCACACCGTCCTTCAAGGGAGGAAGGGATTCTCTCGCAAGGCATATATTCCTATCACCAACTATGCCCGCAAGGGCGATCGTGATCAGCAATAACTTGTCTCTCATGACTGGCTCCATGTTTCGACCTCTGCCATCAAGAGGCGTTGGTGATTGAGTAAGAGTATATCCTCTGGCCGGCGATGGCAATCAGCTACTTGAATATAAACGTGACCGGCTTTCGGGGTTCTGACAGAGAATCCACGTTTATATTATACGTGATACTCCATGTCTTCTGGGCGGGATCATAGTCGGTCTGCCAGAAGTCATTGCCATGTACGGACTGATCGAATGGAATTTGCTCGCCGTAGATAACCTGATACAAACGGTAACCGAAGCTCGATTGCAGCCCTTCAAAACACACCGGGACCGAACCGATACCACCTTTGATCGTCACCGTGACTTCAGATTCTTCCACCCGGATGACCAGAGGATATTTCTGTAGCACCGTTCCGCCTGTGGCTTCTGCCTCCAGGTCATTGCCCTTGGCTTCTCGATAGGTGTTCTTCCATGACCTCGGATTATCCGCGAGATGCTTCCTGAAGGCCTCGTTCGGGCCGTAATAATCCTGGGCGACGCGCGGCAGCGTTATCAACTCGAGGTACAATTCAATATTGTCGCCTTTCGTGAAGTCAGTGATGCCCGCCGGCGGGAGTAATTCGATATCGAGGTTGGCGGGACTGGCACTGAATAGAGGTGCACTGATGGTCGGATGGACATAGGTCCTGCCGCCAATATGCGCCTGAAAATCCCTGATGATCAAGGCGCGATAGCCGGTGCCCCAGTCTCTGTCGGAAGTCTGTATGGCCCCCGGGAGGGCCACCCACCAGGGACCTGAACCACGCAATTCCACATTGTCCAGGAGTAGTTGGTTCTTCTTCAACGTTTCGCCGACATCCAGGTCCTCAATGCATCCATTACTGTTGCCGTAGGCTATCTTCGGGGTCGCGTAATGACCGGTCCTGCCCAGTTTGAACAGCCATATCTTTTCAGCGGATACCTCGCGGGTAAACCGGTAGCTCAGTGTCTGGAAGGTGCGACTGTAATCGTCTGTACGCAGGGTTTGAACCCGGGCCCTGAAATCGACTTCCCTATTCTTTCCATAGTATCCTTCGTGTCTGACATCGGTCAAACAGGGCCCTTGTGAGACATAAGCCGTCTTAAGACTGTTCTGAAAGAACTTCTGCTGGCTATCATCCTGTATATTCAGCCAGTCGCCACCCCAGCCGGCATCTGTCCAGCTCCACTTCCTGCCGTCAATGCCATTGCGCGTCATGAGCATTCTTATGTCTGTGATGGCCACATCAACGAGACTCATGTCCATATCAAAGCAGATCGTCTCACCCCAGCAGCCAATCGCCAACTGATCCCATCGTCCGTTACCCCCTTTATCGCTGTAACCAATCAGGCTCAACTGCGCATGGCTGGCCGACGGAAGCGTTCCATAGAAGCCATATACCACTCGCAGGATATATGTCGTTGGCTGATCGGCGCCGAGCACGGTATAGGCCATCAGGTAACTGCCCATGGGTTTGTAGTGCCAGTTTTTGCTCAACTGCACCGCATGCCCTGTGGGTCGACCGTCTTCGTCGCACAGTATCGGGCATAGCCCTGTTATGTTGGCAGGATCACGCAGATCCAACAGAAATGGCACAGGCTCTCTTGAATTCGAAGGCTCCACGGTGATCTTAAAGTCATCATAGTGGCGGATGTCCGTATAGCCGGTCTTCCAGTTGCGCTTTAGACGGCTCACGGTAGCGACATAACAGTTCTTGTTTCGGTCAAAATGGATCGGGACGGCTTGACCGTCTTCGGCACTTACTATGATGTTTGCCAACGGAACCTTACTGGTAGAAGGGATCGGACAAGTCATGGAAACACTCTGCTTCTCGTCCTCTTTCCAGGGGCCTTCGACCTTTACCTCGTGGCTCCAGTTCTCCGTCTCACTCTTGAGGCCCAGGCGCAGTACGGCACTGTCATGGCGCGCACTAGGAGACACGTCCAGGCTAAACGTCAGGCTTTGTGGCCAGGCCACAATATCCAGACGGGCATCACAGGCTAGTCGTTCGCCCTGGGAATCTCTAAAGTCGAGTTCCAGAAAATCGTAATGCTGAACGTAACGTCCCGACTCCCACAAGCGAACCGACGAAAGATGTTTAGGACCTTTCGTCTGAGCCGCTTTACAGGTATTGGTTCGATATCGTGTGCCGTCGACTTCAAGCTCGATCAGTAACCGGGCCGCCGGAAGCGCTTTCAGTTTCTCGGCTTTGTGCTTTAGGGCCTGTTCGTAGCTGATAGGATTGCTGATTCTGCCAAATCGAGCCTTGCGAAAATCAGCCAGATTTAAGGTAAACCCATAGTGGCTAGTCTCAATGCCGAATATGTCGGCACTACGATCGTTGCGGTTCTTTCGCCAACCATTCAGCCAACAGCTATAGGTGTAACCGCTAGCAGCAACACCTGCTTCGACAGCAGAAACCAGTACCAGAAGCAATATTAATCTCTTCACAAATGCCCCTTTTCTGGACAATCAGTAGATCAGTCTACGAAAGTAAAGTGAATGGCCTTGAGACTTGCCTCCGCCAGATTGCCTTCGAGACACGAGACGCTCACCATGTATCTCCCCGGCTTCGGGAAGTTAATCCATCCGATTGGGAACTTCTGATAGTTGTACGATGAGTTCTGCTGGTTTTGAATGTGCTGGCCACCGGCGATGTCAACGCCCCACACGAGCCGGCCCTCGCCGCTGTAAGTTAGATCCACGTTGTAATAGCCCGGCTTAAGCACGTCGACCTCCCACGAGGCCCTGCCACCGTCTTCCCACTGCCAGACGCGTACCACGTGCTTCCACTCGCCAAACTTCTCCATCCATTTCTTTGACTCCTGCTTCGCACCGGTGACTTCGGCGAACTGTGCGAGAATTGTCGTCTCGACTGCAGGATCTACTGCCCAGCAGGCATCAACTCTGGGCTCGCCCGCAAGCTCTACCTGAACGACTGGAACTGTCTGCTCAGCAATGCGTGGGGGCAGCTGTATCCTGGTCCACCGGTCGATTGTCTGCACCTCAAGTTGCGACTGCTTCTCCCTGCTATCCAGTAGATGCGCGGATTTGATCCTGGCCTTGAGCCCTGGCAGGTACAGCTCACCTCTCTTTGGAATATCGAAGACACACAGAAACAGGGTTTTGTCCCTGACTGTGACATCGCCCCATGGCAGCGCATGCCCCCATGGCGACGCATCCGTACCATAGACAACCTGTGGATAGCGTTTGATCCACTCTCCAGCTCCCCTCAGTGTGCGCGCCGCTAACTCCGGCACAGTTCCATCACCCTTGGGCCCAATATTGAGCATATACGTTCCGCCGCGTCCCACGCAGGCGATCAGGCGGTGTAAAATCTCTTTGGGGGTCTTCCAGTAGTTGTCGTACCACGCGTAGGCCCAGGAGTCGTTGGTGGTATCCACCGTTTCCCACATGCCCTCTACGTTCTCGTTGGGCACCTCCATATCCCCCAGCGTCTGATAGTCGCCCAGTTCGTACCCGGCCCGCCCCGATACCAGGGCCTCAGGCTGGTTCTTGCGCACGATCTGCACGAGTTCCTCGACATACTCTCTCGGAATACGCCCCGGAGTATCAAACCAGACAATCGCAATCAGTCCGTATTGGCTGGTGATCTCCTCGACCTGAGGACGGCACTTGTTCTCATAATAGTATTTGAAATCAACCTCGCGCCCGTCCGCAGTCTGCCTGGGCCCATTACCCCCGCCCGGAAAGGTCCAGTCCTGGTTATGAGAGTAGTAAAACCCCAGGCCAAGCCCATATTTCTTGCATGCTTTTGCCAACTCCTTCATAGGGTCGCGGCCGAACGGAGTCGCATCCACAATATTGAACTTGTTCACTTTTGAATGATACATTGCAAAACCGTCATGGTGCTTCGACGTGATGACGATATATTTCATCCCGGCGTCTTTGGCCAATCGCGCAATCTCATCGGCATTGAACCTGGTCGGATTGAACTTGCCCGCCAGCGCCATGTATTCGTCGACGGGAATATCTGCCATTCTCCCGTTCATGATCCACTCACCAATACCGTAATAGGTCTTGCCCTTGTACAGGTTTCCTATGTGGGAATAGAGACCCCAGTGGATGAACATGGCGTAATTTCCTTGTTTGAAAAGCTGGCCCCGTTCGGGATTGACCGCCTTGAGTTGCATCACCTGCTCACCCCACATCGAATCCATCTCCTGAGCGGCAGCGTCCTCCACTGCCATTCCGAGTATCACCGCGGCCAGGGCAGCATGGGCAAGTGTCAATCGTCTTATCATATTCATTGTCTGGAACTCCAGTGTTTCTGTATTTAGTGTCATGGGCACCTGCTTTTGCTACTTGTCTTGTTCTGCCCGCAACTTCGAGAAGCAGTGGGCCGGTGGCTCGGTCGGCAAGGATTCTTTCCAGGCCAGCATCTTCCTTGTCAAGGCCCTAACGACGTCGGGATTCTCTTCCGCCACATTAGTCGTCTCCGCCCAGTCGCTTTCGATGTTGTACAATTCGGTGCGGTTGAGTTCCTGGTTGATCATCATCTTCCACTTGCCGTCGCGAATGCCCAGGTGGGGCCAAACAAAGGGCAGACCGTGACCGCCACGCCACTCCCAGTGAATGGGCTTTGTTCGCTTGAGCGTCTTGCCCTTTAGCGCCGCGACAATAGTCTGGCCGTCCACCTTCAGACCGGTGGGCAGTGGTTCTCCCACCAGCTCCAGGAACGTTGGCAACAGATCCACGGCGGTGAGGACCGAATTTCGATCGACCTTGCCTTTTGGAATTGTGCCCGGCCAGCGGGCAATGAAGGGAACACGAATACCACCGGCGAAGAGCGAGCGTTTCTGGCCTTTCAACGCGGCCGTTTCTCCAACCGAGTAGTATGTCCCGAGGCCACGACCGGTGGAATTGTCATCCTGGGTCGTGCGCTTGCCGGTCCATTCCGGTCCGTTGTCGGACGAAAAGATCACCAGCGTCTGCTCGTCGAGCCCAAGCTCCTTCAGTGTGCCCAGAATCGACCCGATGCCCGCGTCGGCTTCGGCCACAACCGCAGCATAGACGCGTTCTTGTTCTTCGAGAGGCTCGAACCGCTTCAGGTACCTCGGCAGCGGATAGTGAGGTGTATGCGTCTCATGCAGCCACACATTGACAAAGAAAGGCTTATCCTTGTGGCGACGAATGAAATCGACGGCTCGCGGACACGCCTCGGCCGTTTTGATCTGCGGCCCGGGAACGTTGAACGCACCGTATTCGTCAATCCCGTACTCAGTTGGCAGCGGCGCATCCGGGATGTGACGATTCGTGAGATGCCACTTGCCAAAATGTCCCGTGACATAGCTTGCATTCCTGAGAAGCCTTGGCAGCAGTGGCAGCTTCGGGTCAAGCCAGTCGGGCATCCCGGCCGTCTGATGATGCTCCACGGAAGCAAAATGCTGGTGAATACAATGACGCGCCGGGAACTGTCCGGTCATAAGCGCCGTGCGACTGGGCGAGCAGACAGGGTTGTTAACGGTGAACTGTTGAAAGTCGATCCCTTCCATGGCCATCCGGTCAAGGTTAGGTGTCTTGCAGAACATACTGTCGTGTATACCCAGATCCCCGTAGCCCCAATCGTCAGCAAAGATGAAGACAATGTTGGGCCGCCTGCCAACAGCGGCATGTGGCTCCCTTGCCGGTCCCGGCATCGCATGCAGTGGCGTGCCACCAAAGATCAGCCCACCGGCCACACAGGACCTCAAGAACTGACGTCGGCTGATTCGTGATGCTCTACTGTAGTGGCCAGAGCGTGGTCTCATTAGTTTGCTTTCCATCGACAAGAACCGGCTTACCTCGCGGCTGCCATCCGTGCCTTGAACTTCGCCCTGGCTTGCTTGAGCATCGTGGCGTAGGCGGGATCGTTTGCCACATTCGTGTACTGATGCGGCTCTTTGATCATGTCGTAAAGCTCTTCGCCTTTATCACCGTAGTTCATGTAGTGCCAATTCGCTGCACGCAGTCCACCGCCAGGATCACGGTTGTGGATTGACAGAGCGGTATCCCGGACGGTTGCACTCGGGTTCTTGAGGATCGGCATCAGACTTTTGCGCTGCAGAGACTTGGGTATCGGCAGTCCGAGTATGTCGGCGCAGGTCGGATAGAAATCGACGAGTTCGACTATTGACGATGACCGGCCGGGCTTTATACCGGGCACGCTGAATATCAACGGCACGCGCACCACCTCTTCGTGCAGGTTCCCTTTCTGCCAGAAGCCGTGCTCGCCGAGATGGTAGCCCTGGTCGGATGTGAATACAATGGCCGTTGATTCCCGCAGTTCCAATCGTTCCAGCTCATCGAGCACTCGCCCGACTTGTTCGTCCATGAAGGTGACCGATGCGTAGTAGGGCTGCCACATTCGCCGTCGGCTCTTTTCCATCTCATTGAGACCGTTTCCGTCAGATCCGCGACCTGCTTGAGGGATGTCGTCCAAGTCACCCTCAATCAGGGGCGGAATCTTCATCCTCTCATGCGGATACATGTCGAAGAATCTCTTCGGCGTCACCATCGGGAAGTGCGGCCTCACGAAGCCAACCGCCAGGAAGAACGGCTTCCCGGCAGCCTTGCGCTGTTGAAGCAGCTCGATCGCCTTGGTTGCAACCATGTGGTCTGCCTGGTCCGATCCGTCTTCCTGATCCGACTCAACCGTTGCCCACATACGGTTCGGCCCCTTGGCATCGCTGCCCTCGATCTCTCGCGTAACAATGTCGGAGTTCAGCAGACGGTACCGTCCCGGCGTAAAGGTCTCGGCCGACTTGGTGTTGTACCGCTCTGTCCAGGACTCAGGGACATCCTTGCCGTCGCTACCGTGCAACTGTGCGTGCGGCACGGGCATGTGGAATACCTTGCCGACTCTGGCTGTATGCATGCCGTGTTGCTGAAAATGCTCGCCGATCGTTGGTGCGGTGACCTCGGACTTGGGATAGATGCTCCTCAGAAAAGACGGCCGCGACGGCGCGCAGGCCAAACCTTGGCAATAAGCACGTTCAAACACCATTCCGGAGGCAGTCAGCCGGTCGATATTGGGCGTTTTGCACACTTGGTTGCCGTAGGCCGGCAGAACACTCGCCTTGAGATCGTCTGAGATAATAAACAATATGTTCTTAATTCTTCCCGAAGGTGCAAGACCCCAACACGTTGTTGCAGGAGCGATCAGCACCAGCACACAGACAAGTACTTGGGCAATTCTGTAAGACGCTCTTGAGATATCCTTCATGTTCACATTCCTTGTTTACTTCGGATGATGTCGTCTATGGTCAGAATCCATGAAGTAATCATACCATTGTAGCCTATGAGTTGCTTTGATTCAAATCACATGATAGGCAGCAGGCCACACCGCACAAGGTCAGCGGGAAGATATTGGAAAGGCGTTTGAGAGTGATCAGTGGGGAGCATCATAAGGATTGATTTCAGCACTACATTTCAGCCTCTGGATTTCTGGCATTACGTAGTGACAGTCTGTATCCATTTTGTCACTATTTGGCAAGGTTCCCACAAAAACGGACCTTCCAAAATCCCTGTCAAGCGCAAATAATGCTGACGGACCTTCGTATTTGGCCTAACATAGTTCTTGTTGGACTATGTACCCTGTGCCAAGCAAGACCCACGGATTAACTGTCCGTTGCTCCTGTGACACCTGCAAATTCGGTGTTTTTCACGCCCTTACCCTCAGGCAAAGAAAAAGCCCCTGCGTAGCGTAAGGAGAAAGTATGTGCGAGATTATCGCAGGGGCATGGAAAAAGGTGGCTTTTCATATACAATAGGCGCTGTGCTCGTTTCGGTCAACAAGCAAAACCCAAACGTGCCTGCCAAAGGCTGCGACGGTCTATGCCACCTTGCTGCCACACGCACCACAATAGGTCGGATTTCCAATCAGCCGCTTGTCACAAACCGGACACTTTCTCACCCAGCTGGCAGCTCTCGCTCTCGGACTGACCAAGAGTACGAGCAGGACGCTGATTATGGTGACCGCAGTGCCCGTCAGGTATTCCGTCCGGACGTATTTGGCCCAATCCACAACGCCCTGTTTCGCCAGCCAGTTGGCCACGAACAAAATGTTGCCGAGCAGCAGAATCGTGCCGATGATTCCAAGCACAATTAGCTTTCGAATTGTCAGAGTCATATTCGTTCCTTTCAAATTGAGATTCATCACCGCTATACAACGTAGCGCTCGCCGTGCTATAGCGCAAGTCAAATCGAGAGATAATTTTGAAGATTGCTATAAGTGCTCCGCACAACAACGGTTACGCCCGAGAAAATAGTCCAAAAACATCCTTGTGCCCTCATCGACACACGCTAAAATGCCGATAGTACGAAGGTATTGCAGTTTTACAGGGGAACAAGAGCATGGCGGCACACGCACGGACAGGCACGATCAAATACAGTGGGGATGCTGTGCTATATCTTTTTGCCGCTGGTTTGTATGATACTCACCGTGGCTTTGATTTGCAAGAGACCCGCTATGGGCGAAGTCAAGTCGTGTCCGATTTGGAGACACCGCGGCAGATTTGATCGGAGGGCAAGCCGAGTATGCAAAACGCGTTCTTTGAGCACCCCATTCTCAACTCTCCTTATGACTACCCAACCCGCCACTGGGAACTTGATGCAAGCGGGCAACCCACTCAACAGATCATAGAAAGTCGCCGTCGTGCCGAGTTTATCACTCCCATCCCCAAGCCAAAGAAGCGGAAGAAGACCAAGCAGCAGGAAATGGTCTTTGATGAGGGGGTAGGCCTATCGACCGCCGAACAGCAATACGACCCCACCCCAATCATCAATGCTCTCCGCACAGAGGTCGACAAATGGCGAAGCTGGCCTAATTCCAAGGACTGGCAAGTAACGCCGGAGACCGCCCGTCTGCTCCAGCACTGGCGTCATCACAAATTCAGTGGTATCCGTCCGTTCTTCTGCCAAGTAGAGGCTGTTGAGACAGCTATCTGGCTGACTGAGGTAGCTCCCAAGTCAGGAAAAGTCGGCAAGCGATTCCTTGAGCATCTCTCCGATGCAAACAACGATGCAAATCCTGGTTTGATACGGTTAGCTCTCAAACTTGCCACCGGAGCAGGTAAGACAACCGTAATGGCCATGATAATCGCATGGCAGACCGTCAATGCAGTTCGAAGACCTCAAAGTAAGAAGTTCACACGCGGTTTCCTTGTTGTTACTCCCGGCCTGACTATAAAAGACCGCCTTCGCGTGCTCAAACCGAATGATCCTGACAGCTACTACCAGAGCCGCGAACTGATACCAAGTGACATGTTTGGCGACCTTGAGCGAGCCAAGATCGTCATCACGAACTATCACGCGTTCAAGTTGCGTGAACGTCTGGATGTCTCCAAGGGAACCCGTGGAGCACTGGAAGGCTGGCGTGGTGAAAAACTTGAGTCTCTCGAGACCGAAGGACAGATGCTCCAACGAATCATGCCTGAATTGATGGGCATGAAGAATGTCCTCATCCTCAACGACGAAGGCCATCACTGCTACCGTGAGAAACCCCAGACAGACGACGAAGGTGAACTCAAAGGCGACGAGAGGAAAGAAGCCGAAAAGAACAACGAAGCCGCACGCCTATGGATTTCCGGCCTGGAAATCGTGACACGCAAACTCGGCATGGCGAACGCCATTGATCTGTCCGCTACGCCGTTCTTCCTACGTGGCTCGGGCTACGCCGAAGGAACTCTGTTCCCCTGGACCATGTGTGATTTCTCGCTCATGGATGCGATTGAGTGCGGCATTGTTAAGCTTCCCCGCGTTCCGGTTGCTGACAACATCCCCGGTAGTGACATGCCCACGTTCAGGAATCTATGGGAGCATATCCGAAAGGATATGCCCAAGAAGGGACGTGGCAAGGCAAAGACGCTTGATCCTCTCAGCCTGCCGACACAACTCCAGACTGCATTGGAGGCCCTCTACGGCCACTACGAAAAGACCTTCCATCTCTGGCAGCAGGAAAAGGTCAAGGCGCCCCCGTGCTTCATTGTGGTTTGCCAGAACACCTCTATATCAAAGCTCGTCTACGACTACATTTCCGGTTTTCATCGCGAGAACGACGATGGATCGACCACTCTTGAAAACGGAAGGCTGCCGCTGTTCCGTAACTTCGATCAGCACGGCAATCCAATCTCACGACCCCGCACTCTGCTGATTGATAGCGAGCAACTCGAATCCGGGGATGCCTTGGATAAGAACTTCCGGAATATGGCCGCTGATGAGATTGAGCGTTTTCGCCGTGAGATTATCGAGCGTACCGGCGATAGGAAGCAGGCAGAAA
>CAZGMJ010000096.1:0-14616 GCA_964526785.1 uncultured Pirellulales bacterium
TTCATCGTCATACCCGCATAGAAATCTTGAGCACATTTAGCGCTGTCATACTAAGAAACAGGCCAGACAGGAAAAGAAGAACAAAGTATAGTACGCCCGCATTACTGCTCTACAACCGGACCTGTCCGGGTATCTGTGACCGCGGCAGCTACTTCCCTATCCGATACAGCTTGTTCAGTGTGCGGATAATAATGCTCCCTCGAAGCGTCGCAGGTGTCGCCATGCACATCTCACCCAGCGCATTTCTACCAAGCACCTTGAACTCACGCCCCGCTCGAATGACAAAAGTATCGCCGTCTTCGCTCAAGAAGAACAGCTTGCCGTCATTAGCCCAGGGCGACGACGTAAATGCTCGAGCGTCCTTTGCCAATTGCTGCCCCTCATAGACCACTTCCCCCGTCTTGCCGTCATAGCAGCTCACGTCCCCGCGATCGTATAGAACATACAGATGCCCCCGGTACGCGATCGGCGAAGGATTGTAGGGCCCGCCTAATTTCTTATGCCAGGCGATGTACTTGCCCGGCTCCTGCCCTTCCTTTGGAGTAATGTCGCCCGAAGCCCCGGGCCGAATGGCATAAATCGGTCTGTTCTTCCTGTCGCCCACATATCCGCTGCAGACATACAGCAGCCCGCCATCTTCCACCGGCGTCGGGATCGCGATAACAGACATCGGCCCCAGCTCCCACAGCAGCTCGCCATCCGTATCGTAAGATCGAATCTTCTCCGTGCCGCATGTCACTATCTCCGTTCGCTCTGCATTCTGCCACACATAAGGCGTCACCCAGTTACTCTTCTCATCGCGATCCACGCGAAACACCTCATCGCCCTTCCTCTTGTTCAGTGCAAGCAGATACGATTGCGAGTCGTTGTCGTTAACGATAAAGAGCCTGTCCCCATGCAGCACCGGTGACGCCGCCGTCCCCCAGTTATGCCTGATCTTTGCCGGCTCGATTCTCTTGCGCCAAAGCTCCTCGCCCTCCATGTCAAAGCAGAACACTCCGATATTGCCGAAATAGAAATACACGCGCTCGCCGTCGGTCACCGGCGTCTCAGATGCATACGTATTCTTGATATGCACCGGGTGGGGCGGCTTGCCCTTGTGAACAGCCTCCTGCCACACAATCTCTCCGCTGTCCCAGTCGAAGCAGTAGACTATCCAGTGATGCACGGCCGAAGACGGCTTGTTTCTGTCGCCGCCGAAGTACAGCCCCTTCTTGGCCTCCTCCACATGCCCCTCGCTCGCAACCGTCGTAAGAAACACTTTATCTCCCCACACAACCGGACAGGACCAGGCCCTCCCCACAACGTCAACCTTCCACACGACATTCTCATCCGTGCTCCACGAAACCGGCAAAACCTCGTCCTCAACCACCCCACACGAGTCCCCCCTGAAGCCCGGCCAGTTCACTTCCGCAACCGAAGCCGCAGCCAACAACCAACACAGAGCCATCACGCAACATATTCTTCGGTACATAACTCTTCCTTTCCGGAAACAGGCATCTTGGCAGACTTCATTTCTCCAGCCGGCTGCGAACTCTCCCCAACCGAATCTTCGACAATACAATCGTATCGCTAATCCTGCATTATGCCCGAATCAATCATCCACGCCACAAACTGTTCTATCATTGATTTGCTCGATTCGACACTGTTTCATCTTGTGTACCCTTCACGCCTGAACTGATCCGCTTATCGACCAT
Organism: uncultured Pirellulales bacterium; assembly: GCA_964526785.1. GTDB lineage: Bacteria > Planctomycetota > Phycisphaerae > Sedimentisphaerales > Anaerobacaceae > CAZGMJ01. Next base: position 1,698 of record CAZGMJ010000096.1, read on the forward strand.
ATCCTCCGGTCTCAACGAAACGCCAGCAGGGCGTCACCTGTTCGAATGTAGAGGCTGTCTTTGTCCATCGCCGGTGTAGCCGCGATGGGCGCATCAAGATCGGCCTGATGTGTCATCTTGTACTCATCGCCGCACTTGACAACCGTGACCCTTCCCTTCTCGCTGCAGAGATACACATGCCCGTTGGCAATCACCGGCGAAGCACTGTATTGCCCCGAGGCCCCCACTCGCTCCTGATAGATTACCTCGCCGTCGTCCGTGCGCACACAGCTCAGGACACCACCCGCCCGAACCATATACAGGCGCCCCGCATGAAAGACCGGCGACGGAATCTCCGGAATCCCGCGTCGCAGATTCCACCTGACGTGAGATTCCGTGATGTCACCCCTCCCGCCGGGCCGAATCGCCGCCAGGTTTGGCTGACCCCGACCGACCCTCATATCGGCAGTGAACTCCTCTTTGGTCCAGAAGCCGTCCTTGTTCTTGTCGCGCCAGTCGAAGATGCCGTTCTGCCGTTTCCGCCGCTGCTCAGGATCAGACGGCAGCGGCATTCCAAATCCAGGATGTCCGATAGGAAGCTCCGGCCGGAAGGGCGAAGTAAAGTCCTTCGTGATCTCATCGCGACCGATCCGACCGTCGCCGTTGCGATCGAAGCCAAGCATCGCCGCCCAGAATGGCTCCGAGTCCAGTTCCACGTCACCGCGACCTCCCTGCATCGACACGGCAACGTAGAGCTGTCCATCCCCTGCAACCGGAACCGCGATGGGTTCGCGCGCAAAACCACTTACATGCCACAGCTCTTGCCCGGTGGCCGCCTCATAGCCATACACACGTCCGTTCCCAGAAACCACCAGCTCAGTCCCGCCCTCATGTTTCCATATCATCGGACTAGACCACACACCCCGGTTATAGGGCCGAGCAGTCTCCCAGACGGTCTCTCCTGTCGCCTTATCCAACGCGATAACCCTGGACCGACTCAAACGACTGCCTTCCAGATTCGCGTCATCATCCAGAACCAGGATCAGCAGTTTACCATGCAGAATCGGCGACGTCGCTACCCCGTACATACTCCTCGGGGTTGCAATCGCTTTCTTCCATTTTTCATCGCCCTCGTGGTCGTAACACAGCAACCCGTACGATCCGAAATAGACATAGACGCCACTTTCATCCACGCACGCCGTAGACGCCGCGACACTGTTCGCCCGATGAACTCGCTCCAGCGCCACCTCCGGCGCCTGCCGCTTCCACAGGACCTCGCCTGATTTCGCATCAATCGCCAAAGTCACCAGCCGCTTCTCCTCGACCCCTGTCAGAAAGATGCGCCCTGCCCAAAGCACCGGCGACGATTTCCCCTCAGGCACCGCCGTCTTCCACGCCGCCTCATCCGCCACAATCTTCACCGGCGGCCTGCACCCCGCCAACACCCCCGCCCCGTTCGGCCCCCGAAACTGATTCCACTCCCGCGTCTCACCCCACACACAAACCGAACACATCCACAGCAACAAGAAAGTGCCCACATGCGACTGAAACAACTTCATCGGTTTCTCCAAAACAACAATGTCCTGAGTCTGTTCATTACCACTCCGGCGCATCAGCCACAACGCTGGCGTTGATCTTCAGCAACTCACCCCTAAGTCTGGCGACAATATCCGGATGCTGCCGTGAGATATCCATCTTTTGACCCGAATCCTGCGCCATATCAAACAACTCGAGCCGCCCATATGTACCTGATTTGATCGAAGGAATCCACGATTCGTTGAACATCTTCAGCCGGATATACTGCCCCCGAAGTCGCTCTGCCTCCTTGTATTTGAAACCCTCGAACATCTGTTTCTGCAAAGTGCTGCCGCGAATCTCCTGCTCGAATGTGCCATTCTTCCGCAGCGTTTTCTCAATCTGTCTCATCAGGACAGCCATCGCCTCTTTGTCCTTCGGAAACTCGTAGTCACGATAACCCACCAGCGAATAATCGCCGTCACGAATCGCCACCGCCGGTTCTGCTGCCGGCAGCAACCAGAACAGCGGCTGGTGCCGAACAAACTCGCTGTCACGATTCGTCAGCAGAGCCGACAGATCACTCCCATCGAGATCAATCCCCTCAGGCTTATCGATCCCAAGCAGGCGGCAACCCGTTGGCAACAGATCGACCAACCCCGCCGGTTCGCCCTCAACTTGACCGCTACGAATCGCCCCAGGCCAGCAAGAGATTCCCGGAACACGAATGCCCCCCTCAAAATTCGATCCCTTCGTCCCGCGCAAATGACCCACACGATCCGCCCGATAGCTGCCATTGTCCGATGAATAAACGATCAGCGTATTCTCAGGTGAGTCAACTTTCTCCCGTTTCGCCAGCAACCGCGCGATAGCTCGGTCCGTATTGTCAATCGTCCCCGAATAGACCGCTGCCGGATCATTCAACTTGCCATACCGCGACACGATGCGCCTGTCAAGCAGGGATCGGACCGTTTCGTGGCCAGCAGAATCAGTATGATAGTTCTTTGAAAACATGATATGTGGGACGGAGCTAAGCCGAGGAGATGGCGATCGCCGTCGAGACGCGCGAACTGATGGCATTCAGGTGACACTTTGCGAGACTATCAGCGTCCAGAGTCAGTTCCAAGCATCATAAGCAAAGCTATGCAGTCTTCGGGAGACGATATCCTGCGATCCGCGTTTCCTTGAATACGCGACGCTCGATATCACACGGCACGGTTTTGGAATCGCGATTCGGCATCTCAGTTTTGCGGCGGTAATACACATCATCGGGTCGAAGGCCGTTCAGCGTCATATGCGGACGCCAGCTGTTATACCAGGACTGGAATTCGCGGCAGAACAGTTCCAGATGATCAAAGCCCTTGATAAGCGCTATATGGTTGAGCCACTCATACTTTAGCGTCTTAATGACTCTCTCCGTGACAGCAATGGATCCGTGCTTGCCTATTGCGCCGAGGCGTGTGGCTTTCTGTGCCATCGGTCCAACAGTTCAGCAGATACACCCCCAATGAACACACCAGCCTGATCAGAGATGATGTGCTTGGGGGCGCCATGTTCTTCCATGGCACTTTCCAGGGCATTATAGATCCATCCGGCGTTCCGCCCTTCCAGAGGCGCTACACAAACGACCTTGCGAGAGAAATGGTCAATCGCAACACAGATCTCGATGGGCCATATACCCCAGTATCGCACCACTGTCGTATCGATAGACCAGACGTGGTTGGGATACCAAGCGGGAATCGAGCGGGCATGTTCATCTGAGGTCTTCGGCTTCGCAGACGATTCGGGGCTCTTTCGAGGTTTCGGCCTCTGCAGGATGTTTCGAACCGTAGAGTCTGAAATGAAGATATTCAGCAATCCCAGCCGATTGGCAATCCGAATACGCCCCCAATGGACGTTTGATCTGGCGATCTCCCAGACCAAGGCGGCGACTTCCATCGGGGTCCTGTTGGCCGGTATGCTGGATGCCTTCTCATCTTCGATCTTGTGAGGCCAACGGTAGAGCATGGATCGAGCGATGCCGAAAATACCGAGAAACCTTGCGTCTGGGGATTTGGAAGGCCTCGATGTGCCAGAGGATGGCAAGCCGGTCGTGTACGGTGTATCGAGGTCTCTTGCCTCTCTTGCCAAGCTGCTTCTGCAAGATGGACGCCTGCATTCTGAACTGATACACCTTATCTCTGAGGAAGAGAATCTCCTTGTCCTTGGCGTCGATATCCATGGAGGCAAGGCGTTTGGGGCTTCGCTTACGAACCCGTCCTGAGAATGGGGCAGTAAGTAGAGCTGCTTTGACGATCAGGGAAACGGCATAGCTGATGATCTCGACATTGTTCATCGGGTCCGTCGAACCTCCTCCAAGGCATCTGGACATTCTGTTTGTGGCCCGGATCATAACAGAAAGCAGCCCGAATTGCCATTACTGAGGCCCTGGGCGCAACTGCTTGTCTTTCAATAGGATACGTCAGATTCTGCGATGGTCCCACTTGTCCTTGACAAGCGCAGGATATTCCACAACACTTACGCCGGTCGGGCAGATTGGATCGCAAGGGATAGCAGCCCTCGGATAGCTCCGTCCAGTCCCGCCTCTCTCATCGCCCCTTCGAGTTTCTCCCCCGCAAACACCAACTGCGGGACCCGCCTATCATATTCCACCGAAGCCCCAACACGCCCCGGCAAGAGAATGCCCGGAACAAATGACAACCAGGGAAAACTGTATCCTATTCATTCTCATCTCCCTTCCTTGAGCTCTTCTATCTGTTTCTTGGCATTCTCAAATTCATATTGCATGTATTGATCGATCTTCCCCTGGTTGTGAGGGTCCTTCATCAGTTCGGCCGCGGGGTGATCCGTTTCAGCCATCCACTCTTGGAGTTTCTTCTTCATCTTCTTCACATCCGATTGATAACGGATGTCATAAATCAGATTCTCAAAGGCGTACGGATCCTTCGAGTAGTCGTAAAACTCCTCTATCACGCGAAACTTATGGAAATCCACCCGCCGCCTGACCGCATAGTCCGTCTCGGCCTTACTCCACATCGCGGCCAGCGTCCGGCTGTGTGTATAGTCCGAGTTATGTACTTCCTTATTAAAGGTGGACCATGGATTGTAAATATAGGCATGTTCCCTGGTCTGAATCGTGAAAGTCGGAAACATATTGGTCTGACGCAGGTTTCGATAGTAGTAGCCGACGATGAAATCCCGGTCCTTCTGCTGTTGCCCCTGCAAAATCGGCAAGAACGACCGCCCGGCCATATGCCCGGGAATCCCAATGCCGACCATGTCCAATAGCGTCGGGGCCAGGTCGACCGCACTGACCATCTGCTCTTCCTCGATCGATTGAGGTTCTATCCGCCCGGGCCAGCGGAACAGCAACGGTACGCGCAGACTGGCTCTGTAGCAGTTGATCTTGGAGTAGGGCATGGATATGCCGTGGTCGGACATAAAAAGGACGATGGTATTGTCCCGGACCCCGAGTTCCTCGATCGTCTCAAGCATCACGCCCACACAATCATCCGCCCGTCGCACCGATGAGTAGTACTCGGCCATTTCTCTCCGAACCTCCGGCAAATCCGGCAGAAATCCGGGCACGGTCACTTCCTCCGGCGTGTAGACACGGCTGGGCACGGATACACGACTTGGATCCTCAATCCTCTTGGGCAGCCCTGCGCCGTGAAACGGACGGTGCGGATCGTTCATGTTCGCCATGATAAAGAAGGGCTTGTCGAGTGCTCCGGCCTCCTTGATAATCCTCGCAAGGGCGGCGCCGTAGAACGATACGTCACGCCCACAGGCGGATTCATCTTCGTCAATCCGAACGTCCCAGGGGTAATGATTCTGCCGCTTGTTGATATTCGCCAGATAGTAGTTGTTCTCCTTCAACAAATCAGGCAGGGTAGGGCCGACTCTTTCCACGGGAGTGAAACAACGGGTCATGGTTTGATGGCTGTGGTTGCCCGAGAGCATAACCTGTCGCGACGGCGTGCAGATGGCAATCTGTACATAAGCATGGCGAAACATGAATCCCTCATTGGCCAGCCGATCGAGATTGGGGGTGATGCCCTCTACAGGTGAATCGTACGCGCCCACGGAATCCCAATGCATGTCATCGGCCGTCATGAAAAGGATATTCGGCCTGGCCCCGGCATGGCTTGACCCTGCACCCCAGACCATCGAAAATGCAAAGACTGCAAACGACAGATACATCTTTCCCAAATGTGTCAACATCGAATCACTCCCTATAAATCAGTCTTCGGCGGGGCAATCTCATCTTCCTCAAGCGGTCGCCGGCCCTCAAACGGTCCCCATCGAAGACGCTCTGCGGTCTTTCTGTCCATCTTGTAAACCTCGGGATTGTAATTCGGGTTTACCTTCGGAAACCGGGCTCCGACCTCCTTAAGATAGCTCATCATTGTATCGTAGAGCCTCTTGTGTCTCTCCGGATACTCCTTTGCGATGTTGCGGACCTCTCCAATATCTTCGGAAAGATCGACCAGTATCGGAATACTCGGCTCTGCGTAGAAATGCAACACCTTGTACTGGCCGGTAATCATGGCCGAATGCGGCACACTACTGCGGTAATGAGGATAATGAAAATAGAGATTGCGATACAGGAAAGCCTCCTCCGGCTCCTTTCCGGCCATGTAAGCCGCGAGGCTGACACCGTCGATGTTCTCCAGTTCCTCCGGATCACCGCCCGCCCAGTCAACGAACGTCTGCAGCAAATCATAATTAACCACATTGCCCGTAAACACCGAGCCCGGCTTGATACTCGGCCCCCGGACAATCATGGGCACCCGAATGCCCCCCTCCCACAGCCACCATTTCCTAGCGTGCAACGGTTGTGTCAGGCCGCGCTCGAGTCGCAACTCTTCGTGTCGATAGCCGTTGTCCGCCACCAGAATGACATAAGTGTTGTCCTCAATTCCAAGTTCATCGATCTTGTCGAGCACCGCACCGATCCGGCCGTCCAGGTCCTCGCCCATCGCTAACCAATTCGCAGGGTCCTGCTTCCGGTGAATGGTGTCAGGATCAGTCCCATTCTCTCTGTACCAGGCCTGCACGAGAGGATGCTTCACATACTTCTCGCGAGTCTTGTTCAGACATTCCCGACCTGCATGCATGGCATAATGAGATATTTGAATGTAAAACGGATTGCCCTTTTCCACCTGCTCTTCGATGAACCCAATCGCCTTTTCGGTAATGCTGAACATCAGCTTGGGATCGGACATATCCTCCGGCAGTCGCCTGGGCGTTGGCTCGCCGGGCTTGAGATTAGCCGTCAGCGTATTGCCGGGATTGTTGTTGGTATCGCCGTCGTGTAATACGTAGCCCTCCTTTCCGGGATCGCCCCGCATGTGCCACTTGCCAACGTGGGCGCTGACATAACCCAGCGGTTTGAGAGCCTCGGCTATGGTGACCGCGTCTTCATCGAGTTCCATGTCGGACACGTTCGGAATCAGCGGGAAGTTGCGGTAGCTCCTCTGCGTGTCATAGTAGGGCTCCTTCGACCCCATATACACCGTGAAACCGCTGCGTGGATTGGACTGGCCCGTCTGCACGCACGCACGAGCAGGCGAGCACTGCGGCGAACCGTAGGCGTTACGGAACTTCATCCCCTCTCGAGCCAGCCGCTCGACATGCGGCATCTGCAGTACGGGCATGCGCGAATTATCCATGGAGTCATCCATGGCAACCGGCGATCCGTTCCACGCCCAGTCATCTATGTAAAACATGACAATATTGGGCTTGTCCGCCGCGTAACAGGCTGCCGCCACTATCTGGACTAAGACCACTATCAGCCGGCTTTTCATAATACAATTCTCCATATCGTAACTTACCCGGACAAACAAATCGATGCGTCCATGAAATCTTTCTTATCTCTTCTTGCTATACGCGTTTGGGAGCGTGGCATTCCAACGCTCCACCTGCTTTCTAAGCGCAGATACAACCTCCGGATTCTTTTCCTTCACATTGCGAGTCTCCCCAGGGTCGGCGGCAAGGTCATACAGCTCGACATCATCGCCTGAAACGTGTAGTTTCCAGTCCCCCGAGAGCATTGAAATCCTGGCATTAGCATTGCTCACCTTCCAGAATAGCGGATCGACGCGTGAACGATCGGCCCCCAGCCAGATATCGCGCACGTCTTCGCCCTCGAACATGTCGGAGCGGACTGAACCACGTGAGCGGCTTAGAGAGGTCCGGTCCGAATGCGACGTCATGGAAACCCCCGCAACGCTGCAGATGGTAGGCAGCCAGTCCATCCCCGAAAAAACAGAGGTGCGGTTGACCTTCCCGGCCGGCACCTTGCCCGGCCAGCGAATGATAAACGGTGCCCGTACGCCCCCTTCCCACTGGGTGTGTTTTCCGCCGCGCAATCCGCCGACGTAGCCCAGCATGTTGCGTGAAGGATTGTGTTCGAGAGATGGATCCGTGGGCTTGCCCTTGGTCACAAGAGGAGCGGGCCCTTGGTCGCTGGAGAACACGACAATCGTGTTCTCCAGCAGCCCCAACTCGTCGAGCTTCCGCAACAGCCGACCCACCTGAAGATCCAGCGAATAAACGTCTCCCAGATAGTTGCGCATCGCCTCATCCAGATCCCCGCCGATCCGCTCGCAAACATCGAACTTCTCCTGCATGTGCGCACCGAAATCACTGCGATCCACAATCACGTCTTTGAACCGATCGGCTAGCGACACCAGCGGATCCACGGGATAATGGGTGATATGACCCCACACATTCACATAAAACGGAACGTCCTTATTGGCTTCGATAAAATCCATCGCAGCCTCAAACAAGCCCGCATCCCTGCCTCCCGGATCCGTCTTCGTGCCGCCGATTGTCTCTATCTGATCGATTCCATACGTACCGTCCTTGTCTTCCGGCCCCATATGCCATTTGCCGAAGTGCCCCGTCCGATACCCGGCCCGCTGAAGCAGTTCAGTCACGGTCACGCGTCCGGCAAATCCGAAACCCGCCATGTATTCGGGATAGCTGGCCGGATGCCGGCTGGTCATGAATCCCGTACGACTTGGACAGCAGGTCACGCCCGTCACATAAAAACGGTGGAACATCGTTCCTTCGGAGGCCAGCCTGTCCAACTCAGGCGTCTGTGCATAAGGATGTCCGTAACAGCCCAGGTCGCCGTACCCCAGATCGTCCGCCAGAATGAAAACTACATTGGGCTTGTCCATCCTGGAATTGGCCGAGACGCTCTCAGCCGATTCACCTGCCGCTCCGGCAGAGCAGCCAAGCACGAATGCCGCGACTGCGGGAACACATTGCCCCAAAAACCATCTCCGGCCTGTCCTCATAGTAGCTTTCTCATGCACAATATATCTTATTCACACTTTCTTATAACCTGGCTCGATTCTCTATAGCATTACCCGGCAACCCTGTCATTTCCTTTTTGCCCCTATTCTCGATGGCATCGGCACAGACATCTCCGATAGGCTCGGAACCGCAGCCTGCATCTTCCTGATGACGGGCGCATACTCCGGATTATCAATCATGTTGGTCCATTCGTGCGGATCTTCGACGCAATTGTAAAATTCCTCATGGCCGTCCTTGTAGCGAATATAGCGTCCCATTTCATTGCGGATGCTGATGTAGGCAAGCCATGGGCCATGCTTGCTCGTCAGGCCGGTGATAGCGGTGCTCTCCCATTCCGCCTCCGGATTATTGAGCAGCCGAACGAGTGAATGACCATCCAGATAGTCCGGCGGTTCCAGGCCGCACAACTCGGCCAGAGTCGGATAGATATCAAGCAGCGACACAAAACGTCGGCAGACAACTCCATCTGGAGTCACGCCCGGTACCCGGAACATCAGCAGGCTGTGAGTAGCCTCTTCCCAGAGCGTTGCCTTCTGCCAGTGGTGCTTTTCGCCCAGATGGAAGCCATGATCCGTCAGGAACACGACAATGGTATTGTCCCTGTAAGGGCTCTCGTCCAGCGCATCCAGCACCCGCCCCATTTGAGCATCCACATAAGCCGTCGTCGCCAGATAAGCCTGAACCGCTTGTTTGTGCAGACCATGCTCCATCACTGCATCCACAAACCGGCCCTTGCGCTCCGTCAAAGCACGGCCGAGCAGCGGCACATCATCCAGATCACCTTCCTTCAATTCCGGCGTGGTGACTTCGTCCAGAGGAAACATATCGAAGTACTTCTTGGGCACATACCACGGCATGTGTGGATTGAATGTGCCGCAGGCAAGGAAGAACGGTTTGTCGTGCTTCTTCTCAAGCTGTCTGATGGCGTGGTTGACCATTAATGTGTCGTTCATCTCCTCTTCAGCCAGGTGAATAGGGCCCCAGTCCTGTTCACCCCTGCCTACAGCCGTAAGAGGGGCCCCCGGCGGAGCCGGATCCCGCTTATGCCCGATCTTCTCATCCCAGTGCTCTCTCTGATCCCACCCATGGGTGATCTTCCCGTATGCTGTGGTGGTGTAGCCGGCTCTCTTGAAGAAACCCGCCAAAGACAGCGCTTTCTTGAGTGGCTCACTTGAACCTGCTCCCGGCGTATTGTGATAGTGGCCCGATTTCCACGGGGCTACTCCGGAAAAGAACGCGGTCCGAGAGGGCGAACACACCGGAGCCGCTGTGTAGGAGCGAGTAAAGATCACCCCGCTATCGGCCAATCGCTGGAGATTGGGAGCCACCACCTTCCCCGCGTAACGGTTGGTATCGCCAAGCAGCCAACTGTTCAAATCGTCCGAAACCAGAAACAGCACATTCATCTTTTCCTGTTTAGCTGTTCCCTTGTAAAATGCCGAAACCGGCACGGCAAAAAGCACCACGATCAACAATCTCAACCATGCTCTTTTCACAATCTCTTCTCCTTGCTGTCTTCGCAGCCAATTCCCCCGTTACTTCCGGATTGTCGCCGCATTACGCCGGCAGACCTTCTCCGCACTCCCAGCCTTTGCGCACCGGTTCTTTGATATAGGCATTCAGGGAACTGTCTTTGAAGGTCATGCTTTCAGGATTGTATTCCACTTTCTTGCCGGATCGCAAAGCGATGGTGCCCAGGATCACAGTCTCGGTCAGCGGGACCGCATAGTCGAAGTTGGAGCCGGGCTTGTCAATATCGCCGCGGATCGCCGCCATAATCTCCTGTACGGGATTGCCGACCGCACGCGGGATGGTCTTCTCCGGCAGGGCCCTGCGTATGGTGCTCCAGTCCTTGATCAGACGCGGAGCGTTCGGGCGCATCCCCGGCGAGTAGATGGTGTTCTTATCTCCCACCATCAGACATCCGCCGCTCTGGATCGTTCTGAGCCCATACTTCTCGACGGTACCATCTGGCAGCTTCGGCAAATGTCCGCCTTCATACCAGTAAACCGTAACGGCCGGCTTGTCGCCCCTGGCGGGATATTCATACACATACGTGGCTCCGGCCTCCTTCCGGGGCTTGTCGTGATAGAGATGCTGGAAGTTAATAGTGTGGTCCGTATAGACCATCGACGGATATCCCAGGCCCATGGCATACTTCGGGATGTCGAGCGTATGACAACCGATATCACCCAAACCGCCCAGGCCGTAGTCCCACCACCAGCGCCACCCCGACGGACAGAGCTTGCTGTTATAAGGATTGAGTTTGGCCGGTCCGGTCCAGAGATCCCAGTCGAGCGTGTCCGGAATTGGTTCCGCCGGCAACCTGATCTTAGCATTCAGAGTATTGTTTGTCGTGCGGTTCGTCCACGCATGAACCTCGCGCACCTCACCGATCAATCCGGCTTCGTACCACTCGCGTATCTGACGCATGCCTTCGAAAGTGTGTCCCTGATTGCCCATTACCGTTTGAACGCCGAACTTGTGATACGCCTTCTGCAGGGTCCGCGCCTGCCATATATTGTGCGTCAGCGGCTTCTGCGTATGCACCGCAATCCCGCGCTCCATGGCCGCATAAGTCGCAGGAAAATGGGTATGGTCCGGCGTACTGACGATGGCCAGATCCAGTTCATCGCCATGGACATCCAGCAGCTTGCGGAAATCCTTGTAACGTTTCGCTTGTGGGAATGCCTCGAATCCTCCCGCGCCTCGCACTTGGTCCACCTCGGCAATGGCGACGACGTTCTGCTGACGGCAATCCCTGTAGCAGGTCCTGGCAATGCCCCCTGCACCGATAAGAGCCACGTTGATCTTTGAACCGGCACTGGGACCCGCCCGGCCAATAGCAAAACGAGGCAATACAAACCAAGCCCCTATGGCGGCATGTGCTTTCAGGTACGCTCTGCGTGATAGTCTTGTCATTGGTTCAACCTCCTTCCATGGTTGTTTTCGTTGTATGCACATCCATAGTGTAAACGCCTGCGGCGCAACCTTCAACCATCCTCGTCCGGTGCGATTGCGGCCCGGAAGAATAGCCGCTATAATTACCCTGTGTTCTGCTTCTCGAAGATACCTCGGATTGAAAGGGTTGACCATGAAACGGTGCGTATTGTTGTCGATTTTGATAGCCATGTTTGCCGGATCGGTCGTTTTCTGCCGGGGCGCCGCGCGTCGGCCCGCGGACCCGACCCCGCAGGATTTGGCGAAGATCAGGGCCGCGGTGCCGAAAAAGCCGAGTGCCAAACCGGCCAAACCTCGCAGGATGCTTGTTCTCAGCTACCAGAGTCATGACCGGGGACGATTTGCGGGCGAGGCGGCATTGCAGATCATGGCCGAACAGACGCGAGCTTTCGAAGTGGAGTTTGCCCGCGACAAGGAGACAGTATCAAGAATGCTGGTGCCGGAAAAGCTCAAGGCCTTTGATGCTGTCTGCGTGAACAACTCAACCGGTGGCAAGGGTGTTTCACACAATGGCAAAACCTGGGTGGAGAATCTCAGCGACTATGTCGCCGATGGAGGTGGACTGGTGGGTATTCATGCGGCAACCGACAACAAATTCGGCGAGATATTCGGAGGCTACTTCTCGGGCCATCCGTGGTCCGAAGAGGTCGGCGTGAAGATCGACGATCCGAAACATCGCCTCACGAGAGTGTTCGACGGCAAAGGCTTCATGGTAAATGACGAGATATATCAATTCACCAGGATCTACTCTCGAGACAAGCTCCGTGTCTTACTGAGTCTCGATATGACAAAGACAGCGGACAAGGGACGGCGAGAGGACAAGGACAATGCAGTCGCGTGGGTCAGGCGGCATGGCAAAGGACGCATTTTCTACTGCTCGCTGGGACACAAGCACCATATCTTTCAAAACCCCAGGCTGCTTCAGTTCTACCTGGACGGAATCCAGTTTGCCCTGGGTGATATCGAGGCGGATATGACGCCGAGTAGCCAGTTGGACAAGTCTGCACATTAGCAGGCGGTGGCTGCCCCCAACTATTTGTTGAGCTATTCATGTTTGCGTCACTATTACCTTGCCTTCTTCTAGTCCCAAAACAAGCGAGGTTCTTTTCGGTTTGCCGCGACCGTCACAGTGACT
>CAZGMJ010000097.1:0-14115 GCA_964526785.1 uncultured Pirellulales bacterium
AAAGAACGGTAGAAATAATCGTCGTCAAAGGGAATTTACTGTTGACGCCAGACAATATCTTGACAAATCAAAATGAGATACAGTTCACATACAGGGAAGCAGAGCAAAAATGGGGCATCAAGCCTGGAACGTTCAGAAGAGCGATTGATCAACTGGTCGAGGTCGGTCTCATTGACATTGCCAAATCCGGATATGGCCTGAAGAGAGACACTACCCATTATGGAATCAGTGAGCGTTGGCAACAATACGGCACGCCAGAGTTTGTGCAGAAGAAGCGTCGGAAGAGACAGCAACCACTCGGTTTCAAGAAGAATAATAAACTGGGACGTAATTCCCGGTCACAAAAATCTAAGCAGTTATAGACGAGTGCTGCACAACAGGCACAGATGCGCGTTGTTGCCACGCCCCCTGGGAGCGGCGCTACGATTTTGGCCTCCTATTGCAGGTACATAGCGAGCGCAAAAGGAGTGTTCACAACTACGTCTTACGTATATTACACGTCCCCCCTCCCCTGTTCATACAGAAGAGGGGGGATAGGGGGTATGAGATTATAGATATTTGGGGGGGTCAAATTGCAGACCGATGACGATATCATTACATTGTTCAGCGACGATGTATTCGCAGTCGGCAATATGAATGTTGCCAATTGAGGGTGCGCCTGTGTATGCTGAATGAAACTGAAACGCGGGCTTGGCGACTTGCAAAAAGATCGCAGGCCCGAACAGTAACAGGAAGGTGGGTATAGACCATGGCGAGTGTCTTTAAGCAGAAATATACCGTTACAGGCAAGAACGGCAAGAAAGTTACCAAAAAGAGTAAGTACTGGTACGTCGATTACAAAACGGCAGATGGAACACGCAAGCGCGTCAAAGGATTCAAAGATAAGACAGCTACTGCTCAATTGGCTGTCGAGTTAGAGCGTGAAGCTGAACTGGCTAGTCGTGGGATTGTCGATAAGTACAAAGAACATCGGAACAGACCATTGTCGGAGCATTTGGAGGATTTTTGGCATTCTCTCGGAGATACGAAACATGGTCGGCATACGTATCACACAGTTCAGAAGATTCTGGATGCATGTGGATTCAGAGTCTGGAATGATATTCAGGCAAGCAAAGTATGGAGCTATCTCAAGAGACAGAAAGCCAACAAAGAAATATCCGATAGAACATTCTGCTTCAGACTCAAGGCTGTCAAGCAGTTCTGCAAGTGGATGGTGGAAGATCAACGAGCGGTAGAATCACCGGTAACCCACCTGAAGGCCGAGGCTATAGTTGAGCGTGAACGTGAGCGGCGAGCCCTCGGACCAGAAGAACTGCGACGTTTACTACATGTAACAGTATCTGCTCCAAGGCGCTTTGGTATGGACGGTCTGTCGAGGGCCCTGCTATATCGCCTGGCAGCGGAGACGGGTTTGCGAAGAGGAGAGCTTGCAAGTCTTTCGGTTTCATCCATTGACTTCGAGAATAACTCACTCTCAGTCAAACCCAAGGATACCAAGAACAAGAAAACGGCCACGGTGCCGCTCAGATCTGATACTGTGGCATGTTTCCGCGAACATACAGCCACCAGACTGCCTTCGGCTCTATTGTTCAATGTCCCGGACAAGACGGCAAAGATGCTTTACGCTGATTTGGAACTGGCAGGAATTCCTGTCGAAGATGAGCAAGGTAGAGTTGTTGATTTCCACGCCTTACGCCATACAGCCGGCACCCTACTCGCAGCAAGTGGAGCACATCCCAAAGTAGCCCAAACCATCATGAGACATTCGGATATCAATCTGACTATGGGCTTGTATACACACATACTTCGCGGGCAAGAATCGCAGGCTATTGAAAACCTGCCCGATTTATCGTGGCAGATGGAGGAAACTCAGAAGGCCACAGGAACTGATGATAGCACGCGCGCTTACAAAAAACTTACAAAAAAACCTGTCTCCGGCCGGAATCGCTTGTCATCAAATGGCAACCGAACAGGTCCGGTATCTAATAGAAAAAGACCGACAGGCAAAACTCATAAGGGCTCACATAATAAGACCTTAGACAACAAAAAGGGCCGCATGTCATCATCTGACAGCGACCCGGATTCCAGTGGGCGATGTAGGATTCGAACCTACGACCGGCTGATTAAGAGTCAGCTGCTCTGCCAGCTGAGCTAATCGCCCAAAAACCACCAGCCAAGCATCGCAGAGACGCGACGGGCTTGGCTGCTCGCAGATACTATATCCCCCCCGGCAGGCCGATGCAAGAAAAAGTACACAAAAATCTCCGCACATACGCTTCCCGGCCCGCCAGTTGCCCTTGCAGACCCCGCATGATATCCGCCGCAGCATACCCGCAGGATCTCAGCCTGCCTCCCAGCCGCAATCGAAATCCGCGGGCCCTACCGCCGATCAGGCCGACACCGTGCCCGTACGGACAGAATCCGACGAAGAAGAACCAATCGCTGCCTCGCCTGTATCATCAGTGGACGGCCTTGGCAGGCAGACAAAAGATGCCCGGCCCCACATCGTCCGGATACGGCACCGTGCCGTCGGACGTAATCGACACCTTCATGGGGACCGCCTCCTTGCTGGAATATGTCTCGACGTGTCCGTCCGCGTAGCCGGCCCGCAGCGTAATCTCCGGCCGGGCCGCAGCAGGATCTCCCTGGCGCGACCAGTACGGCGAAAGCAGCCATGTCTCAGGTGTTACGTCCGCACCGTCGAATTCGTCGCAGCACCCGTAAGCGCCAGGACTGCGCCAGTGCCCGTAGCCGAAGTAGTCCGTCACCACAACCGTGCTGTAACCTCGACCGCCCGCTGGTCCGCGGGGACCTCGAAACAGCCTGTCGCCCAAATTTCCGATGTAGTTCCAGTAGAAACAATACGTCCCCCCCGCCGGGTCGGATTCGAACGACGTCTCCGGATTGTCCCACTCGTCGCCGGCCTCCCAGAGCTGCTGGAGATACTTGTACCGCCGCGGTGCATTAGGGCAGTACATCACCTTCGCCTCCGGGATGTAACTCCGCAGATATGCGCTCATCGAACGATACAGCCCGGGGCTTCTTGTGCGGTTGCCCGCGAGCTTTGTCGGATCCGACCAGTTCCAGTTGTCGCCGAACCCCACGGTTGCCACAGATTGCGGATAGCGATCATCATTGTCCAGCGCGAATACGTTTACGCCGGTGGCGATCTCTTTCTGATTGTGAGTACCGATAAGGGCCAGGGCTTTGCGTTTGACCGAGTGCAGCGCGGGCAGTGCTATTGCCATCAGCAACGAAATGATGGAGATCGCAACCAGCAGCTCAATCAGCGTAAAACCGCGGGTGCCCCATCCGATATGTGTTCGCTGCGATCCGATCGTATCATCCTCCCAACTCAAACTCCATGCAGCATAATATAATGGCTATATTGCACACCTATTCATTATAATCTTACCGCCCGGCAAGAACAAACACAATCCGCGCAGCAAAGCGCCGGGCAGGCGAACGATCTGTCTACCGTTCCACCTGCCGGCGTCCTCACTGCCTTCATGAATGAGCCATGCGTTCGCGTCGATTCGCGTCCTTTCCGATTGTCCGATTGCACCTGCGATCGGCCGGGTCGCCAAGCTATTGCCGGAAGACCGGCACCGGACTGGGTATTACCGAACCATCAACCGGGCCGATGATGACCGGCTGCGTGGCCGGTCTCTCTGCAGCCCAGGGTAGTGCATCGAGCCACTGTTGGGCCATCAGTGCCATATCCAGCATATTGACCAGTCCATCGCGGTTTGCATCTCCGGCCAACGGCCATTCGCTCATACTCGCGTACGGCGTCCCTCCATAGGCGCCCATGTTCAGCCGACCGCCGTTTGGCATTCGTTCGGCCCCGGGATACGCATGCGGCCGGCCCGCATCGATGCAGGGGCTATCCTGCTCGTCAATCACCCACACGTTATGCTCCGGCCAGAACCTGCCGCGAGTCGAACGCAGGTGATAATCCCCATGCTCGGCATTGGCGAACAGCGGATCCTTATGGATATTGCCGCGCAATACGCTGTCGCTCACCGCGTGCCTGAAGCAACTGAACCGTACCGTATTGCACTGGAAAAGATCGCCATCCGTATTGTCCCACAGGATGCAGTTGCTGATGTTCGGATCCGCGCCGCCGTACGCAGCCACGCCAAACGTGTTGTTCACAACCGTCAGATTGGTCAACGTCGGCGAGGCGCCGTTGCAGAAAACGCCGTACTGGCCGCCTGTAATGACGAAGTTCCGCAGCACACTGTTGCCTCGCTCCCCTTTGAAGAACGAAAAGGCGTATCCGTTTGGAGCCGTGACAACCGCAGCTTCGGCCGCACTCTGCACGGTGATCCCCTTGCCCCCGAAATCCACCTCTTCCTTGTACACCGCCGGCCAGACCGCAACGGTATCACCGTTCTCCGCTGCCCTGACGCCACGCTGAATCGTGGCGAAAGCCTGGGCGCGGCTCAGGCCCGTGTTATGATCGTTGCCGTTAATACCGTCGACATGGTACAGCAGGTGGCTGTGGCCCTTGCTGGCCTGGCGGGTCCCGCCGTACGCCCCCATGTTGATGCGGCCGCCGTTCGGCGCCGGTTCGTTACCCACGGCGTCCTTCGGGTCGCCCGCATCAATGCACGGGCTGTGATTGGTATCGATCACCCACACGTGCGCTTGTGGATTCCATCGACCGTAGACGGACTGAAGATGGTAGTCGGCCGCATTCACCGGCGCGAACAGTGGATCGAGATCGATATTGCCCTGCCCCAGATATCCACCCTCGATATCGGTATACACAATCGGGCTCTTGGATGCTGCGCCCTGAACGAATGCCGCCGCACCGTCGTTATACCAGACGATGCAGTTCTTCACGATGATGTCGGTATCGAGAGAGTGAATACCGCCGCCCGGAAATGGCGGCATTTGCGGCCCAACCAAGCGATTATGCGCGATCGTGCAGTTCGTGATGCGAACGACGTTGCGCGGCAGGTCCGTCGTCGGATCGCCGGTCGCGTCCTTCCGCACCGAATACACGCCGGAACCGACATATGCACGGTTTCTCGATATCACGCAATTGGCGAGCTTCACCTCACCTTCCTGACCACAATAGACGCCCCCGCCATGCAGCGACGCATGCTCGGTGACCCCGCCATTCAGTGATATGTTGGTGTTGTGTACGGACACGGACGCCTTGCGACAATACAGGCCGCCGCCCCTGCTGTTGTAATAACCCGTATTGTTACGCACTACGCTATCGGCAATTCGTACGCTGCCCGCCCGCAGCACGCCTATGCCGGCGCCCTTACCGCCGGACTCCATCGGACCAAAGCCCCCTGCGATACACGCCTCGACGAGGCAATTCACGATCGTCGGATCGCCTCCCACGCAACCGATGCCGCCCCCGAGCTCCGTGCCACAATCCCGGACGACACAGTTGATTATTGTCGGACTGCTGTACTCGCAGTAGATGCCCCCTCCAATCGGATGCGAGGGATCCAGGTTCCATCGCATATCATCGGCCGGTATAGCGGAACCGCGAATTCTGCCGTTGCGAATCGTAAAGCCCCGCAGGACGCTCTCGGCCGTTTCGCTCTCATGGAAATAGAAACCGCGATGGCCGCGTGCAACCGGGCCCGGCCCAGGCCCGGTCCCATTGCGAATCTGGCTGTCATTCTGCAGGGCCACGCCGTCTACGGGCTCCACACTCAGCCCCGCTTCGCAATCGATGATGGTCCTTTCGGGCCCTTCTGCACTGCGCACCGTGATCGCCTTGCCACGAAACTCGATGTCGCGGTTGCCCCGGCCTTTGTAGACCCCGGGCGCAACCTCAATGACATCGCCGTCGCCGGCTGCATCAATCGCCATCTGGATGTTCGCAAAATCCTCAGGCACATAGAGCGTCGCCGGTGAAGAACTCAGGTGAACGCTGAGATTATCGATTGCCACGCGCGTTCCGAGGAAGATGACGTAGCAGGTTCCGTGTGCCGAAGCGATGGGAATATCATGGTGCCCCGCAGCCAGGGACTCAGGCGTCGACCATGTCCGGCCATCTCCCGATAGCGAATAGAGCAGATACCCGGGCGGACTCTGTACGATTTCCGCATTGTTGGGGTATTCCACTTCGATTCCCAGCGTGCCGCTCACCTCCCGCGATCCTTGTGCCGGGCCGAGAGGGAAGCAGTAGCCTATATGGGCGGGCTGCCCGCGAAAACCCATCATCGCCAGAGTCTTGTTGTTCCCCACTCCGCAATAGAATAGATATGGCTCTGCCGGCGGGAAAGCGCCTCGCGGCCAGAAGACCGAATGGACGTAACTGTCTCTGCGCGCCTTCTGCGTCGCGAAATCATCCAGATATTCGTACGTCCAGCCGGCCGCCCCCCTGGATGCTGTCGCATCGAGTGTGAAGCAGAAACCGTCCACAAATGGCTGGCAGAATCGACCTTCCACATGAATCGAATTGCCCTGCAGCGTCGCGCTCAACTCATAATCCGCAAGGTCGTCCAAAGCCGAAGCCGCATCGGTTACCAACTCGAATTCGATGCGCTGATTGCTCACCACCGTGCCTATCAAAGTCGTCATCCGGAACAGATCATCCAGCCGGGTAGACGGCAGATGCGAAGACTCCTCAAGTTCGGCATCCACCCAGTCGAAGAAAGCCGTACCCGCCTCGAAATCTACACTTAACTGAAAGCGGCCTGTAACCCTGTATTCATACGTCAGCCCGGCGATTCCCCCCGTCTGCGTCACACGACTCTGATCGGCTGTAAACGTGTATGTCGCCGTCTCCGCCGCAGCCGCGCCGCACAAAACCGCCGCAAGAACAAGACCCCCAATTCGCATCTTCATCTTCATTGCTCTTCCACCCTTCTTTGGTCGAATACAGGTTGATGCCGGCCGACGAACCGGCACCAACCCCTGAAAACCTCCAGTTACACGTCGTCTCCCTATCGCACATCGCCTCGCGACGTTTGAGAAAGCCGGTCGCGGTCGCGAATCATCGTGCCGTCCGGCGACCCGCCTTCCTCCGTCTTGCGAATTCTGCCTCGTGGCGGAATGGGCTTCACCGCTGGCGTATCTTCAGAGCCCTCACCATCGGGAACAATCAACTCATCACCCGACAGCACCACTTCCACCGGAGCTTCGATCTCCGGATCGCGAGGCAGAGCCTCTCCATACTCGGCATCGGGGTTCTGCGACGGCGCTTCGATAGGCTGGCCGTCAGCCTTGCCCCAGTTCGTGACATGCACGCGAACATAAACAACGTCTCTGTCCACGGCCGGTGGGATTGCAGGCAAAGACGCCGCGGTGCTGTTGCTTCCGAGCAGCCGTTCGTACCATGGTTCGAGCGGTTCGGGATACCACGGCTGAGCCGTCGTACGAATAATCGCCCGCAGGTAGTAGATGCCCGGCTTCCTGAATCGGACGGGCACCCCCACCCTCGCATGCCCGATGCTGGGCCCCTTCCGCGCCGCTTTAGCCCCGTCCCTGCCGATAGTGATCCACGGACAGGCCACCTCCTCCGCAACCTCAGCGAGCGTCGCGTCATCCAGTTCGCACTCGACGCAACCGGCGCACAGGCACGCTTCACAACCACACAGATCGCATACACACGTCTTCCAGTCCGCATCCTCGCACTTGCACGCAACGCACCACTGCAGTTTCAGGGACGTCGCAAGCACGCCCGCCGATCCGGCGTACCACACGCCTTCGCTCTGCGGACTCAAACCGAACCACACCCTCGTTCCAACCCGAACCCGAAGCGAACCGGGCTTGCGAGCGAAATTCTCAGCCCCACCGCTCGGCAGATACCATGCGTCCGTGCTCCAGGCGGGCCGCCCGATCAAGGCCGCACGCGGCGACGCCACTATGTAGCGAATCACAGGCACCGGACGCGGAATTGGAATGGGACGACGAATCGCCGCCGTCGGCCGCTCCGCAGCCGGACATACCAACGCTAACCACAAAAATACACCCACCAGAGAACATACGATCACTTTGCGCATCATAGTGCACCTCCTATTATCCTGCAACTCCTGTCCATCTTATCAACTTCCTCTGCCAACATGCCCGCGGGTGCATTCCAGTCGGCAACGTCAACGCTAACCAAAAAACATATTTGTCATCATGCTCGTTCCGCCCCCCATCTCCTATCTGCCGAGCGATCCATCGACCAGCTTTGCCAGCCACCCAATCCCCGGCCCGGCTCGCGGCACGTTCAACCGGGAAACGCCGGGCTTGGCAAATTCCCCCCCTGCCGTCGCTGCATCCTGCAAATACCGGAACTCCAGCGACCCGACAGACTGCTCGCCTTCGAACAGGTCAATTCGCTCTATCAGGTCGTCCTCAAGATCGATCGTATACACCATCCGCACGGTCGGACAATAGACCGTCACTTGCGCCGAACCGTCCCCCCCCGCTTCGGTTTCGAACGGCAATCGCTGCCGCGCCGCATCCCGCCGAACCGTATCCACCGCGTGCAATCCCATCCACGGCCGCAGCAGGCCCGCAAAGAAGCTCTCCGGCCTGTACATACGGACCGCAGACTTGCCCCTCCTGCGCAGCGCAGCCCCCGCATCCGTATCAACAACTTCCACCTCCTGCCCCACCCTCAACCTCAGCCAGGGCCTGTGCTGCTTGTACGCACCGTACACGAACGCTATTCGCCCCGCCCCCGAGACCTCCTCGCCGCCCACACTGCCCGCGATCCGAAAATAGGTCCAGCCGCGGCGGTGCATGGCGTCGCGATTATCGATCGTCTGAGCGTTCGCCGGCCAGTCGCACCGGAAGTAATCCTCGTCCAGCACATTGTAATGGCGGGTGACCCAGGGCTGATTACCGCCCGCCTCCGCACTCGCGGCCGCTATCACCAGCAAACCCTCGCCGGTGTTCGAAACAGACTGCATCTTCCTGCTTCCTCTGCCCCCCTGCATCTGCGAGATGAACTCCTTCATCTCAGAGCTGTCCGTCGGCAGCGTCATCACACTCAGGTCACCCGCATACATGCGGTGATTGTTGATATGCACTTCGTTGTCACGATACACGTAATTGGCTTGTTCGTTCTGCAGATACTGAGAATACCCCCCGCCGTCAGGCGACCCCGCCTTGACCCGGATCATTAGCGGTTCGCCCGCACCCTTGGGATAATAGTACCACCGTTCTTCGCCCTGCGTCTCTGCCGGATCGAAAGAGCCGACAATCGCCTGGTTGCCGTTCAGTCCTCCCGGATGCGTTTGACCCGTGACGTACGGCTTGACGGCTACACCTCCGGCCGCCAATACCCCGGCCGTCGCCACCGACACAACCGCACTCTTGCTCGTCGCCAGCCCCGCTATTGCCGCAAGCGCCCCGACCTCAACAGTCGCCGCCGAGACCGAAACCTCCGCAGCCGCCGCCTCCGTCGGAGCCGTGATCTTGCCGAAAACAACCAGCGCCGCCAGCAGCGAGCCCTTGCCGAAGCCGTTTCGAGACAACTGCTTCTGCAAAGATCGCTTCGCCCGCAGGAACAGCATCCGCGTGCTGAATTCGCTGCATCCCATCGACTCGGCAATCTCCGCATACGACATCTCGTCGTAGCACCGCATCACCAGCACCGCCCGATGGCGCGTCTTCAGCCGCTTCATCGCCGCTGCGACGATCTCCTTCAATTCCTCGCTCACCATTGTCTGCAGTCCATCCTGTGCCTCTTTGAGCGTCCTGCTCCGGCCAAGCCCGGCCCGCGCCCCGGCGACCCGCCGCCGCGTGCTCTCTGTCCTGTGGTGCCTGCGCAGCTTGTTGGTCGCAATCCCATACAGCCACGGCCAGAACCGGTCCGCATCTCGTAATTTGCCCAGTATTCTGCACATTTCGAATAAACTCTCCTGAACGATTTCCTGCCCGAGATCATCGTCGAGCGTCAGACGGTATGCAAACACGCTCAATCGCTCTCTGGCCCGCTCCGCCAGGCGTTCCAGACTCTCCTGGTCGCCTCGCTGGGCCTTCCTGACCAACTCGATGTAATCCCACTGCTCATTCATGACCGGGTCGTCATCACCCTTCTGATTCACTCAAATCTGTAGTATATGTGCCGCCTGACGCACCAAACGTAACGCCAATTATTATAGAATCTGCGCGCAATACCGCCATTTCCCTTATTTCGGCCGAATTCGCCCTCCATTCCACTCCGCCGGCGCCTCCGCACCCGCGCGCGCGCCCAGAACCCTCGAAATGCTCGATAATCGGCCCAAATCGCCCATCCCGGCCGCAAAACGCCCTTTTTTCAGGACCCGCGCACAACACGAAAACCCCGCGACAAACCCGTACGGGCATCCACCCCCTGCATCAATACCCGCCTGCCGCATCTCGCCCGGAAAAAAACACAAATGTACAAAAATTTCTGTTGACGCTTTTGCGCTATATGATAGACTAAAAGGTGGAAATTGGGTATTAAGCCTATTAAAGCCCCTGCGGTTATCTCGCTTTTTCCTCTCCCTCCGCGCCGTGGGGGCTTCTTTCCATTATCTCCCGAATGCACCGCCCGACCGGTGACAAGCAACCCGGCAACAGAACCGACGGGAACCCCGGGGACGGACCCCGGAACAGACTCAGCCGAACCTTCAAAACTCACCCGAACAAGCCCTTAACCGCGTCGCGGGAAATCCCCTCCGAACCGAACTTGTCACCCTGAGCGAAGCGAAGCGAAGTCGAATGGGTCTGCCCGCGAACAAACTCCACTCCAGCAGCGCGATAAGATATTCGACAAAACCCTGTCATTCAGAGTGTATCCCATACCCCGATACGGGACGCAGAGCCTTCGCCGAACGAAGCCGAATGGGCGGGCCGACGCGGAGGAATCTCGTCGCGAACACGCATTTCCCCGGTGTCGCCAATCCACCAAAGCAAAGCGAAGCCCATTTCTGCATTTTGATCTTCGATTCTGAAGATGGATTCATTCCCTCTTCATTTCGAGCCGACGCTTACCGGCCCGCCTCCAATCACCGGGTTGCCGTCGGCATCACGATCGCTGGGCCGGCGGCACGTAAGGACCATGTCGTCCACGTACATCGTGATGTCCATCAACGGATGAGTATGCAGCACCTCCTCGACGGCACATCTGTGCCCCGACGTCCGACCGGTGAGAACCTCACCCCTCTTCAACATATTGAACGGCCTGACGCGCTTGCGCCAGTCGCGCTCGGAGTCGATGAGATAGACTGCACCGGCCACAACGCGCTCAACGCGGAACGTCACGTCTGGATGTTGACTGCACGTAACCTCCTCGCCCTTCACAAACGGTCCGCCCTCCGTGTAGGTGATCTGGCCTGTGTAGGGCGAACTGTTCCAGTAGGTAAAAAGCAGCGCAGCGTCCGCATAGTCGTCCGGTTGCTTGAGCGTCTTGCGGTCGGTGATGTCCTTCAGCAATGCCCCGTTCTTATAGAAGCGGATCCGCGCCCCGCCACCGCCGGCGACCGGCACGTCGTCCAGCTTCAGGTAGTATTCGTAGGTCTCCCACTGGTCCGGTACGATAGCTTCAGTCTGGTCCCCCAGCTTTGTCCATTTATGCTCGCCCTCGTAGATGTATTGAAACGGGACTTCCGACCCGGGCGGATTGATGTAAATGTCGTTGTAGCCTCGGTTCTTGCCCGCGGCATCGCTCGTGTGAATCCGTAAGAACTTCAACCGCGGCATCGCCGAATAGTCCATGCCCCTGGGCCAGAACGTGCGCACCCGCCACCACACCTCGTCGCCTTTCTTCAACTTTCGGGGAAAGTGGATACGGCCGCCCCATCGCCCGAAATTCTCGCGACCGCGCAGCGCGCTCAAAACAGCGCCCTGGCCTCTGCCATAGAACTGTTCCCTGGTGTACCGCGTGCCTCCGCCGGCATCGAGGCCCGCTACCTTCTGCCCGATGACGCCGTCGTTGAAATCGTATATCACCGTCCAGCCGGCCGCGTCAATATGGACTGTTTCCGCCTTCGTCGAGACGCTGCCGACAACTCCGATCATTGCGGCAAGTATAAGATATCGTCTCATTGTTTTTGTTCCCTGTAGAACAATAATTATATGGTCCCGCATAAGATGCCGGGTTGGTCGCTTCTGCACTTATAAGATACCTTCGAATATCCGGCCAAAGGCGTGCTAAGGCCTATTTATCAATAGTTTGCAGATCATCCATCCATTTATTCCGGCGTTTTATCCAATCTCATCAATTAAAGCGATTTCATTAATACACAAAACCATCCTGGTATGATCGAGTCCTTTCCGATCACACTTTTTTTTGAACTTTCTCTCAAACTTCGACAATGTCGCTTCATCCCATAGGATGGTAACATATTTGCCGTCAATTTCTTCTATGTAGCCGGTATAACCCGACAGATCCTTGCCTTTAAAATCAGGATCCTGTGTGCCATTCTTTACTCGGATGTGATCATCAGTTTTCATGTAATGCGCTACGGGGATAACGCCATGAATCAGAACAAGAGGCAGCGGCAGCCCCCGGAGGCTCCTTTGCATTCATTTGTTACATATCGCTTTCACATTTTCAATGTCTTTCCGGGATTCATCCAGGGCCTTCCTTATTGCCGTATGCCCATGCGATGTGGTCCGCACAATAACAGTGTTTTCATCAGTGGGCTCGAATGGTCTATATGTTCCACCAGCCTCCCTGACGATATTCTGATACTTATCCGTACCAATTCGAGCAATCTCGTCCTCAATAACGATACTCTTTATCAAAGCTGTTTCGGTTTCGGGATTAACCAGTGCATAGGAACGAGTTGTAATAGCCGGCGTAGATGCACATCCCGCCAGAGACACGATCCCAAATACAAACAACATACAAAAAACACATCTCTTCACGACAGTTCTCCTCTTAATATCATAACGCAAACGTTCACTCGCGGCCTTCTCGCCTCGCACCTGCCGACATCTCCGTCTCCGTCATGTTGGAACAGATTGCCTTGGTATCTCCCGATTGAAACGGCGACCATGTATACCAGTTCATATCTCCATCCTTTCACGACGGCTAATAGTCGCCGCTTAGCCCCCGTTAGTTCTCGTTGGCAAGCTCATCAAATATCAATTTTCGCGATGAGATCTTTATTCCCTCACATTCTGTTCTGCTTCATGAATGAAAAATGCGTATCTGCAACATAGAAGAGACCGCTTAACGCATAGAAATCTTTCTTAAGCTCTTCTGGGATAGAATTGACTTTGTAATCTAGGTGGTGAGATACAGAGGCCCACGCATCTTGTGCTATTGTCCTAATCTGGATTTCGAAAGGCATCGGATAAGCATCCTTCTCTTCCTTCAGCTTTACGATACAATGCGTTCCCATATACCCGAAGACGTCTTTCCCACAATCATTTGTTTTGTCTTCTCTATCAATCACTTCAAATGTCTCATTTATGACATTTTCGATTCTATCCAGATCTGATAGGAATAAGCATATTACACGCAAACCAACAAAGTCTCTTATATCGTTGAAGGGTTCTTCTCTCTTCTTATCTGTTATCTTTCTGACACAAGAATCAAAGCTCTTGATTCTCTTGCTAATCGAATGAATTTGAATCCAATGCTCACTAATAGCGGTCTTTAGAGTTTGCACGCCTTTATCCATCAGACGCTCGAATCTGGGACGTAGCTCCAAATACTCTTCATGAAACCTACTGAGTTCAGATTGCTTCATCTATCTCCACCTTCTTCTTACCTTTGACTTCTATAGAAAATCGCTCAGGCCCCTTGATAACTGCTTCTGCGACAAAACTTGTCTCATCTATCCTGCCGTTCTTGAGAATGAGTATGAAGCTGTCGAAGTTCCCGAATACCGAAACGACATTGGGATTGAACCGAACCACGCTCACCTGCCCTCCAGTTATTCGCCCATCTGTTTTTGTCATGTATCCGGAGTAGTAGTAGCCGAAATCACCCCCCAATATTTGGTCATTCTTAAGCAGCACTAATACGCCATAGCCAAAATCCTGATTCGTCTTGAATTCTATCGTCCATAATCCTTCAAACATACTATTCCTCCCAGCACAAACGTTCCTTCTATTCCTTTAATTCCGGGGACACCATACTTACTAATTAGAGCATAATTTATTGCACATATATGATTTCAGATCGTATGAGTATGTATGAAAACACACGATTGCAGAAAG
>CAZGMJ010000098.1:0-14071 GCA_964526785.1 uncultured Pirellulales bacterium
CAACATTCACGGCCTGTGGGAATCCAGCAAGGAACTGAAGGTCAGTTGAGGCTGAGATTCACAAGGACCGGTCTTAATTGCGGTCCAGGCAAGCAGTGGCTCGGTTGAAGCCCTCTGTCACCGGTCCGGTGCAATACGTGAGGAGCAGCAAGCACGTGTCCTCACGCGGCGGGCATGCCCAAGATCGAGCGACATTCAGATTGACAAGATAAATGATCTATCAGGAGAAACCGATGGCCAAAAGAACATCCGAAGCAACGTGGAAAGGTACCCTGCAAGACGGAACAGGTAAGATGCAATTGGGCAGCGGCACATTCGAAGGTTCGTATTCATTCGAATCACGATTCGAGAACGGTGCCGGGACGAACCCCGAGGAGCTTATTGCGGCCGCTCACGCCGGTTGCTTTTCCATGGCTCTTTCGCACGCGCTCGAGGAAGCCGGCTATAACCCGGAATCCATTCATACCAAGGCACACGTCAGCATCGAGAAGGCCGGCGAAGGCTTCAAGATCACTACTATTGAACTCGAAACCGAGGGCAACGTTCCCAACATCGAAGCCGAAGCCTTCGAAAAGCAGGCCGAGGCGGCAAAGGAAGGCTGTCCCGTTTCCCAGGCTCTGGCCGGAGCAAAAATCGAGCTATCCGCACGTCTGGCCGGTTAGCCCTCACGGTTGTTTACAGCATCAGATTCGGATTTGAGCTGAAGTTCCGCCATAAGCGGTCGGTGATCTGAGGCTGTGCGCGCCAAGTAGGTGTCGGGCACCTGGACGTCTACAACTTCAAGTTCTTTACTAATGAATACATGATCGATCCGGGCGAGCGGATAATGGCCAAACCAGGTCTTCCGCGCTCCGGCGCTGTGTTCATCCTGCACGTCCCTGAATTGCTCCATGCACAATCGCCAGACAGGCGAACCCGGTACAGCATTGAAATCTCCACAGAGAATGGTGGCATCGCATGTCCCCTCGTCCGGCTTAAGCCAATCATCGCCCAGCACTTCCTTCATCTGAAGCAGTCGCTCGCCCCGGCGCAGGCCGAGGTGCGTATTTATAATGCGGATGCAGGCCTGGCCGAACTCTACCTCGGCGCAGATCGCACCCCGCGGCTCGAACGTCTTGCCGACCGGACAGGGCAAAGCACCCGCCTTAATGAGTTTCATTGGCCAACGGCTCAATATGCAGTCACCGTACCGTTCCTCCTCCACACACACCGTCGTATTGAAGTGGTAGTACATATCCAGATACTTCGCGATTGCGTGCGCCTGGTCCATACCGTTGGTGCGCAGGCGTCCGACATCGACTTCCTGGAGCGCAACGACATCCGGGTTGCAGCGAGCGATGACCCGCGCAATGCGATGGGGCGAGAGTTTGCCGTCCAGTCCGATGCAACTATGAACGTTATACGTCATCACGCGCAGGGTTCGGCGGGATTCTGGATAGATCGGTGCCGAACGAGTTCGCTCTGCCCGTCCAAGCAATTCCATAGCCGCTCGGCGCAACTCGAGCGGTCGCATGTAACCTTTCTGGCCGAGGCCGAAAGGCGCGTCGGCGGGCGCCATGGCGAAAGCGTGTGTTTCCTCCAGTCCCGGACCTGCATGCGAACCGTTCTCCATTGGGAAAGACAGACTGGGCCCGTGTGGATTCCAGCCGCTGATGACCACGTCCCCGGCAGCGGGATGGTTACATAGACCAACAAGATCCGCGGCCATCTCGTCCAAAAACGGGTGGTCCTCTGGAAACACCGATGCCGCCTCGGCGGGCAATTCGAAGCGGCCCTCAGGCGTCCTTGCGGCAACCTTGTCTGCGTCTTTGCGCAAGAGTACAAGGGGAATATGTGCATTCTCCACCAGATCGCGCGCAAATTGCTCCAAACCATCCTCGTCAAGTCTCTCAGCAAGGTAGATGAAACCCACAGGGCCCATGCCCGCAACCATCGCTTTTCCGTCCGGCCGACCGTTGGAATCAGCTTGTGAAGTGTGATCCTTCCTGAATATCTCCATCCTTTTCAACTGGACGCCTCGGCTTGCAACCATCTGTCCGCGATCGGACTGAGCCTTGCGCCCATCGAGTACATCATTGACCGCCTGCTCGATGGTGACGCCGTACGCCCGACAGTACGGTTCGGTTTCTTCGTTGCCGTGATCGGAGTATATCCATACGTCGTAATCCCGCCGGGCCGAACGGTTAGCCGCCAACCAAATCCGCTTGATTGCATCGTCGATACCTTTGAGCGACCAGTGGGCAAATTTTGATGAGGGACCGCGCCGATGTGTTTGTTCGTCGTAGCCGATAAGGTCCAGATGAACGACAGGCAGGCCTCTGGCGACATCGATCTTCGCACCAATAACCGCCATCTCCCTCAAGAAGACGCACACACCGACGCGCGACGGTATGAACTTGATTTCTCTCCAGAGATCGCGGCCGCTAAAGACGCCGCTGCAACAGTCAATGAGAGCGAGAAAGAACTCTATGACAACAAGCGCACCCGCCCGGACCATACTGTACGGGTTTAACATGTAGATTAGAAATGTCCGTAGAGGGTGGCCGGTTCGCATAAAGGATTCCAGATTCACCTTGGACACGCAGAAATGGGCCTCCTCGGCTCCGCCTGAATAGATGTCGCAATAGGCACTGCCCCCGGCGAGCAGTCCGCTCCCCTCCTCGGCAAGTCTTTGCTCCATGACATTTGCCGCCGAAGGGTCATACATGCGAAAGAGTTTCTCTTCTTCCGGATCGCGAAAGCTAAATGCCGGGACGGCAGTTTTGACGCCATAGAGCAGTTCGGCGGTCACCGCCGGCGTGCTTGAAGGCAACCCACTATATAGCGAATGCAGCGTATACTCCTGCTTACCGAGGAGCGACTTCAAAAACGGCATATTTCCGCTGTTCATCGCCTTTTGGAACTGATTGCGGGAAAGGCCGTCGATCTGGATGAGGACCAGGCCGGGATCAGACTGCGCTTCTTCCGAGACCGAAAGGCCCAGCAGTCGCACCAGCAGCGCGCTGCGGCTCCACCAGCGCCGCATCTTGCGCACGAATAGTTCAATCGCCTCGAACATGATGTCTTCTCCACCTCCTATACGATCTCTTTCCCGTTGCCTCCAGCCGCCTCGGCCCAGTTCTTGAGTAGTTCCCACTCGGCCTTGACCTGCTCGACAGCCCGCTCCCACAGATGGTCTTCTCGGGAGGGATCGGGTTTTGCGTCCATCGCCTTATGATACAAGTCGAGCATTCTCTCAGCGCAAGATGTGAGTGCGAACTTCTCGGCCGTAGCATATGCTTCTTTACGATATTCCGCCATTTTCTTATCATTGGATACATACATATCATCGAGCGCCCGGCTGAACGTGCTTTGATTCTCTGTGCGCAGAAGACGTCCGTTTACACGATTCCGCACCACCTCTCGAACGCCCGATGCATCAATGGCCACGACGGGAACACTTGCGGCCATGGCCTCTGCGAGCACCATACCCTGGGTCTCGCTCTTCGACGCAAACGCGAGGATGTCCGTTGCGTGGTACGCGTCTATAAGTTCGCGTCCTTCGAGGGTGCCGGACAGAATCAATCGATTCGCAACACCGGCCTCTTCAAATGCAGCTCGAATATCTGCGTCCGATTCACCCGAGCCAACCGCGAGAAACCACGCATCGTCCTTCGACGCCACGAAATCCGCCACCGCCCGGGCAAGAAACTCCAGGTTCTTCTCGGCTGCAAGACGTCCCACGTACCCAACGACGAATGCATCCGCTGGTATTTGGTACTGTTTGCGGATACTCGCACCATCGCCATCTGCAAATCTCGCAACATCGACCCCTGTCGGAATTGTCTGTATCGGAGTCTTGACGCCGCGCATCTGCAGAATCTGGGCAATCGTCTGACTCGGCGCGACCACGTGATCGCACAGGCCGCAGTAACCCGTTACCAGATTGATGACGAATTCCTTCATTCGCGGCGCATTTGCGGGGACATAGTGAAGATATTGTTCGTACATCGTATGATGTGTGAAGATCAGCGGACAGCCCCAGCCGCTGGCAACCCGCATGGCGGTGCTGCCAAGCAGATAAGGATGGTGAGAATGTACAATGTCCGGCTTGAACGATTCCAGATGGGCCTTCAGGAACCCAGGGACCGGGATTGCCATCGAAAAATCACTGCCGTTGAAGTTCTGAATCGCCGGTACTCGAATCACGTCTTGCTCGGACTCGGGCTGATTCGGGAAAACGGGCGCCACAACCACCGTTCGATGCCCCGCCTTTCGATATTGCTCTGTAAACGCGCTGACTGAGCGAGCGACGCCTCCGACATGGGGCAGATACGTATTGGTCACCATCAGAATGTTCATATCATAGCCTCACATCCACACATTCATACACACCACGAATGCTCTCATCAAGGTCTACCGTTCAAAAACAGTATGGTTCAGCGTCCAAACAACGATTCAACCTTAACAAGTATTTGCCATTCGTCCGGCTTTCTGCCGGCCCCGGCGCCTCGACAGTCGAGAGGCGGGCTTCGTTATCCAAAACCCGCCTTCGACTATACGACTGCGTGTGTCAGTCGACACCAATGGTCAATATGCCGCTTCGTCTGCCTGCTCAGTCTGCACAAGGCCGCACGGTCGCCGAGTCAGTACTCACCGGGCGGTTCCGCCCAGAAACTCTCGGCGACTCGGTCGTTCTCTTCGACGCGTACGTGCGTGTACACAGTATGGGCCCCGCCTTCGAAGGCATTTTCGACGGAGTCCACCAATTCGGCATAATCATCCACAGTGCCAACGATCGTGGCTTCTCCTTCCTCGACTCCGACGCTAAGATCCCCGCCGTCGACAAACGGACTCCAGAACCATTCGTCGTTAATACCGGCCTCTATCTCTTCGTCGCTTTTGTAGGGCCATTCGCGATTGATGACGATGCTGTTCAAAACCGACACGATACCGTTAACGCGCGAGGCCACGTCTTCCGCCTGCCGCTTTTCAAAGATATTATCGACATTTCCGCGAAGATATGCCTTGCGATTTCGAACCGTCACTCCAACTTCATGCCGTTCGACGACCGGATCCCAAGAAAGTGCTTTGGCAACCTTCGCAGCCAGTTCAGCGTCGCTTGAATCTTCGTCTTTGGCGGGTCTGACCTTTATCTTGTTATTGACGTTCCAGACGCCCGCCGTATTGCAGGCCGCATTTGCAGCCGCTCGTTTGGCCTTGAGGTTATCCACCGTACCGGTCAAGATCACTTCGGCATCTTCGACAGACACCTGAATCTTGAACGATGCGACCCGGGGATCCGCTATCATCGCGTCAAGCGCTGCTTGCTTGATCTCACTGTCTCGTTTGATAATGGCCGCTTTTTTGCGAATCATCTTGTCCTCGGCCCAAGGCCTGACCTTCAGGCCCCGCGTGTCCACGCGCACGGCACCGACCACCTGAGCCTTATTCTCAGCAGCTCTCTGTTCCGCCATGCTACCGATCGTACCGCTGAGCTTTACGACACCTTTGTCTACCTTAATGTCGATCAGTTCGTCGTCGATCCGCGGGTCCCACTTCAAACGCATTCTGACGTCCGCTTTGATATCAGCATCCGAACGGGAACCCGTGTACACGTAATCGATCTCGTTGATTACCTGTTGTACGCCTCGTACTCTTTTGGCCACCTTTTCCGCCAGGATCTTCTCCGCATACGAATCCACCTCTCCGGTAAGCCGGACCACCGCTTCATCCACTTTGACGCTCACTTCGAATACCTCGGTCGCGGGATCCATGGCCAGACTGCTCAGGATATCCTGTTCGATCTCATAGTCGGGCCGCACTACCGGGCGCACTTCGACCTTGTCCACAATGCTGCGTACGCCTTTTACATGCTCAGTAACATCCACGGCTCGGTCCTTCTCCAAGATGTTCGAAACGGTCCCGGACAATGTGACCACACCATTATTAGTGCTCACGTCGATCAAATGCGAAGAAACCCCTTCCTCGAACAGTAGATTCGTTTCCACGGCGTTGGTAATATCCGAGTCAGCGATTTGATTCTTAGCGCCGAAAACAGTCAAAACGACGCTCATGAGCACACAGCAAGCGGCCGCAATTATCGCGCGACCCGGGCCGGCACTCGGGTGACGCGTGCCATTGGTGTCTTTCACCATAGAATTGCTCATTCTCATCGCGGCTTGCGATCTCATAGACAATCCCCTTTCTTCTGCCATAGACAACATTTCACTGTTCACAATACATTTCACTGTTCACAATGAATATCGTAAGACGTCCGCGGTACGCGAAAAATAGGGGGAATGCTTAATTGGGTATGGGTATTCTCTTACACCACAATCGGCCGCTGGCGAAACGCGCAATGCTCTTCACCGATGTGCCGTAGAGAATGCTGCTGCCTGCTGGATCAATTCAGACAGAAGATAGCCTGAATGACTTTTCCCGCCAAGAGGAATGCTCCAGCCATATGTGGTGTTCAGGTCACGCAGCAGCCATCCTTTGTCGGGCATGGGGATCCGGGAAGAGGGTCAGTGGTGCTCGGGCCAGCGGGACCAGGAGAGCTTTCGCACTATGGTTCTTTGTACCGGCTGCGCAAAGAAGACTGATGGGCAAGTAGTCCGAATGACGGCCGAATGCGCAGCATTGATTACCGGAAATAGCGATAGATATTCAGTGTTGCGACCGAGTACCCGAGCGCGAGCAAATAGTTTTTTAAGGTATTGCGAGTGCCGAATTAGGGAATTTGCTCATTTCGGCCAGCGGCGATCTGCGTCATGATGGCGCGTGTTGCAGATGGGCGGATATTGGAATCGGAGCCAGGCGAGGAACTGTACGAGTATCTGCTTGAAGACGCCGGTCGAGGTGACGCGGCTTCTACGACAGAACAGATGATTGGAGACCGACGCAATGTTGCGAATTGATAAGATTTTGCGCAACTATCATATCCGCGCAACAGATGGGAACATTGGACGGATAGATGATTTCCTATTCGACGGGGACCAATGGATCGTACGTTACACAGTTGTCGATACAAGCGGATGGCTTCCCGGGCGCAGAGTTCTGCTGATACCCGATGTTCTGGACGAGCCGAGTGCTGAAGGCAAGCTGTTGCCCGTAGATCTGAGCCGTGAACAGGTTCGCAACAGTCCCGACATCACGACCGACCGGCCCGTGAGCAGGCAGAAAGAGATAGATCTGTTTGAGTATTATGGATGGTCGCCCTATTGGGGTGCCGGGCACGCGGGCTTCAAACATCCCGTGATGCCGGATGTCGAGCCCGATAAGCAGGAACTGTCCGGGGCACCGACGCCGGGCGATCCGCACTTGCGCAGCATGCGGGAAGTGGAAGGTTATCTCGTCAATGCGGAGGACGGGCCTGTGGGCCATGTGGAGGGCTTCATCATCGACGATCAGCAATGGATTGTGCGATATATGATGGTTGATACGGGCAAATGGATCTTCGGGCGCAAAGTCCTCATTGCGACGGATTGGATCAAGCGGATCAACTGGAATGACCGGGCGGTACGCATACATTGCTCGCAGCATGAGGTGAAGGAGAGCCCCGAGTACGACCCCGGCGAGCCGATTAACCGCGAATACGAGGTGCAGCTATACGATTTCTACGGACGGCCGAAGTACTGGAGATAGTCCAGCCTAACTGGAATCAGGATTCTGGCGATAGGTTTGAAGGTTCAATGTTAAGGTGAGTAAAGATGCTAGAGAGTGTTGGAAGACTGAGAGAATACCGTTTGGGGAGCGGCAAAGGCGATATCGGCCGGGTGGATGACATTGTCTTTCCGAGAGGACAGTGGGTCGTGCGCTATCTGGTTGCGAGTATGGAACGTCCGCGAAGACAAGCCCTCTTTCCGGTTGCTTGTCTGGGGGCGCTTGATGGACAAACGCGAAAGCTGCGATGTGATCTGCAGCGTGAACTGATTGAGGCGACGCCCCAACTGGACTTGACCAAACAGATCGACCGGCGGGATGAAGAGCAGGTCTTTGAAGCATACGGTTGGCCGCCTTACTGGATGCAGGGGGAGCAGGAAGTTACTCCTACTGGCATGCTCTCGGGCGAACCGGCACGAGAAGAACCCGCCGATCAAACCGAATTGGAGAGTCCGGAGCTTCAACTGGCGAGAGATGTAACAGGCGGCTTTGCGGTTCACTCAAATGAAGGCGAATTCGGCCTGTGCAGCGACTTCGTCATTGACGATGATGCGTGGACCATTCGATATATCACGGTCGATTCACCGTTAGAAGGTCGCGGCATTCTGGTGGAGACGGACTGGGTCAGCCGAATTGACTGGGTTATGAAGGAAATGTATCTCGGACTGCCGCACAAGACGATCGCAGGCAGTCCGACGCTGAAGGCCGAGCAGCCTGTTACGAACGAACTGGAACGAACGTTGCACCACTATTACGAACGGATAAGAAGCTGATTGGAGCAATCGGGGCAACGGATCAGACAATCAGAAAGGGGATTGCCGTGAGAATGCTGAAAATGGTAACACTTGCCGGGTTCCTGCTGGCGCTGGTGGGATGTACCAGCGAGCAGCAGCGCGACGGAGTTGTGCGGAACATCCGCGGAACGATGGTGCGGGTGGAGGTGGAAGGAGGATTCTACGGCATTGTGGCGGAGAACGGCAATAAATACGATCCATTGAACCTGCCTGATGCCTTCAAAGTCGACGGCATAAAGGTAAAGTGTCAAATTGAGGAGCTGGACCAGCAAGTATCCATCCACATGTGGGGTAAGCTGGTGCGGATACTGGAGATCGAGAAAGCGACGGATGACCAAATGTAAGCAAGCGAGGTGGGAGCCTTGGGAAGGAATTGTGATGAAGGGTTTTATGCAGGTTGTTTCATGCTTGGCCGTGTTTGGCATACTGTTCTGCGCAGGCTGCGGCTCCAAAATACGGGATGAGAAATCGGATGTGACGGCAAGTTATGATTGGGGCGTTCTTGAGGCGAAGGTCGACTATACCGTAGACGCTGTGCACGCGGCGGCTCTGCAGGCATTGCGGCAAATGGATGTGGAGACGCTGATCGAAGAACATGACGGCGTTTCGGGTGAGATCATGGCGCACGACTCTCAGGAGGAACGACTGGAGGTCATGCTCGAGGCTTTGACGAATCAGCGAACGCAAGTCCGCATGAAGTTCGGCATCTACGGAGACAAGAACAAGTCTGCTGTACTGTTCCGTCAGATCATGGAGAATCTTAGAGAGCAATAGGAGGATCGCTCCGACGTGACCGAAAACAGATGTATGGGACATCACTGTTGCCCGGATGAACGATATCACCCATAAACCAAGCGGCAAGAAAGAGCGATGATGACTACTGCAGTGAAGACCCGTTGGTCGTGCAAAACTCTTGCTCATTCTGTTTGGGGATACGGATCGGACCTTCTCTCAGCCTACCGGCAAGACCGCCCTTTGGCAAGTCCGCCATGCAGGGGCATTAGAATCAGCCCTGCCAACATTCCCCAAAGACAATAGCCAGTGGGGACAAGGGCCGCAGATATTCGCCATTTGCATAGACGCTTTTAAGCAAATGCCTTATGGCGTTCCGGTTCAGCCGGCCATATGCTTGCAATAAGAACCTATGCGAAACAGAGGGAAGTGACCTGGGCAGAGAAAGGTAATCATCATGGAAAGCATTGTAGCACAAACGCGAGAACTCAAGAGCGGATACTCGATTCCCGTTCTCGGGCTCGGAACCTGGGATCTCAGAGGCAGTACATGCGAGCGCGTTGTGAGCGAGGCGGTCGATGTCGGATATCAGCACCTTGATACAGCGGAAATGTACGGCAACGAAGCGGACATCGGGCGAATCGTTAGCAAAGTGGATCGCCGGTCGCTGTTCATTACGTCAAAAGCCGGCGCTTCGCATCTGCAGAAAGATGCGTTGCTCGATGCGTGCAGCAAGTCGCTGGATCGTTTGCAGACAGACTACCTCGATCTGTATCTCGTTCACTGGCCAAGCGAAACGGTTCCTCTGGAAGAGACCATGGACGGCATGCAGCAACTCGTACAGCAAGGCATGGTGCGCAGCGTCGGCGTGAGCAACTTCGAAACGACTCTCTTGCGACAGGCAATTGAAGTTTCCGAGATACCCATCTGCAACAATCAGGTGGAGTTTCATCCTTACACAAACCAGAGCGAGCTTCTCCGCTTCTGCCGGCAGCGTCGGGTGACAATGACTGCATATTCGCCACTGGCAAGGGGGCGCATCGCGAAGGACGAGAAACTTGCATCCATTGCCGAAAAGTATGGTGTAACTCCAGCGCAGGTGAGCTTGCGATGGTTGCTCCAAAAGGGAACGATTGTCATTCCCAAAGCCAGTTCTCGAGAGCACCTTGTCGCGGACGCTGAATTGGGAGGTTGGGAACTGACAGATGAGCAGATGGATGCGATTGACCGGATTTCCGTTCCGACGAGAAGCGGAAGCGTAGCGTCGTAAGATGTGAATCATATGTAAACAGAAGGAAGGAGATTCCTATGAAAGCGCTTATTCTCATTGCTGATGGCGTTGAAGACAGTGAGTTCTTTTATCCATACTATCGCCTGCAGGAAGAGGGTATTGATGTTGATGTTGCGGGGCCGGATACCGGGACAGTTATCGGCAAACACGGCTATACCTTCGAAGCCAATCTGGCATTCACAGGATTGAAGGCCGATGAGTATGATTTGCTCATTCTCCCAGGCGGCAAGGCCCCGGAGACGGTGCGATTGAATGCAGATGCTGTGAAGATCACCACGGAGATGATGAACGCGGGCAAACCCGTGGCTGCGATTTGTCACGGAGCGCAAACACTTATATCAGCGGGTGTCTTGCAGGGCCGAAAGGCCACGTGCTGGGCTGCCATACGGGATGACATAAAGTCTGCGGGTGCCGAATACGCCGATGAGGAGGTTGTTGTTGACGGCAACCTGGTGACTAGCCGGTCCCCCGGCGATCTCCCCGCTTTTTGCCGTCGGATGTTTGCGGCAATCAAGCAAACGGCGTAGGAAAGCGATCCGCGCCTCTGGTCGCTGCTGAATGCGGGACCGGGTATCTGTCTGCAGATTCGTGGCGGTATGCAACAACTGAAATCCGGCTTCGGCGACACCTCAACAATCGTGTGTTGCGAGCCGTACGTTTGAAATATCGCTTGTCATTCTGATGGCTGATCTGTAGCAGGGTGTCCAGTTGGCGCAGAAGAGCAATCTGCCTGATCAGACCGTGACGAGTTCTCAGAAGAGAATGAGCAAAGTGTCACGCGACCATCTTGTCGGCACCCTGGATTCATTATGGATTATTGGTCAACAGACGGGTGAAAACGTACATTTCCCGCATCGGCCTGCCGGGAAACGGGGTTCAGGCGCGTTTCTGTCTGAAGTCCTCCAGCAGGTTCACGGCCTCCTCATCCGGCACATCATACCAGTTCTCGTACACCTGTGCGACAGCTCTAAAAAGCGCCGGGCGTTCAAGAATGACAACATGATCGGCCAAGTCCTTGAGTTCCTCAGTTACCGAAGGGCTTGCCACAGGGGCGCCGACGATTATCCTGCCCGCCTGATTGGCCCGACACATCGTTATAGCCGCACGTATAGTAGAGCCCATAGCTATGCCGTCGTCGACGATGATTACGGCTTTGCCCCGCATTGCCGGCAGCGGTCGCCCTCTCCGAAGGACTTGAATGCGGCGCTGTACTTCCTTCTTCTGTTCTTCGATAATGCGTTCCGGCGTACCATCGGCCAGCGCTGCGGTCATATGCTCGAAGAGAAAGACGCTGCCGTCCTCAGCAATTGCGCCGAAACCGGCTTCGGGGTTTTCAGGCAAAGGGAGTTTGCGAACGACTATCGCCTCCAGTGGAGCATCCAGTTCGCCCGCGACATGGTAGCCAATCTCAATGCCGCCGCGGGGGATTGCGAGTATTTGAGGATTATCCTGGCGATAGATCTGGAGAGACTCTGCAAGTTGCCGCCCGGCGTCCTTTCTGTCCCGGAACATGTACACTGCTCCTTTTCTGCTTCACTGAAATCACGACGTGATCTTTATGCAGTCCGACCAGAAACAACATTCTGTCCTGGCACAATTGCCAAAAGAGCGACCGAAACAATCGGGCGAGCTTTCCTGTCTTTGGACCGTGCGAATCAACTCGGTTTTTCGCATCTTTCCGGGGCGGATGCCCATTGATCTGGCCTTTTGCTTCACTTCAGTCATCTTCATATTGAAACCTTCCTTGGGACATTTCGTGTGTTCGTTGTTGCATCGCGAACGTCGTTTTCTGACGGACGGTCGATGGATACGACAGAACGGCCCCTTTTGTTCGCTATGCTAAGACATCGCGACCGCAGATGGTCGAGAACGTTCATGAAATTAATAAAAGAATCGTAGGGCGTATCATACGGATTGAAGTACTTGTGTACATCTCCGTCTGCGAAATATTTCGTACACATATAGTAGAAATGATCTGACGTCTGCAGACGTCTCCAACTGGTGATTATGTCGTCGTCGTGCGATTCTTTCGCCTGACGTTCAAGCTTGTACAGTTCACGGATGGCGTTCTGCTGCATCATATTGCCCACCCAGGCCGAAAGATCCCGCTCCGTGTCCGCCCAGCTTATGACATGAGGCACATCTACGACGTCCACGGGTTCGTAGGAACGGACCACCTCGGTTGGTGTTTTGAAATCATTGTCCGGGTGTTGGAGCACGTGCCCGGGAAGGAAACGCAGGAATTCAAAAATACCGGTATCCTCCCACTGGTGTTCGCCAAAAGTCTCGTAATCGACAAACAGGTTGACGACATAGCCATTGCCGTTGACGGCATTGATCCAATCGGCGAACTTTTCCGCACTCAGCGGCCATTCGGCCCATCGTCTATCCGAGAAGCGAAACGCGAAATCGTCGCTGAGGCGGTAATTCTTCAAAAGGAGTTTCACATTCTTTGAACCGGGAGGTCTGTAGACGTAGTTCGGGCTGCGATAGCCGAGAATATGGTCGGCTCCTTCGGTTATGATCGCGTCGAACTCGTTTGTCTGATCGATGATATCGGCGAGGTGGTTGCTGTATACCAGTTCGGTATTTCTGAAGATACGAGGTGTCTGGCCAAAGAGACGCCGTATAGCCTCCCTGTGTATCTCGACTTGCTCGATGAACTCGTCACGGGAATATAGAAAGCTCAGACTATGGTGATAGGTCTCGGCCAAGAATTCCACACATCCGGTCGCCGCCAACTGCTGGAAGCTGGAGAGAACTTCAGGAGCATACTGCTGTAGTTGTTCGAGCAACGTGCCCGTTGTGCTGAAGGCCACGCGGAACCGACCGTCATACTTGCGGATCAATTCGAGCAGCAGCAGGTTGGCGGGGAGGTAGCATTTTCTCGCCACCTTTCTGCATACTTCGGCATTGCGAGCCTCATCGAAGTAGTCCGGCTCGGTATCGAATATCGTGTAATGGCGAAGCCGGTAGGGCTGATGGACCTGGAAATAGAAGCAAACCGATGCCATAGCAGACCTCCCTATTGTCTTGCGTATTGCGGTTGATATGTGACTTGTTCGTAGATGTCGCGAATTCGCGCTGCGGCGTCTTCCCACCGGAACTGAAACGCCTCCTGATGTCCTGCGTCGCGAAGCATCGTGCGCAGCGGTGCGTGCTTGAGCACTGCCGTGATCTTGTTTGCCATCTCATCGACATCCCAGAAATCGACTTTCAGGGCGTTGGCAAGTCTTTCGGCGATGCCGCTTTGTTTGCTCACCAGCACCGGCACATTGTTCTGGAGTGCTTCGAGTGGTGCGATGCCGAAGGGTTCGGACACAGACGGCATAACGTACAGATCCGCCATGCGATAGGCCCTGGAAACATCATAGCCGCGAAGAAAACGCGTGAAGAAGACTTTGTGCGCAATACGCATGCCACTGGCCAGTTCGATACTGCGATAGAGCATATCTCCGTCGCCGGCCATGATGAACTTGACATTGTCCATTTTCTCAAGTACTCGGCCGGCCGCTCGCAGGAAGTACTCAGGGCCTTTTTGCATGGTAATGCGCCCTAAGCTCGACTTTTGCCTTTTGGAATAGTTATGCTGCCTGACTCAGGTAGTCCA
>CAZGMJ010000099.1:0-13907 GCA_964526785.1 uncultured Pirellulales bacterium
ATGACCAGCACACGTATGCCGAAAAGGAGGACCTCAGCCTGTTATTGCCGCCCAACAAACGCAACCGACCGTACCGCACCGTCGTCCGCTCCTACTGAGTCAAAGGCTTCTTTCATTGACCGGTCCGGCCCCGCCCGTTATCGTCTCTCTGTAAGAAGCAGTTGATGCAGAACCCGACTATCGGAGCAACTCGGAGAATGCACATGAACGCAATCGATCTGCGAAGCGATACCGTTACACTCCCCAGTCCCGCCATGCGCCGGGCCGTCTTCGAAGCCGAACTGGGCGACGATGTCTTCGGTGAGGATCCTACGGTCAACGCCATCGAGAAAACGGCTGCTGAGACAATGGGCAAGCAGGCCGCCCTGCTGGTCGCCAGCGGAACCATGGGTAATCTGGCATCCGTCCTGACGCATTGCGGCCGAGGCGACGAAGTTATCCTCGGCGATCAGTCACATACGTTCTTCTATGAAGCCGGCGGCATCGCAGCCCTCGGCGGCATTCATCCCAGAACGCTGCCGAATCAGCCCGACGGCACCATCGACCTCGAACGCATCGAAGCCGCCATCCGACCGCACGACGTCCACTTCCCGCCCACCCGGCTGATCTGTCTGGAGAACACGCACAATCGCTGTGGCGGAGTCGTCCTGACCCCCGAGTACACCGACGCCGTCCGCCGCCTCGCCGACAAACACGATCTCGCCGTCCATCTCGACGGCGCCCGCATCTTCAATGCCGCCGTCGCTCTGGATCTGGACGTCCGACAACTTACTGCCGGCGTCGATTCGCTCAGTTTCTGCCTCTCCAAAGGCCTGGCCGCTCCCGTCGGTTCGGTCATCTGCGGATCGCACGAGTTCATCGATAAAGCCCGTCATATTCGCAAGATGCTCGGAGGCGGCATGCGACAGGCGGGAATCCTCGCCGCCGCAGGTATCGTCGCCCTCAACGACATGACCCGGCAAATCGAACAAGACCATGCCAATGCCCGCCGACTGGCCGAAGGCATCGCCGCTGTCGACGGCCTGCACATCGACCCGCAGGCCGTGCAAACCAATCTCGTCTATTTCGAACTGGCCGATGAACGTAGTGACGCTCAGACCCTCGCCGATAAGCTCGAAGCCCTTGGCGTCCGCGTGCTCGCTTCCGGCCGCAGGGAATTGCGCGCCGTTACCCATTACGGCGTTACACCCGGAGATATCGATGCTGCCCTTGACGTAATGAGAACGGCCGTGAAAGACCTGTAAGAAACATGATCCCGAACATACGTGATCGAAAGGACCTGCCATGAAACGATTCGCCCTGATCCTCGCTCCTGTAGCACTCGTTGCCGCAACCATTCTTGCCGTCGCTATACCCGCCAACTCGCAACCCCCGGCGAAACTCCGCCTCCCGGGCGCCCGACCGACCGTTGACGCAGGACAATACCCGTCCCTCCAGGCGGCGCTGGACGCCCTCGGCGACCGGGGCGGTAGCGTCCGAATCCCGGCAGGTACATTCGAAATCGATCAGCCGCTGATCCTGCGCACCGGCGACGCATGCATCGAAGGAGCGGGAACCGCCACGCACATCAGGAATACCAACACCGACGGCAAGCCCGCCCTGATCCTTCAACACCCCAGCGCCGAGGATAACCGCCGGGCCGAACTCTGGCGCGTCCGTATCGCCAACCTTCGCATCACCGGCAATGAAAACAGCGGTCATGGCATCGACGCCAGACGCATCAACGAGATCTTCATCGATGGTGTCACCGTCAGTTACCACGGCAAAGACGGCATCCGCCTGTATTACTGCTACGAAGACCCGCGCATATGCGATTCGCTCATCACGTACAATAAGCAAACCGGCGTAAACCTCATCGGCTGTCACGACATCGTCGTCTCCGCCAACCAGTTCGAGGAGAACGACGACGCCCTGCGATGCTTCGACGGCTTCAATCTCTGCATGACGGGCAACAACCTCGACGACCATCTCGGCAACGGCGTCGTCATCGAGAACACCTATGGCTCGGTCGTCTCGGGCAACATGATCGAGGAATGCAACAAAACCGCCATCGTGCTGGACCGGGACTGCTACGGAATCACCCTCAGCGCCAACGTCATCGCGCATAATACCACCGGCGGCGTCGACCTGCGCGATGCGCATGGCTGCGCCGTCAGCGCCAACACCTTTACCATCCTGGGCAAAGACGCCCTGCGAATCGGCGCCGACAGCGGACGAATCACCGTTACCGGCAACAACTTCTCCGACAGCTACATCGGCGACGGAAAACTCAAACGCGGCCCGGCCGATCGGGCCGCAGCAGGGATAGTACTCGAAGGAACCGATAACATAGCCCTCGTGGGCAATTGCTTCGCGGGCCTCAAGCCCAAAGCCATCACCCTTGAAGGCGATCCCAGCCGCCGCATCCTGCTCAGCGAGAACGTCTT
This sequence comes from uncultured Pirellulales bacterium, assembly GCA_964526785.1. Taxonomy (GTDB): domain Bacteria; phylum Planctomycetota; class Phycisphaerae; order Sedimentisphaerales; family Anaerobacaceae; genus CAZGMJ01. The sequence continues at coordinate 2,427 of CAZGMJ010000099.1, forward strand.
TGTCGACACGGAAACGGAAACTGGCAAGCTGGCGAACTCAGTGATTACAGGCAACATCGAGACAACAGAATAGATACGCCCGATAGACCGTCTGGCGAAGCCGGAAAACGCCGCTGTGCGTGCAGCAGATTGCGCCGTTTCAGCGCAAAAAAATCCCAGCCGCAGGCGCAGAAATCTTTTTTCACGGCTAAGAATCGCCCGCGAAAGAGCTTACGATTTGTGAGGAAAAAGCTCTCAAGAATTCAAGGCCTCGCAACCGATTCCATACATGACAAGTGAAAAAGAGTGGCTCTAATTCAATGACCAATCCGGCCATATTGGTCTGCATCTTGCAGTGCCCAACTTTGATTTCTGCAAACATGTCTGAGCGTATTCGCGGCACTGTCGGGACAGGCTAACAAGCGAAAAGGAAAGAGCCACAAAGAGCAACGGGAGAGCCGTTCGCGGCTCTCCCATTCTCATTTTCGATACACCACCCGGCCGTCCACAATCGTCGTATGCACCGAGCCGTCTGCGTCCAGCAGCACCAGATCGGCATCCATACCGGCCGCGATGGCGCCCTTGCTGCCGCCGAGACCGAGCACCCCGGCCGGATTGGAACTGACGCACGCAACGGCATCTTCGAACGAACAGTCGGTATACGCGACAAATCGCCCGACCAGTTCGCTCAGACCGACCGCCGTGCCGATCAGCGTGCCGTCCTTGTACCGGGCCGAACCGCCCTTCGACTCGTACGGCACGCCGTTGTACGTGTAGCCGCCGTCGGGCAGGCCCAGTGCCTGTATGCCGTCGGTGATGATGTCAATCCGCTCGGGCCCGAGAAGATCGCACGTCATCTTCACCACCGCCGGATGCACGTGCACGCCGTCGCTGATAAGCTGCACCGTCACGGTTTCGGAATTGAAGATCGCCGTCAGCGGACCGGGCGCCCGATGGTGAATGCCGGGCATGGCGTTGAACAGGTGCGTTACATGGTCGATACCCGCGTCGAATCCCGCGAGGGTCTGCTCGTACGTCGCCATGGTATGGCCGAGGGCCGCAACGACGCCCGCGTCCACAAGCCGTCCGACCAATGGCAGACTGCCGTCCAGTTCCGGGGCGATCGTCATCATGCGCAGATGTCCCGCGCATGCATCCAGTATGGCGTTCAGAACGTCCGGCGAAGGATCGCAGATACAGTCGGGCTGAATCATCCCCCGCTTGCCGCCGGAGATGAAAGGCCCCTCCAGATGAATGCCGAGCAACCGAGCACCGCCGAGGTCTTTGCCGACGTGCTCGGCGGCTACCTGCAGGTGACGGTTATCCTGTCCGGGTTTGAACACCGTGGTGGCGAGAAATCCGGTCACGCCGAACCGCGCACAGATCCGGGCAACGTCGCGCAACGCCTCGCCTGTGGCATCGAGCACATCGGCGCCGCCGGCGCCCTGAATGTGGACGTCGATAAAGCCCGGCGCAAGCAGGCGGCCGCCGGCCTCGATCACGGTGTCGCAGGCGGGCTTCTGCGCCGATGCGGCGACGGCGGCAATCCTGCCGCCTTCGAGAAGGACATCCTGCGACGGCGCATCAGACGGTGCGCCGCATACTCGACAGTCTGTGATCAACGTTGTATCGGGCATAACCTTGTATCCGAATAGAAATCCAAAAACATGACGCGTACCGCCCGCCACAGTAACACAATGGGCCGTGACACGCAAATGGTGTGCGGTCCGTTCATCGGCATGGATGTCTCCGGCGAACCGGTGCTGTGCGTCATTCGTCGGCCGGCACACTCTGGCCGCTTTCGGCCGTCGATGCTTCGACGAAGCGATCGAGCAGCCGCTGGATATCGGCATCGTCCGGATGCTCGATCAGTGCAGCTTCGATCGCGGCCCGCAATCGGGACATCTGCTCTGCTCGCATCAGAGACAGTATGTGATTGTAGAAGACCAACGGCTGGTTCTCGCCGAGGTCGATGGCCTTGTGGAAATACTCGGCGGCTGCGGCATAGCGCTCGGCCTTCATTTGCAGATTGCCCAGCGCCAGCACGGCCCGGACATTATCGCCGGTCTTGCGAATGGCCGCCTGGTAGTGGTCCCGGGCCTTTTCGGTATCGTCCAGTTCGACGGCGATGTGGCCGAGGTAGAGTTCGGCAGCGGAGCTGTTCGGGTCGATTTGGGCCATCTTCGAGAAGGCGTCCTGTGCGGAGTTCCACTCCTGATTCTGGAAGTAGGCAATGCCCAGACGATAGTAGTCATCGGCCGCGGGCTGTTCGGCCGAGGCAATCAGTCTGGCGTAGCAGGCAGCGGCTTCGTGCGGCATGTCCTCGGCCAGGTACAAATCCGCGAGCAGACGGTCCGCCTGCTCGCCAAGGCTCTTGTCCACGCGCCGGGCAAACTCCAGTGCGAGTATGGCCCGGCGGGTTCGGCCCTGTGCCATCAGGACGTTTGCCATCGCCAGCCTGTACTCGGCCCGATGGGGCGCGGCGGTCAGCAACTGCTGATAGACTTCGGTCAGCGCGTTCCAGTCCTGCTGCTGGTTCAGCACATAGGCCAGCAACTCGAGTGCTTCGGTGTCTGCGGGGTGTCGCTGCAGGTGGTCGAGCAGCACCGAGCGGCCCTGCAGCCAGCGCTGCATCTCGACCATGCATTGGGCGATCCAGATGCCGTATTGCCGGTCGGGGTCGATGGAAGCCGCCCGGGCGAAGGCGGCGACAGCCTGCTCGAACTGTCTGCTGTTGTAGCGAGCCTGGCCGAGGAACCGCCAGAGGTCGGCGGTGGCGGATTCGGGCTCGATATCGGCCGCGGCTTCGTACGCTCCGGCCGCCTCGGCCCAGCGCTCGAGCCGCATATAGCTGTGCCCGAGATTCATGTACAGGGCGAAGCTCGGTTCGTCGGCGACAGCCTGCCTATATTGGGCGGCCGCCTGCTCAAAGTCGCCCTGCTCGAAGGCTTCGCTCCCCAGTCGGGCATGGTTCTGGGCAACGGCCGCCGCCGGCAGCCAAACCGCCAGAATCAGGCACACTGCGATGTACTTTGGATGAAGCATCGGCAATATCAATCTCGAAGTTGGAAATTCACCTTCTGAAAGCACCAGCACGCAACGGGGTTGCCCGCCTGGATCGCGGGCCGGAACCGCCAGTTGCGGACGGTCCTGACGGCCTCTTCGCCCAGGCGCTGGTCGCCTTCGATATCATGGATATTGACCTGCTCGACCTCGCCTTCGGCGGTGACCACGAAGCGGAGCGTCACCACGGCCTCGGCCCGGGCGCGTCTGGCCCACTGCGGATAGCGCGGCGGGGCTCCGGAGATTCTCACGGGTATCTCATCGACTTCCAGGACGGACAACTGCTCGGGGGCCTCACCGGTCGGCGGCGCCTGAGCGCGCAGCAGATCGGACTGGGCGGGCATCGATACGGATATTCCGCGGGGGGCCGGGGCGATATCGAAGAACCGACTGGACAGCCGCGGTTCGAGAGACACGGCCATGTCCCGGACGGGTTCGGCGGCAACCACGGGCAACTGCTCGGGCCGCCTGGGCCTCTGTTGACGGGGCCGCTGCGTCTGTGTCTCGGGCCGGCGCATATCCGGCAGATCGACGGCGTACAATCGCGGCTGATCGGCAGGGACAATCGGCAGGGCCGGCTCGCTTCGCGCCACGGCCAGTACGTAGAACAGCAGCGTGTTGGCCGTCACCGCCGCCACAATGAGCAACAAGCGGACGGTCGGCGAAGGACCGATTTTCGAACGAATTATCGTCGTTTTGCGTTTCATTGCAGGCTCACTGCTCTTTCGTCGCGGCGATGGCGATCTGATCGACGCCGGCAGCCTTGACCTCATCCATAACGCGGACGATCCGGTCCAGCGGGACTGCTCTGTCGCCCACGATTACGGCCGCCAGGTTCGGTCGGTTGCGAAGCTTTTTCTGCAACAGCGGCCGGATGGACAATAATCCGGCGCGCTGTCCATCTACGGTTATCTGTCCGCCGGCGTCTATGGCGACGGACACACTTTCCCTGGGCAATTCGTCCGAGAGGCTCGACTGCGGCCGCTCAATGCTCAGTCCTGTTTCGGAGACAAAGCTGGTGGTAACGAGAAAGAAGATCAACAGTATGAAGACCATGTCTATCAGCGGCGTGATCTGTATTTCCGCCTGTGTGGAGAGCGCTCTTTTGGATCGCACAGATCTGAACATCACAATCCTCGCAGAGTGTCGCCGCCGTTTCCGTTATCCATCACCGTTGCAGCCAATTCGCATCCTTCCGGTGCGGCGGTCTGGACGGCATGCGAAAGGACTTCCACTTCGTTATCAATCACCCGGACGCGGCCGCGGATGACGTGGTGGAAGAACAGCACGGGTACTGCGGTCCACAGGCCCGCCTGCGTGGTCATCAGCGCCTGGCCGATACCGCGGGCCAGCAGCCGGGGCTGGCTGGTGCCGTGAAACTGAATCACTTCGAAGCTGATGAGCATACCGAGCACCGTACCCAGCAATCCGAGCAGCGGCAGGATCGCGGCCAGTGCGGCAATCAGCCACAGACTGCGTCGCAGGCGCATCGCCCGGCACTCCATAACGAAGCAAATCGATTCGTATACTCCGGGGCCCGGCGAGGGCAACCGACCGTCAGGAACCGAGAGCACTTTGGCATTCATACGAAGTACGCTGCTGCGAAGCGAGCCGGCGGTCATCCAGGTGCGGAGCGTCAGGTACCACGCCAGCAGGGACATCCCGGCAATGACGAACATAACCGGCCCGCCGCGAGCGAACAGTTCGGTCAACGGCGTCATGGTTTTGGCCCTCCTTTAGCTTTCGAACCGGCGGGCTTCTGGTGCTGCTTGAGCAGATTGGACAGGGTGGCGGCAAAGCGTTCGGTATCGGCGATGATGCCGTTGATACGCCCTGCGAGGAAGCTGTGCGCGAGCAGGCCGGGTATGGCGATGATCAAGCCGGTGGCGGTTGTGATGAGCGCCTCGGAGATACCGCCGGCCATCAGCCGGGGTTTGCCGGCGCCTACGACGGTGATCATGTCGAATGTGGCAATGATGCCGGTGACCGTACCGAGCAGTCCGAGGATCGGCGCTACCGATGAGAGCATGCGAATGGACGGCAGGAAGCGTTCGAGCTTCGGAAACTCATGCAGGAATGTTTCCTGAATCAGATCGTCGAGCACTTCGGGCCGGCTGTTGCGGTGCGCCAGACATACCTTGAGGGTTCGCGACACAACTCCCCGCGAGCGGCCGGCCAACTGCTCCGCCTGCTCGAAATCCCCGCTGTTCACAAGCTCCAGTATCCGCTCATAGAATCGGACCGAATGACGCCGCTCGGGCAGCAGCACGATCAGTCGTTCGAGTATGAGGATCGCGAGGCACAGCGCGACAGCGGCCAGCGGAAACATCACTACTCCGCCGGCCCTGAGCCGCTGCTCAACCGTCCTGTCCGACAGTCCGGTATCGGCGGTCATCGAGCCGGTGACGTCTATCGGCAGCCAATGCGTGGTTTGACTGTCTGACCGGCCGATGGCGTCGGCGACCGCGCGGGCCATCGGTTCACTGAGATTCTCATGCCAGCGAAAGCCGCCTTCCTTGTACGGGTCGGCAATTGCTATGGCGGTCCGGGAAGTCCGGCGGATACGCCAGGCGAACAGGTTCCAGCCTATGCGCAACAGTTGCGCCTGTCGGCGCACTCCGTGCGGGTCCGTGATCTGGGCAGGGTAGACATCCGTACTGCGGGCCTCTTCGAGCAATGCGGCGATCACGGCAAAGGCGCGTTCGATCATCATCCGGGGCCGGTCGTTTTCGATTGCACGGCGGAGTTCGTCCAGTGCGTCCTGGTGTTCGGCGCGGCGACGGGTGACGGGGATGATGCTGAGAAATTCGCTCAGTTCGCGTTCGATTTCTTCGCAGATCAATCGGACCTGCGACAAATCCGCCTGCCACCGGGTCCGCTCGGTCCAGAGCGACTCGCGCTGCTGTCGGGCCGTGCGGAGTTGGGCCTTTCTGCGTTCGACAGCCATTCGGCGTTCAACGATTTGCTTGGCGAGTTCTCGCGAGGCCGTTCGGGTTTGTTGCAGGCGAAGCTCCCGGGCCTGCTTTTCCTTTTCCATTCTGGCTCGCTCGGCCTGGAGTTCGGCGCGGGTCTGATCGACGGCGTCGCGGAGCCGCGCGGCGAAATCGTCGCTCTGCGCGCAGATCACCATCGGGAAGAGAAGTATCATGCCAAGAGCATGCGCGGCCGGGCGGCGTAGCGAGATGCGCATTACCGGTCCTCCGCGATGGCATTTTCGTCGGCTTCGACGTTTAGCGGCAGCATTATGAGTTGCGGGGCCTGGCGGCGGTCGAGTATGGCAACGGCGGTTTGCAGCCGGTCGGCTTTCCCGGGATCGGTTATGGTCCGCCATTTCGAGCCGGCGGCACCCGCGGACCACATCGCGGCCCGACGGGCATCTTCTGTGACGTAGCCGAGTATCAACTGGCCCACGCGGAAGTATCGGGCATGGGGGGCTGCTCCATTCTGCTCGGGCGCACGGGCGGTGTATGTTTCGGACGAACGGGCCAGCCGCAACTCTTCCCGGGCATAGCTCCAGACAGCATTCAGCCGGTCCGATATCGAAACCGCGTTGGCATCGCCGGGGTCTTCGTCGGCGGCTTTGAGTCTTGCGACTCTCTCCTGCTGTTTGTACGGGATGCCGCCGGCAATCGCCTGCTGTTGATGTTCGCGGAACGGGCCGGCCTGCAGTTGAAAGGCCCGGCGTATTTCCGATCTGCCGGCAAGTTCTTTGCGCAAGTCGGCGGACTCGGAGGCGTAGCTTTCAATCTGTCGGTCCAGGTCCGCCTGCTCGGCGCGCAACTGCTCAAGTTGCGCTTCGAGCATTTCCCGATTCCGCCGGGCCTGCTCGATCTTCGCCCGGGTTTCGGAACGCGTTGCGTAATAACCGAAGCGGAGTTCGCGCAGATCTTCGATCAGGCCCTCCAGCGTCGCGGAAAGCTGCTGTACCTGCAGCGCATTCGGATCGGCAGACTGCGTCTGCTGCGGGTTCGAGCCGGCGGCAGACCAGAGCACAGGCACGAGACAGACAACGAGCAGAGCAAGCCCGCTGAGGACCGCTATCCGGGCTCGACCCGGCAGTTGTTTAGCGACATCTTTTGACAAGTCCTGCATAGAAAAGGGCGCCGTCGTGGGGATAGCCCGCAACGGTGCTATACTCCTCATCCGTCAGATTTTCGACCCGAATAAAATACTCGGTGTTTTCATTCTGGTTATACGTCATTTGGGCGGTCAGATCAACGTAATCGCCCAGAGGGGCGGGCATCGAACCGCCCGGGAGAAAGCGCTGATTTTCGTAACTCGCCACATGGCGGCCATACAGGGACCATTCGAATCGGTCGCGAACATACGAGACGCCGCCACCGAAGAGCCAGTCGGGGACTTCCTTGTCGGTTTCCCATTCGCCCGAGCGCGTGCGTTTGGTCTTCATGCCCGTGAGGTTGGCGAAGAACTGCAGGCCGTTTTCAAAACGATTGGAGCGAATCTCGAACTCGACGCCGTAGTTCTTGCGGTCGCCGTTTTCGAACAGCGCCCGTTCCAGTCCGTCCGGGCCCGTTATCGTATCGTTTGTCACCAGTGCGGCGTCATGCTGGCGCACGTAGAAAGCCGTGACGCTCGCCTGGCCAAAACTGCCGAGGTCTCTGCTGAGGCCCAGATCATACTTGTTGCGCGTCTCGGTATCGGGCTTCGAGAGGTTGGCATCGAGCATTCCGCTCTGGGCCGCGATCTGTCCCCACGAGGTATTGCCGAACAACGTCCATACGTCCGACAGTTCGTACGATGCGCCGAGATTGACCATGTGCATCGGGTCTTCCCATTCGTCGCGGACTTCGACGCTGCGCAGGCCACCGCTGGGACTGCCCTCGACGTTGAAGCCGCCGAAGCGCCTTGTGTGTTCCCTCGTGTAGCGATAGCCGATACCGATGTCGAGTTTGCCGAAATCGTGTTCATCGAGAACGGCAGCGGAATACGTGCGAATGTCGGCCGGGTTGCCGACATAAAACCGCTTGCCGGTCGGGGAGACCCAGCGGTTGTAGAGGACATTAAAGCGGGCGGTGTTCTGTTCGGTGAGGCGCTTGCTGTGGATGACACTGGCGCCGTATTCGTAGTCCTCCTCGAGCCAGTCGGAGGATCCGACGCGGTGTCCGTCGAAGCGCCGGCCGCCGTAATTTCCGATGATTTCGGTGGAATTGTCCTCGCTGGGTTCGTGGCGGAGTTTGGCGACGGTCAAATAGGTTCGCATGGGATCGAAGCTGTCTTCCCGCGTCTGCAGCGTGGTGCTGGCGGGTGGTTCGGCCAGTTTGAGTTCGCGATCGCCGATGAGCCCGAAGTTGGTCCACGAAAAGGTAACGTCCTCGGCCAGCCGGTATTGGGCGCGGCCGAAGAGATTGGTCATGTTTTCGCCGGCGTTCATTCCGCTGGAGCCGTCGGTGTGGTAGTAGCCGGCACCGAGGCCGTAGCTGAAGCCGTTGACGGCCGATCCGTGCGCGACGTGTCCCCGGTAGGTGTTGTGCGTACCGTACATACTCTCGAAGTCCGTCTCCTGCCGGGCGTAGGTACGCGGCACGAGGTTGACCATACCGGTCATTCCGCCGGGCCCCCAGATCATGGCACTGCTGGAGCGGAGCACCTCGATGCGGTCGAAGTTGGCGGCCCCGAGGTAGTAGTTGGTCTCGTGGAATTCGCGGAACCAGGCCCCGTCGATCAGGTAGCCCGGATAAGGATAGCGCTGGCCGCGTACGGAGAAGAAACTCTTGACCTTTCGTCCCCGCGTCTCGGTCCAGGCGCCGGGGACATACTTGAGGGCATCCACCACCGAGTAGGCATGCATCTGTTCGATTTCTTTTCTGCCGACGACGCTGGTGGCCGTTCGCAGACCCGGGGAGGGAGTGAACGGACGCTCGACGAGATTTCGCTCGGGCAGCGTCGTATAATCGGCACCGGCCTCGGCGCTGACGGTGACATCCGGCAGCGTATATCCTTCGGCATCATCGGCGGCGCCGGCCTCGGCCGCCCACACAGCGGCCGGGGTCACACAGCAACTCCATATCACTACACACCTCAACACACGTTTCAACATACCCCTATCCTTTCCTTATTCTTCGTTTTCGCGGCAGCCATCATCAACCCGTGACGGCCGCCCTGTCGATTCGTTACATTCCCATGCCACATTACAAGTCCAGCGCGAAGGCCAGAAGGACGCTGTCTTCGGTTTTGAGGTATCCCCGCCGGCCGGTTCGGACGAAGGCATCGCAGGAATAGACGCCCGGCATACGCCAGGCGACGCGCCCGCTGTTTCGCTCGATGGCGATCAGGCTGCCCCGCTGCCGCCTGTCGATGAAGTACACGAGGTCGTCGCTTTCGGTGACGGGACTGCATCCGGTTGCTTCGATGCGCCAGACGGCGGCGCCCGTGTTCTGATTCAGGGCCAGAACATCCTGGCAGCGCAGATAGAGATTGTCGGCGTCGAGACTGATATGCGTCACTCTCGGGACGGTTTTCTCCCAGCGGCAGTGCCGGGTTCGGGGGTCAATGCAGGTCAGGAGACTGCGGCCATCTCTGGCGCCTGCGGCGACGAAAAGTCTATCCGGGCCGTTTGCGGCGATCAGCGGAGCGCTGCCGGGCCACGTGTAGAAGCGGTGAGGCAAATGCCACCGGAGTCGGCCGTCCGCGGCGGCGGCACAGTATATGCCGTTGCGTCCGGCCACGCACACACCGTCGGCGACGGCGACCCCGCGGGAAACGCAATGCTCGTGTTCAAACGTTCGGCGCCACAGTTGGGAGCCGGAGTCGGCATCGAGCACGTACAGCGTGTTGCCCGAGGTCCAGCAGACGTTTTGGCCGAGAATGGCGGGCGCCGAGAATCTTCGGAGTTGCGCGGCAGCGGCGGGTTGCTCGAAGGTCCACAGTTCTGCGCCGTCGCGGAGGTCGAGTGCGGTCAGTGCGAGGCGGGTTTGTCCTTTGAGGGCAATGCAGTAGAGTCGGCGGCCGTCGGTTTGGAGGTATCCGCAGGTATTCGTGTCGGATTGCCACCGGGTTCGGCCGGAATTGGCGTCGATGGCCGTGACGAAAGAGGCGCCGTCGCGCTCGATCAAGAGGAACACGGTGCCGTCGCGAACGATCATGTCGTCGGCATTGGCCATGCCGGCCGCGACGGCATCGGTCTTGCGCCAGAGCGTTTCTCGGGGCTTTATCGGGCCGGTCGCGTGCATCGGCTCGCGTGGTGGGTCAACGTAATGCAGGACATTCCATAGAAAAAGGCCCAGCAGCAGCGCAGCGGCCGTTGCTGTTGCGGCGAGCAGGATACGGCGGCAGGAGCGCCGGGTTCGTGCGCGTTTGACCGCGGGAGCGGCCGCGGCAAGGATGTTTGCGACGAAGGCGGAATCGGCTTGTTCGGGCCGGCGCGGCGACTGCAGATTGTCGAGCAGCATTCTATACCTACGTTCGAGGCTCCGGCAGTCCGGGCACTGTGCAAGGTGGGCGGCGGCTGAGCGCTTGCGGGGGGCGTCGAGGCCGTCCAGCACGTATAATTCCATTGATTCTCGAACCTGCCGGCAATTCATAATCGATCCTTAGTTTGAGGCTTCAGAAGACATTACGGCGAGGGCCGCATGAAAGGGACCGGTTTCTCGGAGAAAGATGAGAAACTTCTGCCGGGCGCTTCGGAGGGGCGGCGTGCGGGAGTTAGACGGCGATTTTGCGCAGAAAATCGCTGCGGCTGAGCCTTTGACGCAGTCTGCGGAGGCCTCTCTGGGCTCTTTTTTTGGCGACGTCTTCGGAGATTCCGAGGGCAGCGGCTATCTCGCGGAAGGGCATCGCATGGATGACTCGAAGTTCCAGCACAGGCCGTTCGTGTGCGGGGAGAAGATCGAGGACCGGTGCGACCGTGCCGCGGCCGGGGTGATTGCCGGGGGGAGCGACCGTGTGGCGGCGCGCAGCTAACTGCTTATCCCGGCGTTGCTTGCGCAGCATGTCGATACAGACATTCCGCAGAACAGCGTAGAACCACTGTGTAAACGGCCGGGATGGGTCATACTGCCTGCGTTTCTGGACGACGCGAACGAAGGCCTCCTGCACGGCATCTTCGGCGAGATTGCGATCGGTGAGCATTTGACCGGCAACCACGGCGGCGGCGGGCGTGCACTGTTCGACAAGCCGCTCGAAGGCGGTCTGGTCCAGGTGCGACTGGAAGCGCTTCATCAGGTCTTCAGCCGTTGATTGTTTTCGGCAAGCCATGTGGTCAACCGTCAAGCTGTACGCGAGTCGCTGTAAGTACACAAACAACGTCTATTGCCAATTCGAATGCGGAACCGCGAGCGGGTCGAGGACTCTCGTCATGCCACTGCGCGGCGGCCGCGCAGCGAATAGTGTAGCAGGAACGACGGCGAATGCAACCCTGCACGGGGCAGGGCAATCGCATGAAATCGCTGAGGTTTAAGGGGTGCGTTTTCTGTCGGCGAA
>CAZGMJ010000100.1:0-13477 GCA_964526785.1 uncultured Pirellulales bacterium
AAATTCCTGATTGAAGGCACAGGCCTTCAATCTACATCGCAGCTGCGACAAAGCATACCCCGCGAAGAAAAACCACAAATCACAACGCTCACCCGATTAGCTCATACCCCTGTACGCTCTCCTTGTTCCTGCACCACTCTGCTTCGCTTTCCTGCCGCCAGTGGCTCATCAAATTGGAGCCGACATGAATAAACGTACTGCAGCTATCGCAGGCAACAAAATGGTGCCTGCCGACATTAAAGAGCCGCGTCTTGTGTCCATGACAGCACTTGATATCGGCAAAACATTCGCCGAGAAAGAAGTTGCCGACTGCATTCTGGGCGTTGGTTCTGTTCATCTGTATCACCTCCGACTGAACCACTCTGATGGCGGTTCGCCAGAAACACGAACCGCAATCGTCATCTTCGTAACAGCCAGTCTATTCAGGCACACAATGTTGCCGCCCACCCCCTGGAACATTACAATAGCCTTGAATTGTCCCTATTGTCTCCGGGAGCAACGATGCAAGACACCGACTCATCTAAGCCAAGAACGCCAGCAAGCCATGCTCGTTTTGCTACAACGCATTGGACCGTTGTGTTGGCAGCCGGATCGCCGGATTCATCACGATATCGTGAGGCTTTGGAGACGCTGTGTCAGATCTACTGGTATCCGCTTTACGCGTATCTGCGCCGTAGGGGATACAATACGCATCAAGCCGAGGATTACACACAGGGTTTCCTCACCCGCCTACTGGAGAGACAAAGCTTGAAACGAGCGGATCCAACACAGGGCAGATTCCGGTCTTTTCTCCTTAGCTCACTGAAGCATTTCATCGCCGATGAATGGGACCATGCACAAGCAAAGAAACGAGGTGGCGACAAGAGGGTTTTCTCGTTGGATGTTGCGGACGCTGAGACGCGATACTCGTGGGAACCGGCTCACACTCTGTCTCCGGAAAAGCTATTCGAGAAGTCCTGGGCTTTAACCATATTGCAGCAGGCAATAGTACAGCTGAAGACCGAGTGCGCCGAGGCGGGCAAGTTGATTTTGTTCGAGCATCTCAAGAGCTATCTACAAGCAGATGATGTTCCGCCACCCTATGAGGAAATGGCGCCGAAACTCGGCATGAGCAAAGCAGCTGTACGGACTACAGTGCATCGGTTGAGGCAACGATATCGTGAACTGGTCCGTCGCGAAATTGCTCAGACTGTTGTTAGCCCAGACCAAGTGGATGATGAGATCCGACACCTGTTCACTGTTTTGACGAGTTGACTGGCGGGAAATTTGCAGGAAACTGGCCAAAAAGGCCTGCTTTTTCTGTAACATTCTGCCATCCTTTCCTTAGTAAGTCCCAGAGTAATGGTCAACCAGTATGGAGAAGCCTAATGGCCGATGAAGATCGTTGTCCAAAGTGTGGCGGATGCCTTTCCAAGGATGCCGAGGGCCTCTGCCCCGGCTGCCTCATGAAAGGCGTGGTCCAAGACAATGCAGGTAATCTCGCGGCCGCACCTGACACCCACGCTGTCATTGAAGGCCCCGGCACCACAATCGGCCACTACGAGCTCTTGGAACTGATCGGCGAAGGTGGCATGGGCCTCGTTTACCTGGCAGAACAACACGAACCCATCCAACGCAGAGTCGCCCTGAAAATCGTCAAATTGGGTATGGACACCATGCAGGTCGTTGCTCGCTTTCGAGCCGAACAGCAGACGCTGGCGCGGTTGGATCATCCGACTATCGCCAAGGTCTTCGATGCTGGCACCACGGAAGCAGGCCGGCCATATTTCGTTATGGAATATGTGCCGGGAACCTCAATCACTAAATACTGCGACGACCACAAGCTGAACATTACAGAGCGATTAAGGCTCTTCAAAGCAGTCTGCGAAGGAGTCCATCACGCTCATCAAAAAGGAGTCATTCACCGCGATATCAAGTCATCGAATGTCCTCGTGTCTACACAGGAGAACAGACATGTTCCCAAGATCATCGATTTTGGGGTCGCCAAAGCATTGACCGAGCCATTGGCGGACGCAACTTCATTCACTCGTGAGGGACAGTTGCTTGGCACGCCGGAGTACATGAGCCCCGAGCAGGTGGATCTGGCTGCTGCTGACATTGATACGCGATCCGATATCTATTCGCTCGGCGTGTTGCTCTATGAACTGCTGGCAGGCGTCTTGCCGTTCGATCGCGAGTCTTTCAAACGTTCCGGTTTTGCCGAAATCCAGAAGACCATTCGAGAGGAGGAACCGTTGACGCCCAGTACCCGACTGACGAGCCTGGGGGAAAAGGCCAAGGGAATTGCAGAGCGTCGCCGAACGCAGCTTCTGACATTGGCGCGCTGCCTGCATCGTGAATTGGAGTGGATTCCTATGAAAGCCATGCGCAAAGATCGCACCCGCCGTTACCGCTCGGCCTCAGAACTGGCCGACGATATCCGAAACTATCTGACCGGTGCCCCGCTGATGGCCGGACCGGAATCCTCCGCCTACCGTGCTAGAAAGTTCATGCGCAAGCACGCTGGCTCGGTGACCGGCGCGGCTCTGATTGCGTTGGCTGTTATCCTTGGTCTCGGAGCCAGCACAACAATGTATGCGAAGGCTGAAGGTGCCCGGCAAGAGGAAGTTGCCGCTCGTGAATCCGCAGAGCAGGCCCGCCTTCGTGCCGAGCAGGCGGAAAAAGCTGCTGAGGATAAAGCAGAAGAACTGCGTCATGCCTTGTACGTAAGTAGCATCCAGTTAGCGCACGCGAAGCACGGACAAGGAAATACAAAGGCTGTCAGGGCTCTGCTGGAATCCTGTCCGAACGACCTGCGCGGATGGGAATGGAGCCATCTCAACTATATCGCAGATCAGGCGACAATGGTTTTGCGGGGGGCTTCGCAAAGGGTGGCGCACCCGGCGTTCAGCCCTGACGGGAAGCTCATCGCGTCTGGTGGCTGGGGTAAGAGCGTCAAGATCTGGGATGCGGCGAGCGGTGCCGAAGTGATGAATCTCACCGGACATGAGGGTGCTGTCTGGTGTGTGGCCTTCAGTCCGGATGGCCAACGTCTGGCATCCGCCAGTGGTGATAAGACCGTCAAGGTATGGAACGTGCAGAGCGGCCGAGAGTTGAGGACTCTCCGCGGACATGCAGGGCAGGTCGTGGGTGTGGCGTTCAGTCCGGATGGCACGCGTATTGCTTCCACTGAGGCTCGCACTGTGATCAGAATATGGGATTCTGCAACGGGTGCTGAAGTCGCGAACACCCAGCAGGGAGCTTCACGAGCCTCGTATGTCATGGGGTTCGGGTTCAGTCCAGATGGGAAGCGCATCGCTTCCTGCAGCAAGGAGGGTATCAGTGTCTGGGATACCGCCAGCGGAGACGAGATCATGACCATCCCCTCAGCTCATAAGCTTTGGGTCACATGCGTGGCGTACAGCCCCAACGGCAAGAGCATCGTCTCTTGTGGATGGGACTCCAATATCAAGGTGTGGGATGCATCCACCGGCAAACAGACCATGGCGCTGCGTTCGCGAAACCAAAGGCTGAATTATGTCAGCTATGATAGCAGTGGCAAGTTCATCGTCGCCCCCGATCAGGGCAACACGATCAGTGTCTGGGATGCGACCACCGGAGAGGTCGTTATGACGCTAGCAGGTCATGAGGCGTCCATCCGATCGGTATCCTTCAGCCCCGATGGCCGGAAGATCTTGTCAGGTAGTGCAGACAAGACGATCCGAGTCTGGGACACGTCATGGTCCAAGGAGCGCATGCTCGTGCACACAGACTCCTTCACGCTTGGCCATGCCTACAGTCCCGACAGCAAGAGGCTCGCCACCGGGGGCCTGAAAGGTGGAGTGACGATTTGGGATTTGACCGCCGGGACCGAACTGGCAACCCTGCCGGCCAGCGGAAGCTGGATCTGGGAGGTGGCTTTCAGCCCGGACGGAAGACGGCTCGCCTCGAGCAGCAGCGATGGAACGGGAACGATATGGAATGCCACCACAGGGGCCAAACTGGCGAAGTTCAGCGAACACGAACTCGGCAACGGCAGTCAAGCCGTGGCCTTCAGCCCGGACGGGGGCCGTCTTGTTGTTGGTGGCAACAGCGGAGAGATCCGCGTGCACAACGCAGAGACGGGCAAGGAGGTCATGAATTTCCCCGGCCATCAGGGTGCAGTCGGAACGCTGGCCTACTATCCGGATGGGAGCCGGATCCTCTCCGGTTGTTGGGACGGCACAGCCAAGGTCTGGGACGCAGCCACGGGAACGGAAGTGTTTGCACTCCAGGCAAAGCGGAACACCTTGTGTGGCCACATAGCGCTCAGCCACGATGGAAGACTCATTGTGACCGGCACCAATCAAGGCAACATCATACTCTGGGATGCGGAAACGGGTACGCAAATGAAGTTATGGGCAGCCCACAATGGCAATGTCCAGCAAATCGCTTTTAGCCCCGATGCCAGGCGAATCGCTTCGGTCAGTCGAGCTGAGAGTACGGTCAAAGTCTGGGATACGGCTACCAGTAAGGAACTTATGACCCTGGTACCAGAGCAGGACGTTTATGAGGTTGCCTTCAGCCCGGATGGCCGTACCATTACAGCCCTGTCTGTCGACGGGATTGTTCTTTGGGAGACCGTAGAGCCTTCAGGGGGATATGAGCTGCGGGAGACAGGGCAGACGGCGCGCAAACTGACAACCGAAGTGTACGAGAAACACGGCAACTGGCGCGACGCGATAGACGAACTTCGGTCAGATCGTACCCTGGAGGAGGAGCTTCGGAAGCTGACATTGCAGATTGCCAATTGCCGCAAATGGGAAGATGCGAAGAAAGTCGTGGACGAACTGTATGAAAAACATGGTTCTTACCATGACGTGGTACCGGATCTCCAGATTGACGAGGACCTCGATGAACCAGTTCGGACTCAGGCCCTGCAGATTGCCAATTATCACCTGTGGCACGATGCGCAGAAGCTTTGGCGAGAAGTCCGGAAGATCGTCGTTCCATCAGATAAGGATATCGAGACATACCGCGAAGCATTGGCAAAAGCGCAGCAGGTGAATAGCTGGAATCCAACTGATCGTACCGGCCTCATCTTCTTGGGGTATGCCCAGTACCGGACAGGCCTGTACCAAGAGACGCTGAGGACCTTAAAGAACGTTGAAGAACTTATGGCCAACGAAGGCGAGACGCCGTCGTTTGACGTAATGGGACTCAAGGCGATGACGTATTATCAACTCGGCCGAGTCGACGAGGCCGAATCGACTCTGGAGGAACTGCGGGGCTTACTCAAGAACGAGCGGCTTGCCGCCAATCAGAGGGCCAAAGCCCTGCTGGCCGAAGCAGAGACGCTGATTGAGGGCACAGAACCGTGATCCGACCTCCCGGAGCCACCGCAAGGCAATCCCCTCGTGTCCACGAAGCTCCCAAGGCCTGATGTTGATTAGCCCGAACGATGGCAGGTGGTCAGCCGTACCAGATATGAGAAATGCCGTACGTTCACTCCCGTGAGCAAACCTACAGCAGCCTTTATGTCTTTCGACCGCCCTGCTCACATCTCCGTGTCCTTTTTGGCCGCATGTATCAACTGCACGGATGTTCCACTGCATACCCTGCATTTGCCGCACCGTGGCCCGGCCCTGCGCGAATGCATGCGGATGGAATCATCCGGGTCATTCGTATTTCGAAATTGCCTGCTGTCGACATCAGGAATTCTCGCCCCGCCCATTCAATAACAGGCAGCAATCGTGCCTCTTCTCGTGTCATTCTGCACCTCCGACTGAACCACTCTGATGGCGGTTCGCCAGAAACACGAACCGCCATCGTAATTACCCGTATCTCGCCATAATCTCCTCGTGCGTAATGTACTCACCCCGAGCCATTTCTTTTCTGGCCGTTTCCACATCTCTGCGTGCTTCATCCGTGAGTTCGAGTTCATCATCCGCGACAGCAGCCAGGTCAATCACCTCAACAACGTCATAACCGCCGCCCTTTCATGTCTTTCAATAGCAGCCTCAATCTTCTTAAACACCACACAGTACTCATGGCGAATCGGCACGTCTTCCATCTTGCCGTACCGCTTTCGGTCGCTCGTGCAGTTGTGCTGCACCTTTATGATGATGCTTCGCACTTCACCATGCGGGAAGTTCAGCACGTCCCTGATAATGGGCGTATACTGCCCGCGTCGTCGAACATCACCAATCAAAACAGCAAGCCTGCCGTCCGTTTCCAGTGCATCATAGCACCGCCTAAGACAGACAATCAGCATCCTTCGAAACTGCTCATAGCTCTCACAGTTGCTCAGGTCATTTGCACCGCTTCTGTACTGCACGATGTTCCAGTACGGCGGATGTATCCAGACAAAATCAAACCTTCCAAGCAGGTCCTGCTTTGTCAGGTCAAAACCACGCCGCAGGTCACCGCCCCAGTAGCTGATGCCCTTGTTTTTGTACTTGTTGAGCCCGGCAACAACATCTCTGCTCGTGCCCGAGCCCTCCATCGGGTCGCAAACTCGAGTTGCCCCATAGCGTAAGATAAGGTCCTTGATAAGCCGGCCATCACAATTGCCCCTGTACCTGTGGTCACCGAACTCAGGACATCGGTTCGGGTAGGAAACAACTGACGTCATGTCCTCATCTTCTGCATAAATGTCGTAGAAACCATCACCCAGTCTATCCAGCAGACCATCTGAAACAGCCTCTGAAAGCCTCGCCCGAATCGTATGCTCCGGCGTATCCGGCCGTCGCCGAAGCACCTCGATGTGCATCTCGCGTATGTGGCTTGCGCCGTTGGAATCAACATATTCCAGCAGCAGCGTCCGTATCGAAACATCTGTCATTTTGTACCTCCCCTGACCCAAGCGGCCAGGACTCGTGGAGGGGCACTGGCCGCGGACAGTCTGCTCAATGGCTCATTCCTTGCATGCACCGGGTGAATGAATTATGCTTCTTGTACGCTGATGAGTTTAAAAGGAAATCGTACGCGCTACAGGGATGGACGATTGAGACCGAATGAGAAACAACCATCATTCTTCAACAGGAAGATATCCGAGACGTTCCTTGATTTCGCATCACCGCTCGTGGACATGATGCCCGACGATGCGTCCACAGCCAGCATTCAGAGAGTACTCAAGATCGCATGCGCCGTATGGAACGCTATGATTTTCGAAGATGTCAAAGGCGACGACCATTATGTGGTTTGGATCAGAGAATTGATGGCCACGGATCCGGTCCTGGATGTGCTGGCAACGGAACTCATTGGTCGAAAGCGTACGTTGTTCAATGATGATATAAGGTTGATCGGCGACTATAGAGTAACACGTAAGCACGGCGAGTTGAGGCTATGGGCCGAAGCGAGAGATCCACATACAATACCGCCGACCGAAGACTCTATCCCGAACCTGAGAGATCGTCACAGAAATCGACGGTCATAGGGATTTGTTGATCATGAATCAACGGAGTCAGTTATGGTCCAAACGGCTAGTAAACCGCAAAGAAGACACTTCTTCTTTTTGAATCCGTATGAAGATGCGGCGTTTACCAAATGTCCGAAATGCCAAGCCAAAACCAAGCTGCGCAGATTTCCGCTGGTCATCCACATAGAACCACGACAGCTGCTTCTATTGAACATAACGTGCCGCTACTGTCCACGTTGCGATCTTATAATCGCCAAGAAATCAAAGCTTGAATCTCTGATGGTTGCGTCTTTCGAAAATGCAAGACCTGAAATCATAGGCAATGATTACCTCGTAATAGGCGTTGTCAATAGAAAGAACTGGCGAGAAAGTCAGCAAGGACGGTTGTATGACCGCGAAATTATCGAACGCATGTTGGTCTTCAAAGATGTCTGGAATTTTGAGCTGGTCCATGCTGGGTGGTACGCAGATGACAGCACTTGATTATAACCACGAGCTCTTCGGCAAACGCGTGTGCCTTTTTCATGGGTAAAGCGGACTCCGCGACCCAATTGCATATTACACGACCTAATCTTGAGTACCAGTATAATACGCACGGTTCATGAGGTCCCATGTATGTGGCGAACATCGAACGGTACAAGAACACTCAAAGGTGCGGAGGCAAGACTCTTTGCCGAAGCTCTCTGGAGTTTGCTCGATGCGCCAATGGAGGATTGTGAGTACGGCATCCAGTGCTTCGACAGCCTCACGTCCGGCCAGAAGGCGTCCGTGCTATCCACCATAGGCAATTGCCTGCTCCGAGAAGATGTACCGGCTGTTCCACTGACGGCAGTTCTTGAAGGTGGAATCGCCACTGTGTTCCAGTTTCTCCGAGTGATGGTTGAGCTGGAGCTGGACAGTCCTGAAACCAGAACAGACTGCCGAGAACTCATCATCGCAGCCAGAGAACAGGGCCAGGAAGAGGAAATAGCCGACCTGTCTTGCGAGGATATGGAAGAATGGGAATTAGAGATCGAGGGACTGGAGGATTGCATCCTGTGGGACTCGGACTACCAGGATCATCACCTATACATGGATTACCCTCCTGAAGACTCTATGATCCGCAGGTACGTTGCAGGAATATCAGACGAGTACTTCACCGGCATTGTCGATGACCTCAGAGATGATGGACAGATTGAGCGAACACTAAGTGAATTGAGAACCCTGTGCCGGTCGGTCTGTGAGAGCCGCTAGCCACGAAACCAAGAACATTCTGTGAGAGCGATCATGTCAAGGATGGAACAACCGACTTTTCCGCTGCGAATGACCCATGCACAGCGTCGTTGTGTTGCAGAACTCTTGGCCTATCTCCAGCCCAAGCTTCTGCTCGAATGCGGCAATCAGCGAACGCTCCAATTCACCCTCGATGAAATCAAGCAGATTGCCGGAGCATGCCGAGAAACCCTGCCTAAGGCACCCAACGGGATGAAACGCAATTCTCTATGGCATGTGCTAGACGTCAGCGAGCGCACCCTGGAGGCATTCAGGGAAGGCAAAATACACCGCATACCGGCCGCTACGCTATACCAGTTCAAAATCACACTCAAGGATGTCAGGCCGGCCATTTGGCGCAGAATCCAAGTGAAAGACTGCTCTCTGGACAGGTTACATGTACATATACAGACAGCGATGGGGTGGACCAACTCGCACCTCCATCAGTTCAAGATCGACGGGATTGTTCATGGCGACCCTGATTTGATCTGCGAGGGCTGGGAGGATGAAACATGGCCAGTCAACTCACTGGAGACCAAAGTGAGCATGATCGTCCCAGAGGACGGGACACAAATGCTATTCGAATACGAGTATGACTTTGGCGATGGCTGGGAGCACGAGGTTCTGTTCGAAGGATGCCTGAGCCCCAAGAAGGGCAGCCGGTATCCAGTCTGCGTTGATGGCCGGCGAGCCTGTCCGCCTGAGGATGTGGGCGGAACGTTCGGCTACGAAGAGTACCTTGAAGCACTAGCCGATCCGAACCATGAGGAACACGAATCCTTCATGGAATGGCGGGGGCCGTTTGATCCTGAAGCATTCGACGCCGATGCTGCAACCCGGAGAATGAGGCGGGGCCTGCCTGATTGGAGAACCATGTGGTAGTCCTGAACAAGTAGGCCAAGAGCGATCGCCTAAGCTGGTGGCGATGAACCGCAGGATAACCCATGGCCGGTATGAAGATTCAAATCGCGACTTGCACCTCTCGCTCTTCATACACCAGCGATAACGACTACCGTCCATTGGGCACATTCGCTATATCCCGTCGCTTACGACCCAACCCCAGCCTTGTGGCACGGCGCCACCACCTTTGTAATCAGCACTCCGCTTCAAGGGTGGAAGCGTTGCGACAAACGCCTCATAGTGTTTGCGCATGTTGGTAACCACGCCAGGACAACTGGCAGCCAGATTGGTTGTCTCTCGCGGGTCCTGGTGAATGTCATATAGGTGCCATTGCCCCTGCCGCTTTATGAGCCGCCAATTCTTCCACCGGACTGCATAGAGGTTACGGCGAGGTGCGTCTGTGGGATCTGCGTTGTGCCAGTAGATGTACTCATGCGCATCGCCGCTTTTCTTACTCTTGAAGAATGGCAACAGGTTGACGCCCTCACAACGTTTTGGGAGCGGACGATTCGCCACCGCGGCTACCGTGGCATAGAAATCCATGGTGCACATCATACCATCGTAGATCCTGCCTGCTGGGAGTGTGCCAGGCCAACTCACAATTGTGGGCGTATGGACCCACCCCTCGTACTGGGTACCCGGGCCCTTCCCACCACGATAGGGAGCAGATGAACCTCCGTTTGGGTTCGCGCCATTGTCACCCGTCAGCAGGATAAGCGTGTTCTTTTCAAGCTTGTGTCTCTTGAGCACCGCCAACAACCTCCCAACCTGGTCATCTACAGCCGCTACGGCCCCGCCGTACCACTTGTTTTCACCCTCGACACGTGATTTGTATCGCTCAGGCGTCCTATTGAGTGGTGAATGAATAGCAAATGGCGAAAAATACAGAAAGAAGGGCTTGTCCTTGTTCCTCTCGACGAATTCAACCATGTAATCGCCGTCAAGTTCTGTGAGGTAGACGGGTGTACCGTCTTCTCTTTCACGATCATAGTGCTTTCCGGGTGCGTGACGCGCCACTTCCATGAACCCTCTCTTGTGCGGACCTTGCCTCGTGCTGCCAATATCCCATTTACCGATTTGTCCAGTCACATAGCCGGCATCACGCATGAACTCGGCCATGGTGGGATGATCCTTCGGAATTGGCATACCGCGAGCCATACCTGACTTACCGAATCGTTGTATGTACATTCCTGTCATCAGGCAACAACGACTCGGTGAGCATGGCGGGTTGGTGATATATGACATCGTGCATTTGACACCGTTTACAGCAAGCGAGTCGATATGCGGTGTCGGGATTTTCTTATTCCCGAAGCAGCCCAGGTCTCCATACCCCAGATCGTCGATGAATAGGATCACCACGTTGGCCTTCTTGCTGACCGACTCCGTCCCTCGTCCGAAAGCAGGCACCAGACCAAAGGCCAGAGCAGATGCTGTGGCCTTCATGTACTCACGGCGAGTATAGCTACGCATTTGAGTTTCCTTTAGTCATACACCTATTGACAGTCATTTCAAAATCCCAATGGAGCTGCATAACTGCCCGAAGCGAGAAAACGCTCGCGCCCAGTGAGCTTGATTACAGACATTCTACAACAGGCTGCTGATTATGAACACACGCGAATGGAAAAACGGTATTGGCATGTACGGATGGCCAAGGCCCTTGCACAATGTGTGCGAAGCTCTGTCCTGTGACGACCAGATTGCATTGTCAGCTATGCATCACGTCTCTTGTAGATTACCGTCTCTGCCATCGCATCCGTAAATGCTTTCAAGGGCTTTTTCATCTGTGGAACCGACGGGGTCTTGAGGTCTATTTCACCAAGGGTAATATTCCAGATATCCAGCAAGGTAACCTTTTGCGCCCGCAGTCGCACTCCCCCTGCCCTGCCACGCTTGGACTCGATAATGCCGTGCATGCTCAATGACCGAAGGACTTTTTGCATGTAGCCGACAGAGAACCCCAGCGACTTGGCGATATCCGCTGCCAAGAGAAACTTGTCGGCTCTTTGCTTCTTGAGCCACAACACGGTATTAACGGCCATTTCAAAATCGCGATTGAGTTTCATGATTGCTCCATTTTCAACCCAAAAGATGCATGCATTTAGCGGCCTTGATTACATTGTCAAGCATTCTATATCAAACCGTGTATTGTGAACACATATTATTGATAAAAAGCAATGCAATTTGCCGTTGGCCGCCTGAAACCCTGTGGCAGCCCAGCACGGATGCATGTTGACCTCATGCAAAGAGAACCGTATCCTGCTCTCATGATCAAGCTCTCAACGGCACAAAAGAACATCATCGAAGCCCTCGGCCAGGACACACTCAAGACAGATGAACTGGCTGCTAAGGCAGGTTATGAACTGAGCGGTAATTTCAGAGAGGCGGTAACCTCGCTTCGCAAGCAAGGTATCCTCGGCAATAACCGACCGGGATATTACGTGATGCCTGAATACAAGCATCTACTGGACCATATTACCGGCTGACTTGCCCACCGCCCCTTTTCCAGTACACTCACCGCTGATATTCGACCAATCCGGGGCCAATCGATGCCAACAGTAACCAAACAAGAACTCGTCGACCGCATCACAGAGCAAACGCAAGCCAGGCAAACCGTCGTAAAGACCGTCATCGAGTCCTTCATGGAAAACCTTACAGCAGAGCTGGCAAACGGTAACCGCCTGGAGTTTCGGGATTTCGGCGTATTCGAGACAAAGATTCAACCAGCACGAACCGCTCAAAACCCCAGAACACTGGAGCCCGTACAGGTTCCAGCCAAGCGCAAGGTCAAGTTCAAACCGGGAAGGTTGATGCGCGAAGGGCTGAACAGCCGTCCTCCAGATTGCACAACACTTTCGAGTTGCCCATCGAGAGTCAGATGTTAGGCTGTATCCATGATAGATCTGGACCAACAACTCGCACGTATTTACGAAATCATCGGCGGTAAGGACACCCCCTTTGAACAGGCCCGTCAGAGATTCTACGAGCACCTCTGCAACGCTCTATCATTGCCATGTGAAGTTACTGGGACCGAAGACTTCAACTGGGAGGAGTTTTACATCATGGGCCCGGGTGATCCGAAAGAGCACGAGCGTCTGCGGAAGAGCCAACCTTCTTACATGGATATGTACGACTTGCTCATTATCAAGGATGACCGCGTCTCTCCGTGGATGCTGTTTGGGATGGGAGACATCGCCGCCCACGTTCGCCGCAAATCAGACGGCAAAGAGTTCATTCTTGGCCTTGGTGAACTTGAACCGACTGACAGGAAATCTGAGAACTATCAGCTACTTGCTGATTACAGCGTATGGATTGCCAACTTCCGATGAAATACTCGCTGGATGAGAATTGATGGAGAAGACAGGATTCACGCCAATATCTTTTGATGAATACGTTGACCGACACATGAAGGCCAACCCAAAAGACGCTTCGCGCAAAGAGGTCGTAACAGCTCTTAGGTCTGCCTTGGATGATCACAACAGCGGCGTAAAATGCCAATGTGGAAATCCAATATGGGTCATTGGTTCTGCTTTTGCCGGCAACGCCTGTTTTACCTGCATTACAGGTGAGGCTTTTCCAGATAGCGATTATGAGATTGACGAGGCGATCTGAGCAGCTGTATGGAGTATTGTTGTGGGCCGCTTGACGGTGGCTCCATCTAGCTCGATCCGGGGCTCCGCGCAGGGCTATCCTGTCGCCCACAGCACTTCTTATACTTCTTGCCACTGCCACAGGGACATGGGTCATTGCGCCCGATCTTGGCAAAGGAGTCAACGGTTTCGATTGGTATTGGAGCCTCTGGCACGTGCAGGCTGGACCCAAGTGGCTCAGAAGACTCCGTGGACAAGCCCAATTCACGCAGCATGGCTTCACGGGGAACCCGAACGGCAGCCTGTCCCATAGGATCCGGAATTGTGCGAATGAGTGTCGTGACTTGCTGGCGTCCCGCCT
>CAZGMJ010000101.1:0-13461 GCA_964526785.1 uncultured Pirellulales bacterium
TGGGCAAGGGCGTGTTCGGGTGGCAGATGTCTCGGCTGCACTTCGTTCCGCTCGAGATGACAACGGAGTGGATGTTGGGCTTTCGTGGCGTGCTTTGTGCCCAAACAGTCGGTTATACTGGCGCACGTTTGGATGCCCGAGAGAGTCAGCCTGACGGATTGCCATATGGGCAGGATGTGTCTGCCGAATCAGCGATCGATGGGACATCTGCGATGCGTCGCGGGCGTTGCGTCAGGGTATGCGGATAGGAAAGCGCTGCGCCGAGTTTGCCGAGCGACCACATCAGACCGAGCATTCCCGGAGCGGAACACAGCCGCCCGAGTTTCCGGTAGAATATGTTGAACAAGAGGTATGGGGCCAAGCGCCTTGTGTCTCGCGGCATGCGGGAGAGAATGCTCGACCATGAGTAGAAACGACGATACGCATCGAGGTACCCGCTTTCGAGCTGTTCGGCTGTCATGTTAGCCGGACGAAAGACAGCACGAGACGTATTGTAGTGGGTCAAATCCTGATCGAGTATACGGTTCCGGGAAGACAACCGGGCGTGAAGAACGGTGCCGGGATACGGCGTCAGGATATGTGCAGTCATCGTTTCCACCTTCTGCACGGTAAGCCATCTTGTTGTCTCGTCGAACACCTGCGGCCCATCCCCATCGAAACCGAAGACAACACTGGCATTCACCATCATGCCGCAATCGTGGATTCGGCCGATCGTGCGTTCGTACTGCTCCACACGATTGTGGCGTTTGTTGGCGTTTTCAAGATTCGCTGGATTAAGCGATTCAAAGCCGATGAACAGACTGCGGCAGCCGCTGGCGGCCATTCGTTCAATCATGTCGCCGTGCTGAGCAATGTCGGCACTCACGGCGGTGTGCCAGGTCAGCCCAAGGGGCATCAATTCCGCGATCAGTCGGCGGGCAAGCGACGGATTTGCGATGAAGTTATCGTCTATGAACATGACATGCCTCGTACGCAACGAGGCAATCTCGCGAAGAATGTTGCGTATCGGCTTCATTCGATACCCGGTCGGCAGGTTGGGCGAACTGTTATAACAGAAGCAGCACCGGTGACGACACCCTCGCCCGATAGTGAGTGTGTTCGTATACAGGTAATGCTTGCGCGCGATCAAGTCCCATTTGGGAAGCGGTACGATGCCGAGATCGGGCGGCGTCCGGTCCCTGTAGAACCTCCTGAGGTTACCCGATTCCGCATCGCGCAGAAGGCCGGACCACAATCGCTCGGCCTCTCCAATCACACAGGCATCGGCATGGGCCGCGCACTGATTCGGGCAGGTGGTTGGATAAATCCCTCCAAGTACGACCGGAATGCCTCGAGATCGATATGAGCGGGCGATTTCCCACGACCGCTGTGCGGTATCGGCTTTGACGGTTATACCAACGAATTGAGGAGAGTCGTCAAGTCGAATTCGTTCGATGTTCTCGTCGGCGATAGTCACACGGTGCCGTTTCGGAGTCAATGCGCCGAGCACGAGCAACGCCAGAGGCGGCGCCATTTGTCTCTTGAAAGCCGAATCCATGGGCCGCATGGTGACTCGCGGGGAAATCAGCTTGATCCACATTCCATCCCGGCTCGAATTACCTGGAATCATCGCGTCTCCACAAAACGTATCACGTCGCTGATGTGCATTCTACCGATCTACCGCAAGAGCGTCAAGCTGCCAGGGCAGATTGGACAAGACCATAGCGAAGGCAGTGACCAGTCGGAACCAAAGCGGCAGCGGTGCTTTCCAAGAGATTCTGCTGGTACACAAACCGGCCAGTGGGTAGACTTATAAAGACAAGCATATGGGTGTGACAACATGATTCAAAGGAGAATGTCATGGTCAAGAGATGGTTGGTCGTTCTGGTGGTTTTGGCGTTGGCGGTTTGCGCGACGGCGGAGGTTCGTTTGCCCGCGATTATCGGCTCGAATATGGTAGTGCAGCGCGAGGCGATGGTTCCAATCTGGGGCTGGGCCGATGCGGGAGAGGCGATTGTCGTACGCGGGTCCTGGCAGGACGCATGGACGGCCACGCAGGCCGATGATCAGGGCAAATGGCAGGTGGAACTGGAGACGCCCGCTGAGGGCAGGACATGCCGGATCATGATTAAGGGCAGCAACACCATCGAACTGGAGAACGTGCTGATCGGCGAGGTCTGGGTGGCGTCCGGCCAGTCGAACATGCAGTGGCCGGTCAGTGCGTCGAACGACGCCGAGCAGGAGATCGCGGCCGCGAAGTATCCGGAGATTCGGCTGTTCTACGTGACGCGGAAGACGGCCGATACGCCTCAGGAGGACTGCGAGGGGACGTGGGAGGTGTGCTCGCCTGAGACGGTGGGCCGGTTTTCAGCGGCGGCATACTTTTTCGGCAGGACGCTGCATCGCGAGCTGGATGCCCCGATCGGACTGATCAATACCAGTTGGGGCGGCACGCCGGCCGAGGCATGGACACGGCGGGAGATGCTCGAAGCAGACGAAGATTTCATGCCGATCGTCGAGCGGTTCGAGGCGGCACTGAAGGACTATCCGGGAGCTCTGGAACGGCACAAGAAGGCGGTTGAGCAATGGGAGCAGCAGGCCAGGGAGGCCAAAGAGGCGGGCAAAAAGGCACCGCCGCGACCGAGATTCGGGCATCTGGGCGATCCGGGCCACCCGCACCGCCCCGCCACGCTGTACAACGCGATGATCGCTCCGTTGATTCCGTATCGCATCGCAGGGGCTATCTGGTACCAGGGCGAATCGAACGCGAGCCGCGCGTATCAGTACCGCACGCTTTTGGCGGCGATGATCGAGAACTGGCGACGGGACTGGGGGCAGGGGCAGTTTCCGTTCTATTTCGTGCAGATTGCACCGTACAAGGGACAGACGCCGGAGATTCGCGAGGCTCAGTTGATCGCGCATCGCAGTACGCCGAATACGGGAATCGCGGTGACGATGGACATCGGCAATCCGGATGATATTCACCCGCGCAATAAGCAGGACGTGGGCAAGCGATTGGCGCTTTGGGCGCTGGCGAAGGAGTACGGGGCCGAAAGGCTGGTGCATTCCGGGCCGCTCTATACGCACTACTACATCGAGGGGCCGAAGATCCGACTGTTCTTCGAGCATACCGGTTCGGGGCTCGTTGCCGAGGGCGGGGATCTGACGCATTTCGTGATTGCCGAACAGGACGGCGAGTTCGTGCCGGCCAAGGCGCGGATCGAGGGCGACACGGTCGTGGTGTGGAGCGACGCGGTCGAGCAGCCGGCTGCGGTGCGATACGGCTGGGAGAATGCGGCCGAACCGAACCTGTTCAACAAAGAAGGCCTGCCGGCCAGCCCGTTTCGAACGGACGATCGGCCGGGCGAAACCTACGGTCGATACTAAGACCGCGCAGCGCACGCAGAATCCGGCGGCCCTGCTGCCGAAAGAAGTCGATTGCACCGCCCGAGCTAATATCCCGGGCGCACCGCATTGTGTGCTGTCACCCGATGAGAGCAGGAACGGCATGCGACGCGCGGGTCGAGGTTCCGCCGGCAGGCGCCGGGGCGAAAGCCAACGCAGACGGCTGTTGCGCAGCGGAACTACTCGACCTTCTCGAATGACATGCGATCATCATCGTGGCCCTCTTCCCATAGGACGAGGTTGCCGAGCGTGTCTATGTAGCCGGTGATGGTTTGGTCTTCGTCCAAGGTAATGAGGATTCGATCACCGGCAAGGCGCCAGCTTCCTTCATGCGGCTCAGGGGATTCGGCTCGGGCTGTTCCATCGGATTCGAGCCAGAGCCTGACTTTTCCCCCATCGCTGACAGATCGCCATTGACCGACGAAGTCCTTCATTTCGAGATCACCGGCCTCGGTTACAGGGGCGATCTTCGGGCGGCGAAAGTCGCGGTCGCCTGAGTGCCAGACGGCGCCAGTTGCGGTGTCGACAAGGTAGCAGGCCGAGTCGGTGCAGGCGATCTGGAAGCGGCCGATCTGTGGTTGCGGGCTGCGGGCGGCGGCTCCGGCAAGCAACAGAAGCAAAGCGAGCGATGCGGCTGCGATCAGCAGGCTTTTGAGGTGGATGCGTTTGTTCATGGCGTGGTCTCCTTCAAGGGGTTCGGTTTGCAGGTATGCCTCATCGGCGTCCGGCCTTCACACGGGGCACATGATAGCATGATCGGGACTGGTCGGACAATAGTCTGAACGCAACGATGGCGATTTGGAGCATAACTCGCAATCGCCTGAGAATGGGCGAGCCGCCAGGCAAGAGGTATCGGTTTGCACGACGAGAGGGGCTCGGGAACGGAGGGAACGCCGCGAGTTGCGAAGGAGTGTTGATGTTTGGACACGATTGGGCTATATTCGGGCGGCGGTTGGAGGAGGCCGGCAAGTGTTGGTTATTCTGGAGCGTCAGACAAGATGGAGCTTACAAAGGAAGGGCAGACAGCCCTGGAGACAATCGGTTCGCTGGCGAGGGAGGCCGGGCTGGATCTGAGCGGAGCAAAGGTGCGGCGTACGTCGTCGCGATTTTGTCTGGGGGTCGAGCACGGGGACTACAACGGGACGGAACTTTTCGGCGTAGGGACGGATCGGTTTATCTGGATGGCGTACAAGCCGAACGGGACCGGGCGTGTGCGGCTGCTGAGCGGAAATTTCCGCAAAGACGGGCTTATCGACTTCGAGACAGGGAAGGTGCCCGAGCCGCGGTCTCAGCAGATCGCCCAAACGTGGGGACGGTTTCCCTACGGCGTAGACTATGTATTGCGGCGGGAGGGATTCAGGCTGGAGCAGGGAATTGACGCCGTATTGTACGGAAATATTCCGGGCGGCGGGATGAGCCGGTCGGCGTCTCTGTGTCTGAACCTGATTCTGTCGCTGTTCGACGCCAATGGAATCGAGGTCGAGGATCAAATGCGGATCGTGGATCTGGCGCAGGCGGTGGAAAACGACTACATCGGATCTCCCTGCGGCAAGCTCGATCAGACGATGATTCTGTTCGCCAGGGACGGGATGGGGACATACTACAATCCGCAGGATCGCTCGATCGAATACGTGCCGATCGGCGAGGGCGCGACGGACTTTCGGATCGTCGTTCTGGATACGGGTACGGACCGGCCGGGGCTGGAGAAGTCGACGTATGCGGTGCGGCGGGCCGAGTGCGAGAAGCTGGCGGAGATTTTGAAGAAGGCGGGCTGGCCGATCGAGTGTCTGGCGGATGTGAAAGAGCGAGACATCTATGAGAAGATTCTCAGCGAATTCGGAGTCGAGCACCCGGATTTATGCGACAGGCTGCGGTACATCTTCGAAGCGCAGAGTCGGTTCTATCAGATGATGGATGCGTGGCGGTCGGGGGACGTCGAGACGGTCGGGCGGATCTTTCGGCAGGATGGGATCGGCTTGCGTGACATCTACAGGATTTCGGGTCCGGAGTTGGAAACGATGTGCGACATCGTTCGTTCGGTGCCGGGCGTGTTGGGCGAGCGGATGCTGGGCGGCGGCGACAAGGGGGCGTCCGGCGCACTGGTGCAGGCGGACAGTGTGGACGCGGTGCGACGGGCTGTCGAGACGGGATATCCGCGGAGCAGACCGGAGATGGCGGAGAAGTATGCAACGCACGTGTGCAAGATCGTCGATGGCGTGAAGGTTTTCGAGGGGCTGCTGTGAGCGGATGAATATGGCGAACGAAGATGGAGCCAATCAAGGAGTGTTCGACGCCCGCGTGTGCTGGAACCGGCGTTTGCGGGGACATTTCGCCAAGTTGCAGCTTGCGTTCACGGGCGCCGGCGGTGAGGCGATGGCGGGGTTCAAGGCGGGGCAGTTCGTCGAGATCGATTTGAGTACGGCGGCGGTGCCCGCTGAGGAGACGATACCCGAGGAACTGCGCGACGTTGCCAGGCGCGAGGTGTTGTTGCGCAGACCGTTCAGCTTCGCGGACGTACACAGCGAGAACGGCCGCACGACGGCGGATCTGCTCTACTGCGTGATCGGGCCCGGTACGCTGCGGATGACGACGCTCAAGGCGGGCGATACTGTCAGTGTGATCGGGCCGCTGGGTAACGGTTTCCGGGTGCCTTCCGGGAAAGAGACGGCGTTGCTGGTCGGCGGCGGGATGGGGACGCCTCCGCTGCAGTGCATGGCACGAACGCTGACGGAGGAATACGGCCGGATGAACGTGGTCGCTCTGGCGGGCGCCAGGACGGCGGATGAATTGCCCTTCGAGGGCAGGAAGATGGATGAGATATCGAATCAGCTCGGTTTCTTCGTACGTGAGTTTGCGCAGTTCGGCATCGAGTCGGTGGTCGCCACCGACGATGGCAGCGCGGGGGCCAAGGGATTCGTGACGGATTGCCTTGGGAGCTGGCTGGACGAGAACCGCCCCGCCGCCGAATCGCTCGTAATATATGCGTGCGGGCCTGAGGCGATGCTGGCACGGACGGCGGAGGCGGCAAGGGACAGAAGGATTGATTGCCAGGTGAGCATGGAGCGACGGATGGGCTGCGGGATCGGGCTGTGCCAGAGTTGTGCGGTCGAATGCGTCGTACCCGGGCGGCAGGAGAGCATCTACAAGCTGTGCTGCAAGGAAGGACCCGTATTCGATGCGAAGGAGGTAGTGTTCAAGGTATGAGTACGGCGGCCGAGCTATCTGTAGACTTTGCGGGGTTGAAGCTGGGGAATCCGGTGTTTACGGCGTCGGGGACGTGCGGCTATGCGGACGAGTTGGGCGCGTTTATGGACATTGATGCGCTGGGTGGATTCATTACCAAGAGCATTACCGCTCTGCCGCGAAAAGGCAACCCCACGCCGAGGATCGTCGAGACGGATGCAGGAATGCTCAACGCCATCGGGCTGGCGAATATCGGTTTGGATCGTTTTGTCGAAGAAAAGGTGCCGATCCTGGCGAAGATGAAGGCCGCTGTTTTTGTGAACGTGGCGGGGACAACAATTGAGGACTATGCGGCCGTGGTTGAGCGACTGGCGAACGAGGAGGCGATTGCCGGCTTCGAACTGAATATCAGTTGTCCGAACGTCAAGGAGGGCGGGATCAGTTTCGGGACCGATCCCGAACAGGTTCAGAAGATAACGCAGGCAGTCAAGCAGGCATGCGGAAACAAGGTGCTGATGGTCAAGTTGACGCCGTCCGTCACCGATATTGCGGCGACGGCGCACGCTGCGGTCTCAGCCGGGGCCGATGCGCTTAGTCTGATCAATACTCTCACGGCCATGGTTATCGACGTGGAGACGCAAAAGCCCGTCCTGGCCAACGCTACGGGCGGGCTATCGGGACCGGCGATCAAGCCCATCGCGGTGTACCTGGTCAGCCGGGTATACAATGAAGTTGCCAAAGAAGTACAGATTCCCATCCTGGGACTCGGGGGCATACGCACGGGATCGGACGCCGTCGAGTTCATGCTGGCGGGCGCATCGGCGGTCGCCGTGGGGACGGGGAGCTTTCTCGATCCGCGACAGCCGGTGAAGGTCATTGACGGCATCCGATCCTACTGCGAGCGCAAGGGTGTTGCGAACGTTGCTGAACTGACCGGCTCGCTGGTGCTGTAGTCTCGCCGGCGACGGTTTTTCACTACGAACAAAAGGAGGACTGAATGAGTCATCTGAGGCGGACACACATCCAATGGACGATCTTCATGGTCGCGTTCACAGTTTTTTCTGCGGCGAATGCGGCGGGCGCGGAGCTGACACGGGACGAACATGCCGCGGGCCCCGGAGAATGGGGATATCGGCCGGGACAGGGCGATATCTCGCAGGTTGATCCGCCTTCTTTCTCGTGGCGGCCGCAGAAGGGCTTGTCCTGGGAGATTCAGGTGGCGAAGGAGAGCGATTTCGAACGACTGATCTACCACACCCAAGGGATTGCGTTCAACGTACACTGTCCGACCAAGCCGTTCGGCAGCGGCTCATACTGCTGGCGCCATCGGGGCGCGGATAAGAACGGGAAACACACCAACTGGAGCGAATCGCGCCGGTTCGAGATAGCGAACGATGCGGCGAAGATGCCCATGCCGAAGCGGGAGGAACTTTTCGACCGGATTCCAGATGGGCACCCGCGACTGTTCACCCGGCCGGAGAAGGTGGCTCACCTTCGCACACTCGCAAGAGGCAGGATGCAAAAGCAATACGACGATCTGGTACGGGAATGCGAACGGCTGCTGAAGGATCCGCCCCCGACCAAGGAACCCCCGAAATATCCGGCGGGGATCAAGCGCGGCAGCGATCCATGGAGAGAGATATGGTGGGGCAACCGACGATACACGATCAAGGCACTGAACGGTGCGGCCACTCTGGCGTTTACGCATTTGCTGGGCGGGCCGGAGAAATACGGGGCCGAGGCCAGACGGATCCTGCTGGAATGCGCCAAGTGGGATCCGAAAGGCAGCACCGGGTACAGGTATAACGATGAAGCTGGAATGCCCTACGCATACTACTTCAGCAGGACATACACTTTCGTCAACGCATTATTGAGCGAGGATGAGAAAAAGCTGTGCCGGGACGTTATGCACATACGCGGCCAGGAGATGTACAATCATCTGTACCCGCGCCATCTGTGGCGGCCCTATTCCAGCCACAGCAATCGCGCGTGGCATTTTCTCGGGGAGGTCGGGATTGCCCTTCTCGGCGAAGTGGAGGGTGCTGAGGATTGGATATGGTTCGCGGCCAACGTGTTTTTCAATGTCTACCCGGTCTGGAGCGATGCGGACGGCGGCTGGCACGAGGGCGCGTCGTACTGGTCGAGCTATATCAGCCGCTTTACATGGTGGGCGGACGTCATGCGCGAGGCCATGGGAATCGACGCATATCAGAAGCCGTACTTTTCGAAGGCGGGTTATTACGCGATGTATCTGATGCCGCCGGACAAGGTGGGCGGAGGACTCGGCGATCTGTGCGCCCGGCGAACGGCTCGGAGCAACGCATCGCTGATGACGACGCTGGCGGCCCAGGCGGGCAACAGCCACTGGCAATGGTACGTCGAAGCAATCGGCGGCCCGAACCCGGCGGATGGATACGTCGGCTTCATTCGCGGGGCTCTGCCTGAGGTGGAACCAAAGGCACCGACGGACATTTCCGCTTCGCGGCTGTTTGGCGGCATCGGCCAGGCGTATCTGAACACGACGATCTTCGATGCGGATGAGGACGTGCAGGTTGTGTTCAAATCCAGCCCATTCGGTACGCAGTCGCACGGCTACGAGGCGAACAATTCATTTTTGCTCTGGGCTTACGGACAGCGGCTCCTGATTCGATCGGGTTATCGAGACAGCTACGGCAGCGACCATCATCGCAACTGGATGTGGACTACGCGATCGGTCAACAATATCACGGTCAACGGCAACGGCCAGGGAAGGCGGACGGCTGAGGCCCGCGGGCAAATCACGGCCTTCAAGACGACACCGGAAATTGATGTTGTCAGCGGGCGGGCCGGCGATGCATACGAACCACCGCTGGAAGCCTTCGAGCGAACGATCATCTTCATCAAGCCCGAACTGGTTGTTGTCTACGACCGACTGCGGGCCAAAGAGCCTTCGACGTTCACGTACTGGCTGCATGCCTTGAACAGGTTCGACGTGGAGAACCAGCACAGGATTCGCGCCACCAGCGACGACGTTGTGTGCGATATCGATTTTCTCGCACCGGCAGGATTGGCATTCGAGCAGACAAACCAGTACGACCCGAATCCGAGGCCGCGAATCAAGCTGCGAGAATGGCACCTGACGGCTACAACGACCGGCAGGAAGCGCGGCATGGAATTCGTAACGCTGTATCGGCCGCACAAGGAAAAGGATGAAGTGCCCCATGAAGCGGCCCTCGTGAAGGCAGACGGCGGCTATGTGCTGCGAGCCCAGGTCCGAAACGGCCGCGCAACCGCCCTGCTTCCTTCAAGCGATCAGATCGCCATGGCTGCAGCGGACCTGAATACGCACGGCGGGATCGCGTGCCGTCTGGAGCGCAAAGGAGAACCGAACGTGGTTGTCCAAACCGGTCCATAAGCACTCCCGGCCCTCAAGACCCGGCGCACGCGAGTTCAGCGCAGTTGACCGCACACCGGCGAAATACGGTGCGCCTCCTGCATACAGGTGCATTGCCAAAACAATGCCGTTACGCGATGGTCACGTCCTTGCAGAGAAAGACATCCTGGATTGCGTGCAACAGATCGACGCCCTCATTCATGGGACGCTGGAAGGCCTTTCGGCCGCTAATGAGTCCGCAGCCGCCGGCCCGCTTGTTGATCACCGCGGTTCGGACGGCCTGTTGGAGATCGTTCTCGCCCGAGGCCCCACCCGAATTGATGAGGCCGATTCGCCCCATATAGCAGCCGGCCACCTGATATCGCGTCAGGTCGATCGGATGGTCGGTGGTCAACTGGTCGTACACCTTCGGACTGGTCTTGCCGAACTTGAGGGCCTCAAAGCCCCGGTTGCACTCAGGCATCTTCTGTTTGATGATGTCCGCCTCTATGGTGACACCAAGATGGTTCGCCTGGCTGGTCATGTCGGCGGCAAGGTGGTAATCGGCGTCGTCCTTCTTGAAGGCGGCATTACGCAGGTAGCACCACAAAACGGTGAACATGCCGAGTTCGTGGGCGGCCGCGAAAGCCGTACTGACTTCCTCGATTTGACGGGACGACTCTTCCGAACCGAAGTAGATGGTCGCACCGACGCCGACAGCGCCGAGATTCCAGGCCTGCTCGACGTTGGCGAACATACGCTGATCGTACTTATTGGGATAAGTAAGCAGTTCGTTGTGATTGAGTTTGACGAAGAACGGTATCTTGTGGGCATACTTGCGGGAGACGACGCCGAGTACGCCGAGAGTAGAGGTCACGCCGTTGCATCCGCCGTCTACAGCGAGCTTCACGATGTTCTCGGGATCGAAGTACTCCGGATTTGGGGCAAACGACGCGCCCGCGGTGTGTTCGATTCCCTGATCCACCGGCAGAATTGAGAGATAGCCGGTGCCGGCGAGCCGCCCGTGGTTGTACAGGCGGGCGAGGTTGCCCAGGACGCGGTTGTTGCGATCAGAATAGCGGAGTATTCGGTCGATGAAGTCGGGCCCCGGCAGATGCAGCGACTCGCCGGCGATCGTTTTACAACGATGTTCGAGCAGTTCCTTTGCCTCGTCACCAAGCAACTTCGATATTTTGTCGATCATACGACCCTCTCTTTCTTCTGTGCGGCTCCATTGGTGGCCGCTAATTGGCAGATTCGGCTTGCAGCGGTCTCTGACGGCCGCTCATCCTTGATTTTCGCCGCGAGTGTAAGAGCGGACAGACACGCTGTCAAGTAAGGAATTGGCTAATAAGTGATTCGGTATATGGAGAATACCATTGAAGCACGGCCCAGGCCTGAGCCGACGGACGGCACGAGTCTGCATGGACAATCCGAGCACATGCGGCTCAACAGTGCGGTATGCGGAGCCGTCTGTTTCCCACAGTTTCGTTCAATGCTGTGGATTCTCCATCGAGGCGATCGTCATCGACAACGCCCCCGTCGCACCCGGTCGACGCGATTTCACTACACAGCCACAGATGCACAAATGAGCGGAGACGGCAAGTGGTGCGCATTCGGCTGAATTACGGATCGGAGCTCGCCCGTCGCATGTTTGCATCGAGGAAGGTGAGTTGCAGTCCGTTTTCCGCAAGCGCGGCACTATCCGGACTTGCCGTTTCGCACCTCTTTCTTGATGCGTTGAATGTGCCCCCTGCCCATGGCTTTGACCTCACAGCCCAGTTCGAAATAGCGCCGTATGCGGTCATTATCGAGAATGCCAAAGCAGTCTATGACGGCCAGCGGACCGCCCGCCCATTCGACGATCTGCTCGGGATCGAGTTCCAGATATGGCTCGTGTGGAACGGCCAGGATAAGCGCTGCGGCCCCGCGGAGGGCTTCCGCGAGGTCCTTCTGAACGCGAACCTTCGAAAGCTTGTCCTGATTTCGGAAGAATCGCGCCAAAGAGTGCCCGGGTGCCGGGTAGACATCCTGGGTTTCCAGTTCGTACCAGTGTTCGACGTAGGGGTCGTGGACGCGGATGTCGGCGCCCATCTCTGCCAGTCTGCGAACGACCTTCTCCGAACCGCTGTATCGCGTATCGCCGACGTCCTGGCGATAGCTGGCGCCGCAAATCAGAACGGGCGCTCCGGCGGGTTGCTTTCCCATGTTGCGCAGGGCGTCGCGTGTAAGCGTCGCGGCGTGCAGTCCGCGCGTGTCGTTTATGTCGATCGCCCTGGTGGTAATCTGGAAGATGTCGTCATCGAAGCCGAGAATGTGCTTGTAGGCCCAATAGCCGAGTCCGCCGTCCTTGGGAAGACAGTAACCGCCGATCCCGGGGCCGGGGAAGATGATGTTGCTGTGCGTGGGGCGGACTTTGATGGCCTGGATCACTTTGGTCAGGTCCACGCCGTTGCGCTCGGCAAACCGGCTCCATTCATCGAGAAATGCGAGGATGGCGGCGCGGTAGGAGTTCTCGACGATCTTGGTGGTTTCCGATTCGATCGGACGATCCATCACAGTCAGAGGATATTCGTCCGTATTGAGAACCTCGTGCAGGAATTTCTCGACACGCTTTCTGGCTTCGGCGTTGCAACCCGAACAGACGCGCCAGAAATCGCGGATAGACGACACATAGTGCCTGCCGGGCATGACCCGTTCGAAACTATGGGCGAGCAGCGGTTCCGAATCGATGTTGCGTTCGGCGAAAGCCTTCTTCATCAATGGCCAGGCGACAAATTCCGTGGTGCCCGGCGCGACCGTTGTCTCGATGAGGGTAAGGCAAGCCGGCGGCACCTTCTCGGCAATGGTCCTGATGGTTGCTTCGAGAGCGCCCATTTCGACCTTTCCCGTGCGCATATTGCCGAGATCGTTTTTCGTGTAGTCGCACTGGACATCGACAACCACGCAATCGGCGAGTTTCAGGCAGTCGCTGTTGTAGGTGGCAGTCAGCGTCTTTTTCTCAAGCACGCATCGAGCGATCATCGGATCGACTTCCGGGTCCTCGGCCTTCACCGGGGAGACGCCGCGATTGAGCAGCGGAATTTTCCAGTAACTGCGCGTGCTGGGCCGTTGACATCCGATAACAAACTTGGATGGTTCGCCTGTATCTTTGTCGGTAGTGTCTGCAACAATGGCCGCCATGACGGCGCCTACGAAGCCAACCCCCATGACTACGACAACTTCCTTGCCCTCGGCCTTCGCCTGATCTACGAGCGAGCGGACGCGTTCGAATTCGGCCTCGTATTCGTTCTTTTTGGGTATCGGAAACTTCTCACCCGCGGGGCTGAGCGAGTATTCAGCCATCTGTTCCACCTTTCATTCGGTCTGCGGCATCCCATCGCACGAAGCCCACGGCATCGCACGACCGGTAATGTGTGCCAGATTACGAGAATGCACATTGCAACTCTTCTGACAATCTATCGGCAGTCCGCAAGGCGTACATAATTAGGGTTTGCTGAACAAGTCGTAGTGGGTTTGTGTCAACACCTTTGAACATCGAC
>CAZGMJ010000102.1:0-13190 GCA_964526785.1 uncultured Pirellulales bacterium
CAACGCAGCCATTGGAGGATCAGCAATGCCCGCCCGACACCCGCACCGGTTGCCCCACAAGTGTGGTATGCCACCACCGCGGACAGCCGGCCAACCGAACCCGTTCTCTGCGTACTCCGTGCCCAATCCCGATTTATCGGGAATACCTCCGTGCCTCGATGCCAGGCTGCTTCAATACCTTTTTCGAAAAAACAAACCCAATATCAAAATAGGCAAACGTCGGTGCCTGCGCATAGTTACCCATCCTCCATCCGCGACATCCCGGGGCGTCAGTCTTCCCCTGATGCCTCAGTGCCTCGATGCCTCCATGCCCCAGTGCCTTGCTACCCCTTTTCGAGAAAACGAAGCCAATCAACACCCTTCAACATGGACTCGGATGTCGTCCCGAGCGAGTGGAACGAGTCGAGGGAGTTCTCCTTCAGTTGGACAAATATGAAAAACAAACCCAATCTCAAGATAGACAAACATCCGCGCCGACACATGTCTGCCCATATTGTCATAGGCACACCCATCCGGAACCTAAATATGCAAAACAAAGCCAATGACAAGATAGGCAAGATGCAGCCGGGTGTCAGCCCCTTGATGCCTCAGTGCCTTGCTGCCCCAGTGCCTTGCCACCTCGATCCCTCGACTCCTTTACGAAAAAACGAACCCAATCGACACCCTTCTACATCGATTCGCGTGTCGTCCCGAGCGAGTGGAACGAGTCGAGGGAGCTGCACTCAAATGGACAAACATGCAAAAACGTCAAAGATCTGCCGTTGGCGGAAACCCAATAGTAACTCAGGAAATATGACCGGTCCCGGCTGGCCGACACCGAAAAGCCGCTCCGCCGTGGACAATTCAATATTGCCGCGAGCCAACAGGCGTGGTATGCTAACTCCTCCAATATAGGAGAACGAAAGTGGAACTATCGCTTGCCATGAAAGCAAGAATCGCCGCGGCCATGACGGTCGGCGTGATACTCATCGGCGTGCTGGGCTGGCCGGCTGCAAATCAGTCCGCGCCGCTCGATGCCGTCCGGGCCGGCAACGTTACCTTGCTCGGCGCGTTGTCGCTGGTCATCCTGGCGTTCGTAACAGGCTCCATAGGCTATTTCGTGGCCTGGCCGCACGGACGCGAAATAGGCATCCTTGCCGTCCCAACCGGCCTGGCGGTCTGGGCGATCCGCAGCGGAACCGTCAGCAATTCCGTCCAGCTAAACCCTTCACTCGCGCAGCGTCAGTCGCTGTTTTCCGCCATGCGGTGGGAAGGGGGCTTCTGGATCCTAATCGTTGCGGCCGGTTTCGCAGGCGTACTCTTCGCCCAGCGAATGCGAAACAGCACAATACCCAGCAGCGAAAAGACGAAGATCAACCTCAACGCCGTCCTCAGCGCGGCAGTGGCGATTATCGGAACCATATTCATCGCCCACTTCTTCATCGGCCGCTTCGCACAGGATGTCAAAGCGTATGACCCCAGCCTCACCTTCGTCATGTCCCAGCCGCCCGTCGCACAGATCGCCTTCGGCGTGATCGCCGCGTTCAGTATTGCCGGATTTGCGGTAAAAGCATTTCTCGACATGACTTACATCTGGCCCGCTGTCGCTGCCGCTCTGGTCAGCGCCTTCGCTGTCGCCGTAGGCCTCAAAGAACCCGTCCTCGGCCACATCGCTGAAGCTTGGCCCGCCGTGTTCTTTCCGCATTCCTCGCTTTCAGTCCTGCCACTCCAAATGGTCGCCTTCGGCACGCTCGGTTCAATAGCCGGTTACTGGCTCGCCATACGCTACGGATACTGGCGAAAACACGAAATGAACTGAGCCAAAGACTGGCATTCACCATCAGTTTTGTCTTTTTTTTGATGCAGTCTAACGCGTAAGACATTACTAATAAGGCACTTACGAATAGTCCGTCTCATAATCCGGCCCGCATCGCCCGTCACAGCCAAAAATCGTTGTTTTTGCCCCAAGAATTAGCCGAAGATATAGTTGATTAAAGCCGTACCCGTCGGATGACGTAGTTACAGTATGGCATTGACCAGAAACATCGTGTATGGAACAGATTGGAGTTTAACGGGGCGAACAGGTTGCCTGATCTAGTCGTAATTATTGGGTAAAGCCAGCCGACAAAAGGAGTTAGAAATGTTGGTTCTAAGCAGGCAGAGAGACGAATCGATTATGATCGGCGATAACGTGGAAATCACGATTGTCGACGTGCGGGGCGACAAGGTTCGTCTGGGCATTACCGCCCCGAAGGACATTCCCGTCCATCGCAGGGAAATCTACGATGCGATTCAGCGGGAAAAGAGCGGCGAAAAACCCGCCGAGAAGAATACTCCCGCAGGAAAACGTGACGCGGTGGCGAAAAACCCCGGCCCGAAGACCGAATCCGGCGAGAAGACCGAAAATCAAGAGGAAAAAGACGGTTCGAAAGAACAATAGATCCGCCCCACAGGCGGTTTCAACATAACGTCCTCTCCGGTCCCGACAGATGTCGGGACTTTCTTTTTGCGCCGAAAACCCCTGCAGTATGGCCAAAAGCCTCGATTTCCTGTCTCTTCACCGTCGGAACTGTGCGCATCGCGGGGCGAGACCATGCCGGAGAAGCCTCTGCCAACCGATCATCAACGCAACGCCAGCCCGAAGCAGACCGGCGCAGTGCTCAGCGGCCGGCAACGGCTGCTGAAGACGCCCGAACGACTCTGACAGGACCGTCATCCAGCGTAGAGTGTCCCTGTAGAAACCCTCGACATGGCCCGACAAGCTCGCGTCCTGACTGAAACGGTCCGGTTACGCCGACGGTCCGAGAGTGGCCGCCGATCCGAGGAGGCCCGCTGCCGACGCCTACATACGCTTGTAACGCGGTCCGCCACCACCTTCGGGAACGGTCCAGCGGATGTTGTCGAACGGGCACTTTCGCTGACAGGTCTTGCAGTGCAGGCAGTTCGAGGGATTAGCCGGCTTGACCTCGTCGTGAATCGTCTCATACACTCCGGCCGGACAGAAGGTAATACACGGACTGTTGAAATCCGGCGTGCATTTCGTCCGGCAGATCTCGGGATCGAGAATGGTCAGATGCGACGGTTCTTCCTCACGGTGTTCGGTGGCGGCAACGGCAGTAAACGTATCCTTGTCGAACTCCTGGTCGGGCTTGAGCCGATACGTTGCAATCGTCATGGCTTCGTAATCGGGTTCGACCTCGAACCTGGGCAACCATCCCCCCAAAGATGACAGCGGCATGCCCTGCAGCGGTCCGAACTTCGCAACTGTCTGCCGGAAGTTCCGTGCGCCGTACATTTCCTTCATCACGTTCGAGTTCTCGATCAGATCCGTGTAACGCGCGGCGGCCTTTTCGGGAGAACCTATATTATCGGCGATTGCCTTTGCGGCCTGGATGCCGGAGTCAATGGCGTTATGCAACCCCTTGATCTTGAGCATGTTCACGAAGCCCGCGCTATCACCAAGGAGCATGACGTTGCCCTTGCCGACGGCGTTGGTCTCGGGATCTCGCGGAATGGCGTAATAACCACCTTCGGGGATCATCTTTGCCCCGGCCTCGACCACATCGCCGCCCTCGATGAACTGGCGAATGAACTTGTGGCCCTTGAACAGGGTCAACGCGTCCTGCGTGTTAAAATCGCAGTACTTCCAGTCGGCGCCGACGATCATGCCGACAGAGATATGGTCCTGCGCGCCGGCGTATGCGATGCCTCCGCCGAACATGTTAGGGCCGATAACGGGCGTCCAGATCGGGTAGCCCAGGGCATGGACGACGCGGCCGGCACCGAATT
The DNA here is from genome assembly GCA_964526785.1 of uncultured Pirellulales bacterium. Lineage (GTDB taxonomy): Bacteria > Planctomycetota > Phycisphaerae > Sedimentisphaerales > Anaerobacaceae > CAZGMJ01. Next base: position 3,769 of record CAZGMJ010000102.1, read on the forward strand.
TCTCGTACTGTTCGGGCGTGACTTTGATCAACTCCTTGACCCCGACCGAATACAGTTGAGGGCATTGGCGTTTGAGGCCCGCCTTGTCGATAAATTTCTCGGACAGCAGGCCATCGCAGCCCTCAGCCAGCACGATGAAATCGGCTTCGATGACTTCACCTTCGGTGTAGTTCGGCTGCTTGTTGCCTTCCTTGTCGAGCCCCTGGTCAAGAAGTTTGACGCCGGTAGCCTTGCCTTTGGCGGGGTCGTAGATAATGTCTTGAGCTGCAAAACCGTGGAGCACTTCGGCGCCGACGTCTTTGGCCACCTGCGTCATCCACTTGGTCAGCTTGCTGATGGAGACAGAGTAGTCGCCCTCGTGGATCAACTGGCCGAAGCCTATGCCCATGGCCCCGCCCATCTTGACGGCGGGCAGGATATTGAAGGCCATATTCCCCCCGAGCAGGAACATGATATCGTCTTTGTCTATGACATTGGCCAGCACATCTTTGGCCGGGTCGCTCTCCTTCCACTCGGGGGCGGCCGCATCCATGAGGCTGTGCAGCGGTTCGGCTTCGAGGACCGCACCGGAAAGATTGTGGTTGCCCGGATCAAGGGCCTTGTCGATTACGCAGACATCGAGGTCGGGTTTCTGAACCTTCAGTTGAATGGCCGTCGCCAGACCCGCCGGGCCGCCGCCAACCACCAATACCGATACGCTGTTGAAATCGTTGTTCTCTGGCACTTTCTAATCACCTCAAAAAGCTAAGAACGTTTAGCCGACAACAGGACGGAACGTGCGAGACACGCGAACCGGCGGTCCCGGACGCCCGCGCCGAAGCCGTTGTTTATACCTGCGTTAATTCCCGGGCCAACTCCGGAATGACGTCTTCGGCGGTGCCGACGACATAGTAGTCGCACTGCTTGAAGATCGCAGCGTTGGGATCGCTGTTGATCGCAACAATGGTCTCCGTATTTGCCACGCCGATCATGTGCTGAATCGCACCGGAGATGCCGACGGCGAAATACAACTTCGGGCCGATGGCGGTTCCGGTCTGTCCGACCTGGTGCACGCGTTCGATGAATCCCTGTTCGACCGCGGCGCGCGATGCGCCCCGTTCGACGGGCGTATCGAGCCGCGATTCGAGCGATTCCGAGAGCGAACTGATCAGTCGCTCGTAGCTGTCGCGATTCTGCATGCCCTTGCCGCCGGAGACGACAACATCCGCCTCGAAGTTAACATCGCCGGCCCCGCGCTCGGTCTTGATGATCTCCAGACTGACGTCGTTTTCGGTCAACTCGACCTTGTGCTTGATTACTTCGCCCTTGCGGGAGGGGTCCGGCGGGATGCGTTTCATTACACCCGGCCTTGCGGTAGCCATCTGGGACTTTGAGTTTTTCGTACGGATGGTAGCCATGACGTTTCCGCCAAGCGCCGGCCGGGTCTGGAGCAGCAGGCCGATGTCGCCTTTGCGCGAGCTGTCGCGAATGTCGAGGCCCGTGCAGTCGGCGGTCAGCCCGCATTCGACGCGATAGGAAACCATCGGTGCAAGCATACGGCCCTGGGGCGTTGCGGCGTAGAGCACGATCTGCGGCCAATACGTGGAGACCGCATCAGCCACAGCTTTGCGGTAGGCGGTCGGATCGAACACTTCGAGCAGCTTGTCCTCGATCACATAGACTTTGTCAGCACCGGCTTCGATAAGCTCGGCGGCCATTTTCTCGACCCCGAGGCCCGCCAGGCATACGCCTACCTTTGTTTCGAGCGAATCGGCTAATTCCCGGGCCTTGCCCGTCAGTTCGAAGGTGGCAGGATGTACGGATCCTTCGCTGTGCTCGGCCACGACCCAAACCTCGCCCTTCTCAAAGGCCGGTTTGGTAAGCGAAAGCCCTTCGATCATGTCATCCAGTGTCTTTTTATGAATGCGTTTGCCCGGCATTTCGATAATCTTCTCTTTGACCGAATCATCGATCTGGTCGATCTTCTCAATGCCCAGTTCACGCAGTTTTTCGACAAGGTAATCGTAATCGCCCTGTTCCTTTACCGTTGCCTCGTAGGGGCGGGAGAAGAGCGAATCGCGTCTTTCCGGCAGGACATACGCGCCGGGCTGGCCGTCCCCTTCAGCACCCGCCTGTTCTTCCTGCTGCTTGAAGTTCTCGACGATGATTTTGGCCAGGGATTTCGCGTCTTCGACGTGCTGGCATTTGCGAGTGCTCTTGCCCGGAGGAAAGACGCGGATCACGGCGGTTTTCGATCCTTTGGCGCCGATCATCGAGGCAGTGATGTCGTCGGCGCCCCACTGAATGACTTCTGCCTGATTGCCCCATCTCGCCCGGCTGAATGTCGAGTACAGCGAGTACTCGTATTTGGCGACGGTGACAACCGCAGGCAGTTCCTTGACGGCCACGACCTGGCTTCCGCCGCTGATGATCCGGGTGAATTCAAAACGGTTGTCTTTGAATTCGGCGTCTGTGGCATAGGCGATACAGGGCAGTTTGAGTTCTTCGGCCAATTGCGGAGGCACCTGGGCGGTGTCCCCATCGACCGACTGCATACCCGAGACGATGAAAAAGTCCTTTTCGTTCTTGAGAATATCTTTGCATATCTTGCGGACGGCAAATGCGAGGGGATTGGCGGTCGCGACGGTGTCTGCCCCGCCGAGCGATCGGTCGGTCAACAGAACGACCTGGTCCGCACATCGGGCGAGGCTGTATCGCAGGACCTCTTCGGCCATCGGCGGCCCCATAGTCAGTGCGATGATGCGGGCGTCCTTGTCGCCGCTGATGGTTTTCATGTAGTTTGCAAAAGCGAGGCCCTGGGCATCGAGTTCATTGATCACGTTGGCCAGTCGGGCGCGCACGAGGGTGCCGGTTTCGGGATCGAAGGCGTTGTCCGTGATCTGCGATACGTCGGGTACCTGCTTTACCAATACAATGTAATCACTCATGAAGCTACTTCCCCAAAAACATGCTCTTATTCAGGGCCAATCACATTTTGGCGACAGAATCTCCTATCTATGACGCATCATGGCGTCCGATTAGTATAACGACTCTGCGCTATTCGGCCGGACCGGGGAGAACAGCCCGGCCCAATACTGCGAAGCCCATAAGCTATGGAATCGCAGACGATTAGTCAAATGAAATCGCTTCAAATACGCCTCAATCAGGGCTCGCAGTACTGAAAACGCCTGTTCGGCCCGAAAACCTCGCGTTTGGTGCTTGCTTTGAACTGCACGATAGTATCTAATGTTCTACTGATTCGGAGCCTCGGCGCAATCCGGAGAAATGCTTTGCTAACTCTTTTGAGGTAAGCCACGATGGCAGATCTGAAGGCACTGGCTGATGCGGTCATCAAGGGTGACCAGGGTAACGCAGTTGAAATCACCAAAGCGGCGATTGGCGAAGGTACGGCCCCCAAGACCGTGCTGGATGAAGGCTTGATCGCGGGCATGGAGGTGGTTGGAGCGAGATTCAAGAAGAACGAGGTGTATATCCCGGAGGTCCTCATTTCCGCTCGCGCGATGAAGATGGCGATGGAAGTGCTCGAGCCGGAACTGGCCAAAGCGGGCGTTCAGCCTGTCGGCAGGTTCGTGGTCGGGACGGTTCAGGGCGACCTGCACGATATCGGCAAGAACCTGGTAGCCATGATGCTCAAGGGCGCCGGCTTCGACGTGGTAGATTTGGGCGTTGACGTAGGACCTGATAAGTTCGTGCAGCAGGCAAAGGATTCGGGCGCGCAGGTCATTGGGATGAGTGCGTTGCTGACCACGACTATGCCGGGAATGGAAAAGACGATCAAAGCACTGCAGGACGCAGGTGTCTCGGCCAAGATTATCATCGGGGGAGCCCCCGTAACGCAGAACTACGCCGACAAGATCGGTGCCGACGGGTACGCTCCGGATGCTGCTTCTGCGGTCGATCTGGCCAAGAGCCTTGTCGCGTAACGAGACGAGGGCAACACCGCGCGGCAGAAGAGCTGCGACGTAGTCCCATAATCAGGTGCGTCGCAGGCTTGTTGCGGGCAACAGACAGACATATCAAAGGCAGTCGATTTGCGGCTGTCTTTTTTTTGCGCGGACGCTATAGTGGACACTTAGTGGAATGGAACGCCGGCACGGACACCGAGCCTGCCGACACAGAATCGGTTAATCGCAGAATTTGCACTGACAATGCAGCAGATACAGAATAAAGCCCTGGCCGAGCTGCTCATGCAGCTTCGGTTCACCCCTGAAGAGAAACGACGCAAGCAGCTCGACGCGGCCGAGAAGCTCATCGATATCGTCGAGCCGGACAAGGAGTATCCGTTCGAATTCGTATGGTTCCGAATAACGGGTTTTACGCCGAAGACGGTCGACGCGGGCGAACTGATCTCGGGGCAGAGATTGCTCGACGATTTGCGCGTCTTCGTTGCAAGGCTCAGCTCGCCGCTGGCCGAGCATGTTCGGCAACAGAGCGAAAAGGTCTTTTCAATCGAAGAACTTTCCGATGAATTGAATGTTTCGACGAAGACGATTCGTCGATGGCGCAAGCGGGGTTTGGTGGCGCGCAAGTTCGTATTCGAGGACGGCGTCAAACGATTCGGCTTTGCGAGGTCCAACGTAGACCGGTTTCTGGAGGCCAATCCCGGGCTTGCCGCCAAGGCGAAGCAGTTCCGCAGGTTGACGTCCGCCCAGAAGCAGGAGATTATCAGCAGGGCCCGACAGCTTGCCTCGGCTCCCCACGATTCCCGGCATCAGGTCATCGTTGCAACCGCAGAGGCAATGGGAACATCGGTGGAGACCGTGCGGGCCACGATCGTCCGGTATGAGCAGACCCATCCCGACAAACCGATCTTCAGCAGGCCGGGCGGCGTGCTTGATTCCGCCCAGGCCGCGGAGGTGTACCGGCTGTACCGCCTCGGCGTCGGGGTCGGGGAACTGACCGAGCGGTTCGGTCGAAGTCGCAGCACAATCTATCGGATTATCCGTACCCGTCGCGCCAAGGCGCTGCTCGCCCGGAAGATCGAATTCGTCGCCAGCGACGAATTCATGGCCGGGGATGCACGCGAGAAGATACTGGGGACAAAGCTGGAGTATTTCGAGCGGCTTCCGCACGGTTCGATTGAGCCGTATGAGTCGAAGCGCGGTTCTCTCCAGGATTACCTCCAAACGCTGAACGATGCGCCGACGCTCACACGCGAGCAGGAGATCGAATTGTTCAGGCGGTACAATTACCTCAAGTACCTGGCGTCGGTCGAGCGGGCGGGCATGAAGCCGGGGGCGGTCGCGAGCGGCAAGCTGGCCGAGGTGGAGCAGTGGCTTGCGGAGGCCGAAGAGATCCAGCGGATACTGATCGAGGCGAACCTGCGTCTTGTGGTCAGCGTCGCACGGCGCCACACGGTCAGCGGGGCGAACCTGCCCGATCTTGTGAGCGAGGGGAATCTGTCGCTGGTGCATGCGGTCGAGAGGTTCGACTACACGCGCGGGTTTCGCTTTGCGACGTTTGCATCGTGGACGATATCGAAGGACTACGCGCACAAGATTCCGTCGCAGATGGCTCGGCCGGACAGGAGTACGGCCCATTCGATCGCTCAGTTTCAGCGCGAGTTCAAGAACGAGCGGGAGGTTGACTTCGTGGCAATCGAGCGGGCGCGGCTGAGCCTGACGAACGTGATCAAGAACGAACTGACCAGCAGGGAGCAGTACGTGATTCTCAATCGGTTCGGGCCGATCGGGGTGCCGATCAAACGGCGGACCAAGACGCTCAAGGAGGTGGGCGAGGATCTGCATTGCACGAAGGAGCGGGTTCGGCAGATCGAGCTGGTGGCGCTGCAGAAGCTCCGGCAGTCGCTCAGTCCGGAGGAGTTCGAGTTGCTGACACGGTGACTGTCACGGTATCCGGAGCGGCGGGGACGAGCGGTGCGGCCGGCGGGTGACGCCCGGGGAAAAACCACGGGCCGGGCGGCCGACTCGTGCGCTTCGCGGAGCGCGATGCACAAGCGACCACCCGGCCGCGGGTTACGTTCGGACAGGCGCTCTTATACGAGCGTGTCGTTGCCGGTCGGGGTGGGATAGAAAATACCCTTGCCGGGTTTGAGGTCTCTGGGGACCAGATCGAGGTCCGACGAGTTCATCAGCCACTTCCAACTGAAGGTGCGTCCGGTATAGGCGGACATGCGTGCGCCGATCGCGGTCAGGGTGCTTTCGGCGATGCGTTTACCCTCGTTGAGCGGCTTGCCGGCGCGGATGCTCTTGATCAGGTCGATATGCTCCTGCTGCATGCCATTGACGTATTTGCCGTCGTATTTCCAGGCGTTTTCGCCATCGATGCGGTTGCTGCAGTTGCTTGTTCCCTTGGTGCCGACGATCTTCTCGCTGTTGCCGCCGAAATTGCTGGGGCTGTGGCCGCTGAAGCTCAGGCAGCGGGCGCCGTTGGGGTATTGAAGTTCGGCGAAGATGTGGTCCCAGATGTCGCCGTTGTATTTTTCCCACGCTTCTTCGCTGCCGGTATATTGCTTGCAGACCTTTTTGGCTTCGTTGATCTGGCCCTGGTTGTGGCTGCGCCACTGGCGGCCGCCGAGCGAAGAGAACTTGGCGGGCGGTCCGTCAAAGCACCAGTTCATCACGTCGATGTTATGAATGTGCTGCTCGCAGATCTGATCGCCCGAGAGCCAGTTGAAGTGGTACCAGTTGTGGCACTGCCATTCGAGTTCGCTCATTTCGTCGTTCGTGCCGCGGTACCAGATGCCTCCGCCGTACCAGTAGCATTGTCCGCCGACGAGTTCGCCGATGGCGCCGTCGTGGATGCGTTTGAACAGTTCGACGCGGTTGAATTCATGTCGGCGCTGGGTGCCGCAAACGATGGCGAGGCCTTTTTCCTCGGCCAGTTTGGAGGCGACGATGACTTCGCGGCAGCCGGCCGGGTCGGTGGCCACGGGCTTTTCGGTGAAGATGTGCTTGCCCGCTTTGATGGCGGCCATCATCTGGCGGCCTCTGAAAGCGGGGGCGGTGGCCATCAGCAGCAGATCCGCATCGCATTTGGCAAGCTTCTCATGGCAGTCGAAGCCCGAGAAGATGTGGTCGTCGTCGATTTTGACGCGGCCTTTGTATTTCTCATCCTTCTGGATTCTGTCGCGGCTGCTTCGGGCTTTGTGTTCGAACAGGTCGGCCATAGCTATGACTTCGACGCCCGGATCGGCATCGAGGCAGTGGCGCAGGGCGCCGTTGCCCCGGCCGCCACAGCCGAGCAGTCCGACCTTGATCTTGCCGGTTGCCTGTGCGTACGCCTTATGGCCGATAGCTGCTGCGGCGACGGCCGCGGCGCCGGCGACGGCATTTTTCGATTGTTTCGTATTCTTATTTGAGGATGTCATATCGAGAATCTCCTTCGTTCGTTTTTCTGAACCGATTTGCATTGCCCGGCATTGCCGGCCGGTGCGTTGCATTGTCCGATTATCCAAGGCCCGGGAGTTTGTACTGGCCGGGAATCGGCACCGGGTCCAGCTTCCTGGAATCGCTGAGTTTCAGATCGTCGTCGGGCACGAGGTTCAGTTCGCAGCGATTTCTAAACCAGGAGGTCTTGAACTGCCGCCGGGAATAGGCGGACTCGCGTCCCATGATCGCGCAGAGCGTGCTTTCGGCGATGCGGACACCCTCGTTGAGCGGTTTGCCTTCGCGGATGCTTGCGATGAGGTTGCGGTGCTCCTCGACGTAGGGATTCGGGTTGGGGCCTTCATAGCTCCAGGCATTTTCGCCTTCGATCCTGCCGGCGCAGTTGCTGGCGCCTTTGCTTCCGACGACACGTTCGCTGACGTTGCCGGCGGCGTTATGGATCTGTCGGCACATGCTGATGGTTCGGACGTCACCGGCGTAGAAGAACTCGACGCCGAAGTGGTCGAAGATGTTGCCGTACATCGGCTCGGTTCTGGCCTGGCGTCCGCCCTGGGCACGTACCTGCTCGGGGATGGCGTCGAAGGCCCAGTTGACGACGTCGATGTTGTGGACGTGCTGCTCGCAGATGTGGTCGCCGCTGAGCCATTTGGTGAACAGCCAGTTGCGAATCTGCCACTCGGTGTCGGACCATTTGCCGCTCTTGTAGTTTTCCCAGTTATTCTTTGCGCGGTCCACCCAGAGCGAGCCCATGTTCCAGTAGCACTGGGCGGAGACGAGTTCGCCGATGGCTCCGTCGTGGATGCGTTTCATTGTTTCGACGTACTTGGGTTCATGTCGTCGCTGGGTTCCGGCAACGATGGCGAGGCCTTTCTGCCCGGCCTTTTCCGAGGCCTCGATGACCATCTGGATGCCTGCGGGACAGACGGCGACGGGTTTTTCCATGAAGATGTTCTTGCCGCGTTTGACGGCTTCGGCCAGTTGTGCGGGACGGAAGCCGGGCGGGGTTGCGAGGATGACGAGGTTTACGTCGTCGAGGGCGAGCAGCTTCTTGTAGGCGTCGAGGCCGACGAAGCAGTGATCGTTCGGGACGTTGTGCTGATTCTTGAGGCCGCCGAGGCGGTCTTCGAAGGCGTCGGCCAGTGCGACGATTTTGACGCCGCTGGAGGATTCCACGCAGTTGTTCGCAGCTCCTGAGCCTCGGCCGCCGCATCCGATCACGCCGACGCGGATTTCGTCGCTTCCTGCGGCGCGGGCCAGCGGGGTGATCGCGCCGGAAACGGCGAAGGCCCCGGCCGTAATGGCCGAACTTCTGAGGAGTTCTCGTCTTGTCCACTTCTTCTTTTGCATCATCTGTACATCTCCAAATCTGCGTCCTCGATGAGTTTTCTTTGAGCGTATTGCTTTTTCAGCCAAGCGAGACGCTTTTCTACTTGCGGTCGAGCCGCTCCGGCGGCCTTGCGACCACGGCGTCCGGCGGCGCGACGGATTGCTATTGTAGGCCAAGGGCGGGCCCAATAGCAAGGACGAAGAACGGTCTGATTTTAATATAGGCAACGGCCCGGTCGAGCGGAGGCGACGGACTGTTTGCAGGGGTTCTCGGGTGCGGATGCCGGCAACGGGCGTGGCCGGGGCTATTTTGCCTATATTTACATTGGGTTTGTTTTTTCGAAAAGGGGTCAAGGCATCCAGGCACCAAGGCATCAAGGGAAGGCTGGCGTCCCGGGAGGTCGCGGACGGAAGATGGGTAACTATACGCGGGGGCCGACGTTTGTCTATCGTGAGATTGGGTTTGTTTTTTCGAAAAGGGGCCAAGGGGTCGAGGCAGCAAGGCATCAAGGGAAGACTGACGGCCGGGGAGGTCGCGGATGGAAGATGGGTAACTATACGCGGGTACCGACGTTTGTCTATCTTGAGATTGGGTTTGTTTTTCATGTTTATCCATTCGAACGGGAGCTCCCTCGACTCGTTCCACTCGCTCGGGACGACACCCGAGTCCATGTTGAAGGGTGTCGATTGGGTTTGTTTTTTCGAAAAAGGTATTGCGGTACGCAGGCATTGAAGCGCTGAGGAATC
>CAZGMJ010000103.1:0-12928 GCA_964526785.1 uncultured Pirellulales bacterium
GTAAGGATACGCCGCTTTCTTCATCCGTCCATCCACAACTTTCGGTTATACCTCGGTGCTGGGCTGCTATGGTGATCGCTGGGCCATTGAAGATACCTTTAAGCAGACCAAGCAGTCTTTGGGAGCCCAGCAACCGCAAAGCTATAAGAGAAATGGTCCCGAACGTGCCGCGGCCTTGGGGCTTTGGCTCTATTCGATGGTATGGCTGTGGTACATCAACCAGAAATCCAGCCAAAGATATTATCGTGTCCAGCCGTGGTACCGCCAAAAGAGCGCTCCAAGCTTTGCAGATGCATTGAGTTGTCTGCGCCGCGACCTTTGGCGTCAAAGAATAAAAGCGATGTTCGGACATTCGAGCGTACATAACAAAAAATTCGACTTCTTAATCGAGGCTCTCGCCAATGCGGCTTGAGCGGCTAATGAAGGTGCGAAAGTTGTCTGCAAATGTGGGGTGAATTATTCGCTTGCGCCCCGTACTGGCGACTGATAGAATATCTCTGTCAGTCGCCAGTGGTGACTACTTCCCAAGACGGGAAAGGAGGTTACCAATGGCAACAGAGAAGATAGGAATCTATCGCAAATGGCTGGATCCGGTACCGGATGAGAATGGCGTTCCCATTCCCAAGAACCTGTGGCCTCAACGAAGGCGATATCGTTGGGTCCTGCGGTGGTACGGGTCGAACGGTCGGCGGTACGGGAAAGTATTCAGGACGAGAAAGGAGGCTGAAAGGCACGCTGTAGAATTGCAGGGGCGAGTGACTGCGGGAAGAGCAGACAGGCCGACAAAGGTGGCTCTTCGCGAGTTTGCTCGTGAACACGAGAAGGTCATGACAGGCCAGATTGCTTGTGCGACTCTGCAGATACAGATGCAAGTATTAAGGCTCTTTGAGAAGTACATAGGTGCTTCAGTCTGGCTGCACAGACTCCGACCGCGTGATGCTGAGGCATTTGTTGCTGATCGGCTTCGTGCAGGACTCAGCACAGCAACAGTCAACAAGTACATCCGTACACTACGGCGCGTTTTCAATCTGGCGATTGAACCCCGTGGATATCTTCAGGAAGGACAGAATCCCTTCGCAAGGATCGGGGAACGCAAGAAGTCCCAGAGACCTGTGCGATATGTCTCCGTGGAGGAATACAGGGCAGTGATGAACGCCGCGAAGAAGTTGTGGTGGAAAGCCTTGATCTCGCTAGCTTATGGAAGCGGTTTGCGCAGAGGTGAGATTCTGAACCTGACTTGGTCGGATATTGAGTTTGATGCCCAGTTGATCAGGGTTGTACCCAAGAAGCAGGACGGGCATATCCTCGAATGGGAGCCCAAAGACCATGAGATGCGAACAGTGCCGGTCTCGGACGGGGCAATACAGCTGCTGGCAGACCTGCAGCTTGAGTCTGAAGAAGGCCATCCTTATGCCTTCATTCCGCCGAAGCGTCTCGAGTTGATCCTCCGTCGTCGCCGTCTGGGCAAGTGGCGTGCCACATCCGAGATTGTCAACAACATGAGCCGCGATTTTGAGGTCATTACCAGACGTGCGGGAGTGGACGCATATACCATACATGACCTGCGTCGGTCAGCTATTACCAACTGGGCCCAAAAACTGCCCATACAGGTAGTCCAGCAACTGGCCGGGCATTCCGATATATCAACCACCAGGAAATACTATCTCACGGTGCGGCCCGAGGATTTGACTTCGGCAACCGAAATCCTCAACAATCTTGTGGCCGAGGCGTGCGGAGACTGACACCAAACTGACACCATAGGCCCTTTTTTGCCGATTCTGCCGGCAAAGCAATTGACAAGCAGGGCTGGAAGTTGTTATCTTGACCGCAGTTAGAAATTTCTGGCGGCGTAGCTCAGCTGGTTAGAGCATGGGATTCATAAGCCCAGGGTCGTTGGTTCGAATCCAACCGCCGCTATTCATCACAAGTGATTGTGCAGAAAGAAGTTGGGGTTTCTGGGTTTGGCTGTGCAGTCGCACATCAGTGTCTTTGCGGAGCACGGCAGATGCCCGAACAGATTCCGTGCCGGACGGACGATTCGACGTCGGACAGGCTATGGAACGGCATGTGCCTCGCCGGTCATGAGCGCTTCAATCGTTGCGGACACGCTGCGCGGATCAACGCCCTCGGCCAGAGCTGAGACATAAGCATGATTCGGATTGTCGGGCTCGGTGCGCCATTCGTGTGTGCCGTTGGCAAACAGGTGGTTGTGGCCCTGTGTGACGATTTTCCAGGGGTGTTGCGGTCCGCGGGCTGCGACGAGAACCGCGATCTGGTCGGCGCTGTGGCGATCTTTGGCCCTGCCGTCAAAGTAGAGTTCATACACTCTTCGAACCGGATTGTTCTCCGGCAGATTCACCAAGCCGCGACCAGTAGACAACGACCGGGCAAAGGCACCTCCGCCGGTGAATATGATTCGGCCCGGCCATTGCCTGACCGCCTCGACGGCCGACTTTGCGTCCGGCTTGAAGTTGCCCCATTTGCCCGGGTCACGGTCGGCGGGGTACCGGCTTCCCATGCAGACCCAGTGTTTGACCTTTCGCTTTGCCAGTTCCCGGCCGGAAAGAGGGCTGGCTGCGTCGGCCTTTGATTCAAGCAAGTAATGAATGTTGGTCAGATAACCCACCGTGACAATAACGACGCTGTCGTCGGGCTGCCTGGCCAAAATCTCTCGGTAGACTGCTGTAGCATCGGGCGGGGCATCGACAGGGAAATCGTGTGGAAACGATCTGGTGATTTGCCTTGCGTATCTCGATCCGCGTTCGATCGCGCCGGGCCCGGCGGGTACTCCGATGGGCAGGTCCGGCCGGCCGAAGAACGTGTTGATGGCGTCCACGCACGCGCCGGACCAGCGATGTTTGGACGATACAGGCGTCCCAAGAATTTCGATTTCCCCGCGATCGGCCAGTGTGTGCAATACCGCCAGCGCGCCTGCATCGTCGCAGTCGGTGTCCATGTCGGTATCGAAAATGACGTGCGCCGATTCCGCCGCCCGCTGCATATTGGCCTGCGCAAAAGGTACGGTAATGAATGCTGCAATCCAAAGGCACATTACTGCTATTCGATGAAGCGCCACGTTGATTCTCCTTTCCAAAGCGAGGCTGGATGTTCAGTGTTGCCGGAAACACGGATAATGCCACTGCTGCCCGCGTGCGAAACGCCACAAATTGCCTTTTATTTATGCCCGACTCTGACCCATCCTGCAATCTGATTTCTGTGTTACCACAAAATCACAGGTAGTTCCATCAGGAGTTGCGATTATTCGAATTCGCCCACCGCAATGGCCCAGGTGGAGGGGTACGGCGGCCGCCACGTTTGCTTTTCGGGTGCGAGGACACCCAGGTCAATCTCTTCGTACGCCTTCTGCGTATCTACCGCTACCGCCGGCTGCGGGTCTTTCATTCCAGAGAGATCCATGCCGACCGCGGCGGTCTGCTCTTTGTAGAAGATGAAGTTTGTCATATCCGGATTTCGCAGGCATACGCTGATCGAAGGCGACTGAGGAACTTCCGTCGTCCCCTTGCGAGGGTCGGCCAATGCATTATCGCGAACAAAGTCGCGGCGGAATCGCCTTTTGTCCCGAAAGAAAGCAGCATACGTCTTGATCAGGTGCTTGATATCTACGTCAGAATGGTCATAGGACTGCGAGCCGCCCTCGTTGTCGTCGGGCAGCAGGTTGCCCCAGATATTGGCCACGCCGCCCGCCATGGCAGAATGCCACAATCCCTTTATCGTCAGTTCCTCGCTGTAATCCTTGTGCTTCCACTCCTTTCTGTTACGGAGACGAAAGCGGTCCTCGTCGAATGACGGCTTCTCAGGACGATGCTCGAGCACTTTGACGTACCGGTCGTAAAGCGGGCGGTAACTGGTATAGCCCATGTAGTCACCGCCGAGCCAGGTCATATATTGATCTCCTACCGGGGCATTATGCTTGGCGTTGAGCGGCGCCTTGCTGCGATCCCCGTATCGACCCCAGAGGCCCTTCTCATCATAGCCGACGCGCGAACCGAGCAGGTGGTCCCAGCCCGAGTGACTCTCGATAAACTCCTTCCACGCATCCAGTTCCTCTGGGCTGGCCCAGAGGTTCTCCGTGTCGTAGCCGTAACCCATGGTCCAGCCCGGCAGCGGCCCCAGGCGTGCGGCCAGGTATCGCAGGTTGCGTTTGTCGGCCGCATTCATCGGTCCGTCGATCAACCACCGGGGTCCCTCGCCTTTGTTCTTTCCGTCCGAGCCCCACATCCAGATATGACAGGCGCCGCCCCGGCGGTAGACCTTCCGGATGACCGTCTCAAGGACTTCATAGGTGCGGGGATCCGGATTGGGATCTTTGCCGATCCTGCCGGTGAGGTTGAACCAGCGTCCGCGGCCCTGCAGATGGAAACCGGTAAACCCATGCTCAATGACAAATTCTCGTATGTCCCGGTCGATCTTTGCCTCGTCGATTCGCTCGGCGGTGCGGTCGTAGTAAGCATCGAGATTCCTGCCCATCACATATTGCGGCACAAAGACGTCCCTCGATCCGGACCAACCCCACTTGTTGCCGAAGTGCGTAATGAATCCGCGGCCGAGACCCGCCGGTTCCGCCGACACCTCTACGATCCCGTTGATCTCGTGCAGCGCTGCATTGCGGCCGGTTCCATCCCTGCCGTCGCACTGGGTGACGAACGACCATCGGCCGGGTCGCGTCGGTGTGAAACGGAAACACCAGCGGTTGCGGCCTGTGTAGAACATTGCAGTCCTGTGAATCTCATTGCTTTCGTCGTGTTGAAAAGTCACGGCAGCGATTATATCGAACGGATTTCCGTTGAACTGCTCGTTGTTCACGAACCAGTCCACGGTCGACCACAGGGTTGTTGTTCGGTCCTGACCGGCGTGTACCGGGCTGCTGATGCGGCCGGGGGCAACGAGACAGGATGAAGCGAAAAGTATCAAAACGAGATTTTTCATGGTCGTACGAACAAGCATTGTCCTGCTCCTTTTACAGCGTACCTCTCCTGCGGACTGCGAGCGACATAGCCCACTGGCATCCGATGTAATGCTCAAAGGCGTATTGCAGCCGATCGTTAAGATAAGGAGAGTATTTGCAGGATGTGCTTGTGGCGTCAAGAACATTGTATACAATCTCCTGTGTACCGCATGCAGTTTGTATTTTCGAAATTAAGGAGACACAACGATGCGACGCGTTTCCGTTCTTTGCCTGATTGTAGTGCTGACTCCTGCGGCAGGTATCTCGCTCCATGCCGAACCAGTGGAGGTCCCGCGATACAGCGTTCACGAGGTATCGTTCCAGGGGCCGCATATGACCGCGAAAGACACCCCGGCCAGAGACGTGGATCTGTCAACCGTCTGGAAGCACGAACAAACAGGCACGCAAGTCACGATCCACGGATTCTGGGATGGCGACGGCCGGGGCGGTGCTGCGGGCGGCGTCTACAAGGTGCGATTCTGCCCCGTGGAGGAGGGTCTGTGGATGCTGGCTCGGACCAAATCGAACAAGAGCGATCTTGAAGGACAAAACGAAGGCTGCGCCATACGATGCGTCGCGTCCGACCATCCCGGTTTCTGGCTGCCCGATCCCCGGACGCAGAACCGCTGGTACATGCGGTCGGACGGCTCACATCCGTACATCTACGGCGACACGTTGTATTCGTTCCTCTCCGAGTACGGCAAGGACGGCCCGACGGGCGGCAATATACGCGATGACGTCGTCCACACGAGCAGATATTTTGCAAAGATACGCTTTGGCATCACGGGCGACCGCTACGTACACCCGGAGGTCAAACCGTTTCTAAATGACAAGGGCCAACCGACCGACGACGGCAACTACAGCCATCGGCCCAATCCCGAATGGTTCCGCCAGCGCGTCGATCTTGCCGTGCAAACCGCATGGGATCGCGACCTGATTGCAGATATCATTCTGTGCGGCCCCGATACGTACGAATCGCGATCCGTTTTGCAGGCGGGCAGGAACAACGAAGATCCTGCACCTTTGCTGAAGTATATGGCGGCGCGCTACGGCAGCTACCCGAACGTCTGGTTTTGCCTGTGCAATGAATTCGACATCAAGAAGCCGAGTTACAGTACCACAGAGATCGTCAGGTTCGGTACTGCGATGCGCGGCTTTCTGCCGTACCCGACTCCGATGAGCATCCACGCCAGGCCGCGGGACTGGCATAAGGCGCTGAACGCCGGCCGTTGGCATGACCATGTGATTATTCAAAAGAAGCTCAAGCAGCTTACGGCCGCAGCCGACTGGATCGCCCGCAATTACCATATCGGCGGGCGCGTTCCCGTTATCAACGACGAGCTTGCCTACGAAGGCAAAGGCGACGGCTGGAGCGAGGCGGACGTGATCGAGGCGCACGTCGGGGCTTTTCTGGGCGGCGGCTACGGAACGACGGGCCACAAACCCGCCGGCAAAGAAGGCCACTATTTCTGGGGCAATTTCAAGGCGCGCGAGCACCGCTCAGCGGACAACCTTAAATGGCTGCGCGAGCAGATCGATGCGCATATACCCTTCTGGAAGATGCAGCCCGCCGATCCGCCAAAACGAAACGGCGGGAAGACGAGCATATTTTCCAATGTGCACGATGATTTTCGAGCGATGGAATGGTCGGGCCACGATTACATACTGGGTACGACCGAGGCACGCAAGCACATTCGAGCAGCATTGCCGTCGGGCGAGTGGAGCGTCACGATGTACGCGCCCTTGTCGAAAAGCCGCGAAGTTCTGCAGCAGGATGCAACAGAAGAATTCACATTCGACGCCGCGGCCGGTCGGGCACTTCTCTACCACTTCCAGAAACGCGAATAGGCGGCCCGCACATAATTGAGGAACCCCGCCGGCATGCCAGATCGCTGGATATTGACCGTCGGGTATCGTTCGAGCGATGGAACGGTCAGGGACTTCCCTATATCGACAATCCGGTGAATCTGATAATCATGGACCAGCCGGCAAGCGTGCTGACGGAAGAGGTATGCGGGTGCTCTGTCCGAACGGTGCGGCCTTTATCAGACAGCGCGGCCGGTGGCGGATGACCCGCAAGCTCCGTCCGCAGGAAATCGACGAATGGACCCATTATCTGTAGCTTGCGGGCCCAAGATGGCCTGCGCATCCTGGTATCGATTCGATCAGTGTCCAGGCACAACTTCACGCTCGCTCTCGGCGCGGTTCACACAAGAATTCAGCGGGACTGAACATGCTCTTGCTGCCATTGGTATATGGACGGCACCGCCGGTTGCGGGGCCTCTGCCTGCGATGCGGGGACGACGCGGTTATTGCGCAAGACGGCCGCATCGGCCCTGCCTGAGACGAAACGTCCGCTGCCTCCGGCCAGCACGTTATCTGTAACCTCGATGCCCACGCAGTCGGCGGTCGCAAGTTGAATCATCGGCGAGTCGCTGTCCTTGAGCACGAACGCATTTCCTTTGATGATGTGATCGAAGCTGACGGTCTTTGCAAAGACGCCCGGACCGCTGCCGACGACGAAGCGGTTGTGAAGGATCAGCCAGTTTTCATTCATGCCGCCCATCCACAAACCCGCTCTGGGCGAGCTGACCCGGCAGTTGTAGACGACGTTGCGAGGACCGTTCGGTCCGTGAGCGGTGTCTTCCGGCGGTGAGGCCCACATGCCGTAGCCGTATCCGCCGTGTCCTCGCACCGACTCGATGACACACTGTTCGATCAGGTTCTCGTTCGTCCAACCCGCATGCCACTGGCCGTCGCTGTCGTGAAAAGTGCTCTTGCGTATGACACAGCCGCTGGCGGCCCACTGAAAGAGGGGGCCGTGACGCATTTTAAAGGTTTCGACGTTCTCCATCAGGCAGTCCCAGCAGCGGTCCCAGCCGGCGTAGGCCGTGCCGCCCCCGCCTTTGAACCACGCGTCGTCGAAAACGCAATCACGTATCTCGCACCACTTCGCCATCGAACCGTATATAGGAAATCTACCGCACTTCTTCACAGTGACATTCCTGGCCCAGCAGTTCCACCCATGGTAGAACAGAACGGTACTGATCCAGAGGTTCTCGGTTTGTTCGATGTAAAGGTCCTCCACCCCGCAGTGCCGGATGGGCTCGACCTTCTGAACACAGGAGCCGTCGATGATCGGGAACTCGATTCGCAGCGGCTGGTTGATTTCGATTGTCCTGCCGTCGATGGCGGTGATAACGGCTTCGTAGTTGCGATAGAGTCCCCACTTGCAGGCGTTTCTGGTGAGCTTCTTCCATCGCTGCGTGGCAGGGCCGTCGATATAGAGACAATCGCCGACCTTCAGCCCGTTCGTGTTCTGCAGATGCAGGACGGTGTCGCCTCGTTTGCCGTCTTTGGCCAGCATCAACTTCCTGCCCGTCGTTCCCCTGCCTGCGAACATAATTGCGGCCCGGGAATCGGATACTCTCGATCTGTCCTGGTAGGATTCATCGACGATGACGGGGATTTCCGCCGATCGCTTTGCGCCGTCCTTGTACTCGGCCACGCCTCTGAGTGTGTGCCGGCCGTTCGAGACCTTGCCTGTTACGGCCCTGCCGCGAATCGCAAACGAAAACGTGTTGCCGGAATGCTTGCTGCGGTCCCACTGACCGACCTGTTGATCATCGACCCATACGGTCATCTTGCTCAGGCCTGCCGGTGCGGCATGCAACTCTATACGGGTCTCCGGTCCGATTCTGCCGCCTGAACGTGGGTGATAGAAAGCAACGCCCGGCGACCGGATCGCATATGTGAATATGAGCCGGGTTCTCTCCGGACCCCTGCCGCGAATGACCGTGCCGCTTTCGTATATGGTAACGGGCCTGTCGAGATGGTATGTACCCTCGCCCAGCAGGACTGCACCGCCGGTTCTGCCGACCGCCGCGCAGGCCTTTGCAAGGGCCTCTGAGTCGTCGACGCTATCGTTCGCTTTGCCGCCGAAATCCTCAATCTTCGCAACGGCCCGTACGTTCGGTATTCCGCCCTGAACACCGCATCGCGTCCAGTTGGGATATACAATTCCATCGGGTCCGACCACATCGGCGTCCGTCAGTCGGGCCCTCTCCGAGGGCTTGATCTTATACATTCGCGGCCATGGGACGGGATTGTCGGTGCCTGCCGCCAAAACCCCTGAAAGGCTTGAGATCAACAGAAGAACCGCCGGGGCGATCAACGCAAATTGTCTTTCGGTGTGGTTCCTGCCGGTTTGCATGAAATGCTCCGTTAGAGTTGCTGCAGATGTTGTTGTGTTCCGGCCATCGGATACAACGATACACGAAGCGCTCCACCTTCGCAATACAGGCCCGCACAATTCATAACCTCCGCGATTTCCGGACGTTTCAGTCGGCGTGCGTGTCGCGGCGACAAAATGCAGCCGCAGAACACGGGACAGACGCCGGAACGATGGAGATTCCGCCGCATTTTCTCCTCATACTCGTGCCCGAAAGACGGTACAATCGGGGCAATGATGGTACGACAAACTGACCGGCCTGTCCTGCATGATAACAGTGACGGATCGGCACGGCCGTGTTTGCCCGACATACTCGTTAGAGAAAGAAGAATGGACGCTGAAGACCGCACAAATGGATTTGAGGGCAGCACGTCGCGACCGATCCCTCGCGGGATATCGCGGCTGATTGCATATGCACGGGGCAAGGAGATCCTTGTGGTCGGTCCGAGCAGTGCGGGCAAAACGAAGTTCGCCGAGTATCTGCGATTGGGCGTACTGGACCAGGAGGGGGAACGGCAGATGACGTATCACGTGCATAAGTCGCCCGCTTTCGCCGTCGAGATAGGCCAGGGCGTCAAGCTCAACATGCGGGTCCGCCGGGCGGTGGATACGCCGGGCCAGACCGGACCGGTGCAGCACGCCAATCTCGTGGGACGGCGCAAGCCGCATCTGGTGGTTGTCATGGTGGACTGTAGCAAGCGCAGGGCCGCGATGCTCAAATGGCTGCGCCTCTTCTGTGACAGGCTCGACACGATTCTGCGCAAGGGGTCGTATGCGGACAAAAAGCTCAACGATATCGCCGTGATCCTCAATAAGCGTGACAAGATCGATAGCAAAGAGGCCGACGAACTCAAAGATGAAGTGAGAAAGGTGTTGCTGGAGTTTCTCTCCATCGTTCTCGGCAGGAAACGCGTGCGTTGCATTCCCATTCTGGAGTGCATCTCCGTTCAGAATCCGCAGGGTACCGGCCCGATCGATGATGTGATCCAGGAAATGGCCCAGCGTCTCGGACGAGGGCGAATACGCAACGATGCGCCGCCGTAATCCGGCCCGGCGCTTTCGAAGGAGGTTCCATGTTCCCGCTGTGCAAAGGCCAAACCGTTCCACTCTCAGTGCTCGTGCTGTTGTCTCTATGCACGGCCGTGTTCGGGATGACGCCCGCAGAATACCTGCAATCGCTCGACAAACCTGACTTTCGGGAGGGCCACACGCTGCCGCCGTTGACGCGCTTCGGCTGGACGCTGCCCTTCGATGCGCGGGTGGAACTTGCCGAGCACTGGGGCTATGCGCTGGAATTCGGCGGATATGCCGGAGACCGTGCCGTGGACAAGGCGCTTACCGATCCGACATCGGACGGAGCAAAGTGCATCGCGCTGGCTGCCGGGAATCCCGATCGCTACCAATTGTGCGTGATTTGTACGCGCGATCTTCCTGAGGATGTTGCCCCGGCAACCTGGACGCGCAATGCCGCCGGCGAATTGCTCAATGGCAAAGGCGAGTCGCTCGGAACCGCGCAGCGCGAGCCCGGAATGAAAACGGTGTACAGTCCAACTGCTCCCGAGAGCGTATGGCGCGGGGCGGGGCGATTGCGAGCCGAGCCGATTCGACGGATACGACAGAAATGTCCGATTGCCATCGTCCTCAATGGCGGCGAGTACGCTATCGGCGTGCTCGGCTTTCATAAGAAGGCATGGCAACAGGACCCCGCAGTGCTCGCAGCGAAGGGAGCGACGCCATGGTACGACTTTATCTCGGCCTCCAAGGCACAAAGCGAACTCCTGATCGCTCAGGCGGTCCGGGCGGTGGTTCCCGAGCGGCAACTATACATCTACTACCCAACTACGGGTGGTACGCATCGCAACCGGACGGCCGATTGGCGCAACTGGATGTACGGATATCAGTGGATGAAGCCTGTTTCCGATCTGCCCAGCAGCGAACATTACTATCGACATTTCAATTCGGGCTGGACGGGCGATAACGACATGCTGACCCAGGCCCTGAACGCGCGCGGGTTTGAAATCGCCAACGGCATGCCGCTTTGCTACGACTGGTTGTGTGCGGGCTGGCCGCGGAAAGATGTCAAGGAACCGGACGGCGGATTCGGCGACATGCGTCTCTATGAGGGCTTCCTCAAGTGCATGTACACGGCCGGAATGATCGGAGGTAATGCGGGTTACTATGCGTATCCGAAAGGAGGATTCGGCGCCGAGTTTCCCGCCGACGACCCGCCGCACTGGCTCGTGCAGATGGCGACCTTTGCCCGCGTGCACGCTCTGTTCTCGCACCTGGAGCGTTTTCTGCGCCAGGGAGACTTGTTAAGCGGACCCGGACGGCATATCTGGTCGAAAGACCAGCCTGCGTATGAGTTTCCGACAGGCGATGCAGATGCTCGCGTTCTGGTTCGAAAGCTGAGAACGCGCGACAAATGGCTCGTCACGGCATGGGCCGCAGATGGCCGCGATCGCGAGGTTGCCGTCGGCGTGCCTCGCATGGGACGCATAACGGTCCCCGCCCGCAGCGACGGCGGCGTCTATGTCGGTCACATCGTCGATGGTAATGCAGTGTTGCACGATCCAATCGGCCCCCGGCACCCCGGCGGCGCAGCCGAAACCCGATGAGTCCAATGTGGGCATAGCGCGTTCAGGGCAACTGCGGCCTTCTGCGAGTAACGTATGAAGAAATCCGAAAAGTGTTGCATTGCCGAACTGGCAGTAACTGCTACGGCTCGGGAGCCGTAAGCCCTTCCTGAATGGCGTATTTGGTCAACTGAGCGACATTGTCGATCTCGAGCTTGTTCATGACCCGCAGCCTGTGAGCCTCGACGGTCTTAGGACTGATGTGCAGTTCAAGGCCTATCTGTTTGGTCGTCTTGCCTTCCGCGAGCAGTTGGAGGACTTCCCGTTCACGTCGGGTCAGCGTGGAAAACGCAGTTGACTGCTCCTGCGGATCGCTGTGGACAAGGTCTTCCAGGACAACGCCGCTGACAGACGGGCTGACATACGTCTTTCCATCCATCACCGTATGGATTGCCCGCGAGAGTTCTTCGTACTCGCATTCCTTGAGCAGATAGCCGACAGCGCCGGCACGAAACATCTCAGTCACGAACTTCCTCGTCGAGTGCATCGACAGCCCGATGATCTTCGTCTCCGGACAGTCCCGCAGGATTTCTCGCGTCGCCTCGATCCCGTTGAGGTCGGGCAT
Organism: uncultured Pirellulales bacterium; assembly: GCA_964526785.1. Classification (GTDB taxonomy): domain Bacteria; phylum Planctomycetota; class Phycisphaerae; order Sedimentisphaerales; family Anaerobacaceae; genus CAZGMJ01. Next base: position 12,399 of record CAZGMJ010000103.1, read on the forward strand.
GCTGATATCCATGAGCACGACATCGGGCATAAGTTCGTTTGCCATATCCACTGTAGCCCGCCCGTTGTCGGTCTGTCCGACAACTTCCATATCCTCTTCCTGCTGGATCGACCCGCTCAGGCCATGGCGAACAATCGTGTGGTCGTCGGCAAGTAGAACGCGAATGCTCATTTCAGATAGCTCCCTTGATGGTCCATTCTTATATCACCCCGGCGAAGAAGATGAAATGCCAGTTGTTTGTACCGTCTTTATTGTAGATGGTGGACTGAGTACATGCAACGGAAAACAGATGGCCGCGCAGAGGCGGGCAGGAACCCCGCATTCAAGCCGCGTGTGCTGCCCTGCGCACGATGAGCAGAGATGGAACTGCGGCCTTCGGCCGCTACGGCGTGTCGCTCCGTCGATTTATGTCCAGACGAAATCCCAAGTTGGTCTGGACACCAAAACGAACAGTCCGGCCGATTGATCTGATGAATCAGCCTCAACTGACCTTCAGTTCCTTGCTGGATTCCCACAGGCCGTGAATGTTG
>CAZGMJ010000104.1:0-12843 GCA_964526785.1 uncultured Pirellulales bacterium
CTCCACCGCATACCAACTTTCGTAATCGTGTTCATCGTGTCAATCCTGTCAAAAAAACACCCCTATCGCGGCCCCTGGCCGCGCACATTTCGATCATTCAATCATTTCGTATTCGTTTCTCGCTTCTTGCATCCGCCGCGACATCAACACGAGCCCGCGTATTCATTCACGACATCTAAAGCCGGACATTATCCTGTAAATCGACTATAGCGAGCCGCCACCTATAGACGCGCCCCGACAGGTCGGCCAATCCGTGGTGCGCAGCAACACGGTGTTGGCGACAGCGGGACCGTGCAGACGCTTGCGTCGAAACGGGTACCGCGCACGCCCAACACATGGCCGACCGACCTCCACCGCATACCAACTTCCGTAATCCTGTTCATCGTGTCAATCCTGTCCACCCCCATTTCAAAAAGCCATCCCGGCCCGCCGGGATTCCTCAACTTTGCATTTTACTTTCTAATCTTTGATTTTCTCTCGAACATTTCACCCCCGGCAAACGTCTATATGTATTGTAGTCATCTAACTACACCGAAAGGGTTTTATGCAGCCGTTGGAGGATCAGCAATGCCCGCCCAATACCCGCACCGGTTAGCCCGCAAGCGTGATATGCCATCACAGCGGACACCCGGCCAACCGAACTCATTCTCTGCGTACTCTGTGGCCGAACATCCATCGGCGATCCCGTCAGTGCCGCAATACCTTTTTCGAAAGAACAAACCCAAAAGCAAAATGGAGAAGTTGCCGTGCCCGCGAAACATTACCCATCTTCCATCCGCGTTGTCGCCCGGCGTTCGCCTTCCCTTGCTGCCCCAGTGCCTTGCTACGCCGATCCCTCGACCCCTTTTCGAAAAAACAAACCCAATCGACACCCTTCAACATCGACTCGGGTGTCGTCCCGAGCGAGTGGAACGAGTCGAGGGAGCTCCCTTTCGGCTGGACAAATATGAAAAACAAACCCAATCTCAAGATAGACAAACGTCGGAACCCGCACACACTTACCCATCTTCCATCCGCGACATCCTCAGGCGCCTGCCTTCCCTCGGTGCCTCGATGCCCCGATGCCTTGATCCCTTTTCGAAAAAACGAAGCCAATATCAATATAGGCAAGATGCAACCGGGCATCAACCCCTTGATGCCTCAGTGCCTTGCTACGCCGACCCATTGGCCCCTTATCCGAAAAAACATCGAAGATCCGCCGGTGGGGGAAACCCAATGAGGAAATGGGTAAAATGTATGCAACAGTTTTCAAAACATGGACTTACAGCCAAAATAGCCCGACTGGCCCCCAGTCCGCCTCGGTCAGAAACCCAAATAACACGTGCACACGCGGGCGGAACAACCGTATGCAAAACAGAGCCAATGTGAAAATAGGCGACATGCGCGTCGGCTCGTCGGGCCGCGCAGACCCGCTCAAAATGTGCCCGCGCGGCAGCAAAGCAAAAAAAACAAAGCCAAATAAACGCGATTTTAACGGACCTGCCGGCCAACATGGCCTGTATTATCTGCGTATGGTTGATTAGATAGGTCGCGGGCTCTCGCATGTTCGATGGATAAGTGCAGTCGGTCGAGAGTGGTTGGCCCTTGACGGCGTCACCTTCGCCGGCATAATGGTCAACCCGGCGGTGTCGGACGGCCGCAGCGTGGACGCACGCTTTGCCGGAAACAGGACATATACTCAAGGAGCAAGTACGTGAATAGCTTGAAATCGAGAACGCATTATCGAATCGCAACTCAACGTATAGTACTCGCCGTTGCCTGTGTAATTGTACTTCTGGCCTTTGGGGCAACGGCGCACGCCGGGCCGAAGAACGTGATCGTCATGATCTCAGATGGCTGTGGCTACAACCATGTGGACGCCGCCAGCCTGTACGAGTACGGCCGCACCGGCACGCAGGCTTACGAGTCCTTCCCTGTCGTCCTCGCCATGAGTACCTACGCCTTCGGCCAGGGCTACGATCCGCGAATGGCATGGGACTCGTTCGACTACGTATCAAACGGTGCGACCGATTCGGCCGCTTCAGGCACCGCACTTGCCACGGGCACCAAAACGTATAACGGCGCCATAGGCGTGGACGTGGATAGAAGCACCCTCACCAATGCGGTGGAAGTAGCGGAGGCGGCTGGCAGAGCCACCGGCGTAATCACCTCTGTCCAGTTCGCTCACGCCACACCTGCGGCCTTCTCAGTGCACCACCCTTCGCGCAACGATTATGAGCAAATCGCCAGGAAAATGATCTATGGCAGCACCCTCGATGTGATAATGGGCTGTGGGCACCCGCTGTACAACGACAGTGGCCGGGAAGACTCGCAGGGATATCAGTATGTCGGCGGCAAAAAGGCGTGGGAAGACCTGAGCGATGGCAAGGCCAAAGGCGCCGACGCCGATGGAGACGGGCAGCCGGATACGTGGACCGTCGTCTTCGACCGCGAGGAATTCGCCGCCCTGATGGCTGGGCCTGCGCCGAAACGGGTCCTCGGCATACCGAAACGCAACAGAACTCTGCAGCAGAAGCGCAAGGGCGACACCAAAGTCGGACCGTTTGAAGTCCCCTTTGTCGAAAACGCTCCAACACTGGCGGAAATGACCCGCGCTGCGATCAATGTCCTCGATGAAGACCCCAACGGCTTTTTCCTGATGGTCGAAGGCGGGGCGGTTGACTGGGCCGGTCACTCCAATCAGTCCGGCCGGGTCGTCGAAGAGGAAGTAGCCTTCAACCGGGCTGTCGATGCCGTACTCCGCTGGGTCGCGGTCAACAGCAACTGGCGGGATACGCTTCTGATCGTAACCGGCGACCATGAAACGGGTTATATGACGGGGCCCGGCTCGGGTACCGTAAATGGAGAACCCGTTTGGAACGATGTCAAGAGCCCCGGTGCGGGCGTCCAGCCTGAGATGCAGTGGCACAGCGGCGGGCACACCAACTCGCTCATCCCATTCTACGCCAAAGGCCGCGGTGCCAATCTCTTCAAACGCGCCGCAGACCATAAGGATCCCGTCCGCGGCAGATATATCGACAATACGGACGTTGGCGCCATCGTCAAGCGACTCCTCCGCTGACGACCGCCCTGCGCACGTACCTCCCAAAGAGGGGCGGCCGGGTGCCGGCATGGTCCGGCTTACAACTCAATACGCACAAAAACGGTCATTGGGATTGCCCTGTGCGCCGAAAGGCATAAGGGAATTCCTGCATTTGCCCGAAAAAAGGTTTTTTCATAGAACAAGATGACGCCAATCGACCGTAGATTAAAACAAGAGTGTTGGCTCTTTTTATTTTCGAATAATATAAGACTAATAGAGTCTTACTTTGGGTGTGCCGGTAACCGCAAGGCGCAGCATTGGGGGGGCGGAGAGATCGGCAGAATGAGAATATGGACCGAGGTTGAAAGCCTCACACAGTTGAAGGAGAGCAACCATGAACGCTGTAAGGATACTACTGGTAATAGCTCTGTTGTGCGTTGCGGCATTGGCAGTCGGCTGCAGCGAGGAATATGCAAGCGAGGGCAGTCGCGTGGAATGGCAATCCACCCAGACGGGCTTCTGGAGTCCCGCAATTGCGTACAGCCGAACCGAATGGCCGGACAGCCATGAACATTAATCCGCGGCGTAGCGACGCGGCGGTTAAACAATAGTCACCCTGTGCGAGGCGACGGCATGTACCGAAACGAACGGTCTTGGTTCACTTATGGCGGTTTTGTGGCGGCGGTAGTGCAGTTCGGTTTTGATGCTTCGTGCAGGGACGACCAGTGCGTGCAAGGTAGTGGTGAATGAGAGGCCGAACTGCACGCCGCCATGCTTAAACGATGAAAACATGCTCTCTCTTGAGACTGGACGGGGGCACATACGTTAGCCAAAGGCGATAACGCACAAGTGTCCCCGTCAGTTTTAGCGGTTCGGTGTGTGTTTGTGATGACACAATAACGTCAAACCGGCATCGCATAAGCCGGTGAGATCGCCATCGCCCGCGTAGGCGCGAAGCCCTGTCGAAAGTCATCCCAATGGAGTCAGTTGCAGCAGTGCGCAAAGGTTCAGGAGTTGCAATTATTTGTAGATCGACGACAGGCGCGCACCAGCGCACGTCCCTGGGCGGGAGTATTTGCCGCGCCGATGGCCCGAACAGGTCTGCCGGACGCCGGTCCAACCCCAATTATGCAAATTAACCGCTGTCCGGAGTCAATCGATGCTGCTCCACAGAAGACGGCGGCGGAACCGAGAACTGGAAAACCGCTATGTCTCTTCGACGACTTTCCAGCCCATCGCGTCGGCCAGTGCGAAGACGGGCTCTTTGATATCGCCATACATGGTCACCCGGTGCCAGCCCCACTGGTCCCACATGGAGAAGAGCTTTTCCATGTCGCCGACGGGCACAACGCCGAGTTTCGTTCGACAGGCTCGATCATCCGGATCGTTCTCCACGGCCTTGCCCTGGTGGAAGATGATCTCCCTGGTCGGCTGCTTGATATCGAGCGTGGTCGTCATGTAGCCGAGCGGCAGGATCGAACGTACCGATGCGCCCTGGCGGTCTTCGGAGTGCGTCATGATCGTATAGGGATTGGTCGGACCGTCAGGGCCGAACATGCGGTTGGGAGCGACACAATGCGCGTAGATAATCTCGCCCTTGGCCGTGTCGATGACCGGATCGGAAATGAACCCGGGCCGGCCGTTGGTCAGCGTATTGATCATCAGCATTGTCGCCGTCGAACGGATGTCGCACTCGCAGGCTCCGACGAGGCCGTCGTTGACCAGTTGATGGAAGCCCAGGCAGGGGTAGGCATGAATATGACCGCCATAGAAGCCCCCGAGGCAGTTGATCGTGATGGCGTTGGCCTTGTGCTCCTTGAGCACAGCCTTCATGCCCAGATACATGGCGGCGGAGTTGTCGAGCGTTTCACGCGAGACCTGGATCACACCGTTGGCGTTGTTCTTCCAGCGGTCGGCGATCTCGCGGGCCTGGTCCTTGTCGGCGTTCTTCCAGGCTTCGTTGACCTCTGCGAACGAAACTCGCTCCATGGGGATGCCAAAAATCGGCTCGGCGGGGCCGGAATTCTGGTCCCGCACGGCCAGGATCCTGGCCTGCTTGAGTCGTGCTATGCATTCTTGAGGTGAGATGGTTCGCAGCTTATCCTCCCGGCATCCGGTGTGGCCCGGCTTGCTGGTGCGGTTGATGCGGGTTTGCGTCGTGGCCGCGACGAAATCGGCGGGTGAGGCGCCCCTGGCGACAACGTCGAAGCATTTGACGGCCGCTATCACGTCGTCCATGTTCGATGAGGCGACGAAGCCGACGTTCTGTGCGTCGCTGCGCAGGAAGCCTGCCGTGTAGACAAGGAAGCCGCCGCTGCCGGCGTACTGGAAGTCAGCGTAGAGAACGGGTTTGCCCGATGTGGCAATTGTCTGAACCACCCTGTTCCAGCAGTTCATCTGATAGACAATGTAGCCGTCGACGGCGCCGGATTTATCCTCTTCCAGGATGGATTTAGCCTGCTCCGGGCTTTTGGCCATGGACGAGACGAACTCGAATTGCGGGCAGTTGTCGGCAAGCTGCCCGTTGATTCGGCTCATGACCGGGCGGAAATCGAAGCCGACGTTGGGCCAGTCGGGACCCGGCTGCATGGGGGCATGCAGTGAATAGATGATGCGGAGGCGCAGCTTGCGGCTGTTGCCGGCGGCGCGTATGGTCGCGGGCATTGTCGAGAGGCCCGCACAAGCGGCACAGCCGGCGAGGAATTGGCGTCGATTGAGACGGCAGCATGCACACTTCAGGGTCGGATGGTTTGCAGTCATGATAACCTCCAGAAAAGGGAAAGATCTCTCGATTTGACACAGAGCGTCAGGCGTCCGGTCGATGCCACGGGCCAACTCATATCGCCTGCATATGACCGGAACGATAGCCAAAGGCCGACGATATGTCAAGCATGAGATTGGGACCTCGTGGCGACCGTGATGCAGGTCCTTGCGAAAGTACAGGGCTGCACTGTTACTGGTAACGGTATGCTGCTCGACGTGGCAGTCTGCCGGTCCAAAGGCTATGGGGAAACCGGCTGGGCAGGGGCAGGTTTGCCGTATTGACAGATTAGAAAGCCGGTTGCGACGAGGGCGATATAGATCCGACTGCGAGCGGAGGCGAGGGCTTGTGATACGGCCGAGCGGGCATATACTGTTGGTTTGTGGCGGCCGGCATCGTTTGTCGGTGCTGTGAATTGGCAAACATGTAGTCGGTGATGTTGACGGCATCATGCTCAGGAGTCGCAGCTATGAAGCAAACTGACAGGTTTTCACATTTCTCGAAGTCCTATGCGTTACTGATTCTGTTCGTTCTGTCCTATGGATATCCGGGTCAGGCGGAGGCCGGGACGAACGACCAAATGGTCTATGGTAGAGGCCGGTACATATATGGTGCTCAAATCGATGGGTGGGGGGAGCAGACGAAGCAGCGACAGCGGGAAAATGCGGCGGAGTTTCTGGAGATGCTGTCCGAAGCGGTCGAGCACGGGGCGCATGAGATAGAACTGGACAAGGGACACTACCGATTCAGTGCCTCACATCTGGAGGGCTCCGGCCGGGTCTTTATTTCCATCAGAGACGTTGACGATCTAACGATACATGGCAACGGCGCACAATTCTGGTTCGAAGACTACATGACCGCTATTCGAATTGAGAATTGCAGGAACATTTCGTTCCACGATCTTACTATCGACTGGGATCCGCTGCCGTTTTCTCAGGCTGTGATCACGGCTATCGATCCGGAGGGCAAATACATCGAAGGCAAGACGGAGTCCGGCTTCCGGAACATGAATGCGATTCTAAGCGATCCATCTGTTCAGGGTACGCCAACGGTGAAGGTGTTCTTTTTTGATCCCGAAACCGGCGTCCTTAAGGATGATGTTGCGCACAGTGAGATATCCTCCATTGAGAGTATAGGCGAAGACCGCCTGCGATATTACGGGCGGGTCTATGGGGTACATGACTACAAATCGATCAATATCGAGCCGGGCGATCGGATGGCATTTGTCATGCGGCATGCCCACGCAATCAGGATATACGGATCCCAGGATATCACCTTCGACAACCTTCGGCTGTACTCGAGTCCGATGTTCGGCATCGCCATGGGCAACGGCGGGGGGAATATGGTTTTAAAGAACTCGAAGCTGGTGCCGCGGCCGGGCACCAAACGGCTGATGAGCATTAACGGCGATGCCCTGCATTTCACATCGCTGCAGAAGGGGCCGCGGATTGAGGGCTGTGAGTTCAGCGGTGCGGGCGACGACATCATGAATATTCACGGCGATTTTGCGATGGTTCAGCAACAGCGCAGCGCCAATACACTGATTATTGCCATCAAGAACCACATCAATATCTTCGAAGGATCGACCATCCGCATCTACGATTTCGATCGGATGCAGTTGCGAGGCGAATACGAAGTACAGAGTGTCGCACGGGCCGGGGGGAAGTGGAAGGGCGACGCCAAGGCTGTCGGGCAGGAGAAGAATGTGAAATTCTGGCCCGGACGCGAGTCGCTGGTTTGCGAGTTGGACAGGCCCATCGAAGCGAGCCGGTACGATATTGTTGAGTCTGATTTTGACGGCGGCTACGGCACGGTAGTCCGGGACAACTTTCTGCATAACCTGACGACCAGGGGTTTTCTGATTCAAACGAAGCATGCGGTCGTCGAGGGCAACCGATTCGTCCACGTCGATAATGCGGCGATTGCGATCATGGCGTCGCTCAAATGGTGTGAAGGGCCGATTCCCGAGAACATCATCTTCCGCAGGAACACAATAATTCGACCCGGCTGGACATACGGATCTCGACATTCAGGCAATTCGAAAATCGGGGCGGTGAGCGTCAATCTCGAATACTACGGTTCTTTAAAGCAGGACAACCGGCCCATCCGGAACATCATTATTGAGAAGAATCGCATCGAAAATGCGGGGACTTCCGGGGTCTTCATGATTCACTCGAAGAGCAGCATTATCCAGGACAATACGATCTCAGGTTTCTGTCGGGTCGATCCGTGGCGCGTCGGAATGGAATATGGAATCAAGCCGTATGCGGCGATCTATGTCGACGACTCGGAAGAACTTGAGATTGTCGGCAATGACATCAGCGATCCCGGCGGCAAGGCGAGGGGGGATATTCTCGTCGGCGAATATGCAGAAGAGGGGTCCATCAGAATCCGCGATTAGCGCCTGCGGAAGCACTACAGATTGCTCCGTTTACGCCACGGCAAGCGGCGGCGGTACGGACCTGTAGCGGCAGCGACAGACGGACACTGCCTGCGGGCCGTACGGTGACGGCCTCACAGGCATTTGTCCGCTTATGCCGAGCAGTGCTCGGGCTCATTCACATTGCAGGCGGATGCGCGAGGCATCCCGTTGCTGCAAGCCGCAACGTTGCGGGTCTATTACGGGAACAGACCGTCGATGAGCCAGTTTTGACCCATGATGGCCAGGTCCCTGGCGTCGATGACGCAATCACCGTTGAGATTGCCCATGTTGATTTCCGGTCTGTCGATGCACTTGGCGGGGTAAAGCCTGATGTCATCGAAGTACACGGTGCCTGCACCGGCCGGCGTCATCGTACTGTCGTGGCCGAAGCCGATGGAGAATTCCGTGACGTTGGCAAGGTCCGTATTGACGGCGGTCAGGTCAACATTCCATTCCTGCCATTGTTCGGCCTGCAGATCGTTCATGTCGCCGGGGTAGGGGACCTTTTCGTCGTTGATCTTCACGTACATCCGCTCGGTGTCGTTGACGTCGTTGCCCACATCGCCATAGAAGTACAGCGTCATGGTCTTGACGTCCTTCCTTGTCCAGTCGGAACCGATGGCGAGATTGGCCGTGTCGGCGGTCATCTCGGAATAATACTGCTTTCCGGCCGAGCCGAAGAAGTTCATGCCATCATTGTCGTAATAGTACGTCATGGCGTTACGTCCCGTGCGTGTCGGATCGTTACTGAGGTCGACAATTGCGCCTGTGCCGTTGCCGGGGCTCGATGGTTCCGGCGTGATCCAGCCTTCGCCGTCTCTCCATGTGTACCAGATTCTGCTGCCGAGCGGCGGAGGCGGACCGGGATCGTTGCCTTCGCCATACAACTCGAAGTTATCCACGACGAGGTATTCCGGCACCGTGAACTCCCAGACGTAGCCGAGGTCCCATCCGGTGATGTCGTTGGCTTCGTCGACCCGCCAGTAGTAGGTTGTGCCCAGATCCAGCGAAAGGGCGCCGGTAGCGGGATAGCGAGCGGCGTCCTGCACAGCCACCTGTGCGGGAGCCAAGCCATCGTTAACGTCGTTGAAGTCTTCGCTGAAGAAGATTCTATGGTCGGGTGAACCGCCGGGCCCATCGACATACGCGCCGGGCGTCTAGGTGAGGATCAGGTCGGGCGAGGCATCGGGTTCTCTGTTCCTGGGGAAGGGATCCGAGGCCAGCGGCGATACGGCGGGTTCGACGTCCAGCCACACGCGGTCCCAGTCCTCCGTTCCTGAATAGTTGTACTCATATCGGATGGACGCCTTGACGGTGTCATCGTTGAGGAACTCGACGGTCTTGAATGCGAGGTTATCGACAATGCCGCCTCTGGTCTTCTCGTTGGCGCCGGTGTCAAACAGCGCATAGCTGGTCGGCGTTGCGGGGACGGACATCGCACTGAGATCCACCACGAGCGCAATGAGATCGAGGGATTCGAGCCTGCCGTGCTTGATGGTGGCGTTCGGCGGGTCACCGGCACCCATCAACAGCTTGATGATCGGTTCGTCTGTTACGGTCTTAATCTGCTGGTTGCCGTGGCCGGATTCCCAGAGTTCTGCGCCCTGGCTGTAGTCGACCTCGATCGTTCCACCGCTTAGCCCGATGTACTTGATTCCGATGCGGCCGGTTGTGACATGGAGGGTCCCGTTGACGACCACCGATTCTCCGCCCCCGGTATACTGACCGACGTCGGTCGTTACCACCGCGGTCAAACCGGCGGGGATGATGACATTGTCGCCCTGTTCGGGCACGGTGTCGGTGTTCCAGTTCAGGGGGCTGGTCCAGTTGCTGTTGGCCGGATCGCCATCGTCGAACGTGATGGTATCGGCGCTAACGGCGCCCGCCCAGGCCAGCATCAACAGGGAACAGGCCAGGCAAGATAGTCTACTGCACATTCGTTTCCTCCTTTCAAGGGTGTTGGCTGCCGACGGCCGATCCTGCGACGGGTCGGTGCGGCAACCGCTTCGTTGTATCGTCTGCAATTGGTCCTATTTATCGTGCAGGGTGCAGTTGAGCCGGGAAGCGTGCGAGCGGCGGTTCAAATGCGCACGCCCGGCGCAACGCTTCTGCCGACAACAGGTTGCTGCCTTATTGTTACCGGGCGAGTCGAATTGTTATAATTGGCGGTTGAAGACCCACCTCCAGATTGTTTATGCGATTGTTTACACAGCATGCCTTGCGACCACAGCCGTAAGGAGCGTGAACTGCGCAACCCCGGGATAATCCCTGTATACACTATGAGATTTCGGCAGTCAAGGCAAAAACCCGGCGGGCATTCCACCCAAGAGCCGAAAGGGGGATTCAAGCAGATCGCGGTGCTCTGTTGACAAGTGACTGTCTCATGAATGTCGCCCCCTGGTTTTGAGCCGATTCTTGCGCGGCGACGACCATCTAACGGCGTGCATTGGAAACGTCGGGCGAGCCGATGAGATCCGACAGCTTCCCGTCGTTTCGTGCTCCGATTACGACGTTCCGCCATCGCTTTACAGCAGAGGGATCCTCAAGCATGATGCCGCCCCTGCGGACATCATTGAACTCAACGCCGTTGAGCTTCAGCTCGCCCAACAGCAACATGTTAATGCCGTGATGCATAGTGGCAACCTCGACCGGCTCCTTCCCGTCGTCGAGCGGCCTGGTTTCCGGCAGGTTGCGATGCCACCTGAACACGAGGCGGGCCTTTTCGGGATCCGAACTGTTCACTGCCATTTCAGCATCGCGGTGCAGCACCAGAGCGGTGTCACCCTTTTTGCAGCCATCAAAGGCTTTTTGCCCATCCGCCTCGGTCCACGCCTTGAAGCTAAGCCCGATGGTGCAGTCGCGCGTCAAGGGTCGCTCGACCGTGCCCGCCAGAAGCGCTCCTTTGATGTCCATGTCCGTGCCGGCGTACTGATTGCCCCGAGCCTCGTATGTAGCGCCCGACATCAGGATCAGTCGCGCGTCCGGATTGATCCCGCAATGACGTCGGTCGGTGTGCTGCCACACCGCACCCGGCCCGATGATAAAATCGCCGGAATTCAGGCGGAGCTCATCTCCGAGCTTCCACCGCCCCAGCCATTCGAGACTCACGCCCTTCACTCTGCTGATGCGATAGTTGTTCGGAATGAAGACAATCGCGTCGTTGTCGCTGCGCGCGAACGTATTCTTAGTGCTGCCGCCGAACGAGCCTCTGGTCCTCCAAAACGATCCGCCCTTCTTAATCCACACATTACCGTAGACATTGACCTTGCCGCAATTGACCTTAGCGCCCGGCATGATTGTCAAGTGCCGACATGCAAAGGTCTCACGGATGCGCGCCTGCATACCGCTGGTGAAGACAATGTCGGTGTTCTCGTCCGGCCCGTGCGAGGCCTTCTGACCGTCCGACGGCGAGAAAACCACCGTTCCTGCCGGATATTGCAGCCAGTTCTCCGCATCGAGTGGATCAGCCCTGTGCGACATCTTCAGATCTTTGACGTTCCAAACGAGAACGGGCGACTCCTCCCAGGACTGCTTGTAGTGAGCCGTCTTTTCAATACCCTCATGCCAGATAGCCGGATCATCGTAACCAGGCGCATGAGCCATCGCGCGAATATAAGACGGACTCTCCGCGTTCACCCTATGCGCCGCCCAGCCCTGGACCTTGCGTGTCCCCGCCTGAAAACTCGTTGCCTCATCCCCGCAAAACGCGACGTTCATCATGACCGACCACGCGACAAGGATTCCCATCAACAGTATCCGTCGACTCGGCGTTAATCGCGTCATCCTAATGTGTGAAACGTAATCTGGCACCATACTTGATACTCCTGCATAGAACACTGTTAACGAAGCTATCCCAAGAAGAACGGGATTCCACAGTCCTACCGTTCACCGGGGATTTCCCACAAAGTGAAACAACGTCCACCCCTGCACGCAACACAATCAATCGTATAGCAACACGGCCGCTATTTCAAGGCATCTTGCCGGCCAACTTCGGCAATGGGCCTCTCAGAAAGGCCCCAGGACGCACAGATTCGCCAGACACACAGAACCGGGGGTGTTTTTTCGACGCACCTCGGCTGATGGTTGCTTCTCAGTCGTGCAGGCTTCAGCAAGACTGCCGGTCATCCGGTCGTCATAGGCTCAGGACTGGCTGTCCATCGACTGCTTCTTCAGCGATTTCAGCAATTTCAGACGGCGCGGGCAATTTCCGAGACTATACGCCAGAGGGGCGATTGGAGGCGAACCCTGCTTGCTACGAAATCAAGACACTATCCAGAATTGCAGCGTCATTGGCGGCAGGGCTCGCTGCAAGACCGGCAGGGGGTTTATTTTGACCGGATACGGCACTACAATGGGTTCGTGATGTTCGCGCAACTGTAATCTGGATGACACGATGGAGTACGCAATGATCGATCGGATGCGAATAACGCGAAGGGGATTTGCGGCGATGGCGGGTTCAGCGGGGGCGTGCCGTACGTGGTCCCGAGTTCCGCGATACGGGCCTTTTGCGGCACGACAGATCAAGCAGCATCACAACTGGATGAATGACATGAACGGAGCAAGGAGTCCCTATGGAAAGTCTGCTAGTCCCCATACAAGCGTGATTTTATGTGACACATCGTGCTGAGATTTGCAAAA
>CAZGMJ010000105.1:0-12112 GCA_964526785.1 uncultured Pirellulales bacterium
GGTCGGCCGGGTGTTCGCGGCGGCAGTCTCTTTTCGATGTACACATCTCTCGGAGTCTGCCTTTGCGTCCACCGTGTTGCTGCGCACCACGGGTTTGGCCGAACCGCCGGGCACGTCTATAGGTGCCAGCTCCATCGCTATGGTTGATGTACAGGATGATACCTGGCATTGAAGGCAAATCCGGGAGGGGCGGGGGGAGGATGGACAAGTTGAAGTTGTTTGACGGGTGTTGACGTTGCGCGGTAAATATATGCCGGAAATTGAGTTTACTCAGTAGCGCTCGCAACTTTTCACGATGAATTTGGCATAATTGTCCTCTGCAGAGGTTCGCACTACGTACACGTGGCCGACCTGGCAGATCACGGGGTCTGTAGTATATTCCGTCTGCGTGGCTTCAGTGACTGAGTCAAAAGAGACTTGTCCTGCATCATAGAATCCCTTCCGGCCTCTTATCCGGGAAATAACGAACTTCACTACCCCCTTTTCCTGGCGGAGTTCGAGGTCTTTGTCCTTTCTGTTCCTTTCGACTTGCCCGGTAGAGAAATCAATAGAAGCGTATACGTCCCATGTGACGGCGCCTGTCTGAAGATCGCCGGCGGTGAAACTGCTCGAACCATCCGCCTGATAGACATAATCGATCGTGATTTTGTGTCCGCGGTAGAGCTTCACGTTTTTTACGACCGTTTGGCCTTGCGGGGCCGTAATCATTACTGATTCAGAACCGTAGGCAGGTTTGGTGAGAAACAGGCGATAATCGGTGCCGGCCAGGCCCTCAAAAGAGTATGTGCCGTTCGAGCCAGTATGTGCCCATAGGACAGGGGGTTGGTAACGGTATTCGAATGCGAAATGGAGCATCAGACTCGCTTGTTCGAGCGGCCGGCCGTTGTCGTCTGTGACTGTGCCTTTGATGCAGGCCAGCTTCTCGGGCGGGGTCTTCTGCATTTCGAAACCTACATAGGTCATTTCGCCTTGCGAGACGGTGATTGATGCATCGACCGGATCGTATCCGAAGGCTCGAAGCGCGAGACGTTTGTCGGGGCCTGCATGTTGCGAATGAGGAATTATGGGCGTTATAAACCAGCCGCCCTCATGCACTCGCAGATGGTTGTCAATGCCATGGCGCAAGATCAGCATAACGTCTTTGCTGCCGTGAATAGCCGCACCGTCGGCAAGTGTGACCCTTCCCGCCATGGAGACGGCTCCTGGATTGGATCGCAGATAGGGAATTCGCTCATCGAGGACTTCCTGCACGTCAGGTGGGAAGTCATCGTAAGAAATCGCCTGGCGATATGGCTGCGTGGGCGGGCGGTTTGCCATTCTTTGTGCAGCATCCTTTTTTGGAGGGACAATGGGCCGGGCCTCTTCGAGCAGCATCTTGAGCGTATACTCACTAGCATCAGCACCGTCGATCAAGACGATGCATCCCTCTTGAATCGATGGGCACATCTGGGAATTGCGGTCCAATGTGCCCACACTCTTGATCGCTGCAAATTGCCCGGAAGACGACGGCGGTAGAACCTTATAGAGAACCGGCAGAAAACTTTGCATGGTCAACTTGCCTTCATCGAGCCAGAACTGAGGGACAACCCGGTCGGCAAATGTCTTGAAATGCTGGTCTTCAATCTGACCGAGAGGTATTCGGAAACGCGGCCTATTCACTAAGAACTCCGCTGTGCCGCTTGTTGCGCCAGGGCCGCTAAAGTTGTCTTGCTCTTTGGTGCTTATGGCGTAGTGGAATTTTACTTGTCTGGGAAAAGAAAGTACGAAATCCTGCTTGATAAGGCGTTTGTCCATGTCTCGAATCGAAATTTCCGCGATGTCTGAGACGTAACCCCTTTTCTCGGCTACCAGATCAAAAGCCTCAAGCCCGAATCCATCAATGCGGTAGAGGCCTTTCGCATTCGTCGTTGCTGATCTTTTCGGTGAAGACACTCTGACCCCTTCCACAGGGGCACCATTCTCATTCGTGACGGTGCCGGAAATAGAGGCCGTGCCTTCGGCCTGGACTTTCTCCAGGATTATGTGGCCCAGGTTAGTCACCTGGCCGGGCCTTAGAGTAACGACTTTCTCGAAGTTCTTATAGGGAGGGCCGGGATCAATAACAATCTCCCTCTTGGTAGCTTCAGCGACCCTCTCCCATCTCGTCCACGGCACCCCATATGGCACGGCATTGTCGCCGATAGAACCCGCCGTGCGAGGATGCCGGTATAATCGATATTTCGCCCTGGCTCTTGCATTCCTGGTCTTTCCGGCATCCAGGTAGAGGGCGACCAATGCCCCTTGTTGCTTGTGGATCTCTTTGGCAACAGCATCTTCAAGCAGCTTTTGAATTGCCGATTCCCGCTCAGTAGATTCTGCCGTTACACTGCTCTGTTGTTCCGGTTTGTTGGGAGATTCGCTGCCAAATGACTCTGCGGACAGAGTAGAGGATACAGTCGGTTGAGACTGCCGGCCTATGTGGGGAACTATCTGTCCCGCCTGAAGATCTCGCGGCTTCTCCGATGGTCTTTTTATGGAGGGCAATATCGCGGTTACCAGTATGATTAACCCCAGGGCGATAACTGCGGCTACTCCCGAGATGATGTATATGAGGCGGCGATCGATGGCGGAGGACTCTTCATACTCATCGTTTTCTTGTTGCTCCGCTTCGTAGACATCGTCATACGGATCCGGTGGGGGCGGGGTTTCATGGTCTGGCGTGGTTTCAATGTAGTTGCCGCATGCGGGGCAGGCAATAGGCTCTTGCGAAGTACCTTTCGGCACGCTTACATTCTCGCCACACGCAGGGCAGATGGCAGTGGCGGTTTTGCCGATCCTGGCCGGTCTCTCCGGCTGAGAGGGGACGACAAGCAGGTTACCGCACTTGGGGCATTTGCCCTTCCTGCCGGCATGCGCAGCAGGAACATTGATCTTGTGGCCACAGTTGCTACAGTTGAAAGCGATGACGGTGGAGCAATCCGGCACGACCACGACGTTTCCGCAGTTCGGGCATTTGCCTTTCTTGCCACAGTACTTTTTGTCGACAGTGATGTGGCGCGCGCAATGTGCACAAGAGAATCTTATCATAGCATTACTCCCGAATATCTGCCAAATTGTCTCGCTTGCTGAGTTCTGCTCCGATCATTTCGGAATACGACACAGCGGCACTATCCCGGTGGCCAACAGAAACCGACAGACCTTTGCCTGTGTCCCTGTGGATGCCCAATTGCTCATGGGATACCTCATAATGCTGCTCCTCAACATGCCTACAGAATACGACAATCCCGCGCATGGGGCAAGCAATAATCTCTATTATTATCGTGGATGCAATTCGGCTGGAGTTGGCGAATTGAGAGAGGCGAACGATGGCCGGGCGTCGTCTTAGGTGAGCGCGGCGGTAGTGTGCAGGGTTACTGACACAGGGGGCCATGTCGGTTCGGAGGGGATTTCGCGGGATGTGATTAAGGGCTTGTTCGGGTAGCAGATTTCTCGACTGCGCTTCGCCCCTAAGGGGCGAGCTCCGCTCGAAATGACAGGCGTCGCGGGGCGTGCCGAGGTTCTGGCTTTCCGGGGCGCGACAGTTCTTCTCGCGGGTTGTTGAGGTCCGGGGGCGCGGGACTCACTTCGGTCCAAATGGCACTATGCGCAACGGTGAGGCATGTCGGTTCGGAGGGGATTTCGCGGGATGTGAGTAAGGGCTTGTTCGGGTAGCAGATTTCTCGACTGCGCTTCGCCCCTAAGGGGCGAGCTCCGCTCGAAATGACAGGCGGCGCGGGACGTGCCGAGGTTCTGGCTTTCGGGGACGCGTCGGTTGTTTTCGCTGGTTGTTGAGGTCCCGGCGGGGGGCCGGGATGACAGGGGGAAATGAAAATGGAAAGTCGAGATTTGAAATTGGATGACAGGATAGGCGCCAGGATGCATGGTTTCTGCCCGACGGGGGCGCGTCGGTTTTTTCCGTGGGGTGTTGATGTCCCGGCTCGGGGCCGGGATGACAGGGGTTGCGGCACTTGTGGGCGCCGCTTTCTGGTCGGAGGGGATATCTCTTCGGCTTCGCTTTGCCGGGTTCGAGATGACGGTGTGCGCGGGATGGAGAGATGGGCTTTAGGTGCGAGAAAATACAGCAGCCGGGGCCGGAATCAGGTCAGATTTTGTGCGGTGGTGATTGTTGCGCCATTGTCTTTGAGTTGTTCTTTGGCGTTTTGGAAAGCCTCTTTGTCGAGCGGCCGGGTGGCGTCTTCGATGAGCGTTGCGTTGAAGCCTTCTTTGAGCGCGTCGGCGAGGGTGTATGCGACGCAGATTTCGGCGGCGAGGCCGCAGAAGTAGAGGTCTTCGGCGTTTTTTTCGCGGAGATATCCGGCCAGGCCGGTGCTTTTGCGGCGACCGTTGTCGTAGAAGGCGCTGTAGCTGTCTATCTGCGGGTCCATGCCCTTGCGGAAGACGGCCTCGACGGGCAGCAGGTCGAGGTCGGGGTGGAATTCGGCCCCGGGCGAGCCCTGCACGCAATGGTCCGGCCAGAGGGTCTGCTCGATGCCGGCGACGTCGATGGAGTCGAAGGGTTCGGCGTCCGGGTGGTTCGACGCGAAACTGACGTGGTTGCGCGGGTGCCAGTCCTGCGTGGCCACCACCAGATCGAAACGGGGCGCGAGGTCGTTGACCGCGCCGACGACGGCGTCGCCATCGGGTACGGCCAGGGGCCCGCCGGGCATGAAATCGTTCTGACAATCGACGATGATGAGCGTTATCATGACTGCACCTGGCGTTTATGCTGTTCGATCAGGCGGTCGCGTTCGGCTTTGAGGCGGTCGCTGAGGCCTATCTTGTATACGTGCGGATTGTCGAAGCGTTTGTATTCTTCGGGCAGTTTTTCGAGGCGGCGGCGGGCGTATGCGGCAATATCGTCGAGCGGGCGGGGTTCGGAGAGGCGTTTGCCGTCGGCCATGACCTTATGCAGCAGGGGCTCTTTGTCCAGGCCTCGGATGGACATGGACTTGAGCGGGTCGAAGGGGTGGTGCATCGCGGCGATGTCGGTCTCGTCGGCCAGGGCGACGACGTCAGCGCCGCTGAAGTTGCCGTGCGCGTCGAGCGTTCGGTACACCTGCTTTTTGTGCGGCAGCGTGACTTTGGCGGCGCTTTCGGAGAACTTGATGCGGGGGCTGCCGGCGGCGAAAGCGAGCTTGTATACGCCGTCGAGTGCGGCGTCCGGACGGCCGATGACGAGACTGGTGCCGACGCCGAAGAAGTCGATGGGGGCGTGCTGCTCGAGGAGGCTTTTGATGACGCGCTCGTCCAACTGGTTGGAGGCGGCGATCTTGACGTAGTGGAGGCCGGCGTCGTCGAGCATTTTGCGGGCCTGCCTGGAGAGGTATGCGAGGTCGCCGCTGTCGAGGCGGACACCCTTGAGCCGGGCGCCGCGGGCGTGCATCTCTTTGCCGACGGTGATGGCGTTGGGCATGCCGGAGGCGAGCGTGTCGTATGTGTCGACGAGCAGGACGCAGTCGTCGGGTCGGCCAGCGGCGAAATCGCGAAAGGCGGTTAGTTCGTCGTCGTAGCACTGGACGAAGGAGTGGGCCATGGTGCCGGAGATGGGGATGCCGAAATCGCGGCCGGCGCGGGTGTTGCTGGTGCCGTTGAATCCGCCGACGGCGGCGGCGCGGGCGGCGTAGTAGCCGCCGGGGCCCTGGGCGCGGCGCAGGCCGAAGTCGACGAGCTTGCGGTCGCCGGCGACCAGACGCATGCGTGCGGCTTTGGTCGCGATGAGGGTCTGGAAGTTGAGGATGTTCAGCAGCAGGGTCTCGACGAGCTGGGCCTCGATGAGGGTGCCTTCGACGGTAAGGACGGGGCGGGTCGGAAAGACGAGGTCGCCTTCGCGGGCGGCGGAGACGGTGGCGGTGAAGCGGAATGATTCGAGGTGCCGGATGAACTCGGGGGCCAGGTTTTGGTCGCGGAGGAATGCGAGGTCGCGGCGGTCGAAGCGGAGGGTTTCGAGGACGTCGAGCAGGGTGTCGAGGCCGGCGAAGATGGCGTAGCCGCCGTCGAAGGGGAGTTTGCGGAAGAAGTAGTCGAAGACGGCGCGGTCGTTCCGGCGGCCGGTGAGGAGGTAGACCTGGGCCATGGTCAGTTCGTACTGGTCGGTGTATGTGGCGGTGAAGTCGATCATGAGCGCGTTTCCAGAGGGCGGTGCGGTGTTGGCGGTTCCGCGGCGATCAGAAATCGGTGTCCGGCCGGTCAATGTCGAGTTCCTTGATCCAGGCGTTGCGGTAGAGCACTTCGTGGCCTTCGCACTGGAGCTTGAGTCCGCCGGGGACGTCGGTGATGCCTCGTCCGCCCTGGTTGCCGCCGTCGATGCCGGAGTTGGCGCCGCCCCAGACTTTCTGGATGCGCTGGTTGGTGTGGGCCTTGACGCCGTTGAAGTACATGGTGACGAGGGCCTTTTCGGCGAGCGTGCCGTCGGTGAAGCGGGCGGCGCGGAATTTGATGTCGTAGGCGTTCCAGTTGCCGGTGCCGTTGTAGGCGCGGTAGGGGCCTTTGGCTTCGTTGATGACGGCGGCCATGCCGTGCTTACCGGCGTCGCCGTCGAGGATCTGGATCTCGTAGCGATTCTGGAGGTAGACGCCGCTGTTGCCGCCCTTGTTGGGGACGAGGAACTCGATGTGGAGGCGGAAGTCGCGGTACTTCTTCCTGGTGACGATGTCGGCGGCGCCGTATTTGCCTCCCGCTGCGGCCGGGTCGTGGCTCATGAGGACCGTGCCGGGGTCGACGGGGTCGTCGACGAGCTTCCACTTGATCGGCAGGGAGGAGGCGAAACGCGGGCCTTCCCAGTAGGTCCATTTGGAATCGAGCGTTTCGCGGGTGCCGTCGAGGAGGACTTCGGCTCCTTCGACAGGGTCGGCCCCGACGCCGATGTGCGGCGGGCTGGTGCGGTTGAGCCAGCACTGGAAGATCATGCCGTCATGCGTGCAGAGGCGGATGAGGTCGGTGTCGGCGTCGCCGTCGATGTCCGCGGCCTGTCCGTTGTAGATGCCTTCTTCGGTGAGGGTGGTCCTGGTCCAGCGGCCGGTGTTGCCGTCGTTGAGGAAGATGTGCACCGGGAAGGACTCGATGTCGAGACCTTTGGCGCGATTGGTGTTGATGCCGGTCAGGACGTCGTGGTAGCCGTCGTTGTTGAAGTCAAAGACCTGCAGCGTGTGGGCGGCGGGCAGTTCCTTGCAGACGACCGTTTCGTTCCAGTTTCCGGATTTGGGGTTCTTCGACTGATACATTGCGACAGGGTAGCCCTTGCGTTCGGAGTGCGAGATGAAGACCTCGGCTTTGCCGTCGCGGTCGATGTCGCGGCAGAAGACCTTGGTTGCGTTGCGCGACCAGTCGCCGTCCTGGTTGTGCCACCTTTCAGCGATCGAGCGGACGGTCCACTTGCCCGTCAGGTCGCCGCCGGGATTCTCGACCCAGTAGCCGTTGGCCGCGATGTCTGGGTCGCCGTCGCCGTCGATGTCGCCGACGTCCATGCCCTCATGGAGGTTCTTCAGCGTGAGGTTCTGCACCTGCGTCCATTTATCGGGCGAATCCTGGCGGTAGATCGTCATGGAGTTGTGCACGAAGGTGGTTGCGACCAGGTCCGGTTTGCCGTCGGCGTTGAAGTCGGCGGTTTCGACGTCCTTCACGAAGGCCGGGGCGGAGCCGATTTTGCGGGCGGTCCAGGAGGGGTTCTCGTACCAGTAGATGGTGGTCGGTGCGCCGCCGTCGGCCCATTCGCCGGGGTGGGCAAAGGCGAAGATGTCCGGATCGCCGTCGCTGTCGATGTCGGCGGCGGCCAGGTCGCCACAGGCGAACGGCTTGTTGTTGGGGGCGGTGCGGGCGATGATGTGCTGCTTCCAGTTGCTGCAATCGGGGCCGGTCTCGAAGTAACCGAGCCAGCCGCCCCGGGCGTTGTTGTCCTGCAGGGCGATGTCGAGCAGGCCGTCTGCGTTGATATCCGTCAGCGCGCGGGCCCACCACATGTTGGCTCTGTTGGAGATCAGCCGGACGTCGAAGGCCGGTTCGGCCGGCGATTCGGCGGCGAGGGCCGATGGTGCCGGCAGGGTGAAGATAATCATGGACGTGATAAGTGTGGCGATGATGGGTCTCATGGTGCGTCTCCTTTTGTGGTTGGTCTGTGTTGCGTCACGCTCGCTGCGAATGGCCGGTTAGCGGGTGCCGCAGCGAAGATGCAGGCTGCTTCGCCGGTTTCGGTTATGATGCAGTTTTTCAATATTCTGCGTTCAATCATATATGTGCTGCGCCGGTTAGAATGTAGGCGGCAGGGGGGGCGTTGTCAACTGCGTAATCGCCGATGGAGGCCGGGCGGAGAGGGCTTTGCAAGCGAGGGTACGACAGGCAGACGATGAGAGTGGAGCCTCCGAATGGTTTGAAATACGGGCTCGTGTTAGCCGCCGATTCTTTTTGAACGTAGTCGTCGAAACGCCACAAGAATCCTGGTTCGGAGGCTCCAGGAAGAACTATGCCGGATTCGACAGCAAAAAAAGGCTTTTGCGGAACCCGGCGAAACGCTGTCGAGCTTGCGCTTGTCGCCGCCCGATCGCACCGGGGCGGCCGGGCTCGATCTACATGATCAGTCGGGAAGTTCCAACTGCCAGGTGTTGGGGCCTTCCGCGCTGACAGTAACTCTGCCTACGGCGGTCTCTTTCTCCATTGGTTCGCCCATGCGTGCGTAATATGTGCCCGGCTTGATCTTCACGGACAGCTCCCTGGCGGTATCAGCGGGCATATCAGCCAGTTTGTCACGAAGCCTCAGCGCGAACAGCGGCAGCTTCCCTTCAGACGACGCGTAGAACGCGATAGCCTGTTGCTCCACTTGTCCAGCCACATCCTCATCGCGCAGCACAATCCTCAGATCAACGAGGTCTTTCTCATCACATATAATGTCCGCATCCTTCGGCAATGTTATGTCCCTCCTGCGCAGATTCCTGATATACGCCCAATATCTT
The DNA here is from genome assembly GCA_964526785.1 of uncultured Pirellulales bacterium. Taxonomy (GTDB): domain Bacteria; phylum Planctomycetota; class Phycisphaerae; order Sedimentisphaerales; family Anaerobacaceae; genus CAZGMJ01. Next base: position 8,961 of record CAZGMJ010000105.1, read on the forward strand.
AGCCCGGACTCGGTCGTACAGGCTACCAGTTCACCGCCAAGTTTGTTAGGGCCTCTGATCTCCACACCATTCTCATTTGGATCGGCCCATGTGACCTCGCGAACGCGATTACCCGCATGATAAAGAATGGCCAATGGTCTCGAAGGAACTTCTGCAAGAGTGATAGTGATCTTCTCTTCTTCCGCAATCCGCTCTCGCCTTGTCTTCGCTGCTTCCTTCCTGGCAAGCAGCTCTTTCTCCAATATCTCGTCCTTGATGACGAGATTGACGCGATAAACGCTGTTTGGAGGCAAGTCCTCCGGCACATGAAATGCAGGCATTAGCGGTTCGGTATGGATTGCCAAGCTCTGCCCTTCAAGCTGGTAGTGGCTGATGCGATAATCGTTGCCCGGTTTCACGTTGCGATATGATGCGACAGCATCATCTGTGACAGCCATTCTCATACCTGACATTCCACCCACCCTTGTGCTGCCCCCCGCACCTCGGAGAGAGGATAAACCGACTCTTTCAACTTCGTACGGCACGAGGTTACCATCCAAATCTCGCCTCAGAAAGCGCATTTCCACAAAAGGCAGTCCCGGCTTGTAGTTGCGTGGTACGAATGTCTTTATGCCATCAGGACCTTCGTAGCTGTGCCTTGGCTTGAGCACATCGGCAGGAATATTGCAGTCGGCCAGCGGCACAATCTCACCGACTGCATATGATCCGTTGACCAGGTTGTCTGTGCGGGTGGATGTCTCAGGGGGTTGCCCTCTCTGGATGGCAACAACGATGATAACTGACATCACAGCCGCGGCGACCACAACTGTCACGAAAACGTTCTTTGGCATCTTCATATAGGCACCCGAATACACTGCCTTACGCGATCATCCTGCCGCAACGGAAGCGGCGGGTTGTCAGTCACACATCAGCATACTGGCCGGTCGAAACGGTCGTTACGGCGACTCTTCGTCAATCAGCTTTCATGAGACAACTTCTCTGGTGGTCTGGATATCTTTACTGCCCGCCATGGCCCGGCAGATCGCATCGGGGCGGGCGGGCTCGATCTACATGATCAGTCGGGAAGTTCCAACTGCCAGGTGTTGGGGCCTTCTGCGCTGACAGTAACTTTGCCTACGGCGGTCTCTTTCTCCATCTCCATTGGTTCGCCCATGCGCGCATAGTACGTCCCCGGCTTGATCTTCACCGACAGCTCTTTGCCGCCGTCGGCCGACGTATCAGCCAGCTTATCGCGAAGCCTCAGCCCGAACAGCGGAAGCTTGCCTTGAGACGACGCGTAGAACGCGACAGCCTCCTGCTCCACCAGTTCAGCAATATCCTCATCGCGCAGCACAATCGTCAGATCAACGAGGTCTTTCTCATCACATATAATGTCCGCATCCTTCGGCAGCGTTATATCCCTCTTGCGCAGATTCCCGATATAAGCCCAGCATCTTGTGCCCGACTCAGCCCTGAAAACCGCCAGTTCCCCGCCCAACTTGTTGGGTCCCTTCATTTCAACGACTCTGGCGTTGGACTCCCTCACCGGCGCTTCACGCCCACGCTCGCCGTCATGGTAGAGAAGAATCAACAACTGTGCCGGAGACTCACTGAATGTAACCGTCAACTTCTCCTCCTCAGCTATTCGCGCGCGCTCCTTCTTCGCCGCCTCTTCCTTGGCAAGCAGTTCTTTCTCCGGTATCTCATCGATCACAACGACGTTGACCTTGCATATCTTACCCACCCCAACCTCATCCGGAACCCTCATCATTCCTCCTCTGGTATTACCAGAGAGTTCATAGTCCGAATGGTCTCCAAGTGGGAAAATTCCAGTAACCCTGTATTCTTCGCCAAATAGCAGGGTCTTACTACCTGTCTGCTCTGAGCCAAGTTGCAGGCGCAGTGTTGTGCCTTCAACTCCATAGTTGCGAGACCATCCGTCTCTCCACAAACTCAGACCCGCGACCTTGAGAGGTTCTACTACTCCATCTAGCTTGCGAATCTGAGGCGATATCTCAATCAGAGGAGTATCTTCTGAGTAGTCCGAGTCCAAGTACGTCATAGTACCGCTTGACCGAAAGCCCAACCCGGAGTCTTTGATCTCCTTTCGAGTCGAAGGATCATCCTCAATGACGACTTCCGGCGCCATTTCAGTCGCACGGTTTGGGACTGGAGCATCATCGTTTGGGGGGCTGTCGTATAAGAGCACGACACCCACGCCAATAACGACAGCAACCAATGCACCAACTGAAATCGTACGAGTTCTTAACATGTCTTCACTCTCTTCAGTCCTTGAACAGGTCGAACGTCACAAACCGACCAGCAAAACAGAATTCTGCCATAATTGAGCATGGTGTTCCCGGAATACCCCCCAATCTGATCCTGGGTCATGGTCCTTCCATCCTTACCCGGTTTTGGGGGGAGTATTATGAGGTTCGCTCATTTCTGAGGCTGTCGTTTCTTCTTCAATACAAGAACAAGGCATGCAGTCGCAACAGCCACAGCGCCGCCTGCTATCCACATGGCATAGCCCCACCAGGAAGGGGTCGTAGTGGCTACAGGGATTGTGGCGAGTTCACTCTCTATTTGCTTTCTGATGTCCGCCAGCTCCTTCTTATCACTGCCAGAACGCTTGCCATATTTCCCATGTGCGTACTTCAATGCCAGTTCGTCCAACAAGGATTCTGTCCTGTTATAGTTGCCTGTCATGTATTCTGCCTGTGAAAGTCGATAAAGCACTTCCTCTTTCATCGGAAACCCGTCGGGCAGATCCTCGGCGATTGTAAGATATTTGCGCGCTTGCTCATAAACCGGATCCTTGACTTGACCTGCTCGGTACTTGACAGCAAATTCTGCAAATCCCCCCACAATCCCGTATTGGAACCTGTCAAACTCTACAAGACCCAGGCGACCCGCAGCCCATTTTGCCAAGAGAGTGTTCCCTGACTTCTCGACGACTTGCTTGAGGTGAGATATTATCTCTGGTTCCTCAGCATACTCACGTTCACCCAATTCCAGGAATATATAATCCTCTGGGCTCGAGAGGATCTTCAAAGCTTCCAATTCAGCTTGTGAAGCAGGCTCGACATTAACAGTCAAAGGATCAGGCGCCTTTCCTGAGATAGTGTCAAATGTTGTGGATGAGATATTTTTCGACCCAAGAATGGAACCGC
>CAZGMJ010000106.1:0-11824 GCA_964526785.1 uncultured Pirellulales bacterium
AGGAGGATCGGAAACGCTAACGAGTTGTCATGCGGCGAAGCCGCTTAGTCCAAACGATGTATAACAAACGCAGTGCCGTCGAGCGAGTCAATAGTCGTCTGGATGAATCGTTCGGCTTTGAAAAACACTTCATCCGCGGCATCAAGAAGATGAAGGTTCGCTGCGGCCTGGCTTTGATCGTGATGTTAGGCATGGCTTATGGCCGGGTAAAAGAAAAGCAATACGAGCATATGCGAAGTCTTGTGACTTCGGCCGCCTGAGTCAAGAAATCAAAAGCCTTACACCAGACAACAGAGTCGCCCTCTGCGCTCGGACGGTCGTCAGAGAGGAAAACCCGCCAAAACAACGCCACGGCCGCCTCGTTGACGCCGGAGAATCACCCTCAAAACCGTCAGAATCCGCCGTCAAGAACCACCAAACGCCAGACCAGTCCCAAAACATCAACAAGCTGAATGCCTCGAAACAGCAACCGCCGAAAATGCTGTTGCAAAACGCAGAACGAACACTATAATACGCGTTTCCGTATGAAATCCGTTTCGTCGAGAACGCCAATTGTACAGACAGCCTAAGGGAGAACCTTATGGAATCAACCGCTCAGTTATGCGAAACTCTATTTGCCGACGAACTGCCGTCTCTGGACGACCTGAAGAAACTGGCCGAACAAGTCCATTCCAACGAAAGCACCACCCTGGCCTTCGCCGAAGAGGTCGAATCGCAGGCGTCGAGTTCCGCCCAGAAAGCCCTGCTCGGCTGCGGCATAGGCTACTTCATCCTGGGCCGTTACGAAGAAGCCGTCGACAAACTCAGCAAGGCCAAGGACTCCAAAGAGAAGTTCATCTACCTTGCCAAATCGCTCCGTCAGACCGGCGAATACGACCAGGCCGTCAAAGCACTCGAAGACAGTCTCGCCCACGACGCTGATGCCCTGCTTGTCGCCCTGGAAAAGGCCGCCACGCACCGCCGGGCCGGCGATTTCGACGCCGCCGCGAATGAACTCAAGAGCGTCGGCAACTTCGAGAACGTCAGCGCCGAGTATCACTATCAACTGGCCCGCCTCCAGGAGGTCCAGGGACAGTACAGCGACGCAGTGGACAACTACTCGACCGCCCTGGAACTGGCCGCCAACCATCTCGATGCCATGTTCCGTCTGGCTTATCGCTGCGACCTGTCCGGCGACGATGAGGCCGCTATCGAATACTACAAAAGGGTCATCGCCCAGAGCCCCGTCCATGTCAACGCCCTGTTGAACCTGGCCGTTCTTTACGAGGACGGCGGCAAGTTCGAGCGGGCCGGCCAGTGCGTCGACCTCGTCCTCGAATCGCACCCCAACCACGCCCGCGCCCGACTGTTCCAGAAGGACATCGAAAGCTCCAAGACGATGTTCTACGACGAGGAAAAGGAAAAGAAGCGGACCCGAAAGAATCAGATCCTCGAAACACCGATCTCCGATTTCGAACTGTCCGTGCGCAGCCGAAACTGCCTCAAGAAGATGGACATTCACACGCTCGGCGACCTGCTCCGCATCAGCGAAACCGAACTGCTATCCTACAAGAACTTCGGCGAAACCTCGCTCCGCGAGATCAAGACCATACTCGAATCGAAGGGTCTTGAACTCGGCCAGGCCCTGGATGATGAGACCTTCGATCAGTCGCAGGCCATCGCTGAAGCCGAAGAACCCGATGAGAACGAGGGGCTGCTCAACAAGCCGGTTACCGACCTGCAACTGTCCGTGCGTGCCCGCAAGTGCCTCCAGAAGCTCGACATCCGCACGATCGGCGATCTGACGCGAAAGACGGAGGCCGAACTGCTCGGCTGCAAGAACTTCGGCATGACCAGCCTCAATGAAATCCAGAAGGCTATCAACAATCTCGGCCTTTCGCTGCGAAGTCTGGACTGACAGACACGAGCGCTGCATGCCATCCCGCGCCGCCAACGCTGCTTCGGACAAACGAGCCGGACGTGTGCGCCGCACATTGATCGCGACCCTCGCAGCCGCCCTGCTCGCCGCGTTTCCCGGTTGCCGGCGCCGGGAACCCGTCCAGCCCACCCCGCAGATGGACGCCGCACCTGCATTCTGGATCAGAGTCCGCATCCTCAATGACGTCAGTGACTGTACGCTCAGTATTCTCTCCACTTCCAGGCTCGTAAGCCACGTCGCCTCGACCTCCGAACCTATACACCTCGAACCCTTCGAAGAGCCTGCACCGCTGCGCATGCACCAGGGCAGGATCCGGATCGGCGACTTCCTCTTCCAGGATACGGAGTTGTCCATCTTTCCCGACGGCCCGCACATCTTCGAGCTTAACGGCCGGGACTATCGAGGCAATCTGCGCCTCATCCTCGACCCCGACGACAACACCTTCGATGCGATCAACTGGGTCCCGCTCGAACCATACCTGGCGGGCGTTATCGGCGCCGAAATGCCCGACTACTGGGAATCCGAAGCTCTGCAGGCCCAGGCCATCGCCGCCAGGACGTATTGCCTCTACATCAAAAACCGTTTCGGCGCCGGACGTCACTGGGACGTCGGCAAGACGCAGGCGCACCAGGTCTATCGCGGCATCGCCGCCGAATCCGCCCAGATATGGAACGCCGTAAATCAGACCGGCGGCCAGGTGCTCGTGGCTGAGACGCACGATGGAGCAACAGACATATTCCCCGCCTATTACAGTTCCGTCTGCGGAGGACACACAGAGGACGCCGAAAAGGTCTTCGGCAAATCGACCCAGGCCATACCCGGCGTCCCGTGCCCGTACTGCGAGGATGTGGCCAGAAATGAGCTGTTCAACTGGCCCGAAGCCCAATACGGCAAGCGGGAAGTCTCCATGCGGCTGCAGCAAAGGTACCCGGTCCTGATGAACCTTCAGGAGATTGTTGACATCGTGCCGATCGAACAGAGTCACTACCAGGATTTCACACGGACAACGAAGTTCGAGCTCATTGGCTCGAGCGACCAGACCGACTGGCTCCGTGCCGAAGACCTCCGCCTCACCATCGACCCGACCGGGATGAAGATCAAGAGCGCCGCCTTTGAGATCGCGGATCTCGGCGCCCGCTGGGGATTTCGCTCGGGGCGAGGCTTCGGCCACGGCGTCGGCATGTGTCAATGCGGGGCCCAGGGGATGGCAATGCTGGGCAGAACCGCCGAGCAGATTCTCGCACATTACTTCCCGAACTCCGAAATACGAAGCCTCTACGCTCCTCAAGATGAAACACTTTGAACTCACTCAACGCGACGCGCACTGCCCGGCTCGATGCGGGATACTCCATACCGCTCACGGCCGGGTTCGGACGCCCGCATTCATGCCCATCGGCACGCTCGGCGCAGTTAAGGGTATCACGCCGTCACAAATCGAACGAACCGGGGCACAGATGCTACTGTCCAACACCTACCACCTGCTGCTGCGACCGGGGACCGATGTGGTCGAGCGAATCGGCGGCCTGCACAAACTGATGAGTTGGCCGCGGCCCATACTAACCGACAGCGGCGGCTACCAGGTGTTCTCCCTGGCCGCCCTGACAAAGATCGACGACGAGGGTGTCCAGTTCGCCAGCCACATCGACGGCGCCCCCATATACCTCAACGCTGAAAAAGCAACGGAAATACAGAACCGACTCGGGGCCGACGTGATCATGTGTTTCGACCAGTGCACACCCCACCCCTGCGATACCGACCTTCTGAAACAGGCCGTCGCCCGCACGATTGCGTGGGCCGGGCGCTGCAAAGCCGCCCATCAGAACGACAAGCAGATGCTTTTCGGCATCGTACAGGGTGGTGTGGATCCGGATTTGCGGGCCCGCTGCGCCGCTGAACTGGTTGACATGGACTTCGACGGCTATGCGATCGGCGGACTCAGCGTCGGTGAGGGCCATGAAGCGATGATCGAGACAACCGAGCACACCACTCCCCTGTTGCCTGCGGACAAACCGCGATACCTCATGGGCGTGGGCATGCCGGCCGATATTATCGCCGCAGTCGCCGCCGGAGTGGACATGTTTGACTGCGTCCTGCCCACGCGCAACGGCCGCAACGCATACGCTTTTACGAACGACGGGCCGCTGCGGCTGCGAAACAGTCGGCACATCACCTCGGCCGAACCCATTGAGGCCGACTGCGACTGCTATTGCTGCGAGCACTTCAGCCGGGCGGCCATCCGCCATTTCTTCAATGTCGGAGAAATGCTCGGCCCTATACTGCTCTCGCTCCACAACCTTCGCTTCTATCAGCGACTCATGGCCGACATCCACAGTCACATCAACAACGGTGATTTCGCGCAATGGGCCATCGAGCAAATAGCACGCTATCGGTCATTCTAAACACCAAAAGAGGATTTGATCTGCGAAAGTCAAATTCGAATTTGACAATTCCAGTCATCCGCTATAGTGTATTCCGATTACGCCGTAACTGTTGAAAGGGACAGAAGATGGACAATATCTGGATAATAGCCCAGACAGACAATCAGACGGAATCACCTGGTATCACGTCCGAACCGGTCGAGCAGGAGAACAACACGGAATCCGGCACAAAAGTGCCTTCAGACCCGAATGCAGCCGGCGACAGCCCGAAGCGGCCCCCCAGCGCCTTCGGTCCTCACCAGTGGATATTCCTCGGACTGATGTTTGTGGTCATGTACTTTATTCTGTTTCGCGGTCCGAAGAAGAAACAGCAACAGCACAAGCAGATGGTGCAGGCGCTGGAGAAAAACGACAGAGTTCGCACGATTGGCGGTATTATCGGAACCGTCGTGGACGTCAAAGGCGATGAGATCACGCTGAAGATCGACGAGTCAAACAATACCAAAATAAAGGTTGTCACTTCAGCAATCGGCAAGAATCTGTCGAAAGAAAAGGCATAGCGAAGGCGCGGCGGTTTGTCCCGCAACGCGGCTTTTACCCTGATAAGCAAGATGAATAGGAATCGGTCATGAACAGGAACCTGGCTTGGAAGATCATTTTGACACTCGTTCTCGTGCTGGTAGCGGTCTGGACTCTCTACCCGCCCAACAAGACACTGAAGCCCGGCATCGATCTGGCCGGCGGCACCAGTCTCATCTACGAGATCGATACCCAGGACCTCAATCAGTCGGAGAAGCAGGACCTGGCCCAGAACATGATTACGGTTCTGCGGCGCCGAATCGACCCGGCCAACATCCAGAACCTGATTTGGCGGCCTCAGGGAAACACACGATTCGAAATTCAGATGCCGCTGGCCAGTGCAGAAGCCAGACAGAAACGCCAGGCGTACGAAGAAGCGCTGCAGGATTTGCTCGATGAGAATGTCAACCGCGCCCTGGTCCTCAGATGGCTCAACGAACCGGAAGACAAGCGGTCCGCCAAGTTCCAGGAACTTGCCAGAAGCGATCCCAACCGGCTTGAAATACTCGAGAACCTCGCGGACGTCTACGACCGGCGCCAGCAATCGCAGCTGGAGAGAGACACGCTCGTCGAGAAACTTCGGGAAACCGAAGCGGAGATATCGTCGGCCGGCCTCGATGTCGATCAGATCCGTCGCAACCGAGTCGCCTGGGCGAAACTCGATGATGCGGAATTACAGGCGAGAATCGAAGAAGTAGCCGATGCCAACGAGACAGTCAAAATCCTGAATGATTATGTCGAGACCTTCTCGCAATGGTCCGATGTGATGGACACGCTGACCAGACCGGACGAAGGTCTCAACGACAAATTCGAAGAGGCCAGACGCGCGCTGAATCGGCTGAACCTGACCGCCGATCAGATGCGGCTGGCACTGGAAATGGCGGAAGGTTCCTCCCGCCGCAAAGAAGCACTCGAGGAACTCAAAGAGAATTTCCCCAACCGCGTCGACCAGATCGAGCGGGTTGTGGCAACGTATGATGCGTACAGGCCCTTTAGAGGCAGACTCGATGATCCCAAGGACCTGCAGCGGATGCTCAAGGGTGCGGGCATTCTGGAGTTTCGGATCCTTCCCACGTACGGCCAGGGCGAACTCGACGCCGATCAGATCGACGCCTACATCCAGGCTCTCCAGGAGAAAGGCCCGACCTACGCATCGGACAACGATTACGTCTGGAAGGAAGTGGAAGACCCGCAGCAATGGCGTGCACGCGATGAATCCGGCAATCCCACCATTCTGGCCCAGTTCGGGGAAAAGACCTATGTCCTGGCGAGCAACAAACCCGAAGAGTCACTTCTCCAGGGCGCGGGGTCCCGCAAATGGAAGTTGCAGAATGCCAAACCCACCAGCGACAGCATGGGCCGCAGAGCTATAGGTTTCATGCTCGACGAACGAGGCAAAAAACCGTTCGCCGACGTTACCGGTGATAATATCGGCCGGCCTCTGTGCATTCTGCTCGACGACGTGGCCATTTCGGCGCCGAACGTTGAATCCCGAATTCTCGGCGACGGTATAATCACCGGCTCGTTCACGCAGACCGAAGTGCAGGACATGGTGAACAAGCTCAACGCCGGTTCGCTGCCGGCCCGTCTGATCGAGCAGCCGATCTCGGTAAATACCATCGGACCGTCCATCGGTGCCGACAACCGCAATCAGGGCATTCGCGCCGGCTTCATCGGTCTGGTGGTAGTCATGGTCGTGATGCTTGGCTATTACCTGTTCGCGGGAGCCATCGCGGACGTCGCACTTGTGTTGAACATCCTGTTCGTACTGGCGATCATGGCGACCGTCCGTGCCACGTTCACCCTGCCCGGCATCGCAGGTATTATTCTCACCATCGGTATGAGCGTCGACGCCAACGTACTGATCTTCGAGCGTATCCGCGAAGAACAGAAGAAAGGCTCTTCGCTGAGAATCGCGATAGGCAACGGCTATCAACGGGCCTTTAGAACCATCTTCGACGCCAACCTGACCACCTTCATCACCGCCGCCATTCTCTATTGGGTGGCCTCCGAAGAAATCAAGGGCTTCGCGATCGTGCTGATGCTCGGTATCGCATCGAGTATGTTTACCGCCCTGTTCGTCACGCGGATCGTCTTCGACTGGCTGCTCTCGCGAAGATTGATCAAAGATCGCCTGGCTATGCTCACCCTCATACACAATCCAACCGTTGACTGGATGCGACTGAGACCCGTTTTCATGACGATCTCGGCCGTGTTGATCGCGGGCGGACTGTTCGTATTCTTCACGCGGGACAACGAAAAGAACAACAAATACGACATTGAGTTCACCGGCGGCACGAACGTGCAGATCAATCTCAAACAGGATGTCGAACTGACCCGTCAGCAGGTGGAAGACCAGATACAGCAGGTCGGGCTGGAGGTGAATAACCCCGCCCTGGCGGCGGCCAATGTGTACAGTGTGGGCGAACCCTACGCTGAAAAAGAAGGCGAAAACCTCTATCGTCAATATGAGATCAACACGACCGAAACCAATGAGACGCGTGCGACGATTACGCTGGCGGAAGGGACGCAGATGGCGGCAACCGATGTGGCCGCGAAGATCAGGGATACGCTGGACAAAGGACGTTTCGGCGGCAGACTCAGCGGCCTCAGGGTCGAACAGGATCCCAACAATGCCAGCGCGTTTATGATATCGACCAGCCAGATGAATCGGTCGCTGGTTCGCGATGTCATTGAGACGGCATTCCCTGACGCCGAGATATCCGAACTCCGCGTCGATGAAGTCGTCAACAATGCCATCGTCAGTGCTTTTGGCGATAAACTCGAAATCCAGCAGGATCTTGAGCCCAATGTCGCTGCGACCGAGAGGATTACGGAGAAGATCATCGAGGATTATCCGGAACTGAGCGACTATCTGGGCGGAGTCAGGATCGTTACCGAACTGGGGCGCGATACCACCGTCGCCGAATTGGAGAAGAGATTCAGCGACCTGCGATTCAAGCCCGAGTCGCGCGATCTGACGTGGTACGATTATACGCTTCTTGATCCGCAACTCGATCCGCTGACCGATCCCAACGCACAGATTGACGCTTTCGCCTACGTCAGCGTGGATCCGGAGGCCGGTGCGAGAGAACTTTCCGAAGAGGAGTGGACGCGCTTCACGGAGAACGAGAAATCCAAGATCCTCTCCGCCACGCAGATGGAAACCTCACTGCCTCGCGTCCGGCAGTTCGATCCTTCCATCGGTGCTGAGGCAAAGACGCGGGCCCTGATCGCGATCGTCCTGTCGCTCTTTGCCATCGTTACCTATGTCTGGGTCCGATTCGGCAACGTGCGCTACGGCGTGGCGGCGATTGTGGCTCTTGTGCACGATGTCGCTATTACGCTCGGAGCGGTCGCCGCATGTACGTACATCGCCAACAAGGGGATCGGCGAACTTCTACTCATTGGCGACTTCAAAATCAATCTCGCAATGATCGCGGCCTTCCTGACGCTGATCGGATATTCGTTGAACGATACCATTGTTGTCTTCGACCGTATCCGTGAGAATCGAGGCAAGGGCAAACTGATTAACGCCAACATAATCAACGACAGCGTGAACCAGACCGTCTCGCGAACGATCATGACGTCGTTCACCACGTTCGTCGTCGTGTTGGTTATGTACATCTTCGGCGGGCAGAACATCCGTGGTTTCACCTTTGCCATCGGCCTTGGCGTCCTGATCGGTACATACTCCTCGATAGCGATCGCAGCTCCGATCCTGTTGATCGGCGAAAAGGCAATTACCAAGGCGCAGAAGAAGATGAAGAAATCGAAGTAGTGACAAGGCTCGGCGCATTCGAGCGGAATCGGTTGTGCGCCACCTTGACGTGGTCGGCACGCGCAGGCGAGTACGATGCCCAGAGACTTGAAAACGGGAATGGTTTTGGGGCTGATTGTGGCCATCGTCGCCGTATTCTGGCTCTCCGCCAGGTCGGACCTGAGCGTCGATATGGGTTTTTCGCAGCAGGTCGGCCCGGCCTACGAGTTCCCCCCGGAACCGAATGACGAATCCATCGCTTCCGAAGCGGACGACCCGATCGCAAACAACACGCAAAATCCCGGACCGCCGCAACCTTCCGACTCTAACGTCTTCGATTCAACAATATACGAGCAGGATCATCCAATCGAGACCGAGAGATTTCACATCGTCCGCAAGGATCAGACGCTTTCGGATATCTCGCGACAGTACTACGGCACACCGGGCAAATGGCGGCAAATCGTCCGTGCCAATCGCGATGTAATCAGCGATCCGGACCGAATCAAGCCCGGCACCAAACTGATTATCCCGAGATAGCAATCGCTCTTTGAACGGAGCGACTTTCGACAATACAGCAGCCGCGTCAACGAAGATACTGCCCGACGTCCCTGGCACACGCACGGAATTTCGCCGCCGGCAGCGTCACCGTCCGCCATTTCGGACTTCGCCGCTTCATAAACCGTCGGTAATCCTCCAATCTGATGCAGAAGAACACATATCGGTCGGCCCCGAACTCGAAGAGTTCTCTGCCGTCGCTGTCCACCTCCGCAGCCATAATCCGATAGGCAAATACAAACACTGCTTCGTGACCCGCTCCGTACGTCTGCTGCCACCTGGCCAGTCCGTCCACATCTTCGGCGGTCACCCAGCATTCGAGCCCAGTCATCTTCTGCAGGCTCGTCCCGTGGTACGTCCTGCCCTTCAGCTCGACCATTACGGCCCGGCCGTTCGACAGCCGAAGCAAGAAGTCGAAACTCTTCACCCGCCGCCCGCCAACCACTTCCCGCTGCTGCTCGTCGATGGAAACGTACTCGATTCGCCGGTCGATCAACCAGTTCTCAAATGCTCTCTCATATGGACTCGCCTGGAGTTCTCGCATCGTTCGTCCATCGCAAAACCGCACGTCCCCAATCGCGGTTTCTCCGCGTATCCGGCTGCCCTTCGCCTACCCGTTCAGCATGTAGCCTGTACAGTCGCCGGCCGGGGTCACTCAAATTGCCTCCAGAAATCGACGCAGGCAATTGTCTGCTGTTCGCCCGTCGCCATGTCTTTGACGGAGACGTTGCCATCCCGATATTCGTCGCCCACGATAATCGTTTGAGCCGCATTCTGCTCGGCCGCCTGTTTGAATTGCTTTGCGAGTTTGCCCGCTTTATAGCTGAAATTCGCTGAGATGCCCAGCGTCCGCAGCTTCATCGTCAACGCGACCGCATCGTCCTGATATGCCCGATCGGCACATACCACAAAAAAGTCCACCCGTCGCCCCGGCAACTGCCTCTCCAGCAGCCCCTTCTCTTCGAGCAGAATCGCGAGAACACAGTCGCCGAGCCCGAAGCCGGTAGCCGGAATCGCCGGGCCTCCGAACTGTTTGAGGAGGTTATCGTAGCGACCGCCCCCGCCGATGGCACGCAGCTCGCTCGCCCTGTCGTACACCTCGAACACAATCCCCGTATAATAGGCCAACCCGCGCACAATCGTAATATCGAATCGGCAAAAATCCGCAATCTCCATGCGATCGAGCAACTCGAACAACCGCTGCAACTTCGCCACCGCCCTGCTCGCATCCTCGCTCAACTCGAACGAGTCCGCAATCTCCTCAATGCCGCCAACGCTCATCAACCGCGACACTTCCTCGCGCTGCCCCTCTTCCGCCAGCACCTCCTCGAGCATATCATCGAACGCATCGTCCGGCACCTTGCTCCGCTTATCGAGAACCGCATAGAGATCATCCAACTTCTCGTCGCGCACGCCGATACTCTTGAGCACCGAGGCAAGCATTTCCCGGCTCGATATCCGTACGACCACGTCCTCATTCGTAAGGCCCGCCTGCCGCAGATAATCGATGGCACAGAAAACAACTTCCGCGTCGGCCAGCACGTCGTCCACGCCGATAATATCGATATTCCACTGAAAAAACTCCCGAAGCCGCCCCTTCTGCGGCCGCTCCGCCCTGCACAGCCGAGGCACCGAGAACCACTTGATCGGTTTCGGCAGCGAATGAATCTGTTGGTTGACCATCCGAGCCAGAGTCGGCGTTATCTCCGGCCGAATCGCAAGATCCCGCCCCCCGCGATCCTTCAACGAGAACAACTGCTCCACGATCTCGTCCCCGCTCTTAACCTGGTACATACGCAGATGCTCGAAAATCGGCCCGTCGTACTCCTCGAATCCATTCCGTAGCGACACGCGCTTCCAGCCGTCCACAATCCAGTTCCGCAGGCGCATCTGATCCGGGTAGAAATCGCGAGTCCCTTTTACCGGCGGTATCTTCATATACCCTTCTTCCTCCCCCGCTTCCGTGCCTTCGACTTCTCGATCACGTTGTTGTCGAACTTGATCCGAATGTACTCCTCCATCTGTTTGTCGTCTGTGAAGTGCAGTTCGTAGTCGTACTCACCCTCGACGTAATCGCAGTCTGAATGCTTGTAGCCCCTGCAAATCCGCGGCCGCTCCTCATAGATATCGCACCGGTACGTCTCTTCCGACAAATGCTTGCACTTGTTCTTGATATTCACATACCAGTCTCCGTCCTCGACGAAAACCGTCACGTCTTCGTGGCACAGGTACCAACGAATGTCGTCGTAATCCTCACGATCCTCCGGCGTTTCGATCGGCAGCGCGAAATAGCGACAGCACAACCCTGTGCACTTCTTGCATTGGTCTTTCTTACTCATGGTTTACCGTACTCCATATACGCCGCGGCATGCGACCATAATTCGGAAAACCGCCACTATACGTCATCGCCCACCGCCAGTCAAGCAAGCCGCCCTCGCAGCAGCATACTGGCGGCAACGACCTTCCGTACAACCCCCAGCCGTCCGCACACAGCACCCCCCCATTCATCTCCCCCACCCATGCACACAAACGCCGCCGCAAAGCGATGCCCCGACGCACACACATCGAAAGAAATACGAAAATCCGCAAAATTTCTTCTGCTCGCCGACCCCGCTTTTTGGCCTGAAAACAGGG
>CAZGMJ010000107.1:0-11011 GCA_964526785.1 uncultured Pirellulales bacterium
GGAGGATCGGAAACGCTAACGAGTTGTCATGCGGCGAAGCCGCTTAGTCCAATGGAAGGATATGGTCGCTACCTTCGAAGTCGGCAAAGATATCCGATGGCGGGGGGGCAGGCTTTCGCTGCAGTTCAAGGGCAATCGTGTAGTGGCGCTCGCGGCAAAGGGACCTGGAGGCAAAGCCGCAGTGCGGATCGATGGGAAGGGACCGAGCGAACATCCGGCGTGCTATACCTTCACACGTCCAAGCGGCACGCCCCACGTCGGATGGCCGGCGATCAAGATGATTACGTGGGAAACGCCGCCTGTGGCTGAAGCGTGGCGGGCTACGTGCAGCGGTTTCAATGAGGCCCAGGACGAGTTCGCCTTCACCGTGGAGGGGTCCGTCACCGGGCCCGACGGCTCGGGCCTTGCCGGGGAGAGATTCGTATCAAACAGCGGGCGTGTTGTGATAGAGCCCGATGACTGGGTCTTCGAATACGACAGGAAGGTAAGCAGCAAGCCCGCTCCCGGTCAGGTTGTGGTTCGATGGAAAGTCGAATTGATGGGAACGGACGAATACGTAAGTCCGGAGGTCGCAGACCCGGCGGTCGAGTACCCAACGGTGCTCGCTTCGAATCTGAGCAATGGCGAGCACACGCTCGAACTCATTGCACAAGGTGGAGGCAAGCCCTCTATCAAGGCGATACGTGTATACAAACCGCCTTTTGCTCGGCAGGTGGATAGTAAGTGACGATGAGTTGATCGGCGTATACGATGTGATAATTGGCATGCAAAATCGGTCGCTGCACGTTGGCGGCTTGCAGAGTGACCCTCGGGATTGTAATGCAAATAGACCATGTCCAATAGATGGCCGCTTGTGCTGTAGAGAAAGGTGTGCCTATCTGCCGAAACCGGCGCGCGAGCATGACCCCGGCATTCGATCGTTCCGGAAACGACGAACGTCACATGCTATAGAGTTCCTCGTCGCTGAGGATCGTGAAGCCTGCGTCGCGAACGATCTGTTCAGCATTGCCCAGTTGCGGTTGCTCAATCTCCATGCAGCAGACACCGGTTTGGTGAGGCTGAAGGACAAAGCCATACGCATCGACCACATTGATGGCGTTGTCGGCCAGAGTGGATGTGAGCCGATGAAAGTTGCCGGGCTGGTCCGGGACGGAAATAGCCAGAACATCCTTCAATGCACACGCACAACCGACATCAGCCAGCGCGAGGTGTGCCTCCTCGGGCTTGTCGACAATGAGCTTCAGCAGACCGTAATCCCCTCTGTCCTGAATGGCGAATGCCCGAATGTCGATGCCGTTGCTCGTCAGGTTTTCGGAAATGGCTTTCAGCCGTCCGGGGCGGTTCTCCACGAAGATTGTAAGCTGTTTTGCCATGGCAGTGTCCTTCCCTTAGTCCTTTGGCCGCTCATCCACGACGCGCTTGGCTTTGCCTTCGAATACCGGTAGCGAACCGGGTTCATGGAGTTCCACGACAGCGTTGATTACGATGGACGATCTCAATTCCTCCCGTATCCTGGCTCGCAGGGACTCAAGTTCGGAAGCGCCGCCGAGGAACAGTTTCGGATAGATCTCGACCCGAACCGTCAGCCGGTCCAGTTCTCCCTTCTTGTCCACGTATATCTGGTAGTTGGTAGCTACCTCGGGAATCTGCATGATCTTCTCTTCGATCTGAGAGGGGAACACATTGACGCCGTTGATGATCAGCATGTCGTCCGTTCTGCCGAGTATCCGCGAGAGTCGCCGGTGGGTTCGCCCGCACGGACAGGGTTCGGGATGCAGGAAAGCCAGATCGCGCGTACGATATCGAAGCATTGGCGTGCCCCTGCGAACCAGATTGGTCAGTACGACCTCGCCCTCCTGCCCGTCTTCCAACACATCCCCCGTCTCCGGGTTGATAATTTCGACGATGTACGCATCTTCCCACACGTGCATGTCCTTTCTATGTACGCACTCGAATGCGACGCCCGGACCATTCAGTTCGCTCAGCCCGTAGGAGTTATACGCGTGGATACCGAGCAACTCCTCGATCTTGAGCCGCGTATTCTCCGAGTGAGGTTCGGCTCCGATGAAGGCCTTGCTCAGCGCGAGTTCGCCGCGGTCGATTTTGGCATCGGTGATCTTGGAGTGGATGTGCAGCAGATAACTCGGTGTAATGTGCAGAACCGTCGTCTGGAAGTCCTTCATTACCTGGATTTGGCGTTTCGTATTGCCGCCGCCGATGGGTATGACGGTCATGCCGACACGTTCGGCTCCATAGTGCAGGCCGAGTCCGCCGGTGAACAAGCCGTACGTCATCATGTTCTGAAATACGTCTTTTCCACAGGCTCCCGTGGCCGTCACGCTCCTGGCCAGCAGGTCCGTCCAGTTCTCCATGTCATCGGCGGTCAGATAGATTACGGTTGGTATGCCCGTTGTTCCGCTGGAGGAATGCACGCGTACGATCTCCTCCATCCCCACGGCCATCAGCCCCTGCGGAAAAGCCCTCCGCATGTCGTCCTTCGTCGTAAAGGGGATGCGCTGGATGTCCTCTAGTCCGCTGAGATCGGCGGGGGAGTTGATGCCGGCCTGTGCCAGTCGTTTCGCGTAAAAGGGCGTCTTGAATGCCCAGGAGAGAATGTCGCTTAGTCGTTCGGCCTGGATCCTGTGAATACCGGCTCGATCCAGTGTCTCAATTTCCTTGTTCCAGAAGGGTACATCCATCTACAACTCTTTCGCGGTGTGATCATTCCCAATGTGTGCCGGGCGCCGTCATCACGTCGGGCCGCGGCGCTGATTTGCCAGGCATTTTACGGCTTCTAAAGCCCCTGTATTTCTTCCTGCCCAACGACCTTGACGCCTCCGTCGGCCAGAATACGCTGGGCCTGTTCGGCGTCCTCGAATCGGAACACGAGCAGGGCCTTGTCGCTGAATTTCTCGACGAAGCCATACATGTATTCAACGTTTACGTCATGGTCATTCAGCAGTCTGAGCACAGCCGCCAGGCCGCCGGGTTCATCACCGACCTCTACGGCGACGACATCCGTCAGATTGGCCACGAAGCCATTCTCTCGCAGCGCCTGGAGGGCTGCGTCGGACTTATCGACAACGATGCGCAGGACGCCAAAGCTCTCGGTCTCCGCAATGGTCAACGCCCGGATGTTTACCTTTTTGCTTCCCAGAAGCGAACAGACTTCGAAAAGTCTGCCCTTGCGATTCTCGAGGAATACCGAAATCTGCGTGATTTTCATCTCAGAACCTCTACATGCTCCGTTTGTCGATGATTCTCTTGGATTTGCCCATGCTCCGCTCGATCGTCTTCGGTTCTACCAGTGTCACCTTCACGCCGATCGACAGGACATCCGTGATCTTCTTCTGGATTTCCTTTTGCAGTTCGTTGAGCTTTCGGATTTCGTCGGAGAAGAAGCGGTCCTCTACCTCAACGAGCACCTCCACCTGATCGAGCTTGTGTGCTTCGCGGTCGACGACGAGTTGGTAGTGGGGCTGCGTGCCTTCAATGCCGACCAGAACATGCTCGATCTGAGACGGGAAGACGTTAATGCCGCGAACGACGATCATGTCATCGGTCCTGCCCTTGATCTTGCTGATGCGAGGGCTTGTTCGGCCGCACCGACACTTCTCATACGTGATGCTCACGATGTCGCGCGTGCGGTACCGGATCAGGGGGATGCCCTGCTTGGTCAGGGTCGTTATGACCAGTTCGCCGTCTTCGCCTTCCGGGACCGCTTCACCGGTCTGGGGATCGACGATTTCGGGATAAAACACGTCGCTGAAGAGGTGCAGACCATCCTTATTCTGACATTCCTGCGCGACACCCGGACCGATAATCTCCGACAGCCCGTAGATGTCCGTGGCAATCATGTTCCATGCCGCTTCGATCTCCTGTCGCATCGAATCGCTCCAGGGTTCGGCTCCAAATACACCGATCTTCCAGTTGCCTTCGGTAGGTTCGATGCCCATTTCCTTCGCTTCTTCCGCCATGTAAAGAGCGTAGCTCGGCGTGCAGCCGATAATGCGAGGCTTGAAGTCCTGCATTATCTTCAACTGCCTGGCGGTCTGGCCTGAAGAAGTGGGGATCACTCTCAATCCCATTTCAATGGCGCCGTAATGGAATCCCAAACCGCCCGTGAACAGGCCGTAGCCGTAC
Source organism: uncultured Pirellulales bacterium (assembly GCA_964526785.1). Lineage (GTDB taxonomy): Bacteria > Planctomycetota > Phycisphaerae > Sedimentisphaerales > Anaerobacaceae > CAZGMJ01. The sequence continues at coordinate 4,144 of CAZGMJ010000107.1, forward strand.
GCAATTTGAATGGTATCGCCGGGTTCGGCTCCCGCACAACAGAGGACTCTCGCCATCACATCCGACCACAGTTTCAGATCGTCCCTGGTGTAGCCGACGAGCGTTGGGTTGCCGGTGGTGCCACTGGAAACGTGGATCTCCAGAATCTGATCCTGTGCGGCGGAGAACAAGCCGTACGGATAATAGTCCCGCATGTCCTCCTTCGTCGTGAAGGGCAGCCTTACGATGTCGTCAATCGAGGTGATGTCGTCCGGTTTCACACCGGCGGTGTCAAATCTTTCCCTGTACACCTTACAGTTGGAGTAGATGTACGTAACCAGCTTCCGCAGATACTCAGACTGAAGCTTTCGTAGTTCCGCCGGTTCCGCACATTCGACGTCTTGCTTCCAAATCATGATTGCCCCGTCTTTCTTCCTTCGAGGAATACTTTCTTGTTTAGCGCCACGAATTTCGGCTTGAATACGGTCTTTATGGCCTCTATCCAGTATTCCTCGCCGATCTCGGGCAGTCTTGCGGAAAGCACGCCAATCAGAAATGTGTTGAGGGATCGCGGATTGTCAATCGCCTCTTTGGCCTGATCCAGATAGCCAACGAGATCCGCACCGTCCTTCTTGAGAAACGCCTTAAGACGGCCGTGTTCCTCGTGATGGAAGCAAATCAGAAAGTCGGCGGTGCCCCGCGAAATAAGAGGCGAGCCGACACTTTTTCCGAATCGGACGTGCGACTCGACCGAACCGCCCCGCTGGGCCATTCCGTGCACTTCGGACTTCTTGACGTGGTACCCGGCATACATAGCCGCCCAGCCGCATATCTCAGACGCCTTTAGAATGCCCTGGCCGCCGATTCCTCCAAAGGTGATGCTGTAGACCTTGTTATTCATAACGTCGTGTCATATCTTTCTTTTGAGGAGTTTACATGGGTGCCTGGAAATGATCACTGACAGGGCGTCTTCATCGAGGCGTTTGCGGATCAATTCCTCGAGTTTGGCGAGGTTCTCCTTGGGGTCCACCACGTCCACATGATCTGCGCCGCAACTTTGGCAGATATCTTCCAGTACAAGTTGCTTGGTCCGTTCGTTACGGATGGTCAGACCGGTTGCCGGATGCTGCTGTCCGCCCGTCATGGCTGTGGTGGAATTGTCCAGGATCATGATGACACCGCGCATCTTGTTGTACGCGGCATTGATCAGACCGGTTATACCCGAATGAACGAACGTCGAGTCGCCAACGACGCCGACGATCTTCTTTTTCGGTGCCCCGCGCCGCCAGCCTTCATGCACCGTCACTCCGGCTCCCATGCAGACGCACGAATGCAGAGCGGAAGTGGGGGGCAAACACGCCAGCGTATAGCAACCAATATCACCTGAAACAACAGCGTCCACCTTCTTGAGAACGGCAAAACTCGCCCAGTGCGGACAACCGGGGCACAACCTGGGCTTGCGCTTGGCACCGGTTTCTCGTTGCCGGGGTTTGCCTTTGACGATCAGGGGGATGCAGGCGGGATCGAGTTCTCCAAGTCGGAAACTCGGGTCCTTCGCCGTCGCCTTGACGCCAAGTGCCTTCAGATGCTCTTCCAGGAAAGGGTCGAGCTCTTCGATAACGTAGAGCTTCTTCACACTCTTGGCGAAAGCCTTGATCTTGTCGTCGCAGAACGGATACGACATACCGAGCTTCAAATATGAAGCATCCGGATAGACGTCTTTGACATAGTGATACGCGACGCTGGATGTGATGAAGCCTAACTTCTTGTCGCCCGGTTCGATTTTATTAAACCTGCAGCGTTCGGCGTACGTCTTGAGCTTCGTCAGTCGCTTTTCGACAAAAACGTGTCGGCCGCGCGCATTACCCGGGACCATAACGTATTTGGCAACATCCTTCTTGAACGCCGCCTTGGGAGGCGCCTCGCGTTTCTTGAGCCGCACGTCTTCCTTCGTATGCGAAATCCGCGTGGTCATGCGCACCAGGACGGGTGTGTCGAAACGCTCCGAAATCTTGAACGCCTCTTTAACGTACTCCTTTGCCTCAGCCGGGCTGGATGGCTCCAGCAGAGGCAATTTAGAGTAGATACTGACCCATCGTGTGTCCTGCTCGTTCTGGGACGAGTGCATACCGGGATCGTCGCAAACGACAACGACAAAACCGGCCGAGATGCCCGTATACGAAGAGGTCATCAGGGGGTCCATCGCGACGTTGAGCCCCACGTGTTTGCATGCGAACAAACTACGTTTACCCGCGATGGCCGCCCCGAGAGCAACCTCATATGCCACTTTTTCATTTACGGACCACTGCGTATCGATCCTCGGGAACTCAGCGAGAGCCTCGAGTATCTCAGTTGACGGGGTGCCCGGGTAGGCACACGCCACACCCAGACCCGCCTCGTACGCACCGTACGCCAATGCCTCGTTTCCAGAGAGCAACGCCTTTTTAGGTAGTTTTCTTTTTGCCATAGAACGCCTAATTTTACATATCAGGCCTTCTCATGCAACAAAAATACGGCTTTTCCGCATCGTTTTGTCTGCACGAGCGGGAAAACTACACTTAGAAGCGATACTCAACATTGAATCGCAGGAAGTACGCGTGATTCCTGTTGCTCTGATCGTAGTAGCTGCCGGGAATAAAATACTCACCGAGAATGTGGCCGTAAAGCTGCGGATTCATCTTGTACTTCAGCCAGCACGTCAGAAGCTGTCCGCGGAATTTGCTGTGTGGTGAGATCATGAAACTCGCCGAACCCGTCGTCGTGTTCTCATCCGCCAGAAGATAATGATAATCGGTGGAGATTTGCCATTTCTCGCATGGCTTGAAACTGTGCCCGACATTGAAGCGATGCAGGTTGGTGGACTCGGCAATCATCGTCTCTCTGGAGTACGTGTAGATGTACAACTCGCTCCAGCGGGGCCACTCCGCCCACAGCGGATCGAACTGGCCGTAGTCCGAGGAACCCGGGTCATCGCCGGAATTGTACTCGTAGCCGACGTGATAGCTTGTGTCCTGCTCATCCCGCGTGAAGTACGTGAGTAATGCGTTCGCCCCGTAGGCTGTAATGTGTCGCGAAGTCCCGGCCGTGGCGGGCGTCGGATCGTGCGTGCCCTTTTGCATCGCTCCCTCGACGCGATAGTTCCAGTTCTCGTCGAGATCGCCCGACAGGGCGCCGCCGTAGGTGAATATCTCCGCCTTCTGCGACCACATGGTCGGGAAGTTTCGTGGCGTGTAATCCACCGGGTTGTCGTTCTTATACATGAAATAGAGTTCGACGTTGGCCTTCTTGTTGGCCTTGTTGGTGTAATACAGGATGGCGCCGTTCTCGTCTTGTTCGGTTAGAGCGTTCTCCCGGTCATTAATGGGATGAAGCCATTTATCCGCCCGCGAATTCTGATGGATGTATACCAAATCCACTGTCGTGGACTCCTCTTTCCAGTCGAAGGTGAAACGAGCGGCGTCGGTGAAGATGGTTCTGGATCCGTCGAGGGGCGTGCCGTCCAGCACGAGCCAGCCCTTACCGAAAATCAGGTCCTGGCGACCGATCTTGGCGGTAACAGGCATTCCCAGAAAGTCCCGAACCACGAAGTTAAGCTTGTCCAACAGGGCCTCGTCGAAATCGGTGTCCTGGGGCTTCCTCGCAGGCAGATGCCAGGTCCGAAACTCCCAAACCAGCCGCGTATTCAAGTCGATGTTGTCGGACATCATCCATTTGGTCCACCACCGCGTACGATAACGCTGGAAGTCCCACATACTGCGGTTGCGTCCGCTGGAGTCCACCGCCCCGTCATTCAGGGTGTCGATATTCTGCGCATAGATGGTTCGGAACCGAAAGTCCATGCCCATCTCAAGGTCTTCTGTCGGATGATGGAAATCGCTCCAGAATTTGTCCCAGCCGTGCTCGTGGGTGACCTCCTGAGTCGGACTCGCGGTAGCCTGCAACCGTTTATTTGTCGCTCTTGCCGCAAACACCGTGCTCGTTAACATCAAGATACACAACAGAACAATCCATACCATACTTCGCGTGCTGCACTTCATCTTGGGGCTCCTTCAATAAACCTGTTGTTGTTCTTCCTCCATGCGTTTCAATCGTTGTCCCTTAAAACACACAAGCATCATTCAGCATCCAATACTACCTGGCGAAACATTTGTCAAGTTGTTCTTGTGACGGCGGCTTGGTCGCCAGACTGACGACGATCGCCACAATAATCGAAATCGGAAGCGCTATCACAATAGGATCGACGACGTACCAATTCGGATGACCGATCAGCAGGCTCGGCTTGCCTGTCAACTTGACTACCAGTCCAATCGCGGCGGCTTCCTTGGCCTTGATGAACAACAGCCAGAATGCCGTTACCGCAAAGCCTGACACCATGGACCATATTGCTCCGGCCCGTGTTATCCGTTTCCAGAAAAGTCCGCCGACAAAAGCCGGCAGGAAGGCCGAAGCGCAGAGGCCGAAGAAGATGGCCGTCGCCCTGGCAATGATATAGCCGGTTGCAGCAGCGTAGTAACTCCAGAGCATGGCGATGAAAATCCCGATGATTATGCCGGCTCGGTTTACGTTGATGCTCCGGCCGTGCTTGCCGGTGATCTGTTCATACACGTCGCGGCCGATGCTCGTTCCGACGGCGTGGAACTGGCTGGACAGTGTACTCATTGCAGCAGCCAGCAACGTCAGTAAAAAGAGCAACCCGAACCATTTGGGCATGGCTGACGTTATGTAAGTGGGTATGATCTGATCTGAGTTGCCTTTCGCATAGACAATGGAGATGCTCCGGCCGGTTACCACCCCTGCGTCCGTGGCCGCCTGATCCAAATCGCCTTCAAACAGGACAACCGGCGCCATCTTGCCCTCGCCCTGTTCGTCGACAACGTCAATCCACTCCCCGGCCTCCGTCTTCTTCATTAGTTGAAGCACAACGTGCCCCTTGTCCTCGTCAATCGTCTTCGCGACGCGGCCCGTGAATGTTGGCCCGAACTTGGCGAAGTATGCGTTCGACAGGCTGCCGACGGTAAAAGCCACGCCGGTCATAATCAGAATGAAGATACCGCCGACCACCACGGCCCTGTTGAGTTCCCTTCGACTCTTGACCGTCATGAATCGCACGACCAACTGAGGCTGCGCCAGAACGCCAATGCCTACGCCAAGGGTGATCGTGGAGATGACGATCCACCAAAGATCGTACTGCTTCTCGCCGAAGCCGAACTTGGGCATCGCAGTCCAGCCCTGATGTCCCATAGACTTAAGCGATCCGGGTACAAGGCTTGCCAGATCGCCTAATGAGGTATGCGCCTCGGTAACTCCTCCAAGTCTGCTGTAGCTGTATATCAGCAGGATCAGCATACCCAGGAACATGATCGATCCCTGCAGCGCGTCGCTGTACATAACCCCCTTGAGCCCCCCCATAACCACATAAGCGGCGATGATGATGCTGAAGACAAGCAGGGCCACGTTGTAGTCTATGCCGAACTGCGTGGCGATAAATTCGCACCCGCCGATTAGCACCGCCGCCGCATAGAGGGGTATGAACAGAAAGATGATCAAACCGGCGAAGATTTGAATGAACTTGCTGTCGTAGCGTCGCGCCAGCAGTTCGGGGAATGTGTGTGCGTCGAGACGATGCCCCATGCGCCTCGCGTACGGCGCGAGAAAAACGAAGGCTATGAATATGCCTATGAAGATATTGAGAAAGGTCAGCCACAACACGCTCATGCCAAACAGTCCGGCCACACCGCCGAAGCCGACAATAGCACTGGTGGAGATGAATGTCGCTCCATAACTCATAGCCATTACGAAAGGATGAATCTTCCGACCCGCGATGAGATAGTCGGTCGCCGTCTTCGTTCGGCTGTACCCCAGCCATCCGAGAAAAACAACCACAAGTAGATACACGAGGACTATGAGAATCTCAGTAAGCCCAACCTGCTGTGCCAACATTTCGCTGTCCTCCATTGAGGCCCATTACGTATTATTCTGCGGCGTGAACGTCGCCGGACGATAAGACAAGACGCAACATCACACCGGTCCACCTATCGGGAATCTATATGGTTCGGGGAAAGCTGTGAGAAGCGACTCTGTTATGCCCGTACATGAGGCAGCCAGGCCTGCATCGTCGGGGCAATTCGACGGTGTAGGCCGTGAAGCGGCCAATACGGCCTGAAGATGCCCGACCGGCGCACCGACACCTGTAGCGTGTGCATGCATGCGATCCATCACACACCGTTGGCAAGCCAACACGAGCGAAATCTGTGAAAGAAAGAGTGTTTCTCCGAGCACTGGGTCTTCTCCCCGTATATTTGCCGCGACGCCTTCAAATTCAAAGGCCGGGACATCTGCGGGCCCGCATCGGGTCGCTACAGTTCTTCTTCCACCTTCTTCTCTTCTTGTGCCCAGCGTATGTCTTCTTCCCGCGTCTCGTCGGCACCCTTATACCAACTGAGCAGGCCGTACACCACGCATAGGAGGGAACTGGCGATGCACAAGAGATATACCAGTGATACGTACTTGTCTTCAATCCCTAACATGTCATTCTCCCCACCCCCTCCGGCTTGTTTCGGTTATCCCTTACATGTGCTCTCTGGGCTGTCTGCTAAGAACAACGCACTTATCATATATGACAACCAATGATTTATCGGCCAATAGTACAGAAAAACACAAGAGAAATCCAGTGCTTTGTCGTGACTTTTTCCCGACAAATTCAGGCGAAAGACCATACCATGGAGCCTGAGCATGCTCAAAATGCTGCTATTATCTGATTTTCTGGTTATTCAGAGCGGATAGATAGGCTTGAGTGGACTATGCGCCATTTGGACCGCGAGTCATTCTGCTCTAATATAGGGCTTGCTGAGTAGAGCTTAAGTTCTTGCTTTACAAACAGATGGGATTG
>CAZGMJ010000108.1:0-10873 GCA_964526785.1 uncultured Pirellulales bacterium
GGCAATGAGGCTCTATCTTGATAACACCGAACCACACTTCTTGGGACAGTTACAGCAAATTCGCGACCGGCTCGACTCCGACGGCAGCCACGCGAAACCGAGCTATGGACGCGGACAGTAACAGCGCGTAGACTACGGCGGCCTGTTCGGGAAGGCTTGCAGCAAAGCCTGCCCGCAGTAATGTTCGTTCGGAACCGGCGGCGTGTGAGTTTGTGTTTGGCATGCATCCGGGAGGTTGGTCCGATGTTCCTTTCGGTGATGATGGTATTATGCGCGACGTAGAACGCAGGTTTGCACAGTTTCTGGCCGGCCACGGCCGTCCACTGGCTGTTCTCTGCCTGCTTAGCGTGGTGTTGCCATTGTACTGCCTCAAAGACGCGCGTATCGACAACTCCACCGAGGTGTGGCTTGGCAAAAACAGCGATCCGTACAGGCAGTATCAGCACTTCCTGGACAAGTATGGGAACGAGGAGTTCGTTGTTATTGCGGGAGAGGCCGAAGATCCGCTGTCCGAAGCGTCGCTGACTTTTCAGAAGGAACTGGCGGATCGACTCGATGCTATCGAGCAGGTGGATCGTGTGTTTGATCTGGCGACGGTCAGGGAACTGCTTTCTCCGTTTCGCAAAGACTGGCGGGAATTGATGCGGGACAGTGAGTTGTTTCAAAACCTGCTCATAGGAAGGAATGGGCAAACCTTCGGTCTGGTTGTCTATCTGGAAACGCTGAACGATCCGACTTTGCGAAGTGCGGCAGTCGAACAGATGCGATCCGTAGTTGCGGAAGTGGCAGGCGATAGCATGCGCGTGCATCTGGCGGGCACGGCTTTGATGAACCTCGAACTGGACATGGGCTCGCGAACAGCTTCACGCCGCTTCCTCCCCGTCGCGGCGGTGCTTTCCGTCGTTCTTCTCGCGATCATCCTCCGCAGCTTCGGTGCCGTGGCGGCGGTCATGTGCTCGCTTGGGGTAACCACAATCTGGACCATGGGGCTGCTGGTGGCTTCAGGTCGGAACGTGAACATGATCACGGTTGCGATACCATCGCTTTTGTTCGTCCTGGCCATTTCGGGCGGCATACACATAACCTCCCGCTTTCTCGCCTTCCTGCCGGACGCCCCTGACCCCCCCGCCGCTGTTGTTGACGCACTGGCGGAAGTTATGCGGCCGGTCTTTCTATCGAACGTCACAACTGCTGTAGGTTTTGGCGCCCTGGCCGTATCGGACATGGAACCGGTGGTTGAATTCGGCATGTTCACCGCACTGGGGATACTCCTGTCGTTCGTATTCAACATCGGGATTATTCCCGGCGTACTCTGCACGCTCGTACGGTCCAGGCCTGCTGTGCGGCTGGTACGTCCGCATTGGACCGCCGCGGTCGGCAGGGTGATGGTTCGCCACAGGCATTCTGTGCTCGCAATCAGTATTGTCGTGTTCGGTTTGTGCATCGGACTGACAACTCGTTCGACCGTCGAATCCAATGTTCTGCGGTTCTTCCCGTCCGACTCGAAGGTGCGCGGGGACTACCAGTTCATTGGTGACCGTCTCACGGGTTTCTACACCATGGAACTCGACGCCACCATCAGCGCCGCAAGGGGCAGTACGCTGCTCAAGGGTCTTGAAGCCGTCGGAGAGAAAGTCGCCGGCCGTCCGGAAGTGGCCAAGGTGATTCACTACAAGACGCTCGCAACATGCTTTAAGGATATTCCCAGGCCCGTTCTGGTGCCGTCACAAACCATCGCCAGAAATCCGCTGCGTCCCATGTTGCGCACATACCGCCACAAAGAGGGCGATCGTCTGTCACTTCGGCTCTCGGTGCTGGTTCGCGCAATGTCCAGCAACGATTTCTATGATCTACTGGCCTTCATCGAACGACAGGCCGATGGTCTGCTGCCGGCCGATTCGTCGTACTACGTCACCGGGGTGGCGTCACTGACGCGCCGGGCCGAGCAGTCTTTGATCGAAACGCAAATTCGAAGCCTCAGCATTGCCAGCAGCCTGATTCTGCTTCTGGTCGGGCTGTTCCTGCGTTCCCTTAAGGGATTGGTTGTTGCAGTCCTGCCCAATCTGCTGCCGATCTTCTTCGTGTTCGCCGTCATGAGCCTGCTGGGCGTTCCCTTCGACACGGCTACGGTCATGATCGCAAGCATCGCCATCGGGATTGCCGCCGACGACACTATCCATTTCCTGGCACATTTCAAGACCGAGAAACGTTCGGGCCTGACTACCATAGATGCGGTGGATCAGAGCCTGCAAAAGGCCGGCCGCGCAATTACGTACACCTCCGTTGTTGCCAGTGCAGGGTTTGTGATTCTACTGCTTGCTGAGTTTCAGCCGATACAGTATTTCGGGGTGTTCACCGGCTTGACGATGCTTGCCGCCTGGGCGGGAGACGTATTCGTTTTGCCCGCGTGTGTTGCGCATCTGCGATTGTGGGAGTCCCCTGATACGAACTCGGGCGCCGCTGGGGTGCCTGGAAAACGCTCGCCGGATTGATCGGCCGGCCGCCCTGCCAGGCGCTACGAGCACATTCGGTTGCCGCTGTACTGCCCTGGCCATGGAACTGGATAGATGTTGAACTTCTTGTGTCGGGACCGGCCGCAGACTACTATAATGTAGAAAGAGTCGATGCAGGAGGCCCTGCGCAGAAGATCAGGGCAGCAGGCAGCACAGATTACAAAGGATCAAAGATGAAACGACGTACATTTCTAAAAGGCCTTGGTACGGGAGCTATTGCACTTGCCTGCCCGGCAATGGGCGGACCCAGCAGCAGCGGCGACAAGACCAGGCCGAATATCCTCTTTCTTTTTGCCGACGATCAGACGTATGAAGCGTTGCACGCACTCGGCTGTAACGAGCTGCAAACGCCGAACCTCGACCGTCTCGTTCGCAGCGGCACCACATTCACCCACGCATATAATCAGGGCGCCTGGCACGGGGCGGTATGCGTTGCCAGCAGGACGATGCTTAACACCGGGCGTTTTCTCTGGCACGCGCGCGATCTCGAACCCAACCTCAAACAGGAGACTGCGTCCGGCCGCTTCTGGTCGCAGTACATGGATCGTGCGGGGTACGATACCTACATGAGTGGAAAATGGCATGTCAAGGGAGTCAATCCACAGGATATCTTCGATTTCGTGCGGGATGTTCGCCCGGGCATGCCCAATCAGACACCTGAGGGCTACAACCGCCCCGTGAAGGGCGAGCCCGATCCGTGGTCGCCGTATGAACGCAAGTTCGGCGGTTATTGGAAAGGCGGCAGGCACTGGAGCGAAATCCTTGGGGATCACGGTGTGGACTTCCTCGAGCAGGCTGCAAACCGCGAGAATCCGTTCTTCATGTATCTGGCGTTCAACGCCCCGCACGATCCGCGTCAATCGCCGAAGGAATACGTGGACAAGTACCCGCCGGATGAACTTGCACTGCCTGACAACTTCGCGCCCGAGTATCCGTACAAGGAAGATATCGGTTGCGGCAAGCGCCTGCGCGATGAACGGCTTGCTCCTTTTCCGCGGACGCCGCACGCCGTCAAGGTGCATCGTCAGGAATATTATGCAATCATTACCCATATGGACGCTCAGATTGGCCGTATTCTTGATGCCCTCGAACGGTCGCACCAAGCCGATAATACATACATCTTTTTCACTGCCGATCACGGGTTGGCCGTCGGCCACCACGGCCTGATGGGCAAGCAGAATATGTACGACCACAGCGTTCGTGTGCCTCTTGTTGTAGGCGGCCCGGGAATCGATGAAAATGCCCGCATAACGGCACCTGTGTACCTTCAGGACATTATGCCTACGACGCTGGAACTGGCCGGCGCGGCCATTCCTCGACACGTGCAGTTCAAAAGCCTGCTGCCATTGCTGACGGGCCGTCGTGAGAAGAGTTACGAGGCGATTTATGGTGGCTATATCAATCTTCAGCGCATGATTACAGATGACCATTTCAAACTCATCTATTACCCGAAGATCGACAAGACGCTGCTGTTCGATCTGATGGCCGATCCGCTGGAAGAAAAAAACCTGGCCGACGATCCGCAATATGTCTCGAGAGTCAGAAAACTCAAGGAGAAACTCAGGGAATTGCAGCGGGAATGTGGCGATGAGCTTGAAATTCACTGATCCCGCGAAGCGCGTTTAGCAGCGCCCGAATCGCCGAATCTGCCTTCGTTCGCTTTTTTACACAGCCTGCTTTGTCCCAATACGCTCAAGATGTACGCTCGCGGCTCGCGCCATTTCCCTATACTCGATGGAGGTCCCATTTCCATTACAGCAACTGGTTTTGCTCTGCCCCTTCGAAGGCCAATCACTATATGTAGTATATTACCCAGATTTTCGTTCAGATCGATCAGCGTCGATGGTTCGGGGAAAATGGGGTTTGTCGCAAGGCCGATTACTGAGCTGAAAACCGGCCCCATCGTCCGAAAAAGGTCCGCATAACCACATTTGAGCTAAATTCGTGCATCTGGAACTTTTCTAAAGTTTTCATTCAGCCGTTGTCGATATCAGTAGTGGAAGGTCACAGTTGAGCTCCAAAACGGATTTAAGGGGCATACAACATATAGTGGTTCGCTCCGAAGAGGTGGAAACGGATTATTCCATTCGGAGTATATCGGACAAGGTAGTTTGATGCCAAAACTGGATTTGGAAAACCATTTTGAAGAGCACGGCGTGCACTATGAACCGGCGGTTGACGATTTGGCGCTGGACCGGGATTTGGTGATGGAGCAGATTCTTGATAATCTTAATCACACGCCTCTCGGTCAGGTGCTGAAAAACATAGCGCAACTGCCGGAAATCCGCCGGGGCAAAGTACTCGGTGTTCGTGAGCAGCTCAAAGACGGCAGCTACGATCTCAACGGACGCCTCGACGATGCTCTTGAAAAGGTTCTGGAGGATCTCACGCCGTAGTAATCATCATGCACCCACTCTTTTTCAGGCGGGTGCGTTCGTCAGTCGTGGGGAGAGTTGATACCCAGATTAATCACTTCCGAGCGCGGCAACTGCGCATAATCCACCTCAGTTCGATGCTGGGGCGGCGTTATGAAATCACTTCAGGTACTTCCTCGGCATCCGCATACTCTCGGGCGGCGTAACCGGCGTCTGCAGATACTTCCATCTCGGCTTTGAATGCATCGAGTACAGCCTGCCGCACCTTCTTTCTGCACGCCGATGTTATCGGGTGTGCGATGTCTGCGTGCAACTTGGGCAAGCCTTTCGATGTCTTGCGAACGTGCTGCTCGGGCAGTTTCGCGCCGCATTCATTACAGAATCGGGCGCGAACGTGGTTCTTGCAGCCGCATCGCTCGCAGTGGTAGCTCGTCTTTCGCGACGGCATCGCGACGAAATAGCCGCCTGTACCCTCTATGACTTTGACGTCGCGAACCACGAACTCGTTGTCGAAAGTGATCAAACAAAAGGCCTTAAGTCGGGTGTCCTGGTTCTCTACGAGTTTGACGCTAACATCCGTGATGTCCATTGTACTGCCTCGCACATATGCCTACCAAGGTACGTTTGTGACGATGATACTGTCGCAGCCGGTTCGTTCCTTCACCATACGCTGGAACCGCCTGGCGTGCTTTCCCTCTCTACTTTCGATGACACAGAACATTGCAGAGCCGCTGCCGCTCAGACAAACCGGCCCGATACCGAGCGACGCGATCTCTTCTCTTAGGTCGGCAAGATGAGGGGAAAAACTATAACAGGTTCTTCCCAACATGTTTGCGCCGGACTTTGCAATGGCGTCGATCCGGCCGGATCGCAAAAGGTGTTTGATTTTTCGGTGGAGGCGCTGATAAACCTCGGGATCATGGACATAGTTGCTATATACATCTTTTGTGGAAACCATCACTTCCGGCAGCACCAACAGAGCGGTGAATTCGTACGATGGTATGATCGGTCGGACAATTTCACCTCTGCCGGTACACATCGATAGCGGCCCATAAATGAAGAACGCAACGTCGCTGCCCAGACGTGCGGCCAGATCAGCAAGGGCGGCGTCCCGCATTGTGAGGCCGAGAAACTTGTTGAGTCCGATAAGTGTTGCCGCCGCATCGCTGCTGGCGGATCCCAGACCCGAGCCGGCGGGCATGTTCTTGGTCAGCGTGATCCTGACATTACTACTGTGCCCTGTTGCGTCGAACAGCAGTTCGGCTGCCTTGTAAACCAGATTCTCCCGTCCTTCGGGCGCCCAATGTGGGCCTTTGCAGATCAGTTCGATGCCTTCGGTGGTCCCCGGTTCGATGTGGATCTCGTCGAAGAGGCTTATCTTGGCCATCAGTGTTTCGATGGCGTGGTAGCCGTCGGGGCGTTTGCCGGCGATCAGCAGCGACAGGTTGATCTTGCCCGGCGCCCGAATCAGCAGGCCCTGACCTGTGCGCTGGAGTTGTGGTTCGTTACTCATGAATGCCCCGAGTGCTTTGTTGACTTTCGCGGACGCATTTGAAACTGAACTTCGCATTATAGCATTTTGTGGGGCCTGCCGGCACCAAATCCGGGTTTGTGCAGAGCTGCATGACTGCCGGTTGCGAAATTGCCGGGCCAGGCCGCGTTTCCAGGGCAGGCGGCATGCGTTTTTGTGTTGCCGAGGCCATCCAGGCAGTTATACTGAATGCGTCTTTGATGTGATCGCCAACCACGGTTAGCAGGGATGTGCAGTGAGCGAATTGATCGCTCGGATTGGAAGAGGGGATATGAAGAGATTGCTTTGCCTGATTCTTATGACGCTTTTTGCCGCCGGCTGTTCAAGCCGGCCGACCACCACATTCGTCCAGCCAGGAAAGTCCTATCATGCCATGCTGGATGACTTCTGGGAATGCGTCAGCGACGTTACGAGCGGTTCGCCTTCCTGTTCATGCGGAAAGAAATGGGACGAACCCATCGAACAGTGCATGAGGAGCAAAGGGTACAAGGTTGTGCCCGTGCCGGAAAAGTCATCAAACAGGTGAGCATCCCCAGCAGCGCAAGAAAAAGGGCGATCCGACGTCGGACCGCCCTTGCTCAGTATCAGATAACCGCCTATTCGTACAGATGCGTTGCCTCGGTTTCCTCGACGGGACGCTCGAATTCACCCGTGTGCATGGTGACTTTGAAACGAACATCCTTCGGTTCGACAGCTCTGACAACAACCCGCCAGGTAGCCTTGGCCTTTGCCGCGAGACTCTGCAGCGGCGTGAACTCTATCTTGTTGCCCTGGAGGGTACCGGTCGTTGCCCCGCTGGAGCCCACGTACTGCTGAGCGTCTTCCAGCATACAGACGATCCGGATGTCCGTCCCCGGCTTCGAGCCCTGGTTGGTGGCTGTTATGACGTACGTCGTTTGCGAACCAACTTCAACCGGGTCGACCAGGTCGATTACTTCCAGAAGGATCGCCGGGATACCGACAACCGATGTCTCGGCTCTGGCCTCAACGGCGTCAGCACACTTGGCGCTGGCGGAAGCGGAGTTTGCATACGTGCCCGATCTGTTGGGTGTGTATGTGATGCTGACCTTGCGCGATGCCTTGGGGGCTATCGTGCCGAGATTCCATACCGCTTTCGCTCCGCTCCTTGTACCTCCGTCGGACATGGTTACATCCGCGACGTTGCCGGGAATGCTGTCTTCGACGATAGTGTTCTGAGCCGCAGCATCCCCTTTGTTCGTGACGGTTATATCGTACGTAACCTTACGGCCGAGATACTGCTTCTCGGGTCCCTTCTTGGTGATCGCGAGAATCGGCTGACGCACCGTCGTGGTCGCGGTGTCCTCGCCCTTGAGACCGCCATCGGCAAGGGCGACGGCCTTGTTCTCATACTTGCCCGTCTTGGATGCTTTGAGCATAACGGTGAATTGACGTGACTCGCCCGGAGCCAGTGTACCGGCATTTATCTTGATGTTGCCGCCACCCGTTGCGGTTTCCAGGCCTTCGGGTAGGGCATCGGTAATCTGAACGTCTTGTGCCGGTCCGGTTCCCGGGTTTGTGACAACGAATTTGGCCGGAATGTTGTCGCACAGCATAACTTCCCGAGGCAGTGTTTTGTCGAGCTTGAGTTTCGGCTCGACCACACGCGAACTGGCACAGGCCGGGATCGTATAGGTGACCGTTGCGCAGGTCTTGACACATTCGGCCTCGGTAGCCTTGCCTTTGACCTGGATTTCCCTGGTCTCGTTCGGATCGAGGGAATCGATGGTCCAGGTAAGTGTATCGCCTTGTTTCTTGGCTTCGGGCTGGGCACCGGTCGCTTCGAAGTTGGCCGGGATGTGCTCGGTAATCTTGACATCTGCCAGTGTCACATTACACAGATTCTTGACGGCAATCGTATAGTTGAAGACCGAATCCAACTGCACTTCGTCCGGCATCTCTTTGGTGATTTGTACGGCCTGACAGGACGACCCGGCCATATTACATGGCAGAGTGCGTGAGACGACAAAGGGGCCGCACTCGGTGGCCATCTGGGGTGTTTCGGCCTCAACCTGCGGTGGTGGCGGAGCCTGACGCTTGCCGCACATACAACCGGCGGATATAAGAGGAACGATTAGCAGACATGATAACAGCATGATGAGTCGATAGCTTTTCATAACAGGCTCCTTTCTGCAAGTGCTTGCCGCAGGCTCCACTGCACGCGCAACACCTTAGCGCTCATACGACCCGGCCCATGGAGCGGGTGAAACGCGTTACGATCCCAAACAAAAATCAGCATATCACCCAAAGACCGCATGGTGCGACGAGCGCGTCCCATAATGGCCATGATGATAGCATTGGTACGCTGTGACGTCAAAACTAAATTAGTGGTTGAGCATAATGGAAAAAGAGATGTGAACGAAGGTCTTGCGACAGGATGTCACAAAATCGCCGATGCTGTTGCCTTGCTGCCCGTATTATAGGACGCGCTGGCATGGTGCCCTGTTGCAATTTCCTCGCAAAATACGCAATTGCGAAGCACGATATCGCTGATGTCGAGAGTATTTGTGGTTTGCGGTCGGCGTTGGCGGGCAAATATGCTTACAATGCAGTCAGCCATTCGGGCCGCCCCTGGACTCCGAGAGATGCGCGAAATACCCGGCCACCCTGGTCCTCATCGGTCGCACCGGATGCATACTTTTCATCGCCGTTCTCTTGCCTGGCGGTCGTAATGAACAATTGATTTAGATCGGGCCCGCCGAAAATGACGCTGGAGACGTTCGCGGCCGGGATCAATAATTGGTCAACGATTTGCCCCGCCTGATTCAGGCGCAAGACCTTGCCGCCCCGATAGCAGGCTACCCAGAAGAAGCCGTCTGCGTCGATGGTCAACCCGTCAGGCGAACCGTTCTCCGGTGTGCCATGATAGAAGGGTTGGGGATTGCTGATGTTTCCGGTACCTGTATCGTAATCATAGCGCGTGATGGTTTTTACGTGGGAGTCGGTGTGATAGAAATGCGGAAGGTCCAGTGAAAACGTCATGCCGTTTGATGTGCCGATGTCACGCAAAACAGGAACCGGATCGGCATCCTTTTCGAGACGATACAGAATCCCATGCTCGCGCCGTTCGGTAAATGTACCGGCGAAGATGCGCCCGGCCGGGTCCGTGGTGATGTCGTTGAAGCGCTCGTCGTCCGCCATCCGGATATCATGGAGCAAAGCCGGAGCCCGACCTGACTCGGCGATACTTCTGTGTGCGAGGCGATACACGCCCGCATCAGTGCACAGAATCATGTCGCCCGATTCGGCAAATGCAAATCCGCCTACCTGCTGCTCGCCCTGCCAGACAAGTTGGGTCTCTTGCACCGTCCAATCATATCTCCAGATCCTGCGCTTCGGGATATCAGTCCAGTACAGCGCCTGTTCGGCTGCGTTCCACACGGGACACTCGGCCAATGTGCAGAGCGGATTGTCAATCGAAACGATCTTAATACGGACCTCACATGCAAAGCTTTGTTGAAATCAGTATTATCTATTGTAAGGCCACTCCGCCTCGATGCCAAGGCCGGAAAGAGCCGGCGTCGGTTCCGTTCAATACCGATATACGCGGTGGAGGACGGGTTGAGGATGTGCTATAGTGAGTACGGCACTTGAATAAGGAGATAGGACATGGATTCGAAATGGACACGTCGCGGCTTTCTTAAACTTGCGGGCATGTCGGCCGGTTTTGCCCCCGGTCTGAGCGGTTGCAACCCCTTCAAGAGCCGGGCAACGAACATCCAGCCGAATATCGTCTTCATTATCGTTGATGACATGGGATGGGCCGATGCCGGCTGCTATGGATCGACCGCTGTTGAGACGCCGCACCTCGACAGAATGGCGGCCCAGGGAATGAGGTTTACCAATGCATATTCCGGTTGCACCGTCTGCGCGCCCGCCCGCTCGACGCTCATGACCGGTCAGCACATGGGCCATACCTCCGTCCGCGGCAATACGGGCGGGATCCCGCTGGAAGACAAAGACTTTACCGTCGCCGAACTCCTCGGGAGGGCCGGCTATGCCACGGGCGGATTCGGAAAATGGGGCATTGGGGACATAGAGACCGCAGGCGCCGCTGAAAGACAGGGTTTCGACACGTTCTTCGGATACTACCATCAGGTCCACGCGCACAACTACTATCCGACCTTTCTGATCGAGGACGGCAGGCATTACCCCCTGCCGGGCAACGCCGATCTGAACGACCGCCACCCCAAAGGTCCGACGGTGCCGAGAGTTGATCCACAAACGGGTGCCGAGCGTCAGTTCTCCGCATATCTGATCTTCGAGCGGATGCAGCGGTTTATTCGTGCAAACCGGGACCGGCCTTTCTTCTGCTACGCCCCCTGGACGATCCCCCATGCGAGCTACCACCTGCCCGAGGATGATCCGGCCTGGCAGCTATATAGGGTTTGCTGAACAAGTCGTAGTGGGTTTGTGTCAACACCTTTGAACATCGA
>CAZGMJ010000109.1:0-10600 GCA_964526785.1 uncultured Pirellulales bacterium
GCGGTTCCATCCTTGGGTCGAAAAATATCTCATCCACAACATTTGACACTATCTCATGAGGAAGTCTTGACCTTCTCTCTAGAGATACAGCCGGGTACAGACAATTATGTCACGTGCAAGAAGGTTATGGTCGATAGAGGGGAGTATGCAGCGTGCGGAATATCTGAATTGATCGATGACGCAGAAGAATTTGATGCCGAGATGCAGTCAAGTAGTGTGGAATGGTGGGAGGTAGGATATGAAGAATTTGCGGACGACATTGGAGACACGGGCACATATCCAGACAGGCCAATGAAGGAGTTCATAGTAGATGTAGGTGAAGACGCTGATAATGATCTTGAAGCGGATTTCCTGTACATAACTTGTCATGGCATGGCCAAGAGTCCGAACGGATGGTTGTTGGACAACGATGACCCTGAGCCAAATGTGATTATGGAAGGATGGCCACCGCCACCGGAGATTGACGTCACCGCAGATTGGAACGAGGATGTTGATTGGGTTTGGATTGATGCCTGCCGTGTACTGGACCATGACCCGCCAGGAGCGCTTCCGCGGCCTTGGGCCTATGCCATGGCTGGAAGCCCAAGATCTGTGCACATGATACTGAGCTATCATGGAGGGGTGACTTACGATGGCACTGGCATTATCGACGACTTCTTTGACAATGCCACGGGTGGCTCTCCTATGACCATAGTTGATTCCTTCTACCATGCGAATACCGACTGGTCCCGTGATGAACCATGCGCTATACTCGAGCATGTGGACAATGACGGTGACTATCTTAAGAATCCGTCACGGGATACTGGCAGTGCATCGCTGCGGTACTACTGGTATGATACCGCAGAGAACGAATGGAACTGGGAAGCTGCATGTTACAGCGAACAAAGCAATGGGACAATTGTTGGCAGTGCCGCCGAGAATGTAGAATTGATGTGCCAACTGCCCGGTGGCACATTTGGAGGAATAGCCCCTATTGAGATGGAATTGGTTTCCATCAGAAAAAGGCCACAGGGCTTCCGACATTCGAAGAGGCTGCATGGAGCGGAGACTTTCTCCATGGCGATTCCGAGAGAGTCTGTCGACGCTCAGGAGATAGAAGATGCTCGAGAGAAGGCCGATGGAATTATCGAGCAGATATATGTAGAGAATGCGCTGGACGGATTGAGCGAGCCCCAAGTAAGTACGCTATATGTGAGTGACTTTGACGCAGACGCACGGAAAGAGGTTTCCGAAGGAATACCGTTGTTGAGAGATATAAGATATAACCACTACTACAAGGGATTGCCCGTTGTAGGGGATTTGCTGAGTGTCGCTGTGGCAGGTGGCAGAATCGTGAAGATAAGGACTTGCTGGCACAAAGTGCTGAGAGAACGAAGTGATCTCAAAGAGACGATTGTCACAAGCGAGAGCGCATTCCATTCTGCTGCAGGAGCTCTGGACCGCATGACGCATAGAGGGGCAACGGGCGACGTTAGGCTACTGAATGCGGACCTGTGCTACTATGGGTTTCACGATGCTGACAAGCAGAAGAAGACATTCATCCCAGTGTGGGCCTTCAGATTTGATGACAAGAGGAGGCGATACAAATTTTATGTGGATGCGCACACTAATAAGCTGATAGACTCTTCTGCTGATGCCAAGACAGCAGGACGCAAAGTATCTGGAGAACTGCCGGTAGAATGAGTCCATGAGAATACTCCGAAAAAAACGCCGGGCTGCGATCATTCTGCTGCTGCCTATCCTTGTAGGTGTGTGGTTGTTGGCTGAGCGAGATGGCACTGCTATCCACAAAACGTCTTTCGGCTGGACCTACAGTGGGCCAATTGATTTTGGCGATTACGAGCTCGATATAGCCCCTCGAATTGTCGGCGAGAACCTAGTCTTCGTGGAACGATTCAGGCGAAGGCGATTCTACAGGCGAGGCCTTAGAATAGAGAGGGTCGTTCAGGGCTCTCCCAAGGATCTCTATTGGTTAGCTAGTTTCCATCTGGATGATGGGGATAGGGTGTTTCGCTGTGAGATGACTGTCGAAGGTTATCCGCTGCAAGTGAAAGCCATATGGCGCTGGCATGACAATGTGGTAGCGTGGGGCTGTTATCAGAAAGAGGGTCCACAGGAAGGCAATACATACGTGGCTGTAATCGTGAATGCTCAGGGCAAAATCGCTGGAAAACTCGAAGATCCGATCCTTTCCTTGAAGCCGATGGCCGTAGATGAGGAGAATGATCTGCTACTGTGCATACAGACTTATGAAAGAGACGGCTCTCGGCGCGCCATCAATCCCTATCTAGTGCGAGCCATCTCTCTGACATCAGGCATGGAGAAGTTCAAGATGCCTGCAGAAGGTGTGTTTGACATTGTTACAGATGGACATGGTGCTGCCTATCTGATGCGAAGGCCTGGTTCGGCGGATGGCGAAGAGCCTGTTTTCGACGCGATTGTGGAGAAGTATCGAACAGTGCCCTGGGAGCGAATCTGGTCCGTCACGATTCATGGCTCGAAATCAGAGTATCCAATATCGCTACGATACGACGCCGACCTGTTGTGGTGCGCGGTTTACGACGCTGATGGTGGGCGCTCCGTGTGGGACAAGGTAAGATGGAATGGTTACCCTCTTGACGCAGAGACGGGAACGTCGGTAGTCACAGATCGTAAATGCGATCCTTACCGAATCGAAGCCAGCCTTGGTGGCAAATGCTATATTGTTGTGAAGCAAGGGGGTGACTTAGCCGTGCATGTTACGCGCTCTTCACAGTAGTAGAGGATGGACAGTCGAGATTCGAGAGTGGAGACGGCGGTGCTGCGTTCCTGATGAGAGGGAGGTGAATTTGGGTTGACATTGTTGGTCTGGGGGGTAGTCTGCCGGCGGCAACGATCCGTTTGATAGAGACAAGTATGATGTCCGGGGAATTCCTATCCTTGGCTACCTATATTGGCAGCTCATCTTAATGAGATTGGCGATCGTATCGCCGCGTTCTCCGAGCGGCCTGGTGTCTTTCAGGTTGCGTCCCCGCAGAGCCTTATCCTTCGACCGACACGTACAGGATAGCCCAGATGACAGCACATGCAAGAAGAACTAGATTATGAACCGTAGACGTCGGAAATCCTAACACATAGAATGGTACTCAAGATGGGGTACAGTCATTACTATGCATCCTCTGAAGAAGGCCAATCGCATTTCAACGAGAAGACCTATAATTGGGCCAACTGATGCTTTGGATGGAGAGGAGAGCCGCAAATCACATATCAAATCAAAGGAGCAAATGTGGTTCCTAAGTGGGAGATATCGTATGGTGGATACTTGTTCCACTATGATCTTGAGTAGTACAGAAAGGACATAGGCATGGGACGATTGCACTCCAAGCTTGTCAGAAGTAGATGGCTTGCAGTTCTGTCGATATGTGCAGTTGCCATTAGCGCAGGCGCAGCAATATGGTGGATCACAACTCCGTTACGGCCGATCGACTTGCCAGTTGTCACAAAGGTCGGCACATACCTTTCAACTGCAAGAAATGCGTTGAAGTTCTATTATGAGGAGCGTCGGAATGAATCTGCAGAGAACCTCAATTCTGACTTCTCGCTCTACCTATCTGGCATTGATTCAAAGTATTCCATAGAATCGCTAGGTCCTGGGGACCGTGGCAAGGATAGTATGGGAATATATCTCATGCTCCCAAAGCAACTTGAAAGCGACAGTCCCCTACTGATCGCATACACCGATTCGTTCAAGTATCACCGGACTGTGTTCCGCCATGCTATGTTCCTGCGCGACGGCAATTTTGTAATACTGCCGATACCAGAGAACATTCTGAAAGGAATTGTAGGCACGGAGGCCTTTGACAACAAGAAGCCTGATCTGTACTTCCATCTATGAATCATCGGTGGAGTCTCTGCAAAGTGATGCTGGCATTCCTGCGGACGGTTGGTGAGCCGAACTTGGGGGGCGGTGCCATTAATGAAAGGCGCATGGGTATTCCGGGGTATTCCGGGGACACCATACTCAATTATGCTATGATTCTGTTTGACATAGGGTCTTTCCATTCAGTAATCTTGTGTCATGGCTCGATTGGCGAGAGTTGTGGTTCCTGGGGTTGCTCATCACGTAACGCAGCGTGAGAACCGGCGGTTGCAGACTTTCTTCAGCGACGATGACTACGCGTCGTATCTGTCGTTGCTGAGTGAATGGTGCGGGCGTTGTGGGGTTCAGGTGTGGGCGTACTGCCTGATGCCGAACCACGTGCATTTGGTGGTCGTTCCGCAGAGCGAGGACGGGTTGCGGCGGGGTCTGGGCGAGGCGCACCGACGGTACACCCGCTATCTATTTGAAGGATGTCGCATGAAAATTACATGTGCTCAAAGGATCGTAGCCCTTGCGTATATGCTTGTCTTGGTGTCTGGACCAGTTTTTTCAGAGGAGTCTACTGCCCGCGAATACGCTCTGCGGTACACAGTATACGAAGATATACATTTCGTTGTTGAAAGAACAACAACGCAGGCCAGAGGCGGTGATAGTAATGCCTCTGAAAGCGGGCATCAGAAAGCTGTTATTGCCTATGGACCCAAAACAGGCAAAACGGGTGTGATTATGACGCCTCAAGTCAAAATGCTTAGCGAGGATGGCCAATGTTATAAAGTATTTGCATGGTTCATACCTGTGAAGTACCGGACTGCGCTAGGGCACTGGAATGAAGGCTGGAGATGGGGGACACGTTCAATGGCGCGCGGTCACGACATGTTTCCGGTCTTTCCTGAAGAGGCCGTCAGTGTCGGCGACCAGTGGCATATAGAGGGTACATTGCTGCTTCCTTGCTTTCAAGGGCGAGCAGAAGGCAGGATAACGCATACGTTTGAAGCCCTTGAAAATGTCGGCGGAACTACCTGCGCCAAAATCACATATGAGTTTAGCAACACCTTCGATTCTTCAGAACACCCGGAGACCCTCGTCGATCGGAAGATGCAACAATCGCAGCCCATCTATACTGCCGCAGTAGCAGGCACAGCCTGGTTCGATCCTGAAAAAGGCGTTGTCGTCAAGCAAAACCACCATGGCCGGACGACCGAGCAATGGACAGGTAGGCTCAACAAGAGCCTAATACGACAGTTCCCGCACTGGCGCTCGTATGTCGATGATGCCCGGACTATAGATGTGACCGCCCGACTTATTTCCCGCCAGGAGGCCGAGAGCCTGATGGCCCAAGCTGAAACGGTAGCGGATGACAAGAAGCAGGACTCGGAGCCAAAAGAAGTCGCCAAGAAAGAAGGCCCGAGTTGGACGTACTCTGTCAAGCGCACCATGGCAACGCATGACAGACAAACAGACAAACACGATAGCACTACAATTCGCGCCCGCGTTCATTATGGTGCGGGAGCGAAACTGGCAGACGGTCAGATAGATGCTGTGCCGCAAGTAGTATATGTAGACGCCAAAGACCAGCGACTCAACGAACACAGCAGTCGCCAGCCACCGCTGATAGCGATGCGCTCCGAGAAGTTCGGCATGATGGATAATCTTCCCGAAGAACTGGGAGCGGACCCCAATTCTCCGGTGCTCGCGCACATATTCTCGCAGTTTCTCGAAATTCCGCCTCTTAAGCCGACGCAGGAATTACGAAAGGGACTGAATTGGAACAGAACACTGTACGCTCGCGTCGGCACAAGCAAGATAGTCTTTCCGGTCATGATTGAACATCAGGTGCGCGGATTCGAGCAGCACCAGGAGAGAAGGTGCGCCGTCATTGATTACTCCATCGGCGGAGAGGTTCGCACGGAAGATCATCCAGAGATGATTCCGGAGCACCAGAGAGGCGAACTGAAGAGCGTCTATCGAATGCACGGAGACGGTACAGTGTACTTCGATACGTCCGAAGATGTACTCGTGGAGAAGGAACAATCGACGACATGGGAAGTCCTTGGCTGGCGGCTAGCCAAAACGGACGACGGCAATATCGGGTGGGCAACGTCGGAAGATCAAGCAATGACAACAAATATACACGTGCTTCTAACGAAACACGATGAAGTCACAAAGTATACGTTGTGGTTGGCAATCGCTCTGACTGCGTCAGGGCTTTGTCTGCTTTATTTCTGGGCAAGAAGAGCGCGAAAAGCTGAAGAATAGCCTGGAAGATGTGTAGACGGTTGGTTTGGACTCGATGGTGAAGTGGCGCAGTCGCTTGCAGATAGCGGCGACTTCGCCTTCAGTCTACGAGGGAATCCGGTCGTAAAAGGTAGTGTCAAGAATGTTTCGCACTTTGGTTCTTCGTAGTCCTTGCAACTGAGAATCAATATCAACCGGAGGATGAGTTACGTCGGGTAAGAGCAGCATATGAAACCCTGCGTGCGCAGATGGTACCTAAAGGGCATTCTCCTAATTGCCAATGACGTAGTTGATTTCTATACGCACGTGGTTCTCTTGTACGACCATCGCACACGGGAGTTCACGCAACATTGGCATCTGCTCGGAGTAAAGAAGGAGCGCTTGCGAGGCCGTTCTCCCCCAAGCGTGCGGGTATCCGCTTAGTCGCTGGATTTCGTCGTCTTCGCGACGACGGGTTGGGGCTTTCTGCCGAATAGAAGCTGACACGCCCAGCCTGCCGCGATCATCACGGCAAAAGCGATCGGTACCGCTGTGCGATAATCGGCCAATGCGGAGATAGGACGTACGTTGACCCCGAGCAGAAGGACCTGCGCGCCGAGCACCGTCACTGCTGCCCCGACGACGCTGTATGCCAGGGCGATGATGGCTTTTCGTATGAACCAGACCAGTACCATGCCGATGATGCCGCCCGCAAAGACGGCAAGTACCAGCTTCCATCTGTTTGGGCCCAGCGATTGCCACGTGTCTTCCAGCAAACGGCGGATTCGCTCGGAGAGTCCCTGCTCCGGATCGCTCAGTTCGTTCAGATAGGACAGCCTGCTCTGATAGTCCATCCCTGCGAATGACTGATAGAAAGCCGTTTCGGTTTCGCCTGCTCTGTCCCGCTCCAGATGCTTGTCGAGCGCGACGGTCAGGTAGCCGGCTCCGCTGAGTGCGGCGAAGACCAGCACCGCCAACACGATCACCAGAATGTTGCGCAGCAGGACCGAAGCGGCCGCAAACACGGCTGCGCCGATGATCATGCTCAAAAGCAGATGCAGCTCGAGTAGCTGATCCACCAGCATGCCGCAGAAGGCCCCCACGATTGCTCCCACGACGCCCAGTATGATCGCACTGTAGCGCGAGCCGGCCAGCCACAGCATCAGGCCCACGATCAGGCCTATGGCGCCGAATATCAGCGCAGCGGCGGCACTGAGTTCGGCGAACAGCGTCTCAATTCTCAGCAGCAATTCGTACATAGCGTATCTCGTGGCACTTTGCGACTTCAACACATCGGCGGCCGGCACTTCGGCGCGGGCCGCACTGGGCCCATTATCACCGCTGATGGCATGGGTATCAAGGCGATTGTGCGCGGGTTGTCAGGATTTGCCGGCTGCGATAGAATGGCGGAATCTCGAACCTGGCAATGACTTATCGCGAGGCGACCGGGTGTAATGACGATATCCGACTTGAAGGGGACACACATGGCGAATCACATAGGACGGCGGCGTTTTCTGGGGGCTCTTGCAGGCGCCGGTGCGGCAATGGGTATCGGGGCCACGGCGTATGCGGAGGCGGGTTCCGGTGCCGCCGGCTCGCGGCGCAGCGTCCCGAGAGTCACGGACGTGAAGATCCTGGAGGTTCGGGGCACGAACGGCAGGAGGGTACTGTATCTCAAGGTACCGACCGATGAAGGCGTCAGCGGTCTCTATGGTCCGATCGACGGCGAGGCGGCGATGATGGTCGATCCCTTTGTCAAGCGGCACGTCATCGGGCAGGATCCACTGGCGTTCGAGCATCACTGGGACACGATGTTCCGGGCGAGCCGTCATTCCCGCGGCAGCCACTATATCATGGGCATCAGCGCACTGGACAACGCCCTGTGGGATCTTCGGGGTCGGCTGTTCGGCCTGCCGGTGTACCGGCTGCTGGGCGGGGCCCGCAGCGAGGTGCGGGCGTACGCCAGTTGTCTGGGCTTTTCGCAGGAAAAGGCCGCCATGCAGGCCCGGGCGCGGGAGCTCGAGCAGCAGGGCTACCGGCACCAGAAATGGTTCGTGCGCGAACGGGGGCCGAAGTACGGTCCCGAGGGCGTCGAGGCCGATGCACGGGTGGTACGGCTGCTGCGCGAAGCGGTCGGAGACGATACGGATCTGATGTTCGACGCATTCTGGCGCTGGGACCTGCAGTACGCTCTGGCGTGGGCCCGGCGGGTCGAGCAGTACAATCCGCGCTGGATCGAGGAGCCTTTTCAGACGGCGAATCTGGATGCGTTCATCGAGCTGAGCCGGGAGACGTCGATCCCCGTGGCGACGGGCGAGCACTTCTACGGCCGCTGGGACGTGCACAAATTCCTCAAGGCGGACGCCATCATGGTGGTGCAGGCCGATCCGGAGTGGTGCGGGGGGGTGAGCGAGCTGGTGAAGATGTGCACGCTGGCGTCGGTGCATGGCGTGGAGGTGATTCCACACGGCCACAGTCTGCACGCCGCGATGCACGTTGTTGCCAGTCAGCCGGTCGAAGTTTGTCCTCTGGTCGAGTATTTGATCGGCAAGATGCGCCATTATTACGACATGGAGAAGCATCAGCCCAGGCCGGTTGACGGAATGCTGAAGTTGCCGGACGCACCGGGGTTCGGAATCGAACTGGACGAGTCGAAAATCGAGGATATTCAAGAAGTTTCGTGGCAAAAAGGCTGATTTTGTTGCAGCGTGGTACGTTAGGACCGGCGGGCCGGCAGAGGTTCGAAAGGGCCGGCCAATTCGATAGCAGGAGGACGGCATGAGAGCGACAGGACATTTCGGGTGCGGTGTTGCGCTGGTTCTGACGGCGGCTGTTGCGATGCATGCAGCGGACGTTGCGGTGGAGACGTCCGGGCAGTTGCGCAGAGCCGCTCAGGATGCGGAGGCGGGGGCCAGGCTGGTACTGGAAGGCAGCACGTATTCCGGAGGCGTCTATCTGCAAAACGTGTGCGGCCGGGAGGGCAGGCCGATTGTGATCGAAGGGGCCGATGCGAACAAGCCGCCCGTGTTCACAGGCGGCAGCCAGGCGCTGCATCTGGCGGACTGCGCACATGTCGTGCTGCGGAACCTGCGGGTCGAGGGGTTCGCGCTCAACGGCATCAATATCGACGACGGCGGCTCGTTCGAGACACCGGCGCGCGGCATCGTTCTGGAGAACGTGACGATTGTGCGGACCGGGCCGAAGGGCAACCACGATGCGCTGAAGATGTCGGGCGTGGATCATTTTGTCGTTCGCAACTGCCGGTTCGAGGGCTGGGGCGGTTCGGGGATCGACATGGTCGGATGCCACCACGGCGTTGTGGAGAACTGTACGTTCGTCGGGCGGGAGGGCTACTCGCAGTCGAATGCTGTGCAGTTGAAGGGGGGCACGCGGGATGTACTGGTGCATAAGTGTCTGTTTCTCAACGCGGGCGAGCGGGCGATCAATCTGGGCGGCAGTACGGGTCTTGCGTTCTTTCGGCCGGAGGTCGGCGACTATGAGGGGAAGGAAATTACGATTGCGGGCAACCGCTTTGTCGGCGGGACGGCGGCGGTGGCCTGGGTGACTGCCGACGGCGGGCACGTGCATCATAACACGATTTTCATGCCCGAGAAATGGGTGCTTCGCATCCTGCAGGAGACGAAGGACGAGCAATTCAGGCGGTCGCACGGCGGCATTTTCGAGCGCAATCTGGTGGTGTACGATTCGCGCGTGCGGGTGTTTGTGAATATCGGGCCGGGGACTGCGCCGGATACGTTCGTGTTTCGTCATAATGCGTGGCATGCGGTGGATGGCGAGCGGCGGCCGAAGCTGCCTATGGCCGAAGAGGGCGGCCTTTACCTCGATGATTTGAATGTGAGCCGCGAGGCGCTTCTGCGGGGAGAACCGCCGGTGCGAGACCCGCGCTTGGACGATATCGGGGCGCACGCGTACGAACCGGCCGGTGCGCGGTAGGTGCGTCCCGCGGATTTGGGACGGCGGCGTCAAGCGCAGCCTGGAAAAGACGGCGAATGCGGCTGGTTTGGGCATGTTCGGCACCTTACCTGAATTGTCATTGGGTTTCCGGCACCGGCGGATCTTCGATGTTTTTTGGAAAAGGGGCCAAGGGGTCGAGGCAGCAAGGGATCGAGGCATCGAGGCACAAAGGGAAGACAGACGTCCAGGGAGGTTGCGGATGGAAGATGGGTAATTGTTTGCGGGCGCGGATGTTTGTCTATTCTGATATTGGGTTTGTTTTTCATATTTGTCCAGCCGAAGGGGAGTTCCCTCGACTCGTTCCACTCGCTCGGGACGACACGCGAGTCGATGTAGAAGGGTGCCGATTGGCTTCGTTTTTTCGAAAAGAAGTTTCTGCTGGATCGCCGCCACAGGCATGCGGGGATGACAGAGTCGGAGCGCCGGTGGAGTAGTTGGCATTTGGAACAAGAGGCTTTCGAGGGGTCTGTTGCATTATCTGGCTGACTCCTTAAATATAGTTAGATGACTACAATACATATAGACGTTTGCCGGGGGTGAAATGTTCGAGGA
>CAZGMJ010000110.1:0-10117 GCA_964526785.1 uncultured Pirellulales bacterium
GACTACCTGAGTCAGGCAGCATAACTATTCCAAAAGGCAAAAGTCGAGCTTAGAGCCTCGCATGTAACGGTTGTCGAAAGACCGGCGGTAATGGAGGCAGGCAGGGAACGCAGGTCGGTTCCGTCGGGCGGCTCGACAATAATACGACATTCTCCCTGCGATTCTACGGGTTCGGATATCAACCTGTCCTCTCGATAGACTGGGACATAGAACGCGAATCTGCCGTCGGCGTCGGTATAGCAGAGTTGCGGATAGTGCTGCATTTTGCGGTGCCGCAGTTTATCGACAGAATAGCACCTAACGGCGGCACCGGGAACGGGGCGGCCGGCGGTATCCAGAACAACGCCCTGAAAACCGCAGCTACGGGCCTCGGAATCAACGTGAACCAACGGCAGCACGAGGGGGTCTGACGGATGTTCGATGGAGGCGCCGCCGCGACGTCTTACGCTTGCTGTGCCATACTCCGGATGTGAAACGAGAAACATGAATCTGGAAAGGCCATAGAGGCGTTTGAGGCCCCGGGCGCGGCCATTTTCATCAAGGGCGATTTGGGTCAGATGCGCAGCGGGGCCGCGGTCGTCACAAATGAAGACATCGACGACGGCGTTTGGTATGGGGTCGCCGAGAGCGTCTACGAAGGTCCATATCTGCCGTCCCGGGTCGTTGCGGTATTCGTACCAGATCGGAGACATATTGCCGGGCGCATAGGTCTGCACGTACACCCAATCCTTAAACAACTCGGCGACGATTTTGTCTTCTTGTTCGGAGCCAAGGAATACGAGAAGCGGGCATTCGAGAGTCCACCTGTTCAGCGGCGGATCTCGTCTGGCGGGCTGAAGTTTTTCCATCCACGGCCGGTCTTCGGCCGTCAGGGGGAGCACGGCCGGTCTGGGGTCGGGTTCGATCTTGTTGTGTACAGGTTCGGTATTGAGAGTCAACGTCTTCATGGGAACCGAGACCATGTAATAATACCGTGGATTGTCCCTCCAGGCGGGGTATACACGTACGCGAACCATCCGGCCTTCGAGCAATTCGGTCGCGAGCCGTCTGGCCTCGCCTTCCTGAGCGAACTGCTCTTTTGCGGGGCGTTCAGACGCGTAAAGCGTCCGATGGGGGATTGCGGGGCTGAGGAGGTTCGTCAGCAATGCTGCACATAGTATTGTCTTTTTCATGCTTCTTGCTCCTTGACACTATCGCGGCCTCTATGGGAAGAGCAGTTTGTACATTCTGTCAGACAGAACAAACATGAAGTGCTTCCCGATGTCCTGTTCGTCCATGATTTCAAAGTCCATCGACTGTTTGATGTCCGGATCGCTTATTTCGTTCTTGATAGAAACAACGAAGGTGCCCCGGCACGGCACAGGTACTTTGAACTCGACCAGGCCATTTGCGTTTGTTGCGGCCGAGGAACCCCAGAGGTGCTTGTGATTGGGGTCGCACCAGACGCCAAGGTCGGGCACGGGGCGGTTCGCGGAGTCCACGACGTGCAGGCCGATGGCAAATGTCTGGGGCCTGGGCCCCAGTGGCTGACGCCCGAGATCGAGCGTCTTGCCCTGTTGCATGGCGGGGACGTCCAGTTTCGTAAGGCCGGGAGGGTAGGGGACGTCTTTGGGATTACTGCGTGGGAGCAGTTCAATCACCGATCGAACACTTGCAGGCACGAGCATCGCACAGCTCCGATTGGCGGCGACCTCTCGGGCGCCAGAGAGCCAGGTCGGCCCGAGCCGGCGAATTTGCTGCGGGCAGGGGTGACGCTCCATATTCAGGCGAATGCGCACCGGTATGTTCTGCTCCAAGCCTTCGACGTAGGGTTCGAGAGATACTCTTGCTGCAGGCACCAACTTAAACGCGGGCAATTCCACAATATCCTGTCCTCCCCGGGCAGCACTGTCGTTGCGACTGATTGTGATCCCGGATGCGTCTCTCATCGAGTAGATGCAGGGCAGGAAGTTCTCCTGGATCGCCCAGACTTCGTCGAAGTTCGATTGCCCTTCTGCGGCGAACGCGAATCGACCGTCTGCATCAGCGCGGATGACCTTCGTGGGATTGGAGAACCTGCGCAACGGGTCCAGAGCAGGATGGGCGGGCAGAGGTTCGGCGCGCAGTTCATGAATGGCCTGCCACTGTTGCTCCGTCACAATCGCAGCGTCCATTCTATCACGGGGGTTCATATGCGGGACGCCGGGCCGGTATTGGCCAGCCATCACGAGGGCGAAGGGTACGGGTTCTCCTGTCAGGGCGTGCACGGTCCGGCCGCGGTAAAGCACGTCCTGCTGCATGCGGAAGACAAGTTGCTCGGGACTGTCGTCGTCGACCTGGATCGCGTGAAAGGTGCGTGAGTCCTGTTCTGCCGTAAATGCTCTGTAGGTTCCCGGCGGCAGCTTCATGCCCTCGTGGAAGAGGCTGTATTCAAGGCGGAGACGTTGCTTATCGGGGCGCAGAATTTCAATCTGGATCTTGCGCAGCAATCCGGGATCGGTTATCGTGCCATTCTGGTTTTCGAAGGTGAAGGTGTGGAAGTGTAGAGGAAAGTCTTTCAGAGAGATGGTACATTGTCTTCCGAGGGGGACGTAGCCGTACCAATAGCGCGGTTCAGACAGGCGATCGATATGCACCAGACAGTGGGAATGGGGCGGGGGCAAGGTTCCCTCTGCAGTTGTCAGAGCCAGGGAGAACCTGCCATATTCATCGGTGATTGCCTTGTGCCCGTATCTGTTGCGTTTGCCGAGGCTGGCGCCGCCCGGACCTTTGATGACGCCGCCTTCGACTACTATGTTCTCAGCCGGCAGGCCGTGGGCGTCCAGGACAGTACCCCAGAAAAGTGCCTTCGACGGGAGGACATGCCGTGTGAAAGGGACGACGAATACTCCGTGCTCCGGCTGTTGTGGCACAGCGTACACCGATCCCCCGGTCGGGTTCTTCACGACGATGGCGGAGGTCCAATACCTGGACGCGACATCGACAATGGGAAGCCTGCCATTGCGGTCGGTTCTGGCATTTGCCAGCCACAAGCGTCCAACCGAGGGCCGGCTGCTTAGCATGCCCCTTTGCTCCAGAGCGATTTCTACTTCCGTTTCAGCAAGCGGGGCACCAAGCACATCGGTTAGCGTCCAGTTCGTCTTAGACGGGCTCTTGAGCGATTCGGGCCA
The DNA here is from genome assembly GCA_964526785.1 of uncultured Pirellulales bacterium. Lineage (GTDB taxonomy): Bacteria > Planctomycetota > Phycisphaerae > Sedimentisphaerales > Anaerobacaceae > CAZGMJ01. Next base: position 3,150 of record CAZGMJ010000110.1, read on the forward strand.
GAGGCTCAAGGGTTCGCTGTCGATGTACATGCAAACGAGGACTCGATTGCCCAGCAGCGTTGAGACGGCCTGGTCCTGCTGGTCCCGCGGCGCGACGACGATGACGTCGAACCGGTCAATGCCGACCGCCTGTTCGGATAGATACGTCTTCGAAACGCAAACGCCTTCAATTGGAACGGAAATCAAGTCATATGTGCGAGCGCCGTTGCGCCAGTCATTGTAGATGCGCACATAAGCGTTTCTCCCCTTGAGTACCTCTTCCGCCAGATTCTTACCTTCGCGTTTCCTCATGCTCAGGACATCCTGCAATCGGGCGCTGGCCATGGCCTGGAGTATATTCTTCGGCAGCTTAATCACGAAGGTCTTACCGGCGTCACTTTGACCCGAGGTCTGATAGGGGAGCGAGTGTTTCAATGTTCTGTCGCCAGCGCGGCAGATAGCGTTGAACGTGCCCCAGTAACTCGGTGGCACATTGAACTGGGCGTATCCTTCTGCGTCGGTTTCGCTGGAGTATAAGAATGAAGATGTTAAATCCATCACTTGATTGGTGACTTTGATTTTCTGCATCGGACGGTTGTGTTGATCAGTGACTCTTACGCGAATCGCGATTTCGGACTCCAGACGGACCGTCCCGAGATCGAGCGTTTGGCCCGGATCGACGTTGAATGGACCGAGTGCGACCGGACACTTCTGATTCTGCGGTCGTTGTCCAAGGATAATCATTGTCTCGACGTTTGCGGGGATTTGAACTCTGCGCGTGTTGGTCTGTTGTGTAGTCATGCCGATGAGCAGAAGTGTCATATAGGGCTGATAACGGGGGAAATCACGTGAAAATGGAGAGTCGTCACCGACGTGCCAATGGGCGGCAATCTCTTCATCGGAGGCAGGACCAACAGGCATGAGGACCACGGTGGCGATTGGGTGCAGCCGTACCGTTTCAATCTGTATATCGCCGTCGCGGTCTGCCCGGATTTGGCTATGATGCACGCGAAACGGCAGGTAATTCTGTTCGAACACAAGGAAACTGCTTTTCTGTATGAGTTCGTTGGCAGATAGACGGTTGGCATTCGCTTGCGAGCGGTCTTTAAGCCAGAAATCGGGCGGCACGGAAAGGGCAAATTGACCGTCCGATGCGGTGCGGGTCAGCGCTCTTACTTTGCACTTGTCGCGAATACAATCGATGGCCGGGGACCCGATTTCCGGACTTGCCGGTAATCGGTGCAGGGCCGCCCATTGAGCCTGAGTCACAAAACCGGTTTCCGGCATCAGAACGCCAGGTGCGCCAACAAATACCCCTGAAAGGGGTTCGCCTGTTACGCCGTCGATGACCCGGCCGCGATAGACCAGACGGTTTGATTCAGAAGTATCCGTCGGCGGGTTGGACGTCTGGGGGTCGGATACGACTGTTGTGCCGGCGAGCGTGGTGATCGCAAGGAGTATGACGGCCTGCGGCAGGTGGGTACTTCCTCTCATTTGCGTCTCCCTTTGAATGTGTTGCCTTTTCCTCGGGTTCAGTTCCGCGGCCGGCGGGCCATGCACTCAGTCCATGCCGGGTGTGGATGCACTTTCTGCGCAGCTCGCGATGTGCGGGGACTCCTTTGCGAAAACAGATTCGCCAATTCCGGGTTTCATCTCAAACGGCATTATACCGGTTGCCGGACGGCAGGCACAGCTATTTTTGCGCCACATTGAAACCCAAGTCCGCTATTGGCCGTACCCGGTTGTATTCGGCCCTGCTCAGCTTTTTGGGCGACGTGTCTGCTGTATCAATGTGTGAACTGGCTGTCGATATCGACAGGATACTTTTGCCAGGGTACGGCACCGGCACGGATGATATGATCGCGCAGTTCGCGAGTCAGCTTCTTGTACATGGGATGGTTGTTGGCCAGGGGCTTTTGCTCGGCCGGGTCCTCTTCGAGGTTGAATAACTGCATCGGCTCGAACGGCGTGTTCTGTACGAGCTTGTATTGCCTGTAGCGGGCGGCGTAGTAGGCTCTGCCGGCGTAGCGGCCGCCTTCGCGGCGGACCCAGAAAAGCGTGCGGTCTTCTTCGGGCTGGGTCTTTCCCAGCAGGGTCGCAAGGATGCTGCGTCCGTCGATGGTATGGTTTATCTTCGCGCCGGCGGCTTCGCAGATCGTCGGATAGAGGTCCATGGTCATGGCGAGGCGGCTGCATTTCGAGCCGGGCTTGATGTGGTCCGGCCAGACGGCGCAGGTCGGTACACGGATGCCGCCTTCGTACATATCCTGCTTGCCGGCGCGAAGGGGGCCGTTGTTTGCGCCGACGGCGAGTTGGCCGCCGTTGTCCGAGGAGAAGATGACGAGCGTGTTATCCGCCAGGCCGGTCTCTTTGAGTACGCTGAGGACGCGGCCGATGCCGTCGTCCATATGCTCGATCAACGCGACCAGTTTGGCGCGTTGATCGCTGATGTCCTTTTCACGGTCCTTGACGCGCCGGATCCATTCCTTTGGCGGCTGGATCGGCGTGTGCGGGGCGTTGTATGCCAGATAGAGGAAGAAGGGGCCGCCGGCCCTGGCACGAGTGCGCAGATAGTCGCCGGCCCATCGGCTGAACAGGTCGGTGGCATGGCCTTCGGGATCGATCTTCTGGTTGTTGCGGTACATATAGTCGAAGCCGTGGCGGCGATGGGTATAGTAATCGTCCATCATGTCGCCGAGGAAGCCGTGAAAGTGGTCGAAGCCGCGTTCGTTGGGCGTGTTCGGAGACGACAGACCCAGGTGCCATTTGCCGACGATTGCGGTGTGGTAGCCGACGGTTTTGAGAACGTTCGGCAGCGTTACGGCTTCGGGGTCGAGGTAACCCCAGTTGCTCCGGATGTGTGTTCGGATAACGCCTGGGACGCCTGCAAGATCCGGATAGCGACCTGTCAGCAGCGAAGCCCGGGTCGGCGAGCAGACGGGACAGTTCGCATAGAAGTTGTCGAAGTGCATGCCCGAGGCTACGAGCGCGTCGATGTTGGGCGTCTGCATGTCTTCGGCGCCGTAGCACGCCAGATCGCCGTAGCCGAGATCGTCGACAAGGATCATGAGGATGTTGGGCTTGTTTGTGCTGCCGGCCGGTTGCGCAAACGCGGGGGCGGCTGCTGCGATTGCCGCGGCGCCGGTGGTCTTGAGAAAACTTCGTCGGGTGTAGTTGCGTGCGTTCATCTCACTATGCTCCTGCAATTTGCCACGTATAACTGCTGCTTGCTCCTGACAGCCCAATGATACGGCATTGCCGGGCGGATTGAAAGGGAAGGTCTTGTGTTTGCGGGGCGTTTGGGGAGGTTCTTTTACGGGTGCTGCCCGTTGACATGTGCGAACTGGTTGTGGATGACGTCGTGAAAGATGCGCATTTTGAAATTGAGGTACGTATCGTGCCAGTAGTCGAGCATTTGCTGAGGGTACGGGACGCCTTCGGGGTGTTCGGCGGTGTAGTGCCTGAGGGTGCGATCCAGGTATTCGAGGCCGCCATGCATGTCTTTATATGAGCCGAACATCCACCAGGACAGTCCGACCCACGGCCCGGCCTTGCAGTTTTCGTAATAGAGTTCCATCGTTTCGATGGGTGTGGTGTACGTCAGGACATCGCTGGATCCTGTGGCGTCGATCTGTCCGGTCACGCCGATATACCACATCATGGCCTGCTCGGCCCGTGCGAGTTTGATTGCGCCGAGCAGGGCGTGCGTGTCGTTCCAGCATTCCGGCAGCCAGGTCCGCGGATCGTGCGCGTTTTCGCAGACGCGGACGTTCAGGCCGCCCGGATAGTACCGGGTGCGCAGGCGGTGCCACTCGGTGGTGTGGGCGCGGATTTTTTCTCGCGGTATGGAGAGATCGGCCGGGTCGAAGGGGCTGTATTTCGGGAACCAGTAATGATAGACGTCCACGCCGATCGCCTGCGTATTGGACGGGAGCTGGTGTCGGCCGTGACGGTCTACATCGCTCTGGCCGGCGGCATAGCAGCCGTTATAGTTCAGAGCGGCATAGCCGATCAGGTTGTACCAGCCGCGTATGTGATCGAACGGCTTTTCGCCGTCGATCTGCCAGTGCCGCACGTTCTTGTTGAATTGGTCATAAACCCGATACAGGCCGTCGGTGCCCAGACCGCACAGGCCTTCGTCACCCAGCTTGACGGCCAGGATGTTGTTGATCAATCTTCGGCCGGTGGCGCTGTCGCCTTCAGGGCTGGTTAGTTCGGTATCACGATTCGCCCAGAGCTTGCGCAGGATACTGCGCGTGTTCTCGTACTGTTTTTCCGTATTGCGGTCAAAGTAGTCGCGCAGAACGATGAGCTGGCGGTGTTTGTAGCAGCGGATCATCAGGTTGATGATTTCGTCGCGGTAGTGCGGTTTGCGGGCATAGAGCATGATGGCGGTGGACCAGCGGCCGGCCATGTCGATACGGCGGATGTTCTCGTCGTGGTATGTATCGAGCGGCACGCCGTCTTTGTGCTGCATCAGGCCGTACTCGAACAAATACGGCAGCACGCCGACGCCTTCGGCCGGGCTCCAGTGGCGAATGGGTACGTATGAGTAACTTACGACGTCCCCGCGAACATAGCCGGCAGGCAGATCGACCGATGTTGCACCGATCATCCCGGCGGGCGGCAGGCACAAACAAAGCAGCGCAAGCAGAGTCGCACGTTCGAGCATCAGCGGCACTCCACAGCAACCGCCCAGTCCGAGCGATGGCGCACGTGAAAGACTTGATCGGGTGCAGGCTGGAGATTCGTTACGGGCATCTCGCGGTACTCGGAGCAGGTGTCCACCGCGAAGATGCGTTTGATATCGATGTCGGCCAGATTCATGCGGATTGCACTGGTGTTTTCCTTGTAAAACACGAGCAAGCGGCCGGGGTCCTTGAGGCAGACGCCGTCGGTCAGGCTGTTGTCTGGGATCATGTCTTTGCTGAAGCGATTCGGCCAGAAGCGCGACCAGGTCTTGATCTGGTGTTCATTAGGGTATGGATGGGACATGCCGTCGTCACGCGGATCGAGCAGGTTGCCCCAGATATTCGCAGCCCCGCCGGCCATGGTGGAGTGCCACAAGCCGCGGCGGGTCATCTCGAAATCGTAGTCCTTATCCGGGTACACGTTTCTGCGAACGCGGAAGCGGTCTTCGAGGAAGGTCGGCTTGTCGGGATACTGATTGATCGCCCGCACGTAGATTGTGTAGTCGGGCCGGTGCTGCTGGTATGAGGAATAGTCCAGGCCGTCGTATATCTGAGTCAGTTTCGGGGCGCGGGCGCCGAGCAGGTGCGGATAGCCAAAATGCTGGTGCATGTATCGGTGCCAGGTGCGCAGTTCGTCGCGATCGACCCATTCCTGCAGGTCCCATCCGTAGCCCATGGTCCATCCGGGCAGCGGACCGAGGCGGGCGCAGATATATCGTTGCAGGCGTTTGTCGATTTTGCCGTTGAGGCCCCATCGCTTTGGCGTCATGCGGCGCTGTTCGTCGCCCCATGCCCAGATGTGCGTGACGCCGCCGGCCGCATACACTTTGCGTATCAGCAGTTCGAGCGCTTCGAAAGTTCGGAAATCGGGGTTTGGGTCGGGGTCGTCGATTTCGTGCGAGCGTGTCTTGTTGATATCGAACCAGCGGCATGCGACCCATGTATGGAAGCCGTTGAAGCCGTGGTCGACAAGGAATTCGCGGATGTCCCGGTCGATGCGTTGCGGCCTGCCTGCAATTACATCGGGCGAGGTGTACATAACATATTGCGGGACAAAGGCGCGTCCGGTGCCGCTGCGGCCCCACTTGCCATTCAGATTTGTGACAAAGCCGCCGGCGCCGGGATTCGGCTGAACATCTACGGTCGTCTTGAAGCCGGCCAGGTCGGTGTCTTCGCTTGCAGTCGTTATGGTCCAGCGGCCGGGGCGGGTGCCGGTGAATCGCAGCTTCCAGGTGCCCTCGCCTGCGAAGAAAAGTCCCTGACGGATTCTCTGACCTGTGTCTCCGTGGATACAGGTTGCTTCGGCGACGACGTCGAACGGGTTGCCCTGATACGCTGGGTTCGACAATTCGAAATCGACGGGCTCCCATAATCGGGCTTCTGCGCCGAGACACGACGAAGCCGTCACTGAAAGGGCTGCAAGGCAGAGGATGCATGTGCGGAATACTCTCGGTGTGGTCGTAGTGGCGAGCGTTTCCATCGTTATCCTTTCATTTCGTTCGTGATAGGTGGTATCGAGGATAACGCCCGCGGAACCATGCGCCAAGTCAACCGTTCGTGTGCGCGACGGGCTGACGCTCGTGGTAAATGGTGTGGCGTTTATTCGTACTGCTCGAGGCTTTCGCTGAGCATGCGAATGTGGCGCATTTCTTCATGAATTACTTCGTTAACGGCTCGGATGCCGGCGTCTTCGTGGATGAAATCCTTCAGGCCCGTGTAAAAGACGATGGAGTCCTTCTCATTGCGAATAGCGACGCGGATGATTTGTGCTATGCTCTCCTGTCCGGTCAGTTGTTTGTGCGGGTCCTTATACAAGCCGAATACCCCCAGGCCGGCCATGGCTCGCAGGCTTGGGCCTTCCTGATCGGCCGGCGGAATCTGGCGACTTTCGCTCAATCGCTGTTGCATCTGGGCGTATATCTTCTCATGCGCCATCTCGCGCTCGGCCAGCGTGCGAAAGACCACCCGCGGCGTAGGCTGGTCGAACAATTCGGCGGCCCGGCTGTAAAAAGCCACGCCGTTGCGTTCCATTTGCCGTGCGATATCCAGGACCTCTGTGGGAGTCAGAGTCTCGTTCATCTGCTTGTCCTTTCTGTCGTGGTCGCTCGTCTCTGCGATTGAGGTTCTTCTCTATAGAAGATAGCAGATTCGTCACAGGATTCCACACGATTCTGAGCGGAGGCGAGCAATACACCTTACAAGAAGTTCAAAAGAGCATTGTCTACGCCTGGGGTTTGAATCTGGTCGTTCTGACACTTCAAGTGCAGCCGCCCTGGACGGGCGAACCGTTGGGATTGC
>CAZGMJ010000111.1:0-9944 GCA_964526785.1 uncultured Pirellulales bacterium
GATAACAACCGAGATCAAATCGCACAACGCCAGCGCAACGCTGAGAATCATTGCAATTGGAGAATCCGGCCCGACAGACGAAATCGTGAATCTGCGATTGCACGTCGATGCGGGTCAGTACAAGTGCTCGCCCGCAAGAATCATCGATGTGCCCGGCACGTACCTATTGAGAGTGGACGGCAATGCCTACCACGGTGGCAGATATGAGGTGGCGATCCATTCGTCTACCGAGCAAGCCGCCTCCACATCCAGCATGCCACCTGACACGCGTATCACCGGAGGCAGTCTCGGCCGGGCGCAGTACGAGGAACAGGAGTTCTTCTGGGCAGCCTCAGACGACGCCGGCGAAGTCGCGTATGCCTATCAGACCGATCAGGATCCCAACAATTGGTCTGAGTGGACGGAAGATATCTCGGTGATGTTGTCCGGCTACGGGCGTGGCGCACATTGGCTTGGAATCAAGTCGCGGGACACTACACTCATCGAGGATCCCACGCCCCAGTGGGGTTGGTTCATCTATGCTGACACTCTCGCGCAGGAAGAGGAGTATAATGGTGAAATGCGATTCGCCAACGCAGTAGAAGAAGGCGTGGAAATGCGAGGCAACAACAGAGGCGGCGGGGATGATTGGTTTGTCCTGAAGAATTACGAACCGGGAATGCGGGTGCTCGTCGCCTGTTTCGAAAGCGCAGCTGCTGCAAATGTGTCGTTCTTCGACAGGAGCGGAAACCAACTTGACGGTACAAGCACGCATGGCGACCACCGGTATGGCTCCTGCATCGCCGCAGCACCTGCCGGAGAATACTATGTGCGCGTCCAGGAAGACAGATATCATGGTGGAGATTACCACTTCGTAGTCGGCTTTCTGACGCCACCGAAGTGGTGGACATGTGAGATGGCTCCTTACAATCATGACAAGTATCGCGCAAACCACTTGCCCATGAATATTCAAGTCAAAGGAAATAATCGTGCGAGCAGTGACTGGTACGCCTTTTCGGTCAACGATGTCCCAACAGATGTCAATGTGTGGTGCTTGAACAGCGGGGATGCGAGAATAGGGCTTGTCGGACCCGATGGATCCCAGGTGGGTTATTTCGATCCGACAACGGGCGAGAACAACAAGCATTCGTGGCGTGTGTACGACCGTGGCACGTACCTTGTCTGTGTCAATGAAGATCGCTATCACGGCGGTGATTATGTGATGAAATGGTCTATCGAGCGAAAGCAGACCGCTTCGGCCTGTCAAAGGCGGCCGCAAGTCTACTTCACCGGACATCCGATTGATATCGTCGACACGGATGAGGCGGAGTTCTTCTGGTACGCGGAGGATGATGCGGCAATCGGCGGCTTCACCTATAGCTTCGATGGTGAGGAGTTCTCGTGCAAATACCCGGACAATCACCTCATCATCTCTGAATTGACGCCGGGCGGGCACTGCCTGGCAATATCAGCCGTTGACAATTGTCGGCGAGTCGACAAACGTCCGCAGGTTGGGTGTTTCCTGTATGCAGACACCGAACGCCCGGAAGCCGAATCCAACGACGGCTTGAGCACCGCTGAGACAATCGCACCGGGACAGTGGGTCAAGGGGAACAACAAGCAGAACGACGACTGGTACACATTTGAGAACACGCAGAATGGGTGGCGTCACATCATTGTCGTCGTCGAGTCCTCTAAAACGGTCAAGGTGCACCTGCTTGATGGTTCATCCTTCGCTCATGCAGGCCTTGAATGCACTGAATTTGCCCGCAGGAGATCATTTGTTGCAGCCGTGAAGCCGGGTAGGTATAACCTGAAGGTCTCGGAGAACCGTTATCACGGTGGCGAGTATAGAATTGCCTTCGGCTATGTGGACATACCGCGATTCTTCCGAGAAGAATACGAAAGCAATGACGACAGTGCCGCAGGTGAACTGATACATGTCCACGAGCGAATCAGCGGCAACAATCGCAGCGCTGACGACGACTGGTACAAGCTGGGTATCATGGAAACACCAGTGCCTCTGAGGTTGTGGTTGCGAGGTGCGTCAGCCCGCGTGCGGGCAAGGCTGTGGACCTCTTCCAACGATCTTATTGGAGAGGTTTTTCTCGATGGCTCCGAGACCGCGACCGATATCTTCGATGTGACGGCGCCGGGGGTCTATCACGTACAAGTTCTGGGCGACCGTTACCACGGCGGCAATTACAGTCTGTACCTTGATCCGGGTACGGAACCCGATTGGGTCCGCTTCCCATGCGATTACTCCACATACAACGATTGGGAGAAACTCGGCAAACCCACCTGCTGGTGTGAAGCCTTCCAGGCCGATGGAGATGCCGACCGACGAGACTCTGGCTTTCCCGGTCATTACCGCATCTTTCTGGGAGACCTGAACTTGATTGTGGAGAACTGGCAGAAACGCCTCGGGGATCCCGAACTCAACCCATGTGCCGACATCGATCACAAGGACTCCGGTTTCCCGGCTAAATATCGGGTATTCATCCGGGACCTCAACATCTTGGTGGAAAACTGGAAAAAGAAAGCCGGCGATCTTCACGGTAATGGACCGAGGCCGGAGTAATCGAACTGCCCACACTACATTCGAAGGCAAAGCGGCGGCCCTCAAGGTCGCCGCTTCACTATATACAACGAACGGCACGTCCCTATATATTCGTCTATGTCACTCGCAGTAAGCGGCGGTAAGGATCCAATTCCATGCGTCACGGGCCTCGCTAATGGACTCTTTTTCAAATAGATAAGGTGAGCCCCGATAATGTGCTTTAGCCAAAGTCGCGTACTGAGGCTTACCCAAGTAATGACAAACACTTATGACTCATTGGCCCAAAGTCCCCATAACGCGACATTCGACCGATTTGACGGCAATTCGTACGCGCGCACTGGGGCCCGTGGGCTGGTGAGATCGATCTAGATTCCCCGCCATTATCTGAACTGCAAGAAGCGCATTGGCTTCTTCCTCATGTGAGCCTTGTACTCGCTTCAGACCACGTCATAAGACAATCACAAGCATCACCCTGGGAATTGGTGCGATGGCAGCCATGAGCTATTAGCCCACCGCCTTCAGCAACATACGGTGGCAGAGCCAAGACTGCTTGGGTCGTATGCAGTGCATGCATAGATTATGGGGGTAATGGATAGCATGAACACTCGCAGTCTTCTCTTGGACAGTGAAGACAACGATTGTTTATCGACCTACCCTATCAGCCTGGCCTTCGCCAGATTAGATTCTCGATGCAAACCAAAGAACATGTGGCAATAGGCAATGTCAATCAATGCATTGGGGGACTGCGTTCGCAATGTTCTCTAATAGACTGAGGAATCCAGGATATCAACAGAGTCGTACTGCCGACCCAGCACCGCCGTGCTGTCAAAGCCCAGCCACCGATCCAGGACCGTGGCATAGAGCCGCCGAAAGTCCGTATCGTGCTTCAGCGCCCCATTATCCAGATCAGTCAAACTCGGCTGCTCCCCAATCAGTCCCCCCTTGACCTTCCCTCCCGCCATCAGCACTGGAGCCGCCGCACCATGACCCGTCCCGCGTCTTCCGTTCTCTTTCAGCGTCCGTCCGAACTCCGAGAACGTCATCAGCAGAACTCTATCCAGCAGCTTGTCCCGCTTCAAATCATCGACAAACGCCGCGACCGATTCAGACAACTGCTCCAGCAGCGCACAATGGTTGCCTCGTTGATTGGCGTGGTTGTCGAAGCCGCCAATCCCACCGCCGCCGATCTCCACCAGGAATATCCGCAGCCCCACATTTGCCCGTATTAGTTGAGCCACCGTCCGTAAATGCCCCGCCAGTCGCAGCGAAGGATACTCACTTGCGTTCGTCGACACTTCCGCCACGGTCTTGATGCGCTCGCTGTTCTCCGCAGACCTCCACGTAGAACGCCGCACGAAGTCCAGAAGCTCGTCGCCGCCGGCAGGGCCCTTTCTCACGCGCGGGCTTTCCTGCTCTCCCCGAATCATCAGTTCTTCAAGCGATTTTATGGCCGGAACCACCGCATTCTCGGCATTCAATGCGAACGGCCGTCCGATGGGCCCGACGAACACGGCCTGTGCGCCCGCGCCCCTCTCGTCCCACACGCTGTCAACCGCCCGCCCGAGCCAGCCGGTCTGTCGATTCGAATCGAGCGGGTCCGCCGTGTGCCAGATCTGCATCGCCCGCTCGTGCCCGCGATCATTGTTCGCATACCCCACGCCGCGCACAATACTCAGATATCCGTCCTTATACAGACGCGACATCGCCCCCATCCGTGGATGAAACCCCACGTGTGAATCGATTCTGTGTACTTCCTTTGCCGCCATGGCTATCGTCGGCCGGTTCCGGTAGTACTCATCGTCGCCGTACGGGACAACCGTGTTCAAGCCGTCATTGCCGCCTGATAGTTGCACCAGCACCAGAACCGTATCTCGATCCCCTCTCCCTGTCGCCCCCGCCGCCGAGCGCAGGAACAGCTCCGGCACTCCTCCGCCCAGACAGGCAAGCCCTGCTCCTCCAATCCCGGCCTTTAGTAGATCGCGTCGCGTAACACTCATACCAGCTTCTCCTCGTTGTGTCTCTTAAGCCAACTGAAACTCCGGCAATGTCACTATCATCTGAGCCAATCGCCCGGTCTTTTCCTTCAAATCTCCGCCGCCGTCGGATGAATCTGCAATCTCAACAGGTTCGTACACTTCATCATCGAGGTTCCCATCCAGAAACAGATCAACCAGAAACCGCCTGATCTCTCCCGCCGTCGAACATCCGTGCTTCTTTGCTATTCCCCACGGATTCAACCTCTCTCCATATCGCTTGGCCCCTCCGAGCAACGCAGAGGCAAGGTTGTCCCGCGCGATCATCATCGCGCTGTCGATCCAGTGACGTCCTCCCTTCCAGCCCTTCACAGTGGGCGGATGGTAAAGATTCTGCCCCAGCCTGGCTGCGTCCTGTGCGAGCGGCATCGTCGGCACGGTCGCCTCCATCGCCTTTACGATACCAACTGCATACTCGACCGGACATTTGACCCGCCTGCGATACGCTGCCTCAGAAAAGAACAGATTGGATCGCAGCATAGTCTCCACGAGCCTCAGTATATCGTAGTCTTCGGCAAAGGACTCTGCTAAGGGCCCGATCAATCTCGTCTCCGGCTCGCCATCTTCGCTGATCAGCCATCGGTACAGCCTCCCAACGACCGTCCTGGCCGTACCGGATTGCTCGAGCAGAATACGTATGACATCCTCGCCCGTAAATCTGCCCTCCTGCCCGAGCACCTTCTTTGCGCCGTCATCATGCTCGTGTTCGATATAGCGAAGCCGCCCCCGCAAAACAAACCACCCAGTAAATGCCCTGGCCGCCTCTCGCACGTCATTTTCGGTGAATCCTCCCTCGCCGATCGTGAATATCCCCAACAGAGTCCGAGCCAGCGTCTCATTCGGGCGGGCCTTGCGATTGACCTGGGCCCCGAGCCAAAGCAGCATCGCCGGGTCGCACCAGATGCCTTCCAGCATCTTCTCGAACGACCCCAGCGCCTGCCCTCGCAGCAACTGCATCTGCTTGTGCATCAACCCCGCGTTCTTGACCCTGTCCGCATTCGTCGCAAAATACCCATGCCAGAACAGCGTCATCTTCTCCAGCAGCGGATTCGGCGTCTCGATCATCCGACGCAGCCACCACGCACGCAGTGCACCCGCAGAATTCGTCGAGCTTTCGTATTTGTCCTGCACCTTGTTGAACCCGCCGACGTCACCATCCGGCCACAGCAACCCCTCAATCGTCTTCTGCGGACCATCCGACAGCGCGCGTTGTAGCTGGCTCCAACTCGCCCCAAAACCCGCACGCCGATACAGATGCCCTGCTCGCCCCAAATCCCATGGCCGCACCTCATCCGGCTCATAAACACCCCACGCCCAACTCGGATCACTCAGTTTGCCAGCAAACATAACCTATCCAGCCTCACGCTCGCACCACAAATCGTCTGCTATTGCAGGTCCAGCTTCAACTCCAACTGCCCCCGCGTCAAACCTCTTTCGGTCCCGATGCTCAGCTTCAATCGCTCCACCAAATCTACCAGTGTAATCATCAAATCGATCCCCGCCTCGGACTGCTCCCGCGTCTTGCCCTTCTTCACCATATCACCGAGCACCAGCGTCTCGCGATTCATCCTGAGAATCGACGCAACCTGCCCACCGTCGATTTCTACGGCACTGTGGATCCCAGCCAACGGCTCGCTACCCCCATTATTTGATTCCAACACGTCTATAAGATCACGCGTCAGCCCATCCGATGAGCTCAGAACCAGATAGTCCCTCGGCATAGCCACCGAGGGCCGGAAGTTGAATCGCTGGTCCAGCTTCGTTTTGTCTTCAACATCCACACTCGAAAAGTATGCCACAGTAAACGTCGTCTCGCCCTGCACGGGCCTCTCGATTATCAATCCCGGCATCGCCTGCTGTCCGCGAGTGAAGTTAATCAATCCCACCGCTTTTTGCCACGCCTCTTCGACCACCATCTTGAATCCTTCCGGATCGCGTAGCTTGAACACCACCGCAAACGCCGGCAGTTTCACCTGCGGCGTCCCGATCTCAGCATCATACTCCTGCTCGGCAACAACCAGCCGAATCTCCGGCTCAGCCTGCGCCAATACCTCACTCGTCAGATCGCGACCGCTGAAGAATATCCCCATCATGTTCTCGAAAAAGATGAGCCCGCTCGTCCGCTCCGGAAACAACTCATCCTTCGAGGCATAGAACTCGTACAAATCCCGATACAGACTCATCGCCGCCAAACGCCGCGGGACCTTGAGATTCGCCGGCGCCCCCTGCCCCTCCGCAACCGGCACCGCAAATGCCATATGCCCCGTCGTCTCCACCACTCCGTCGGTAGACATCTGCAGGATCAGCAACTCATCCTCAATCCCCAGCCCCAGCGACAGCCAGCTCGACTCGCGCACTGCCTCGACGATCCCAGAAAGCGCCAGCGCCGCCAGCGGATTCGCCCGATCTTGCCCGAGAGCCTTGGCTACGTTCGGGAGCCCTTTGAGCACTTCGAGATTCACAAAAACTCTGGCAACTGCTCCACGCCCGGCCGCACGCCTCGCAGCCCGATACGCCCGATTCGACCCCAGAGACTCCCCCTCGCCTCTACCCCGAAGCTCCAGCACCGCCCGCAGCCCCTCGGGCTTGTTCGACAGAACAAACCGATTGTCGACAATCGCATGAGCCTCCTTCCCGCCGTCAAAAGTCCACGCCGTAACGCCTTCGTACTCTCTCGATACCACGCGCTCACTTTGACCCGCCTTCTCAGCCTCGGATCTCGCTATGTTCAGAAGCGTTTCGTGAAACTTAACAAGCATTTCCTTGTCTTCCGACTCCACGATCAGCACCGCAGCCCCGTCGGGCAATATCGCAAACGTGATCCCACCGCCCGTCAACGTCGCAAGCCCGCTCCTCCAGTCCGTATCCAGCGTCAGCGCCAAAAAGTTGATCACACCCAAAAATTCCCTGAATCTAGGCTGTGATGCCAGCACCTTGTAGGCAGGCAGGCCCGTAATCGCCGCAGTCGCCCCCTCGCCCGTAAGCATCGCAAGTAGCGCCTTGGACCGCGTGCACTCCACCGCAATGACCGCATCCATCGGAATCCACCGGTTCGCCGCCGTCACATCTTTAGCCGCAAATGCCCCCGCACCAAACACAACAACCGACACAAGCATCGCACATATGGTGCTTTTGAGGATATTCCTGGAACAGACCATCTGTACCTCCGAATCTATCGAACCGGGCAAAGACCAAGCGCATACGCGGGCCCATCCTGGCCACTGGACCATCAGATTTCGCAGCAACAGACTGCTTCTGCTTATACAACCTGGAAATGCAAAAGGTTACGGCAGCTCTGGGGCCCCATCCTATCTACAAATCCCGCCGATAGAAGCAAACCCCCGCCAACAACACGGCCACGACACTTGGAACTCCATACCCCAACAACACCCGCACCGCCGAGAGATCCTCGAATTCCTCCCCCTCAAAAAACTCCGGCCTGCTCGCCTCCGGTGCCGGCTTTGCCCCCGACATTATATTGAAAAAGTTGTCCATCTGCCTGGAAAAGGTTTGTATCTCCTGGGTATTTTCGGCCTGCTCGTCGCCGCCGTCGCTCTTGAGCAAAGGCCGGCGAAGCTGCGTCGATATCGCCCGACTAAGGCTCACCGGCGAGAATTCCTCCAACGAAAACACGCTCAGTATCAGCCCAACGGGATACCATAGGAACACAAGCACGACCACCGCCAGCAGCGGCCTGTGCAGCAGCGTCCCCATCAGAAAACTCAGCGAAACCAGAAACGTCTGAACCAGCCCCACCAGAAACAGCGAGCTGATTACCCCATATATGGTGACCGTATCCTCAGGCACCGGCCGCTTCGCCAGCGTCACCAGCAGAATCATCGGAACCACCACCACAAGGTACACGCTCCACACCAGCAGTACCCGCGCCGACCACGTCGCCAGCAGATACCCCCACCGACTCACCGGCCTACTCAGAATCCCGTCCGCCAGGGACTCCGCTCTAGAGCCCGACACCGGACTCACCCCCAGAACCACTATCACGAAGAACCACGGAAACACCAGATACGGAAATAGCAGCGATGCAATAAGTGTCCCGTCTTGGAAGTTCGGCCAGTTGGACCCACCCAGCACTACCGTCAACACAACCGTCGCCACCAGCCACAGCCGCACCAACCTGCTCGCCCACAATGCACCGAGATCGTGTTGCAGAATCGCCAGATACGGCATCATCCGCGTACCGAGTTTCAAATCCTTAACGCTGGAAGCCATGCGCCTCGTCCTCCTGCAGCAGTTGCAGATAAGCATTTTCCGTTGCATTCTGACCGGAATAGACCGCCTGAAGCGATACATTCTTCGACTCGACGATCTTCAACACCTCGCTCAGCTTCCCCGGCCGACTCGCACCATCAGTGACATGGACAATCAGCGTCTGGCTCGCACCCGCCCGCACCTGAATCGATTCGATTCCTCTAAGATCAGCTACAAGATTCGCAATCTCCCCCGCATCCCCTTCCAGTTCCAGCGTAAAGTCATCACGCCGCAGCCGCCGCTTCATATCCTGCATCGAACCGCTGAAGATCATCCGCCCCTCGTGCATCACCCCCAGATGATCGCATATCTGATCGATGTCACTGAGTATATGCGTCGCCACGACAACCGTCTTGGTCTGACCAAGCTCGCGAATCAGATCCAGCGTAAACCGTCGCGCCGAAGGATCCAGCCCCGCCGTCGGCTCATCCCACAACAGCAAAGGCGGATCCGCCACCAGCGCTGCTGCGATGCCCAGCCGCGTGCACATCCCCGTAGAAAACGTTCCAATCCGCTGCCCCGTCGCTCCCAGCAAACCCACTGCCCGAAGCAGCGCCGAGACCCGCGGCTTGCGAACCTGATGCGGCAGCCGCGACAACCGCCCGACCAGATCCAGATACTCGATCGGTCGCAAATTCCCCGGAAACCTCGGATTCGTCGGCAGATACCCGATCTGCGACCGAACCCCTATCGCATTCGGCCCGCACACCTTCCCGAAAATCTCCGCCTTGCCTGCCGTTGGCCTCTGCAGCCCCAACAGCAGCCGTAACGTCGTCGTCTTGCCTGCCCCATTCGGCCCCAACAGCCCAAACACGGATCCCTGCGGCACCTGCAGGTCCATATCGTTGACCGCAATCAGCCGCTGCCCGTAAATCTTCGTCAGACGCTCCGTCCGAATCGCAAGTTCCATTCAATACTCCTGCTTCACGGGCGAGTCAACATAAGCCCGCCCATAACGACCAACAATCATCAATCAGCGAGCTGGCTTGTCTCGACCGCGGTCATTGTATGCTCATTAGGTCGAAGTAACAACCACTTGTCAAGATCGAGGTGTCTGTGAACGTTTTAGGGCAGTGTGGCCTTTTGCCAATAGTTGTTCCACT
>CAZGMJ010000112.1:0-9898 GCA_964526785.1 uncultured Pirellulales bacterium
TCGCAACGACACAAGCCCAGTCAAGCGAATCACTTCTATACAAACGGAATCCCTCTGTTTCCACTTCGGCGCCGATCGCTGGCCATCCCGGACTGTTTGGGGCAGGCGGGGCGTCGTTACTTTCTACGGATCAGGGCGACCCAGTCTTTGTCGGGATCGCTCGGGGGTCGGCCGATTGCCACCGAACCGGGGCCGATGATGGTCTCTATGCTGCCGGTCTGGAGTTCGCCGCCGGTGCGGGGGTTGTACCAGTGCACGGAGAAACGGGCCGGATTGTTGCCCAGGTGCAGATAGGTGGTACCGCCGTGGGGGAGATAGACGGCGTATACACGACCAGGCAGGGCGAAGCAGTAGTCGTCGGGGACGGTGGTTAATTCGTCGTTGGTCGACATCTGCGCGAAGGGCAGGTATTTGTGGAAGAACTCGACGGCGTAGCGCGTGAGGTCCCACATATGGTCGCGGCTGCGCCAATCCTCGCAGTTGAGGTCATTGTGCGCCCATTTGTATCCGAAGTACCATTCAACGCCGCCGCCCCCGCCCATCAGGCAGCCCCAGAGGTGCTTGTGGCGAACCTCGTCGTGCCAGTAGTCGTTTGCGTCGGGTTTGACGCCGGTGTGGGCCGGGCCGATCTCATCAAGGCAGACGTACCAGGGCCGGCCGGCGGCCTCGGAGGCCTCGATCCATTTGATGGTCTGATTGTGCGTGTCGTTTGTCTGGAGCGAGGGGCCCTCGAAATGCTCAAAACCGAGCAAGGGGGTGTAGACGTCGTCGTACTCGCCCCGGAAGGTGTGGCAGACGATCGGGTGATCGTAGGGGTCGAGGTTCCTGATGTAGGTGCAGAACGCCTTGCGCTGGGCGGTGGTGTTGGTGTTTTCTTCACCGAGGTTCCAGACGAGGGCGAGGTGGTGGGCGAAGCGGGCGATCATTTCGCGGAGGTAGAGCTTTCGCTGCGGGCCGAGTTCGCCGCCGTCGAGGCCCTGGTCATTCTCCTGCTCCTGGAGGATGATGTGCAGCATGATGCCGAGGCGGTCCATGTGCGAGAAGACGATGTTCCACTGATCCAGTTTGCTGCAATCGAAGCGGTAACGCTCCTTGGGGTCGGTCCAGGGCCAGACATCCTTGCCGTCGCCGCCGTCGATGTTGTACGGAATGAAGTAGACGCTGTTCATGCCCTTGGAGGCGAGATAGTTGAGGGCTCCGATGATACCTTTGCCGCGGCCGTTCTTCCAGGTCGGGTCGTCCGGCTTGAAGTCGCGGACGTGCGGCTCGTACCGATGGATGAACTTGTCGCCGGCAGCTTCGCCTGTGCGCTCGAGTTTGGCTGTGTCGTAGGTGCCGTCAAACTCGGCGTAGGCCAGGAAGTTCTCGGGGCTGTCGGCGCCGGCCTTGAGGAATATCTCGCCGGTGCCGGCGAACTGCAGGTAGCGGCTGTCGACGTAGCGGAGCATGCCTTTGGCGCGATGGTCGCGGCCGGTCTTGTCGGTCGGTTCGATGCGGAAGGAGCCTTTGGCGCCCGGCAGTGCGACGGGTTCGCCTGCTTCGGGATCGTCGGCCAGGGCGACGTCGGCGCCCGTGCGCAGTTGGGCCGAGTATCGCCAGCGGCCGGTTTCGTCCGGGACGAAGTGCACCCGCCATTTGCCGCCCTGCTCGGCGCTGGTTTCAGCGGCATTGCCGTCGGCGGCGAAGTAACCGGGAACGGTGATGGTCTTTTTGCCCTTCTTGAAGGTGACCGTGAGGCGATAGTCGCGGAACGGGTTGGTCTGTGCGTGTTCGGCGGTTTCGGGGCCGTCGAAGGTCATCGTGATGGGGTGCCACTGCATCAGCTCGCCCGTGAGTGCGGTTTTGGATGCGGGGGTGGCCGTGCAGCCGGCGGCGAGCAGGCAGGTTGCGACATTCAGAATCAAGAGGGTCTGAAGCTTCATAGCCGTATTCTCCTTCAATGCGTACGCTCAAAAAGACTGGGACATGATACAGATGCAGAGCGTGGTTGTGCAATGGAAATCTCTCGCATGGACTGGTCGCTCAAGTCAGTGTGCCTATCTTATCATTGGGTTTGTTTTTCATAATTTGTCCAGCCGAAAGGGAGCTCCCTCGACTCGTTCCACTCGCTCGGGACCACACCCGAGTCCATGTTGAAGGGTGTCGATTGGGTTTGTTTTTCATTTTTGGGTTCCGGATGGGGGCGCGTATGGCAATGTGGGTAGATATGTATTGGCGGTGCGTCTTTCTCCATGTTGTTTTTGGCTTTGTTTTTTCGAAAAGGGTACTGCGGCACTGACGGGATCGCCGATGGATGTTGGGCCACAGAGGGCACAGAGTACACAGAGAACGAGTTCGGTTGGCCGGGTGTCCGCGGTCGTGGCATACCACACTTGTGGGCCAGCCGGTGTGGGTGTCGGGCGGGCATTGCTGATCCTCCAATGGCTGCATACGGCTTCTTCAATATAGTTAGATGAATACAATACATATAGACGTTTGCCGGGGGTGAAATGTTCACGAAAAATCGAAAAGTGATGGGAAGTATTTCACAGCTTGTCTGGAAGATACGTGCGCGGCCAAGAGTTGTGGTTTGGGGTTCGTGTTGATGTGCCGGCGGATGCAGGGGGTTCCCGCCGGTTTATTGCGAAGGATGTTGAGATGATGGATGGGTCCTCGATCGGAGTCAAGGCCATGGTTCAGCATGGCAGAGTCGAGGCGAAGGGTGGTCGGCGATCAGGAATAATCGTATCCGGTATCGCCGGCACGATGCTGCTGCGCAGCACTGGCAAGGCGGGCCGTGATTGTTTCACAAGGACTGCAGAGAGTCGAATACACGATGAAAACGCTGTGTATTTGTCGCCTGCAATCTGGGCAATCGGGAATAACGGTCTCATAACTGCGGGTATATTCTGAATCCACATCTGGCTTGTGGTGGCCTTCAAGGATAGATGGGCCAAGGAAACATCAATCAAAAAGCATTGGAGTGCTTGTTATAGGTCCTTTTCGGCAGCGGCCTGCAGAGAGCAACAGTCGCTATGTGAAATCGCCGAAGTAACTCACTGACAGATGAACTGTACGGACAGAACCCACTACATTCTCGTTCATTCGAGCGTTAACTTAAGGAAGTGTTGAAGCAAATGCAGCAATTTCACAGGAAGACAAAGGCTGTTGGGCATAACAGGACTTCGGCCGGGATTAGGTCCTGCGCGGGCAGTCGTGTTTTCGGCGATTTTGAGCACAGTGGAAAGGCTTCGGAATTGGGGGGCTTTCCGAAAGCCACAGGAACTGCCTTTGTAAGCAAATGGAGAAATGTCGGAAGATACTGCTGGAACGCGGCGGTGGGGGTAGCGAGGTCACGTGTTGCCGTGCTGAGAGCCTGCTTACGTGGATCGCACGTTATTTCTATGCCCACATTCAAGGGCAGCTGAGCAGTGCCTATATTTCATAGAGTATTCGACGTGCGCACAGACAGGTGGACGAGTATCCTTTTGAAACAAAGAGCGTTTTTGGAAAAAGAGAAAGAGAGGTCTTCTATGATTAGTCCTGCAATATATAAGGAATACCTGGCAGAACTTCTGAAAGGCAATAAAAGGACCTGTTCAGATATGGTCAAACAGTTGCTCGACGAAGGAACAGAAATCGAGGATATCTATTTTGGACTGTTCCACCGATCCATGTATGAGGTAGGTCGTCTCTGGGAACAGAACGAGATATCGGTCGCCACTGAGCATCTGGCGACTGCAATTACGGAAATGCTGTTGAGTCAGGTGTATCCCCTGATCTTCCGGGGAGAACGTAAAGATCGCTCAATTGTCATCTCCTGTGGAGTCAATGAATTACACCAGCTTGGTGCAAAGATGGTCGCAGACTACTGCGAGTTTCTGGGATGGGACACCCATTTTCTCGGTGCCAACACGCCGATGGACGCGCTGATCGAGTTGGTTGCAGAGAAACAGCCAAACGTTCTTGGACTGTCGGTCAGCATCACATCTCACCTCAAGGGCTTTACTGAGACTACGGAGAAGATAAAACACAGTTTTCCACAAATACCGGTGATCGCAGGAGGACGGGCTTTTGCAGAGGCCTCCGCCTGCAATCTTATTTCAGAGGAGGATGTAACGGTAATAGACGGTTTTGATCAACTGCAGAAGCATTTGGGTTCTCTGTCATGTGTAACGGCATAAGCATCGCAACGGACTTCAGCGATTACATCACAGACTACGTGCTCGAACGGTCTGAATTGCTCTTTCTGGCATTTGACGGCCGCGGTCGGGTCATCTGCGCCAATCGTAGTGCTGAAGAACTTCTTCCGGCCCCTATCTCCGAGCAGACGATAGATCAGTTGTTCATTGACTTCAATGGGGAACTTCATCCTGAGACTCTTGGGGACAGTAACAAGCAGCGGATGTTTTCACTGAACACCAAATCCGGTCGGCCGGTCAGCTACATGTTCTCCTTTTTAAGGCGGCCAGGCAACATTGTGCTTGCCTTCGGAGGCCTGGATTATGCTCAGATTCATTCGGCTAACGAGAAGCTATTCGACTCGGTAAACGAGATTTCAAATCTGACAAGGGAGTTGCATAAGAAGAACGTGGAGTTGGAGCGGTTGAATGAATTGAAGAATCGCTTCCTGGGCATTGCCGCACACGACCTTCGGAACCCCGCCGGAGCCATAATGGGATTTTCTGATATTCTCAAGAGCGAACTGAGTGAGACGCTTGGCGCGGACAACTTGGAAATCCTGGAGATGATCCACAGTCAAAGTCAGTATATGCTGGAAATCATAAACAACTTTCTGGACTTTGCGGCTATCGAATCCGGGAGGATGAATGTGCATCTGGAACCTGCCGATCTTTGCGTTATCCTGAAGGAGTGTGTGGCGCTCTATGAATCCTTGGCGGCCAAGAAGAAAATACAGATGGACTATATGTGCGACTTGCGAACCGCTGAGGTGCCGGTCGATGCACAGAAGATCAAGCAGGTTGTAAACAATCTACTGTCTAACGCCCTGAAGTTCTCTCATCCTTCGTCAGTGGTAACTCTGAGACTGGAGGATCGGGGACAAGAGCTGGCAATATCAGTTTCGGACCAGGGCCAGGGAATACCTCAGGAAGAACAAGAGAAACTGTTTAAGCCGTTCACGCAGACCTCGGTTCGCAGTACGGAGGGAGAAAAGAGTACCGGATTGGGCTTGTCCATTGTTAAGAAGATCGTTGAGGCACATAAGGGACGTATTGAAGTGGAAAGCCAAGTGGGCACAGGAACGACTTTTCTGATCGTCCTGCCCAAGTCTTGACCAGGTAACTACTTCGAGGTTCGCGGCCCGCAGTTCGAAAATCTCTCCGAACCGCCTGCGATAGCAGTTGTTCCAGAGGACTTGTCGCCCCACAGACATGCAATTGGCAGAAGATTTGTTGCCCGCAATCCGACTCGCCTGGATATCTGATATACTCAGGTACTACGCCGGCAGGAAACGGAGCCAATCAAGGGCCTGCCTACTTCTCTGGCCCGAGTCAAGAGGCGCCGAAGAAGACCGGGACTGCTGATACGTATGTCAATGGGAATGTCTCGGCGGAAAACTTGGTGTCCTGTGGTGGCTCGTAGGAAACGGCGGCGGAGGGCCAAACCGCACTGGGGCTACCAAAACCCGCATTTTCGAACGCGCCCGGCAGGACTCGAACCTGCAACCTTCGGATTCGAAGTCCGAAGACCCAAAATCACAAACCCCTTCCGATAAAGCACTTAGCGAATCTGCCGATTCTGTCTTGGCGTCCTGCTTGGCGCTTTGCGCGCATAAACACCCCGATTTGGCACAGGTCATAGAGGCGTGGCCGGACCTGCCACAGAGCACCAAAGGCGAGATCATGAACCTAATCGAAAAGCACCGCCAGGAGCAATCGAAATGAGTCTTCAAACACGTATCAAGAAAGCAGAAGAAAGAGTCGGCGTCGAGAAGCAGCAATTTGAGGTGCCTATCATCAGGCTTCCAGGCCCTCCGAGCATTCCCGAACCCGTGACGGAATGGCTGACCTACAAGCAGAGGCCGACCGCCAAGGCTGGTTGCCTACCGCCAGCGTTCATTGCTGACCCTCGACGTGAGCATGAAGCGAGATTGCGAATGCAATCAGGAGGGAATGGATAATGACTACTAAGGATACAACAGCGACTCACACGCATAGAGCAGGGCATAGGGGCAGAGGACAAACTGATAACGCTGGACTTTGGCGACGGTCCACTGACTTTGAAGCGGTCCAGGCTTGCCGGGATACTCAGAGCGATAGACGGCACAACCAGAGGGCTGCCTGCCCCAGCATCGCCGCGCTTCGCGGTAGATACCCACCCCGGACGCGAGCCACGGCTGCAAACGAAAACGGACGAAACCGAACGATCTGAGCAGAAACCATGAAAGAAGCAGTAGAACTCACAACCAAGCAGGCGAAGGCAATCCCGGTGATATTGGCCGCCAAAACCTATGAAGACGGCTGCAAGGACGCCAAGGTTAGCAAGTCCACCTTCTACGCCTGGATGCAGGACGAAGCGTTCAAGGTGGAATTCGAGCGCCAGCGCAAAGAGCTCACAGACCTTGCCTTCGAGACGCTCTGCCAAAACGTAGGGCAAGCCGTGTCGGTGCTCGTGTGCCTCCTGGAAGACGAGGACAAGCGAGTTAGACGGCTATCGGCTAAGGATGTGCTCAGTTATGTCTGCCAATTCCGAGAGCAGAATGACATTTTGAGGCGGCTTGAAGCCATAGAGCAGCAGTTGGAGAGGCGGACATGAGCAGCTATCGAGCAGCGCACAAGAAAGATGGAAGATGCGACAGACAGGACTAATCACATTTCTCAAAGGTAGCTCGAATCCGAAAGTCGGCATGCCCGGCTGCTGCAACTATGATCCGGCGCACGGCGGCTGCCTGTTCGATGAATTCTGCCGAGTAGAGCGGGGCCAGCGGTGCCCGTGGTTCGAGCGGGCCGTATTGCCGACGGCAGCGGACACAAGCCAGAAGGAGCATATTTACAGCCTGTACGAAGCCCATGTTGGCTTGGATGCGCCTTTGGTCCGGGAGGACTTTCGGTTGTGTCCGGATTGCGGGCAGGTTGAGCTAAAGCCCCGGCAGCGGTATTGCGACGATTGCGGCCAAAAGAGGCGGCAAAAGACCCGCCGGGAGAACCAACGGAGGTTCAGGGCGAAACAACGGGGTCGCACGTAGTACAGTTAAGTTTCACAGGTGCCAGAATTCTGCACTCTAAGGGGTGTTTCGCGCGGGTGTCAAAACGAATGGGTATAAATGTACCAATCCGGGCATTTCCGGCGGTTAACTGTCGCACAGGGGGCTTCAGGATGCGCAAAGAAACAGAGCCGCAAGCGTGATGCTCACGGCCCCGGAGAATTCTCAGTTGTAGTGATTGTCCGTCAAAGCGCTCTGCGCCTGCGAAGCCAGCCGACAAGGCTGACGCCGATACCGCCGAGCAGGATGGCGCCCGGGGCGGGGATCGTTACATTGCGGAGGCAGATATCATCAAAATACACATCCCCGGCAACGCCGCCAGAATAGCGGAAGTCTTCAAACATGAGATGCAAATCACTACCAACGCCAGATAGTGGAACAGAGAACTCGTAGCTGTATTCCTGCCAGAAGCCGTTATCTTCCAGAATGTCCAAAGCACCGCTTGCAGAACCGCTGCCATAGTACCACATATGCGAATCCGGAAAGCCTGAAGATAGTCCGGCATAGCCGCCCAAATCGCCGGGCGTACCCTGCCCGGGCATACCCAGATATTTGAACGATACCTCATAGAGTTGGCTGGGATCGAGAGCGAATGCCGCTCCCGTTGTGAATATGTCTCCAGAAGAATTCAACTCTGTGAACGTGAGGACGTTGTTGCGACTGTTTAAAGGGTCCTCGACGATAGCGCCGTGGTGGTCTTCTCCCGCTTTGCCCTGCCATGCTGACAGATCGTCTTCGAAATCTTCGCAGAAGATAGCATCCGGATCGGAGGGACTATCTCCTTCGCCGGGATAAGGCGGTGGGGTTATAGGGTCCGTCCATCCCTCCGGAGCGTATTGTGGGCCATATTGCTCGTACGGCAGACCGGGTTCATAAGGGTGTTTGGGGTCCGCAATGGCGGGCTCGTCGCCAAAAGACAGCACAGCATAATCTACAATAAGGTCATCGGCTAAGCGCACATTGAGTTGGCCGTCTGCGAGTACAGGCCTGTAGTCAATGCCGAGCACATTTGTCAGATCAATGGTCCGCACTTCGAAGCTATCTGTCGATAAAGGCAGCCAACCCACGTCTTGCAATCTTATCCACGAAGGGTCTTCCATTGCGAGAATGTCGCTCCACCATCCCGTCTCCGCGCGCAAGCCCACTTGCAGCCACGCGTGCTCGATTACGGGGGGAGGTGTAAACTCATGAGTGAAGAAGATGTCGTAATTGTCGCCTGCTTGGTCGAACGCCTTTGCTCCTCCAGATGCCGGGTATATGGCTGAAGCTATCCAGTCCGGATCGGCCCACACGTCGTCAACACTTCCAACACCGTCATAAACTCCTCCATCTATATCTCCCAATGTGTATACAAAATCCGCTCGCAGACTTCCGGACAGACAGAATAATACCACGAATGCCCCACAAGCAATTGCTCGCCACATCACCAATCCTCCTTCAAGTTCCGTGAGCACTTGTCCTATCCGTAAGCAAGCACTCTGTTCGCATACCTATACCAACAACAGAACTCGGATCGCCTCCTCCTTCTTGGCGGGTCCAATTTCCTCGACTGTCTTGATTCTACACCTACCGGGGTCCAATAATCAAGGCAAAAGGCCGCAATCCCGTAGAACTACGGGAAAAAAGTCCGCTGAGGGTCAGAAAGAGCCTGAAATCACGGGGTTTCCACGTATGCCATGAAGCAAAAAAAAAGCCCCGGCTGCGCGCGGTGGGGTGCGACTAATGCCGGGGCGCGACCGACCCAGTCCGTGTATCGATCCGATACACGGAATTACCGTCTGTTACTGCAATAGCGTAGCTGGGTTGCCACAGGCCATGGAGCACCATGATTGTCAAAGCGGCAATGGCCGCGCCTGATATCATCCAGGCTATTTGCTCTCGCCTTTTGTGTCTCCTCAATCGTATGAGAATCCATTAAGCTGCACCACCTTCCAGCGATCATTCCCGGACCGCTCCAAGAGGTCCACAATCTGCCGACTGACTTTTTCATCGTCAGTGAAGCCGTGTACGGTGATTACATGATCCCAACTGGCAGGGGCAAGAGCACTGTACAGGAAGATTCCGTAATCAGGTGAACTGCCACATTGAGGCCCTTTTGGAAGAAGTGCGTTATATCTTCAGCTTGTCGCTTCTTGTTTGGTGCTTCATTGCATGATGTGAGGGTTGTAGCCAAAATCAGAAGCAGACATACGATTAGTGAATCCGTCGGTCTCATGTTATATCCTCCAGACGCTACACACGCTTCTGGCAAGACTGCGTTCGGTGCCGATGGGAATCGGACAGGCCAGCGTGTCAATTGCGGTCAATACTTATTCGATCGCTCAGAACCAGCATTTCCTCAATCAAGGAATCTTCTGCTCCCCGGAATGTACTTGGGAGTGCAATTCGGCCGCCCATCTGGCATTAGACTTGTGCAGAAGCTCACATTCGCTTAATGCGCTTTCAAAGTCGCCTTTCATTGCATAAGTCATGCCGAGATTCATTCGCGCTCTATCATAGTCAGGCTTGATGCGCAGAGCTTCCTTGAAATACTCTATTGCCTTTTCGGTATCGCCCAAATCTTTATAGATAGAGCCAAGGTTGTTACACGCCCCCGGTGCGTTAGGATTAGGCTTCATTCGAACCACTTCTTCGTATGCCTCTAAGCTCGACTTTTGCCTTTTGGAATAGTTATGCTGCCTGACTCAGGTAGTC
>CAZGMJ010000113.1:0-9891 GCA_964526785.1 uncultured Pirellulales bacterium
AATGCCAGCTCTGCGAAAAGAACTCCTACGCCAAAACTGGGGATGAGTCAGGCATCACACCGGCAATAGCGGCAGCGATCCCTCAACGCTCCTTCAGAGCCCCCATTCGGCACCGGACCATCCCGAATCTCCCCGCACAATCCGCAGGCACGAGCAATGCCCCCTTCCGCAACGGCCGGTTCGCGCACGGAACCGCCACCGCGCCCTGTACCCCCCATCGACATAAATCGACCATATTCTTTGGCCGAAATCACTTTTCCCCCGGTCGGGGTGACAGAAGCTGTCACCCCGCGCACAAAATGTGTTAAGTTGGCGACTGCCTGTTGTGGGACGGAAGCATACTGGCGAGTCGTCTACGCGCAATTTTCCGCGCAGAACGACGGAGACGGAGAACCACCGCCTGCGCCATGGCAATAGCCGATTGTCGCCGGATCGAGCGCCCCTTGGACGAACTCCATCGACATGGTACAATCTGGCAATCCGTGATTGTCTGCAGTACGCCATTGTGATAGACGGCTCCGTCACAACGCCTGGTGTTGGAATCTCCATAACACAATACGCAAACCAACGATTGGAATCACATGACTACAGTCACGAAACCGAAACACCGACCAGAACCTCGCCTGAAAGTACACCTTCTGGCGTTGGCGGCGCTTCTATTGGTGCCGCGTATCGCTGAGCCGGCGCCCAATTACGCCCTGCCCCCTCAGGCCGTCCGCGTAAACGTCAAGGACTTCGGTGCCCGGGGTGACGGCATTACCGACGACACCGCCGCCATCAAGAAAGCCTTTGAGGCCACGTACAACGCCTGGGAAGTTGTCTACTTCCCACAGGGCACGTACCTGGTCTCCGATGAAATCCGGTGGAAACGCTTCACCATCGTCTGGGGACAGGGGCCGGATCGATCCGTCATCAAACTGCAAGACAACTGCCCCGGCTACAGCGACCGCTCATCACCCAGGGCGGTGTTGTTCTGCCGCCAAAACGAAAAAGACCCCCACAAACACGACAACGTCTCGCACAGCAACCATATCGTCCATCTCGCCGTCCATGTCGGAGCGGACAATCCTGCAGCAATCGGCATCGACTTCTCCAGCCACAACGGAGGCGGCATGGAAGACGTGCTCGTCCGCGCCGCACCCGGCTCCGGCCACAAAGGCATTTCCATGGAACGCGAAGGACAGGGACCGGCACTCGTCAAAAGCGTCACCGTCGAAGGCTTCGACTACGGCATGGCTGTCAAAGGCGGCGCATACTCCATGACCTATGAGGATATCACGCTCGAAAACCAGCGCCTCGCCGGTTTTCAGAACCGCTCGCACAATATCGCCATCCGCCGCCTCAACAGCTTCAATACCGTCCCCGCCCTGCGTGCTCATGGCGGCTGCACGATCCTTGTCGATTCGAACCTCCACGGCGGCGATTCCAACTGTGCCGTCCGCGCCAACGACAAAGCCCTGCTCTTCCTGCGCAACGTCGCACAGAGCGGATACGACCATATCTTGCGGGATGGCCGCACAACCGCTTCATCGACGAACATTAAAGAATATACGACACTACCCTTTCAGACCCTCGCCGGCACCCAGAAAAATGCACCGTTGCACATTCCGATCAAGGACCCGCCGGACGATTTCTGGCAGGAGGATGTTTCCGAATGGGCCTGCATAACCGATTTCGAATCCTGCGCAGCACAGCCGGAGGAGGATTCTCGCCGGAGCGGTAAACAGTGGGCTCCGGCCCTTCAGGCCGCCGTCGATTCCGGCAAAGAAACGATCTGTTTTCCAAGCGTCACGCACGGATTCGAATGCGCCGGCTCCGAGCCCGTCATCATACGCGCCAGCGTCAGACGCATCGTCGGCCAGTTCTGCAGACTCGATGTCCCCGTCATATTCGATAACACCAAACCAGTCGTCGTCGACTTCGCAAGATTCGGCCGGGGCATCGTCGTCAAAGGCTCCGGACCCGTTGTCCTGAAGCGATGCATGGGCGGACCGGTCGAAACGAGACCCGGCGCAGGCGACCTCTTTGTCGATGACATCTGCGGCGGACCCTGGCGGATCGATCGCAGCAGCGTGTACGCCCGCTCGCTCAACGAAGAAACCAAAGCGCTGAAGATCCACAATAACGGTGGCTCCCTCTGGATTCTAAGCCTCAAAACCGAATTCTCCGGCCCCGTCGTGAGAAGTGAAAACGGCGCCCGCACCGAAATCCTCGGCGGCCACCTCTACCCCGTCCAGCAGGACCCCTGGACCGCCGCCTTTCAAAACAACAACGCGAGCCTGAGCCTCGTCTACCTGAGCCGCTGGTCGTTCAACAGCACCTACACCGACATGCTCAACCACAATGGCGAAACGGTCGAAACCCGCTACGAGGACCGAAACATCTACCACTGCATCTGCCGGCCGTAAGCCATACGCACATTGGGCAATGCCGGGGACGATCCGCCGCGCCAGCTATCAAAGCTCCCATCAATCAACACGATGATCAAGTGCGATGTTATCAACGTAAAACATGGCGCGACCCTTGCTGACGCTCAGTATCCCAACCCAGTCAAGCCGACAAAAGCGCTTGTCGAGCGATATCCCCTCGACCTCGTTCGAAGATGTGCCGTCGCCCGAGAGCCGTGCCGTGCACGACTTTGCGCCGCTCCCAAGTGGAAATTCCACGCCGACGGTAAACCATCGCCCCGGTTCAACCGAGCCCAGCACCCGCCCGCTGACCTTCACTTCGCCGCCCGCCGAAATCTCGATCTTCGGCCCGCTGACATACGAGCTGCCCTCAACGTGATAGTCCCGCAAATCGAGCGTGATACGCGCCGGACTCTCGGCGTCGTTCATCAGATCGCACGAAAACGACACCCGGCCGCCGACATATTCCCGCTCGTAGTACAAATGCGGATTGTAAGGCTTGATGCCCGCCGCATCGACAAATCGCAGCGACTTCCGGCCGCCCGAAGCCGTACCCGCCGCCACCTCGATCATACTCTCGCCCTCAATCGCCAGCGTACAGTTCAGTGGAAACTCAGGATACGCCACCCCCGCGCCGGCAAGATACCCCTCGAAATCATCGTCGATTTTCCGCTCGTACGCCGGCGGCTCGGGCGCTTCCGCAGGCTGCCTCTCAATCATCCCCGGCCGCTCCACCCACTCTTGCTCGCCGTACAGCCCGACGTCGGCCGTCTCTATCAGCTCGAAGCCCAGCTTCCGCGCCGGAGAATCCGGTTTCAGCCCGAAGTCGCAGGCCTCGGCGTCCCGAAACTTCGGATCGGCCACAACGTTGCCGCCCCCG
Organism: uncultured Pirellulales bacterium; assembly: GCA_964526785.1. Lineage (GTDB taxonomy): Bacteria > Planctomycetota > Phycisphaerae > Sedimentisphaerales > Anaerobacaceae > CAZGMJ01. Next base: position 3,289 of record CAZGMJ010000113.1, read on the forward strand.
ATCTCCGTATCTCCAAGGAACGTGACGTCCCCATCGGTGTTGTAGTACACGTTGTTTCGCACGACGTAATCCTGGTGACTGCCCGTAATGTGCGCAACCTCCCGCACATCCCCGTAGAAGATGTTCCTCTCGATAGTCACCGCGTTGCCGCCCCGGCCGCGAGTCCCCCGCCCGAGATTCATCCCGTAATCATCGTAAAACGCAAAGACATTGTTCCGCACCGTCAAATCCCGCCCCCAGTGCAGATTATACCCCGCGCTGCTCACGTTATACACGACGTTGTCCTCCCACACGATCCCCGTGCTGCCCTCGTCGTTGTAGATGCCGTTTGTGTGCGCGTGATACGGGTAGCCGTACACGTCGTGAATCACGTTATTGCGAATCATCGTCCCCGGAGAAATCCCCAGCGTATAAATGCCGCCGGTGTCCGTGAGCATCCGCCGGGCGATGTGATGGATGTGATTGTACTCCACGATATTGTGATGCGCGCTGGCCGGCGACAGATTCCAGCACCAACCCACATTCACGCCCATATAATTCATATCGCAGATCTCGTTGTGACTGACCCGATTGTGGGAACTGCTCCCGATCCACACCCCGATCGCCCCCAAATACACATTCGTGACATCGTGTATGAAATTGTTGTCGATGATGTTGTGATGTACGTAGTAATTGTCGTTCCGCCCGGGTGTGCACCGCGCCTTCCATCCGCCGTGTCCGACGTAAATCCCCCCGCCGCCGATATCATGCACGTCACACCGCCGAATCGTATTATGCTGACACCCCTCGTCGAGCCACACACCGTGCTCGCCGATATGCGCAACCTCGCAGTCCACGATCCGGCAGTTCCGCATACCCCGCGCCCAGACCCCCGCGTTGCTCAGCATGTCGTTCGCCTGGGCGTATTCCTGATAGCTCCACTTCTTGCCCTCCCATCGACTGTGCTGAACCGACAGTCCCGCCAGCGTGACATGCTCGACGAACTCGCCTTGCTCCGGCCTGCCGTCGAACACCACAACCCGCTTGAGCCATGGAATCACCGCGCGTATCTCACCCATATCCTCGCCGGTCAACGGCTGGTAATAGAGCATCCCCGCCTCGCGGTCGTAATACCATTCGCCCGGCGCATCGAGCGCCTCGAAATAGTTCTCCAGGAAATACCGCTGCTTCAGCTCCCAGTATCCGAAATCCCAGTGAAAGCCGTTCGTAAATACGACAACACGGCTGTCGAAATCGATTTCCTTGATCCAGTGCTTCGTCGAGGTCCACTGATGCATCGCCGTCACCACCACCTCCGACAGATTGTCCCATCGCCGAATGTCCCCGCGCTTGAACCGAAACCCCTTGCCTCCCATCCCCTTCTTCTTCGGCTGAATCAACCATCTCGGTACGGGCGGCTCGATCGGTCCGTCCGTCCGCAGAAACCCCGCGTTCGGCGTCCGGGCCCGCTGTCGGCGTTCGCCGTCGATGAAAAGCTGATTGAAAGCCAACCCCTTGCCGATCCGCGCCGCCCACAGGCGATCGTCGAATGGCTCCCAGCCGCTGACAACCTGCCCGCCGCTCAGCACGACCGTCTCATCGCTCGCGGCCTTGTACGCCACCGGCGCCCCCGCACTTCCCGAATCGGCTGGCGTGAATGTCAGCGGCGCCTCCAGCACGTACGTCCCGCCGCCGATCACCACCGTCGCTCCGTCAGGCAACTGCCCCTTCGAGCGTATGTCCCGCACCGCCGCCTGCGCCTCGCCGATGGTCCGAAATGGCCTGCCTTTCGACCCGTCGCCGTCAACCGTCGCCTCGCAGGATACATACATCACCTTCTGCGCCGAAAGAGAACCCCCAATAAGCAAAACAACCATCACTGCAAACAACCATACCCGTTTCATACCGGCCTTTCTCAAGAAAACCATCTCCGGACAGTAGCTCATAGCTCAGCGTCGCGTCACTGTTTGTATCGACGCCGACCGCACACAGTGTAACGAAATAGCCGCCCGAATAACAGGCCGGCGAGCCCGCACAGCGCGCAAAAAAAGGGCCCCCGCTTGTTGCAGAGGCCCTGCCATGCTTTGCATGGAAACCAGTCGAACAGAATCAGCCGCTCATTACGGCCACAGTATCGCATCCAGCCACGTATCGGCCAGCACCGCGAAGTCGCCGAGATCAACCGTCTCACTGGCGTCGAGATCGGCCGACAGATCCGCCCCGCTCTGGAGCCATTGCTGTCCCATCACCTCGACATCCGCCAGGTCCACCACGCAGTTGCTGTTCAAATCAGCCGCCGGCTTGGGCAGCTCGGGCAGACACCTCGGCGGATACAGCCGGATATCGTCGAAATAGACAACGCCGTCCTCCCCGCTGGGCGTCCCCGGCTTGCTGCCGATACCGAGCGTGACGCTCGCAATGTCGCTGAGATTCACGCCCTGCCCGCTGATTTCCGTCAGTTCGAGGTTCCATTCCTTCCATGCATTGTCCTGAATGGCGTTCGGATTGTCCGGATGCGGGATCGTCGCGACCCCGTTGCCGCTGTCTCTGACCTCCAGATACAGATTCTCATCCGGATTCATCGCCATGCCGATATCCATATACGTATCGAACGGCCCGGCCGCATCCACCGCCCCCGTCACCGAAGGACTGGACAACACCGACGTCGTCGTGGTCGAGTCGTTGAAACCGACATCCGCGGAAACCGCCAGCCCGACGTACACCTGCTGATTCATGGGCACAGTCACCGGATCGCCGATCGGCTCCCACGTGCTGTTGTCCGAAGAATGAAACGCCGTGAACGTGTTGCCCTGCCGAGTCACCCGGACCCAGTGCGGCATGACGATCGTCGCCGGGAACGGCGGCTCTTCCTCCGTACCCGCCAGGTCCGAACCCGCCAGATCGCGCCAGCGCAGGAATGCCTGACCCGTCGCCCGCACGCCGCTCATCGCGAAAACCGATCCCGAATCCAGCGTATTGCGAATCATCACACCCGAGACGGCCCAACCGCTTACGTTCTCCAGGCTGTCCACCCGGGCCTTGATCTCGCCGTCGCCGGTCAACATCTTGTACGCAAACCGGAATCCGTCGGACGAACCGTCCACGCCGTTGCCCGTCGCCGCAATCGTGTACGCATCCTTATCCGCATCGTACGCGAAACTGCCCGCAGGCCCGACGCCGTGATAGGCAATCGACAGCGATTTCACACCCGCCGCCGTCCAGTCGCGGTTGGTCGTCAGCGTCATCGTCGCCTCCGAGTAGCTCGCCTGGCCCGTGTTCTCGAAGAACAACGGTGCAGCCTGCCGCCCGTTGCGAACGATGTCCGTCTCGACAAAGCTCTCGCCCGCCGCGAAGTTCGGTTCGGGATACCCCATGGTCGAACCGTTGGCTGCCACGTCCCATCCGTCGAGCCACGTCTCGAAAACGCGCTTCGGCTCGTAGTTGTCGTAGTTCTCGAAATCATCGATAACCAGGAAGTCCGCCGTCGTAAAGCCCCAGACGTTGCCCTTCATCGGACTCAGCGGATCGCCCGCAATGATCTCGTCGACGCGCCAGTAATATGCCTTGCCGGGCTCCAGACCCGTCATCAGCATATCCGTCACGTCCGCATCAAGCCGGCCCTTGTAAATGCCGGCCGTGCCCGTCGTGGCCTGCGCCACCGCGCCGGCGTCATCCCCGAAGTACACGTCGTGCTGGGCCTCGGCGCTGGCCGGACCCCACCGCAGCCGCGGATTCTGCGAAACGTCCGTCGCGTCCTTGGTCGGCCATATCAGCCGTGCCCGCACCGTCGGTGACAGCGCCACCGAAGGAATAACCTGCCGGCTGATCAAGTCGCTCTCCCACGACAGACTCAGGCTCGCTCCGCCGCCCGCCTGGAAGTACTCCACCGCGATCGGATAGTCGCCCGCCTCCAGCGTCAATTCCCCCGAGCGGTCGCGCGCCGTGTGCGTGCCCCAGTCTTCCACGACCAACTGATCGTCCACGTACAGCCGCACGCCGTCGTTGCTGTTCACAATGAACGTGTATGTACCGTCGACGGGAATCATGACCTCGCCGTTCCATCGCGCCGAGAATGACAGCCGGTCCACCGCTCCGTCCGGCGGCTCCGTTCCCCAGTCGAAATCGATCTGCGAATCCACGCGCGACACAGTCGGAGCCCCGGTCAAGTCGCCGACGCCGCTGAAGTACTCCGCCTTCAAACCGCCCGTCCCCGCCGGCACAACCGTAAAGCTCCACACTTCGCCCGTAACGAGCTGCTCGCCGTCGAATTCATCCACGCGCCAATAGTACGTCGTGCCGTTCTCCAGCGCCCCGTCCGGCTCGAACGTCGGATCGGCCGCCAACTCGCCGCCTTCCGTCGCGTTCGCGACTGCGTCCGCGTCGGTCCCGAAATACACGTAATGCACGATCGCTCCCAGACCCGCCGACCAGTTCAGCTCCGCGTCGGTCGCCACAAAGACCGCGCCGTCCACCGGATTCGGCTCGTGCGCCGACCGCGGCATGACCTCAAAGCTCCATATCTGTCCCGCGTGCACCGACCCCTGATCGTTCGTCGTCACAATGCGCCAGTAGTAAACGCCCGATTCCAGTTGATCCGGGAACAAGGCGCTGCCGCACACTATCGCAAAGTCATTGCCGCCCTCGGCCAGCAACGCCGATTCCGACATCGCCTCGACCTCCGCAGGATCGCTGCTCAGATAAACCTTCTCCGAGACCGCCCCGGCCCCCTCAGACCACGTCAGCACCGGACACGCATCCCCGATACTCGACCCGTCGGCCGGCGAAGGCCCGAACGCTCCCGGCGAACCCTTCACCGCGCAAATGCACGATGGATCCATACCCGGACTCGTGAATACCAGACCCTCGATCACGGCGTCGTTCGAAAGCAGACTGCCGTTCTCGTCCTTAAGATCCGTAATCTTAAACGCAATGCCGCCGATGTCCTGGTTGTTGTTCGGACCGGGATTCCGCTGCAAATCCAGCTTCGGCTCGCCCGCAATGCTCGGCTCCCACTGCGACTTCGGAACCACGACCTTCTCGCCCAGGACCCCGCCGACCAGAATCGCCTGAACCGCAAACTGATCGTTCCGCCCCGCCTCGAAAACGAAAAAGTCGTACTTGTCCGCCCCGTTCGTATCCTGCCACGTCGCCGAACCGCCGAAGTTCACCGTCGTCAGTTCCGGTGGATTCGCCCCGTTGCGCGGCGCGAATGAATTCAGATCCAGATCGTCGATCGATGCAATCCCGTCGCCCCCGCCGACGTTCTCGACCCCGGTCGTCTCTCCGACAACGATATCCTCCAGCGGAATATTGTGATCGACGAAAGTGAATCCCTCCAGCCAGTACTGCGGCGGACTCGCCCCGGTGTCCTTCGTGTACAACACGTCGTAATCCGACATGCCGTAGAACTCGGCCCGAACCGGCCCCGCGACCATTACAAAAGCAAACAACGTCAGAACCGTCATTACGGTGCGCATGACCTTCCTCCTTCATAGAAAGTGACACTAATACAACAACTGTATGATCGAGAGCGTTGTAAAAGAGCAAAGCGAAACATATATGCCCGCCCGCTCGAAACTATCTATTGTCACCCGCCGAACCGCAACGCCGCAGTTGTGCGCCTCAAGCGCTACGGCTCCACACTGCTCATCGGAAGACCCCAGTCATAAACAGTCATTTCCATCGCGTCCATCTTCCCCGAATGGCCGTCGATGAACAGACAGTTCACCCATCGCTTGTGCCGATCGCGCGCCACACGCCGCGAGCCGTCCCCGCCGGATGGCAGATGATTCCCATTCCAGACATCCAGTGACTGCATTTTCGTCTTCATGACAGAAGGCTCGTCTTCCTGACGCACGATCTTGATATGGCCACTATTCGGTATGTACTCGTAGTCCGCCAGATAGACCGTGCTCCCGTGACGTGGAAAATCATCGATGCTGCTGAAACCGAAAAACTCGCGCATCGTTCCCTCCAGATTGAACGCATTGAGGCAGTAGTCTACGGTTTGTTCCTTCTCCGGGTAACTCGGACAGTCGAAGACCTCAAGCTCGTAATACTCTTCCACATCACTGTGCCCGCCGACGTATGGCATAAAGAGTACCGGCCATCGCATATCAATGCCGTCATAAATAGCAACGCCGGGACGTATTTCCGCTCGCGGCACCATGTAGTTATAATCGCCCGCATAGGCGTGCATTGCCAGCCCGATCTGCTTGAGATTGGCAAGGCAGCGAGTTGCCTTAGCCTGCTCCTTTGCTCTGCTCAACGCCGGCAGCAGAATAGCCATGAGCACCGCAATAATCGCAATAACCACAAGCAGTTCAATCAACGTAAAAGCGTTTGCGCGGTTTCCACGAGGCATGTGAGCATCTCCTACCTAAGACCGATCATAGCACAGTAAGCGCCCATAATATTCTTTATAATACCGCAGTTCCTCTTACGCTGTCAACGCCTCGCAAAACGTTTTTCAGCAGAATCTGGACTCCGTCCCCCCTGCTTTTTCCGGGTAGCATCGACATAGGTAGGCCCTCGCGGGCTTTCCCTGTCACACCACCGGGCGTACGGGCCCGTACCACGGCGGTTCGGCTGGTTAAGCTATCAACTACTCGGACCAAGAGTAGG
>CAZGMJ010000114.1:0-9854 GCA_964526785.1 uncultured Pirellulales bacterium
CTATTACGCACTTTTTAAATGGTGGCTGCTTCTAAGCCAACATCCTGGCTGTCTCGGCAATTCAACTTCCTTATGAACTTAGCAGAGATTGGGGACCTTAGCTGGCGGTCTGGGTTGTTTCCCTTTCGACCATGGACGTTATCGCCCACAGACTGACTCCCGAGATAATCCACACGGTATTCGGAGTTTGGTTGGGGTGGGTAGGCTGGTGGCCCCCCATCCCCATTCAGTAGCTCTACCCCCGTAAAGTAATAACTCAAGGCTAGCCCTAAAGCTATTTCGGAGAGAACGAGATATCTCCAGGTTTGATTAGACTTTTACTCCTCCCCACAGCTCATCGCCCAACTTTTCAACGTTGGTGCGTTCGGTCCTCCAGGGACTTTTACATCCCCTTCAACCTGGCCATGGGTAGATCACCTGGCTTCGCGTCTACCCCCTGCGACTGGATCGCCCTATTAAGACTCGCTTTCGCTACGGCTTCGCAGCTGAACTGCTTAACCTTGCCACAGACGGTAACTCGCCGGCTCATTATGCAAAAGGCACGCGGTCACCCGTTGTTCGCCGAAGCGAACCATAGGGCTCCCACAGCTTGTAGGTATATGGTTTCAGGTACTTTTGACTCCCCTAATAGGGGTACTTTTCATCTTTCAGTCGCCCTACTATGCGCTATCGGTCGTCGAGGAGTACTTAGCCTTGGAGGGTGGACCCCCCAGCTTCACACAGAGTTCCACGAGCTCCGTGCTACTCTGGTACGGCAACGCAAAGTTCAGGTTTTCGCGTACAGGACTATCACCTTCTATGGTCGGACTTTCCAGACCGTTCTGCTAACCGTTCCTTTGCTGATGTCGCCGCCCACAACCCCAGGGAGCAAGCCCCCTGGTTTGGGCTGATCCGCTTTCGCTCGCCGCTACTAACGGAGTCTCGGTTGATTTCTATTCCTGCAGGTACTTAGATGTTTCAGTTCCCTGCGTTCGCCTCACCTGGCCTATGCATTCAGCCAGGGATGACGCCATCTGGTTGCCCAGTGACGCCGGGTTGCCCCATTGGGAAATCCCGGGATTAACGGTTGTTCGGCACCTGCCCCGGGCTTATCGCAGCCTACCACGTCCTTCGTCGCCTCTCGACGCCTAGACATCCCCCATATACCCTTAGTAACTTGACCATATCAATCTATGATTGATTGGGGGTCATCAATTCGCCTTGTTTATGAGCGCTCATATCTACGTGTTCTTCGCACAAAAAAACGAAGAACCGCATTGGGATTATTGTAATCCCACGCATCTGCATATTGACTTGTCAAAGAGCTTCACAATCAGAATCCGATGCACATGGCAATCGGATGCCTGTCTGTTCACTGGAGACGACCGGGCTCGAACCGGCAACCTCCGGCTTGCAAAGCCGGCGCTCTCCCAGTTGAGCTACGTCCCCCGAACCCAATACACTCGGTTTTGCGACCAGCGGCTGCCGAGAATCTGGGATGGCAGCCCGCAGTATCGAATTCGGGACCACAGCCGGATGACCGTCCGCCCGAACCCAATCGCCAATCAATCCCAGGAATGGGCCCGGGTAGATTCGAACTACCGACCTCACGCTTATCAGGCGTGCGCTCTAAACCAACTGAGCTACGAGCCCTTCCGGTCGTTGTTGTTATCAACGGCTAACGCCTTTGGGCGTTAATCGGTATTGGCACTCGGTTGTGATTATCTATTTTATAAAGAGCAACAAAAAAACCGCTGCTTAGAACTGCCAGCGGCCTTGCGTCTACTTCCACTGTTCGATTAGCAGTCTATAGCAAAAAACACAACATTATCAAAGTGTTTTTCAATACCCTGTCCTCTTAAGATATACGCAGACCGCCAATCGCAGCCTGCAGAAGTTCAAGAAGTATAGTACCGTATCGACACCCCGTCAACCCATATTTTACAAATTTCTAAAAATTTTTCCTGGGTCAGAATATGATACGCCGGAGACAGCTTTTTGGTTCGCGTCGAGGCCCGGGAAAACCTGTGAATTTTGGTGTGGACAGCAGTCCGGACAATGATACACTTGCAGATGCGGGACGGTCGCACGAAGGTCGTCTTGCGAGATAGATTGTCCAATCGGCCGGCACATATGCCGCGGATTGCGGAAAGAAAGGAAAAGCAGCGAGGTTTAACATTGGAGGGTCCGGAGAAATGGAGTGGCGATTATCCTGCGGAGTGGTTTTTGCGGGTATTCTGACGGCAGCGGCCTCTGCGGAGTTTCGCGTCAATACGGAGACGACTTACGCACAGAGCTATCCGGATATCGCGACCGCTGGGAACCAGGGCTTTGTAGCGGTGTGGAGGAGTTATCGACAGGATGGTGATTCCGGCGGGACATTCGCGCAAAGGCTGGACGCAGCGGGCCAACGTCTCGGCAATGAGTTCCAGGTAAACGAGAGCACCGCAGGCGACCAGACTGAACCTGCAGTGGCGGCTGATGCCGGCGGCGGCTTTGCAGTTGTCTGGCGGGGCCCGGGCGCCGATGGGTTTAACGAGGAGATATATATTCGGCGATATGATCTCGCTGGCGCGCCGCTCGGAGCCGAGGTTGCGGTCAACAGTATAACGGCGGGCAACCAAAGCCTGCCCCGGATTGCGATGAACGCCGATGGGATGCACGTTGTAGTGTGGCAGAACGAGAATCCGGAGGCCGGGCCGTATGAGCGAGGCGGATCGCTGCAGGTGTTCGACTCGGCGGGCGGAAGACTCGCGGGCGAAGTACAGTTCAATGCGGATGTAGATTGTCGCTATCCTGATGTGGCGATGGACTCGCACGGCAACTTCGTAATCACCTGGCTCCAGGATCGACCACACAACTCCATACGGATCCGGCTGTACGACGCGAGCGGAATTGCCCGAACAGCCCCCATGCAGGTCAATCAGGCCGATTTCGGTTCGGTGACAAAACCGCGTGTGGCGATCGACGGCATGGGCAATTTCGTTGTCGCCTGGGACGGACACGAACAGTATTCGGCCCTCGATGACATATATGCTCGCGTCTTCGACGCCAACGGGCTGCCGATCACCGATCAGTTTCTCGTGAACGTGAACCGGCAAGGTGAGCAGGAGGATCCGAGCGTCGCGGTGACAGCCCAGGGCATCTTCACGGTGACGTGGTACAGCGACAACGATCACCCCCGCCACGAAAAGGATGTATTCGGGCGAATGTTCAATTGCGAGGGCCAGGCAATCGGACCGGAATTCTGCCCCCATGTGTGGGTGGCGGAAGATCAGAAATACCCCGCTGTCACCATGACGGAATCCGACAGGTTCCTGGCGATATGGCAGAGCTACAAACAGGATGGCTCGAACTACGGCATCTATGGAATGCTCGGGCCAGGTACGGTTGCAGCGGATTTGACCGGCGATGGATTCGTCAACTTCCGCGATTTCGCAAGGTTCGCAGCCCGATGGCATCTCGATCAGCCGGGTTGTAGCGAGGATTTCTCTGATGACGGCACCGTCTCGCAGGCCGATGCGCAGATACTGTTCGAACTGTGGCTGGAGCCATGAGCCTGTACCGCCGTTTCCCGTTCATCGACGAAAGAATTCCTTGCCGCGCACGTACTTCTCTGCCAGAATGCCGGCATGTGGACTGTATTGGATTCATCGGAAGCAGACAATGCATGAAGATAGCTCGCGATTTCGAGCAGGAACTGTTGCGATTGTCCTGTCGCTGACGGCGGGCAACTTCGGTGCAGCCGACCCACCCGTACCGCCGTTGATAACTGACAGGCCCGACCAGACAGAATCCAGCGATACGGTGCCGGCCGGGTATTTGCAGTTGGAGGTTGGTTGGACACATACCGAGGATGACGAAGATACGCGGGTTATAAAGGATTCATTTCCCGAAACGCTGGTGCGCCTGGGCCTGGCGGACCGTTTCGAACTGCGGCTGGGCTTCGACGGCTACATTTGGCAGGACACCGACCAGGCCGGAGCAAAAGGAAGCACCCACGACGGCAACGGAGACACTGAAATCGGGTTCAAGTACAAGCTCTTCGAAGAAGAGGGTATGCAGCCTCAGGGGGCCGTGCTATGCGGACTTGCGCTGCCGACCGGCGAGAGCCCCTTCTCCAGCGAGCGAGCCGATCCATCGGTCCGACTGGCCTTTTCCCATACGCTCTCGGACAGGCTTTCTCTCGGCTACAACGCGGCGGTCATATGGGCAAGTGAGGATGATGCCGGGGGCGAGCGCGATACAACGGCATCATGGGTATACTCGGCGGTTCTCGGTATCGAACTGTCCGAGCGGCTGGGAACGTTCATCGAATACTTCAGCGAGATTCCGACCGGCAGCGGCGAAGGCCCCGCCAATTCCTTCGATGCAGGATTCACCTATCTCGCGAAGGACAATCTGCAATTCGACGTCCTCGGAGGCGTTGGCCTTTCCGACCAGGCCGATGACTGGTTTGTCGGAGCGGGTTTCGTATATCGTACCAGGTAGCACGGGCATTGGCACAGCAGGTGTCTTAGAAATCCAATATGATAGACCTTCAGTATTTCAAGTTCGAATTCCTGCGATGGTGGGAACGGCGATCCTTCAACCCGTGGGTCAAAGCCAATCCGCTGATTGTGCTGGGCATATTGGGGGTGATACTCGCGATTGTCATTGTGGGTGTCGTCTGGTACTCGCTGCCCGAGAAAGAGGTCGATCTGATCGAGTATGAGCAGGACTGGTACTACGATCTCAACACGGGCAAGCTCTTCACCGCCGACGCCGGCCAGAGTCCCCCGATCCAAGCGCCGTCAGGGCCGTTGCCGGACGGTCGCCCGGCCGGTGTACGAGCGTACGTTTTCTCGTATTCGGGCGATCCGAACGCTTCGGACCGCTTCACCGGTTTTCTGGAAACGACCGATCCGAATGCTCCCGATGTCAGCCACCCAAGTGTGGATTTGCGCTACGAAGGGGCTGAGAAGTGGGCAAGAGGCCATCTCGTTCGTCGGCCCGGAGACAAACGATGGTTTCCCGCTGACAGCCGGATGGGGCGGGCGGTCATGCGACGTTCCTTTCGCCCCAACGAGCAGGGGCAGATGCCCAAATACTACCCGCCGGAGATGGTCTTACGGGGCAGAAGCGACTAATTTGTCCTGACTTGCTTCCATTCGCTCGTAGATGAGGCTTTTGGCGTTCTCGAGCGGGCCGGGCAGATAGGTTCCGGCGGCCATCTTGTGCCCCCCGCCACCGAACTGTTGGGCTATCTGCGATACATCGAGCATGCCTCGACTGCGAAGCGAGCATCGAATCCGGCCGTCCTTCAACTCAATGAACAGAGCCGAGGCCTTCACGCTCTCGATGCGATGGCACTCGTTGATGAGGTTTTCGCTGTCAACGTACTGGGCGCCGATGCGCTCAAAGTCCTGCCGGGTAATGTGCTGCGATGCATAGCGGCCGTCAAGATGCAGCTCGAGGCTGTTGAGCATGGCGACCATCAGCTTGAACCGCCGGCCGGAGAAGGTGTTGTAGAGCTTGTCGTACAGGACCGTCGGATTGGCGCCGAGGTCGATCAGGTCGGCGCACACCCGATAGACTCTGGCGTCGGTATTGCTGAACTGAAACCAGCCGGTGTCGGTCGCGATTGCGATAAACAGCGACTCGGCGATGCGTTCAGTGACGGGCCAGCCGGCGTATTTGAGCAGGCCGAAAGCAACCAGTCCCGCAGCAGCGGCGCTGGAATCCACTATCTCGACGGTTCCCAGATTGTCGCTCGTGGCGTGGTGGTCGATCACGAGAACCGGAATGTCCGTTGCTTCGAGATAGGGCGTGAATTTGCCGAGTTGTGTTCGGCTGTTGGTATCTACGATCAAAACACAGTCGAACGAACCCAGCGAACCGCCCTGCAAATCCTCGACGCTGAGGTCTTCGCCCAGGATGGGGACCTTCTGTTCGAATAGAAACGCGTACCAGTCGGGCACGTGCGTCAGGACCAGCGGTTGAACGTGCTTGCCGAGAGCCGTCAGGACATCCTGCATCGCCCGCATACTGCCGCAGGCGTCGCCGTCCGGTTTGGTGTGCGTGGTCAGCAGAATGCTGTTCGCCTGCTCAATCAACTCCATCGCTTCGCGGTAATTGTGATTCTCTGCCATCTTGTCCTTCGCTTGTGTGTCATTCCATCACAGTGCCCTTGACGGTTGAAGCCAGGGCGGACCGAAACAACTCAGCATAACAGATTCGCCGCTCGAGGGCTACAGGTTGACCGCCTGTAACAGAGGCAAATCTGGTTGCGATAGTCCTTGTGCAGCCCGGCATCTGGTTATGGACTTGCCGTAGCAGAACGGAGGACTATCGATTCAGCCACCATATCGAACCGTTGAGAACGGCCGCAAACGCCACCCAGCACAGATACGGCGCGAGCAGCCAGGCCGCAGCCATCGAGATTCGGGCGAACGCCCGGATAGTAAGCACGATGGCAACCACGAGGAAGGCGATATCGACCAGTGCAGCAAGCGGCGATTGCAGTCCGAAAAACAAAAGCGTCCAGACAGCGTTAAGAACGAGTTGCACGAGAAAGCATATCAATGCGATTCGTCCCCGCCGACCTGCGAAACCGCGTCGCCAAATGAGAAAGAAAGCCACGGCCATGAGAATGTACAGGCCCGTCCAGACGGGCCCGAATATCCAGCCCGGCGGATTGAAGGAGGGTTTGGTCAGGTTGCGATACCAGTTTGACTGGGGGGTTGTGGCGAGCGATCCGATTGCGGCGGCCGAGAAGGTCAGAATCAGTGAAGCCACAAGTTTGAGAGTGTCTCTGTAATTCATGAGCATCCTGGCAAAACAATCATCCGGTATAATCACGCATTCCTATCAAGCCTGCCTATCGGCCAGGTTCGAGCAATTCCCTGGCTCTCGCACAATCTCTGGCGATTTGTTTTGAGAGCTCCTGCGGTGAAGTGAATTTGTGCTGGCGGCGCAGGAATTCCACGAAATCCATAGCCATCCAACTGCCAGCGAGATCGCGGTCGCTATCCACAAGGACGTGGGCCTCTATCAGGAGCGGATACTCATCGCCAAACGTTCGGGCCTGGCCTATGCTGAAGACGGCCCGAATGCGGTCATCGACAGCGGCCACTTGCTCTTCGGCGCCGCCGAGTTGGACGTATCCTGCGTACACTCCCTCCGCGGGCACGAGTTGGTCGGGTTTCTCCATGTTGAGCGTCGGATAGCCCAGTTTGGTGCCGACCCCCCTGCCCGTGCAGGTCGTGCCGATGAGGCGATACGGCCTGCCCAGTGCCAGTGCAGCGTCCCCCACATTACCGCTTGCAATCATGTAGCGGATCATCGTACTGGAGACGCGCATGGTCTCGCCGTTCGGTATCTCGATTCGCCTGGCGGGAACGACAATGACCTCGAAGCCGTGCGTTCGGCCCGTTGCACGCAGCGTATCGATATCCCCCGCCCTGCCCGCACCGAACCGGAAGTCTTCTCCTTCGACTATCGCGCTGGGGCGCATCGGCTCGGTAATGAAGCGGCGGATAAACGTTTCCGGCGGCAGGGAGAGCGTCTCCGGCGTCGCACTGAGCACCAGCCGAAAGTCGAGGCCCATAGCAGCCAGCAGGTCGCGCTTGAGGCTCTCGGGCGTGAGCCTCGCAGGGGCTTTTTCGGGATGGAGAACCGCCAGTGGGTGTCGATCGAAGGCCATCAGGACACAGGGTTTGTTCCGCCGGTCCGCCAGGGTCCGGGTCGTGCGAACCAATTCCTGGTGCCCCAGGTGGACGCCGTCGAAGTTGCCGATCGTCAGGACACAACCGGCTTCGACTTTTTCAAAATCCGATGCGTTTCGCAGTTCTTCCATCGTTCGTCACTCAATACGGCACAGAAAGGAACCGACACCCGTCGCTTATCACCTGCGTTTACGTATGCTATCGAGGCGACCGGCGTCCTGCAAAGGCTTTTTGGAAGGCACATGATGCAGCCGCCGTTTACGGACTCTCCCGCAGGACGTTACTTAATGCTGTACTTTCTTTTTCCGATAAGTAGAATGTTGGACTCTTTCGACTGCTATTATGGAACGCTCTATGACAGAAACGAATGCACTGCCGCAGCGTGTCTCCCAGATCACACTGGGCGACAAGCAGATATACATCGTTGGCACGGCCCACGTCTCGCAGGAAAGCGTGGACGATGTGCGCAAGACGATCGAACAGATCAAGCCTGATTCGGTCTGCATCGAACTGTGCAAGGGCCGATATGAGACGCTGACGAAGAAAGACGCCTGGAAACAGATGAACATCTTCAAGGTGATCCGCGAGAAGAAGGCGGTCTTTCTGCTGGCCCAGTTGATCATGAGTTCGTTCTATCGCAAGCTGGGGGAAAAGCTCGGCATTCAGCCCGGTGCGGAGATGCTCGAAGGGGCGAAAATGGCGGAACAAACGGGCGCTGCGCTCGTTTTGGCGGATCGCGAAGTGCAGATCACGCTCAAGCGAGTGTGGGGCTATCTGAGCCTGTGGAACAAGCTCAAACTGGCCTTCCATCTGATGATAGGCATCTTCACGGAGGAGGAGATCGACGCAGACCTGGTCGAGAAGATCAAGGAAAAGGACCAGCTCGAAGCGGTCATGGACGAATTTGCGGGCAAGTTTCCCGAGATCAAGAGCCGGCTGATCGACGAGCGGGACGTGTATCTTTCGCAGAAGATCCGCGAGGCCCCGGGCAAAACGGTGGTGGCGGTTGTCGGGGCGGGCCACGCCGAGGGCATCAAGGAGCATATTCAGACCGAGCAATCGCTGGATGAACTGATGGAATTGCCTCCGCGTTCGCTTTGGCCGACGGTGCTGAAATGGGCAATTCCCGCTGCGATTGTCGCGATTATTGTCATTGGCTTCTTCCGGAAAGGGGCCGCACATTCGGCCGAGTCCGTCTATATCTGGGTGCTGGTCAACGGCGTCTGTTCGGCGGTCGGTGCGGCGCTGACGCTGGCGCATCCGATTACGATTCTCTCGGCCTTTGTCGCTGCGCCGATAACGAGCCTCAACCCGATGATCGGAGCGGGCTGGGTAGCGGCGCTGGTGCAGGCATGGGTGAAGAAGCCGACCGTCGCGGACTTCGAGGATCTTCCTGTCGCAACGTCCACCATCCGGGGATTTCAAAGGAACCCGGTAACGAAGATTCTTCTGGTCGCAGCGCTGGCGAACCTCGGCTCGGTGATCGGCACGGCGGTAGCGGGTCCCTGGCTGGCGGCGAGAATGGTGTCGTAGCAATGCACATCCTCGTCTCGCCAGTAAATAACGGCACACGTCGGCGTCCCGCAAGTTAGTATAAACAACGTTGCAATTTCGATCCCACCCCTCGGGCAAAGGCTCTTGAGTCTGAAGGTCGGTCGCGCGACCGGATACAGCGACAGACAGCGGAAGATTCAGCGCCGCGCACATAGTCGGTCGAGTCATTACGAACTCCTACATGTCCTTACTATTGGCAGGACGGATCACCCCGAACGTACAGTATCGGGTTGTATCGTTTGTCGATGGCAGCGGCTTGCGGGCCACTTGGCAACGCCATCAGCAAATCGGTTTACGTGCGCAAGTGGCCAAGGAGCAGGGCAAGCTCCGTTTGCTTGTCCACGGCGGCCGGGGCGGCAGAGAATGGGGCGGTTTCTTTGGGTTTGTTGTGGAGATCAGTTGAGTGTCCATGCGTGTCGTAAGTGTTTATTGAGAAGCGATTTGATGTAGAATGGAGCTGTGGGAAATTGGGTTTGTTTTGCGGATTTGGCAAGCTGTGCCGCTCACGGGCGCCGGCGCTGCGGCGTTGGGTCTGGAGGCGGTTTAGTTCGCGGAGGGACTTGTGGAGGCTGTTTTCGATGCGGCGTTCGTAGAGGACGAGGCGGTCGAGGATGC
>CAZGMJ010000115.1:0-9575 GCA_964526785.1 uncultured Pirellulales bacterium
ACAGTGGAACAACTATTGGCAAAAGGCCACACTGCCCTAAAACGTTCACAGACACGGAGAGGCAAACCGTCTGTTTTTTACTGGCGGCCTCCGGGCTCGTGCTGTAGAATCCATGCGTAACGAGTTTGAAAGAGAGGTTACGCATGACCAGAGGGCTTTTGATGGCGAGATGCGTGCTTGCAGGACTCGGCGTATATGTCTTGCGGCAGGGCTTTCAACACCTTTCCTATTTGCAGGGCCCGAGCGGGATGCATATTGCCGGTTGGGCGTGGGCGGTAAGTCTCGTTCTTTTCCTGGCCGTGTGGGCCGGTCTCTCTGTCAAGCTGGTATTTCGCAACTCCGGATGGGCCGCACGAATTGCTGACCCCGCGCGAGGGCCGCAGGTGTCGCCGAAGTGGACCGCGGCCGGCTTTCGGCTCGTTGCCGTGTTCAGCGGACTGCTCATACTCAGCCTGGAGACCGAGTTCATCGCCAAAGCGGTGGTATTCGCTGTGATAGCGCCGAAACTGCTCGTCAATATGGTCGTGTTTCGTTATGTCGATGAGATATTCTTGATGAGCACTGCGCAATGGCTACACCTGGCTGTGGATATTTGCACGCTCGTTCTGGCGATATACCTGGCGATCGGTGCACCACATTACGTGCGCATGCAAACCAGAGCGGTACGCGCACGTGACAATGATGACACCGGCGCCCGCGGAGAAACTCAGGAGATACTGCGATGAAAGAAATGCGAACCCTTGGACGGATTGTTTTGATGGGTGTGGCGCTGCTGGTGCTGCTCAAATACGCGATGCAGACGGTGGCGATGATACCGTTCTGGCTGGACCGTAGCGAGACCGAAGCGGGAATACCTCTCTTTATCTCCGCTCTGCTTGCGACTGGTGCGGCCGTCGCCATCCTCTACTTCTGCGTCGTTCGTTCGGACATCCTGCTCGATAAACTCCTTCGCATCGACGACGAAACACAGCAGATTCGATGCCCGGTGACGTGCGCATTTCGCCTGGTCGCGGTGGCGGCCGGCCTGCTGTGTCTGTTCTGGACGCTGCCCATGCTGGTCAATATCATCTACGGCTGTATCGGTAGCGCACGGGGCGAGACCGGCGGTCGCCTGCAGTTCTTCTCAGGACACAGGTTCCTCACGTGGGGTTATCTCGGCGGCACCGCACTGCGCCTGGCGTTGGGCGTCTATCTTCTGTGCGGAGCGCCGCATTTCACCCGGTGGCACGTGAAGAAAATCGTAGGGCAGATCGATGGTGCGGTCGCATCGAGCCGATAGGTGCGGGTGTCAGCTTTCGTTCTCTTCGATCCCGGTGACGGTTGCGTCGAGACCCGCGAGGATCATTCGAACGGCCGGATCGTTGATCAGTTCGTTTCGCTTCTGGGCTATGGTTCGCCCGGCCGGTTCGGAAGACTCCTCGGCGTCATCGGCATGAGCCAGCTCGAAGCGGAGCTTGACGGTCTGGGCGAGATGCTCGCTTAGCAGCAGTTCAATCTGTTTGGCCCGGCCGTTGGACCGGCACATCTGCATCTGCATCTTCGCGGCCGTCGGGAATTGCAGCGTAAGGGCCCCATCCGCGAATCGGCCGGGAATGGCCACGTGCAGCAGGCCCGCGGTGGCCCCGCCCAGCTTGGCCTCCACCAGCGCAAGCACGCCGGGCCAGTCGGAAATGGACAACGGTGCCGCTGCTTGAGTCGGTTGTTCGGCAACACCGGCCGACGGATCCTTGGTCGCGGCCGATGCGCCGGTTGCAGCCGTGCGTCCCGGCCGGCGTTCAGCGTTTAGCGGGGCGTTTTTTTTTATGGCGCCCCCGGCCGGCCCCGCCTGTGCAAGCAGTTGATCGACATTCATAAAGTGCTCGCTCAGAGCGAAACGAAGCAGCGAAGCTTCCAGCAGTGTACGCCCGGAATCGCTGTTCTTGACGGACCAGCGGATCTTCTCCAGCGTCGCGATGCTGTACACCAGAGCGGCGATGTCGAACTTCCCCGCCAGTTCCCCCGCCTGCGCTCGCTGCTGGTCGGTGAGGATCAGCAGCTCGCTCTCGGCCCCGGCTGACTGAACGACCATCAGATCGCGCATGTAGTCGATCAGCGCGTCGACGATCTGCACCTCGCTGATGCCTCCGGTGATCAGGTCTTCGACGGCCTCGAGCGTCCCCGCGGCATCGCTGTCACCGATGCGGGCGACCAGGTTGTGCACCTTCTGGCTGTTCGGCACGCCGAGGAATTCCTCCAGTGCCCCGGCCGTGAGCGGTTGCTGACCCGTGCTGATCAGCCGGTCCAGCAGGCTCAGACCGTCGCGCATCGAGCCGTTGGCCATCTTGGCCAGCGGAAGAATAAGGTCCTCGTCGTACTTGATCTTCTCCTTCTTGAGAATGGCCTTGAGCTGTTTGGCGATCATCTGCGGCGTGATGTTGCGAAAATCGAAACGCTGGCAGCGCGACTGGATGGTCGCCAGAACTTTATTCGGCTCGGTCGTGGCGAAGATAAACTTCACATGGCTCGGCGGCTCTTCGAGAATCTTAAGCAGGGCATTGAAGGCCGACGTGGTGAGCATATGAACTTCGTCGATGATGTAGACTTTGAAACGCGAGCGGGCCGGCCGGTAGATGGCGTTCTCGCGGAGTTCGCGGACTTCCTCGACGCGGTTGTTGCTCGCGCCGTCGATTTCGATCACGTCGATGTCGTCGCCCGTGTTGATCGCCGTGCAGCTTTCGCACTTGCAGCACGGCTTCGTGGTCGGAGCGTCCGCCTTGAGACAGTTCAGTGCCTTGGCGAGTATGCGGGCCATCGTGGTCTTGCCGACCCCCCGCGTGCCGCTGAAGAGATACGCGTGCGCCACGCGGTCGTTTTCGATTGCGTTCTTCAGCGTGCGGGCGATGGGATCCTGCCCGACCACGTCGTCGAACGTCTGCGAACGATATTTCCTTGCAAGTACGGTGTACGCCATAGCGATAATGTAGTGCATCGGGCCGCGCAGGTCAATCGAAGTGCGCCGGTTTGGGACGGGAATCTGCGAACGCCGCACCAACCCGCCTCCCGACAGCCGATTCCGCCGCATCCGCTGTCAAAACACGCCGACGCAGGCGGCTGTTCGTAAATAAAAAGATGGCCGGGTTACCCCACAGCACAACTGAACGTCCGCTTATGGCTGCTCGGTTCCCCGCCTGACCAGGTTCACGGGCTCAGCTTGCATGGGACCCGGCCGTAATGTGACCGTCGGTCGTATGCGATCTTACGTTGCGAGCGGCAATTCCATCGCGCCCGCAGGCCCATTATAGTCCCTCGTCTGTGGTTTTCCAGTATAAGTTCCGCAATTGGCCGTTTTTGCCCGCACCAGCGGCGACAAATGTCTTCTTCGGCGGCTCAGCCCGCCCCGATTACTGTCGTTATCGCGAACAGCCACGCCAGTACACGCGGCGGCCACGTCAGAACCTTCAATATTGCTTTGACCATCGGCAGTGCCTCATCCTGTTCAGCAAGGCCCCAATCATCCGGCTGCGGCCGGAAGCGTTGCTTGCGTCCTCAACTCTGGTCGCATTGGCCATCATAACGTTTCATAAAAGATTCTCGATCATTTCTCTGAAGTATGCGCGACCCGCAAACCGGATTTCGCCGCGGAACAGGCCCAGGCGGAGAGACGCAGAAGACGCCGGGCAGCCTCGGAATACAAACCGGATGAGATCGTTTTGGAAGAAATGGGCGATGCAGTCTGTGCGGCAGGTTTTTGAAACACGCTTGAGAGACAAGCTGCAATACCATCTTCCATGCGAGACACTTGCCCGGACTCCGCCGAGTTGACGTGTAAAACGCGCCAGAGGTTCCGGGCTGCCACCAAACCGACAAAAGCGGGCCTCGTCTCCGGCCGGATCGCAATCAGGGCTTTGGACTGTGGCCGAATACGAGAACAAAGCGATCGTCGGCCGGCCTCGAACCGCGGAACCACAGGGAGAAACCTGCGTCGGCCATCTCCTGCTCGACCATCTCGGGCCGAATCTTTCTGTGGTGACTCGCCAGCCGGCGCGAGAGCGGTTCATCAGACCTACGGTCGAGAACGAAAATCCGGCCCGTCGGCGAAAGGCGTTCGTGCAACTCCGCCAGAAGCGTCGGGCCGTGGAACAGCAGATGATAGCTGTCCAGGAAGAATACGGCGTCCACCGGCTCATCGGCAAGTTCGGGATCCCCTTCCTTCGTCAGCGTCGAGGGCAGATCGGCGTCCGGGGGCGGGCCGGGCCGCTCGTCTTTCTGTGTCGCCCACTCTTCCAGTACGATCTCCACCGGCCGGCCGGTGGAATGCTCGAGGATGCGAGGCATGAATTGGCGCGACCTGCCCAGCGCGATAAAGACCGGGTTGCGGTACTTCCCGGCTGCCGGCATAAATAGCCCAGCCCATTCGTCAATCGCAATAGGATCGAATGTATCGGGATCGTGTCCCAACCGCCCGCCGTCTTCCGGCCGCTGGAAGACAAGCACAAAAGGCGCGCGCTCATGCCAGCACTCCTCGGCACACTTGACGAAGGCGAATCCCTCTTCCCGGGCTTCGCGAACGACTGTGGTCTCGGCGATCCAGTGATGCTTGTCTTCGCGCACGTGTCTCGGCACCCAGTCCTGCAGCGTACCCCGTCGCTGATCGACGACCACCAGATATCCGCCCGGCTTCAGCGATCGCCAAATGCCGCGCAGCATTTCCCGCGGCTTGGCAAAATGATGGTATACGCGATTCATATACGCCAGATCCACCGACGCCGCGGGCAGGCACGGATCGGTACTGCCGCCGAGCACCGCATGTACCTGCGGCAGTTCTCTTTCGACCGCCTTCTCCACCAGCGAATCGACCTTGCCCTGGGATATCTCTTCGGCGAACACCCTGCCTGCCTTGCCGACGATATCGGCGAATACCCACGTATCCTTTCCGTTTCCCGCTCCGATATCGGCGATTGCAGAACCCTCGCCCAGCCCGAGGCATGCGACGATGGCGCGGACCGATTCGGCCCGGTTCTTCGGCGCTGCCGGCGGCGCTGCCTCGCTCGCGCTCGCCGCCGCGGCCTGGATTGCCTGTACTGCCGCCGGCGCAAAGATCGTGCGAATGCCGCCGGACGCGAACGCCTCTGCCGTCGGGCATGATATCAATAGTACGAGCAACAGTAAGAGTAAACGGCGTAGCGGAATTTGTCTCAGTTGCATCACGTGTGCCTCCTGATATTCGGTTCTGCTGACTGTGGCGGCCGAAGCGACGGCCGTGCCGCCTGCCATTGTCATCCAAACCGCCCCGCAAAGTCAAGCCGGCAAATCGCTAATCTTCCTCGGAGATTGCGGGAACAAAGAGACGCTCTCTCATGCGCTGCCGGATCGCCCCCTCGGACCCCTGCGCGCCGATGCCCGAAATGCGGGTCGCTTGCTTTTAGCCGCATCTCGCCACAGCGGATGTTGCATCTCGCAGACGATTACGGCACAATGACCTCGGCCGAACCCGTGCACCATCGTGCGCGGCAATGCTGAACAATCCGGATTCACAGGAGACAGTCGAATGAACGCACCAAGCGCAATGGATCATACGCACAGATTCCGCACCGCCGGACGCACCACGCGCCGACCGTTCGCAGCCTGGAGCCTTGCAGTTCTGTCGCTGCTTATTTGCCCGTCCCTCGCAGACACCGCCCGCTGCGACGACGATCCGTCCGGCAGCGCTCATGGCGAAATTGCGTCCCGTAGCGAACGCGATCCCGGCGGTTCATCCGAATCCCGCATGCAGCGACGACGAGACGGCCAAGTGGACCGACCCCGCGAAGGTGAACGCCCGAGAGAAGGCGACCGATCCCGCGAAGGTGATGTGCCGCGAGAGGGCGACAGACCAAGAGAAGGCGACCGCCCGCGCGATGGGGCCCCATCCGGTGAAGGTACAGGACCCCGGAACATCAACATACCGCGCAGCGCCGACCGCATTCTCCCTCCTGCGACAACCGCCGATCCCATCCTCGCCCGCCTGGTCGAATCGAACCTGCCCGAAGCTGCCGCACGGGCCATGAAGAAAGCCGCCTCCTTTTACCGCAGGAAAGTCGCAAGCTACGGAGGCTACGTATACTACTACAGCCTCGACCTCCGGCAACGCTGGGGCGAAGGCAAAGCGGCCCCGTACACCATATTCGTCCAACCCCCCGGCACCCCAACCGTCGGCATGGCATACCTCGAAGCCCACGAAGCGACCGGCGACACCTTCTACCTCGAGGCCGCCCGCGATGCCGCCAAAGCCCTCGTCTACGGCCAACTCGAATCCGGCGGCTGGGCCCAGAAGATCCATTTCGCCAAACCTGACCGCGGCCGCCTCGGCAAATACCGCAAGGGTCGCGGCGGAAGCTGGAACGTCTCCTCCCTCGACGACGGCCAGACGCAGGCCGCACTCCGCATGCTCATCCGCACCGACCGCGCCCTCGACTTCGAAGACCCCGAAATTCACGAAGCCGCCATGTACGGACTCGATGCCCTCCTCGCCGCCCAGTTCCCCAACGGCGCCTTCCCCCAGGGCTTCCGCGGCCCCGTCGAGCCCCGCCCCGTCGTCAAAGCGAAATTCCCCGACTACGACTGGCGAACGGAAGGCCGCATCAAGAACTACTGGGACTACTACACGCTCAACGACAATCTCGCCGGCACCGTCTCCGACGTCCTCATCGAGGCCCACCGCATCTACGCCGAACCGAAATACGAAACCGCCCTCAAACGCCTCGGCGATTTCCTCATCCTCGCCCAAATGCCCGAGCCCCAGCCCGCCTGGTGCCAGCAGTACAACTACCAGACCATCCCCATCTGGGCCCGCAAGTTCGAACCGCCCGCCATCACCGGCTCCGAATCCCAGGACGTCATGCGAACGCTCATCAAAATCGCCGACTACACCGGCGACAAAAAGTACCTCGAACCGATCCCCCGCGCCCTGGCGTACTTCAAGGAGAGCCTCCTGCCCGACGGCCGCGTCGCCCGCTACTACGAACTGAAGACCAACCGGCCGCTGTACATGACCTCCGACTACGAACTCACATACGACGACTCCGCCGTCCCGAGCCACTACGCCTGGAAACGGTCCGCCGACTTCGACGAAATCGAGCGCGCCTGCCAGGCCGCCCGCAAAGGCGACTCGCCCGCCCCCGCTCCCTCCACCGCACAGCTCGCCCGCAATGCCCGCAGAATCATCCACGAACTGGACGCCGAAGGCCGCTGGATCACAACCCACGACGGCCGCCGCCTCGTCGGACAGCCGAAATTCCCCGACGCTTTCAAATACACCTCCAGCGCCACCTTCAGCCAAAACCTCGAAACCCTGAGCCAATACATCGAATTATCGAAGAAATAACAGGCAGGACGGCCCGCGCGGCTTCGTTGCTCCAGCAGCCCGAATCCGGCCATCCTCTACCATTCCGAGCCCGCCAACGTCAGAGACGCGCCTTGCCGTTGCGGACCGCGAAATCTCCCCTGCGAACAGCTTCCACTCCCGCCGCACGCCCCAGCCATCGACAAGGCCCTGCCCATTTCTGAATTCTCCTATGTCACTTTGGCCTTCTTCATTTCGATCTTCGATTCCTCTCCTGCTGCTTCCCTGAATTCTTCGATTCTCGAATCTCGCCTTCTCTGTAGGCCACACTCTTCTCGACGTCGGCATTCGGTGAAATCCGCGGCTTCTTCCCGCTGGCGGTCCTGAGCCCCCGAACACTCAGCATCTTGCACAGCTCGTACGGGAAGGGCCGTTCTGCCTCTTTGAAATTCTTGCCGCCGTCAGGATCGCTGAAGAAGTACAGCCCCTTGTAGTCTTTCGGATGCTTCGAGTCGTCAACGAACAGCCCGTCGATCGTTATCTTCCGCGGCATAAAGCACTTGTACCCGAAATCGTGCATGCCGTCGTTCCTTGTATGTATCATCTGCGGCCGACTCGTACGTCCCGCGGCCGGAATCCACTTACAGTTGCGTATCACGACATCTCCCTCCCACGTGCTGCCGTAATCGCTGCGGAAATTAATCAGCGAACCGCCGTACAGCGTCGAATCCTCGACCGTCAGCAGCCCGCGCCCAATGGCGTTCAGCCCCATATAGCCCAGCGTGCACCCCCGGATCGCATACGTCCCCGACACCCCCATATGCGTATCCATCCTCGACAGCACACAGTCCTCCAGCACGATGTTCTTGCAGAAGTTCGTCCCGATCACGCCCCATCGGCTGCGATCGTTGATGTTGTCCATGCGGCAGCCGATCATCGTGAAATTCACCACACTGCTCACGCTGTAGTCGTACGACCCCATGCTCACCGGCCTGCCCGCCGATCCGATGGTCTTATAGGTCTTGTGCCCCGTCGCAAAGCAGTCGCGCAGCGTAATGTTGGCACACCCGCTGACGTTGATAAACCCCGAATAAGGGTGCCCGAACTCGGTCTCCCCGACCACATGGTGCGTCAGCCCGTCCACTTCCGTATTGGACCGCGTGATCCGTATATTCCTCGCCCAGTAATTGTAGCCCACCTCCTGCTTCATCCGATTCGCAATGGTCGTGAACACCCCGCCGCGTAAGACAAGCCGCTTCTCGTCCATCGGCCGCGCGTCAACACGATCGATCCTGTCGTAGTCCCAGTCGATATCGCCCTCTATGGAGCCGTCCCGACGCAGAATAAAGCAGTCGCGCTGGGACGTCCCCGAGTTCTGATTGAGCCCGCGCCGGATATAGCGTTTGATCCTGCGATTCGTCACCATAACGTAACAGTCGTGCTCGCACCGCACATCCAACTGCCTCTGATCCCGCCTCAGCCGTTCGATCTTCACATCTACGCGCCCAAGCAGCGAACGCACCTCGAACAGCGAATTCTTATGATTCTCAACCTGCGTATCGTCAATAATAAAACGCGACGTGCCCCAGTCCGTATCGGTGGCGATAATCGCGGTCAGCGCCTTGCCGCCCAGATGGTACGTCGCCCCCGGCTTCGACGTAACGCACAATCCGTGTTCGTTGGCATACGCATGCGCCTTGCAGATCGCCGGCAGATCGTCATGCACCCCGTCCCCAACCGCACCGAAGGCCTCATAAGTAACGACCTCGCCCCCGGCCGCAACCGACGGCGCCAGAGCGGAGATCGCCATAATCGATATACTCAAGAGTATGTTTCGTCTGCAAATCACCGAATCGCCTCCATAGATGGAACATCGAATTCTATGAGTCGCTATCAAAACAAGCCGCGCCAATGCAGGTTTATCTTGATAGGGCTCCAGCTCACAAAACGATTCTACCCCCTGCACCCCCCTGAATCAACCACACTGCCGCTGTTTATCCATCTTCGAACAGCACGCTCCTTAACTCACCCGTCCTCATCCCGCCACAACCCCTTCAAAACCCCTGTCATCCAATTTCAAATCTCGACTTTCCATTTTCATTTCCCCCTGTCATCCCGTACTCCGATACAGGACTAACGGCGCCGGATCCAGACCCTTCAATAGCCATCCCGGAGCGCCGGGAGGGCAATCTCACTACGAACGAATGCGAAAATCCCCTCCGCGAGGTATAACCGAAAGTTGTGGATGGACGGATGAAGAAAGCGGCGTATCCTT
>CAZGMJ010000116.1:0-9561 GCA_964526785.1 uncultured Pirellulales bacterium
GTTATCCTGTCTATAAACAAGCGCACAAGAGGCGCGCCTCTATATTTGGAGCAACACGCATGAATTGAACGAGATTCCACATAATCGAAGGCCGCATCCTCGCTGCAAGTCCTTATGCGGCAATGAATAGAAAAAACTTCACACTTCTCCATCTTCACATAGAGGCCCCTGCATTTTTAAACGAAAACTGCTCGACTCTTGTTTTCAGGGCGGCGATAGTGTATTCTATAAGACATGCGAATCAGAGAGTTGATCTGGCCATATGAACAAGATTCCCAAGATTGATTCGATCGAAGAACTCGCGCGGTTCTGGGACACGCACGACATCGTGGATTTCGAAGAAGACCTCGAAGAGGTCACCGAGCCCATCTTCGGGGAGTAATAGGGTCAGACTATAGACGATACTTGAAAAAAATGCAAGAAAATAAATTACTAATCTAAGGGCTGACCCTAACATGTTCCCGGATTCTGTCGGATATTGCCGCGATATGGGGATCGACATCTAGACCTTGCTGCAGAATAGATTGATCGACATGTTGATTCCCGGCGGCGACTTTCAACTAAATGAGTGGAATACAGCGGTGCTTAACGATAGATCAATTTGTTGATGAATGAAAGGACAAAAAATAATGAAATGGAAAGTATTTGGTTTAACGATTCTTTGCCCGATTTTTCTGTTTACTGCTATGGATGCAGTTTTTGCTGCGGGAGATCCACAAAACAATACGTACTATGTATCGATACAAACTGGGAGTGATAAAAATCCCGGCACGTCAAGAGACCAACCGTTAAAAACAATTGAGGCCGGTATAAGCAAACTGCGCGATAACGATACCCTTGTCATAGGCCCCGGGGATTACTACATCGAACCCCAAGGCCAAATGATCGAAGATATCTCCAACTGCTGGATCGTCGCCAAACCCCGCGGAAAAGCCCTCATTACTGGCGACTGGAAAGAGGCCTATGAAGGCACAGTAAAATGGAAAGAGGAGGGCAACGGTTTTTATTCCGCGGAAGGGCCTCCCCATCCTCAAATGTCCGGTCACGTTGCGATAGACGGAACGGGCTATTATCTGCCGTTTCTCAACGCCCTGAGAAAGTCGGGGTTTGAGCGCAACAATGTATTTTTTAAGGTTCCTCCCTATGGATTTACTTTTGACAAGGACACGAAAAAACTGACTGTTCGCTTACCCGGAAATGCGGATCCGACGGGCAGGCCTATCGTCATTCAGAATCACAGAAGCAAACTCTTTGTTCTGCGCAACACAAAGAATGTTGTTATCGATGGACTTACCTTCAGGGGTGTGATTGCCGGCATCAGCGCGACAGAGAACAATGACGGCCTGGTTATCCGAAACTGTAAATTCGAGCATTGCCGCGGCGGCATCCGCCTGGAGAACGCTGTCGATACGGTCATCGAGTGGTGCGAGTATACATTCAACGATATGGAACGATGGATGACGGAGGTGTTCAACCTCAATTCTGACCTAGGCGACCTCAAAAACGGAGCGGTGCGATTCAAACACCATATCCCGTATCATTATGGAAAAGGATTTTTTAACAATGAGCATGGGCTAGCCCGGGTTGAAAATCTGGTCAATCACGAAAGCAGGTTCAATTATTCCCATGGCGTAATGGATGGTTTTAACTGGTATGGATGCAACGATAGTTCTTTCCATCACAATGTGGCCGGTTATATCTTTGACAACGCCTGGGAGACGGACCACGTTGATCCGGGATGGGGAAAGAATATGCGCATTCACCATAACCTGCTTCTCCAATGTATGACAGTCCCTATATCCCAGCAGTATGGAAATGGAAAAGCCAAAAGAGAGGGGCCCGTGTACGTCTACCGGAATGTTGTCATTGGATACGATTATTACGGCTGGAAAGGAAGCGTCATCAAGGGCGTCGGCACGATATGGGAAAATGGGTACAGAGTCTTCAATAACACCTTCTGGGTAAAGACGGGGGGGTTGGCGAGCTTAGTGAGAGACCAGACGTCCCCGGAAGCCCAACATTCAGCTTGGTATATCAACAACCTATTGATCTTTGAAGACGAGTTTAGTTTCCGCTACGAGAAGGGATTTCCCGAGCGTCAGGTGACCCACAATATTGTTGTGACAAGAAATGGAGAAAATGTAAAGCCCCTATTTCTCAAAAACGGCGGTAAGCATCTGCGCTCTATGGAGGAAATCAAGTTAAAGACAAAGGATATGGGAATAAGCCCGGATGATGGAGATAGGGCCAACGATCGAATCGATTTTTCCCTCACCAGGGAAAGCCCCTGTGTGAATGCCGGAAAGATACTGCCGGAATCATGGCCGAATGACGGTCGACACTATACGGGCAAGTCTCCCGATATTGGCGCTTTCGAATATGGAGAGCGAGTGGACTCATACGGTGTACCTTATAATTCCAACTGGCCCCGCCCCCGCGGAACCGTTTACGATGAAACACCGCCTGAGGGATTTCGCGATGTGGACGGATGGTGATTCTTGGGACGTAAGCATGATGACGGATCCGGGTGGAGCAGTGCCTTAAACAGACCGAGCCAGACCACCAAGGCACAACCCCACCAGTGCTTAGCCCGACGCGTCCTGCTGCGAATGACGTCATCAGTTCGGCAACGATCGGTGCCGTTCCGCCTCGGCGGCAATTCGAACTTCCTCAGTGAAAGCAGCGCACCTTATGCTCTGACAGGAGATGCCCTGGGTTCCTCCCTTGATACCTGCCGCTGGCTCTCATACAATCGCTGGCACGCCCAACCATGGGCCGAACGCAAGTGGCGGCGCCCGCGCGGCGCTTGGCATTACGTTCGAAGTTGTTAAGAACCAGTCGGGTTTGCGTTCAAGGCTGAGGATTATGATCATAGGAGAAAGAAGATGAAACGCATTGTGGGAAAACATGAATCGTACATAAGTTGTTTGTTATTGGCCTGTTTCCTGTGTCTGCTTGCTGGCGGGGTGCAGGCCACAGAAGTGACCGGACTCGTCCTGGTAAACGCACAAACCGATCGGGATATCGGCCCGTTGGTCGATGGCGCGGAACTGGATATGGATAAGATAATCTGGGCGCTCAATGTTCGGGCCGAGACAAAAGGCAATGTAGGCAGCGTTCGATTCGGCCTGGACGATGATCCTTCGCGAATCGTTGAAAACGTCCCGCCGTTCGCTCTGGCCGGAGACGGCAACGGCAATTACAACGCCTGGACGCCGTCGACGGGCCGGCATACGATCACGGCGACGCCGTATCGGCAATCCGGAGCAAGAGGTGACCCCGGTAAGTCTCTGGCGGTTACTTTCACGGTAAAAGGAACTGCGAAGCGGCCGAGATCCGCAGGTCCGGCGCCGAGCAGCCAGTTACCGGATGTGGCCAGTGAAAGCGAATTTCTTGAAGCAATTGGAAGGATTCCTGCCCCGGTTGGCGGCAAAGCTATCCTGGAGGGTGAATTGAAGCAGTGGCACGAAGTCACATTGACGCTGGAAGGTCCTGCATCGGATGAACGCGCCAAGCCGAATCCCTACCTGCACTATCGGCTAAACGTGACGTTTACGCAGGATGAGCATTCGTTCGTCGTCCCCGGTTACTATGCGGGCGACGGAAGAGGCGGCGAGTCGGGCAATAAATGGCGCGCTCACTTCGCTCCCCCTCGTACAGGCCGATGGCGATACGATGTATCGTTCCGGGCGGGCTATCGCGTCAATATCGACCTCGATCCGAAGGCGGGAAAGCCGAGCGCCTGTGACGGCGCGTCTGGCACGTTCACGGTTGGCGGATCCGACAAGGCCGCACCCGATTTTCGTGCGCCGGACCGAGGATTGCTCAGAAATCGCGGCACGCACTATCTGATGTTCTCCAACGGAGACATCTGGCTCAAAGGCGGCCCGGATATACCCGAGAACATGTTCGGTTACGAAGGCTTTGACAACACGCCCAATGCGGGACACCGTTTCGCCGCACATAAAGCGGACTGGAAGCCGGGCGATCCGGACTGGGGCGGAGGAAAAGGTCGATGTTTGATCGGCGCACTTAACGCCATCGCTGAACTGGGCGGGAACTGCATCTACTTTCTGCCCATGAATATAGGCGGCGACGGCAAGGATACCTTCCCTACGATCGGACCCTATGAGAAACTGCGTTACGACAACTCCAAACTCGCCCAGTGGGAGATCGCTTTTTCTCACGCCCAGGCCAAAGGGATTTTTCTGCATTTCCAGCTTGCAGAGACCGAGAGTCGCAATGAGAATTATCACGACAATGGCGAACTCGGACCCCAACGCAACCTCTTCTATCGCGAACTGATCGCCCGATTCGGACACCACAACGCAAGCGAGTTCGATATCGGCGAGGAAAACGATTACGGCACAGACAAGCGCGTAGAATTTGCTCAGTTCATTCGCACTCTCGATCCGTACGACCATCCGATCGCCACGCATACCAAAGGCGTCGATTCGTACTATGAACCTCTGGTCGAACGGCTCGCGGCGGGCAAACCGGTCGTGATCGATATGACCGCGTTCCAGACCGGCGCATCGCACAAGGGGCTGGCCAGGCAGATCCAGAAATACCGGGATGCGTCAGCAAAGTACGGCAAGCCCTGGATTGTGTCTGTTGACGAACCCCAGAAGATAGAAAACGACAAGGCCGACATCGAGAAAGGATACGCCTACGGACGCCGCAGCAAGCTCTGGCCGACGTATATGGCCGGCGGCGGCGGATTTGAATGGTACGTGCAGATGGACGGCGGCGGACATGCCTTCGACCACCGGATCGACAATTTCCGTGACATGGATATTGCGCTGCGATGGACCGCCATCGCGCGTTCGTTCCTTACGGCGCTGCCGCTTCTCGATATGAAACCCGACCACGATCTTTGCACCTCCGCCGGGGGTGGTGATATCTATGTCCTGGCAAAGCCGGGCCTTTACGCGATTTACACCGAACGCTGTGACAGCGCCATGACGCTCGATCTCAGTGCGGACCGGGGCCTATTTGAAATACGGTGGCTCAATCCCCGAAAAGGCGGCGATCTGAAGCCGGGAACTATCAAATCAGTGCGTGGCGGCGGTAAGCGAAACATCGGGCTTCCTCCCGAAATGAACAAAGTCGAAATCGACAACGACTGGGCTTGTCTCGTCCGACGGCTCCCATAGAAGGGAGAAGAAGACATGCAGCGTTTGTGTTTGATGCTGATTGATATGTTCATGTTTGTTCAGTACGAACGAAGAACCATAATGACGCGAAACAGTAGACGAGGCTGTCGTGCTGCAGGTGTCGGGATGTTTCTTCTGACGGCCGCCCTCGTGTATGGCTCAGCACATGCAGGTAAGGCGGTCGAATCGTGACGATCAGAACTCCCGGAAAAGGCGGCTGGGCCGCTGTTGTCTCCGAGCCGTAATCGGAATGAAGGTCTTCTTGACTGTATGAGGAAATAATGCTGCGATCTATGTTCCTGGTCATGAGTATTCTCGTTCGTGCAACCCTTGCGGCACCGGCGGATGTCAATCTACCGGGCCGGCTCCAGCTCGGTTCGCTGGTCTATCAAGCCTCGATGGGCAACGCCGAGAGTGTCAAAGGATGGCGTATGGAAGGTCCGGGCGAGGTGTCCTTTAAGGATGGCTGGATGCACATGCACTCGCCGGACGAGGAGATGCATCACGTTTTCTGGTGTCCGCAGCGACTTCCCGCTAGCTTCGTTGCCCGGTGGCAGGCCCGGAACATGGAAACCGATGCGGGTTTATGCATCGTATTCTTTGCCGCCGCGGGTTTGAACGATCAAAGCATCTTCAGTGACGAACTTCCCGAGCGCAACGGAAATTTCCAACAATATACCAAAGGACAAATCCGCTGCTACCACACCTCGTACTATGCCAATGCCGCTCACAATCCCGATCGCCGGCAAACGAACCTGCGCAAGAATCCCGGCTTTCATTTGGTTAAGGAAGGCGAGGAAGGCATCCCGACAAAGTCGGAGGAAACTCATACAATCACATTGGCCAAGGTTGGCCCCCATATTCGCCTGTGGGTGGACAATCGCAAGGTCATCGACTGGACCGATGCAGGAAACGTAGGCGGCCAACCGCACGGCGATGGGTATATCGGTTTTCGGCAGATGAAATGGACGCATTTTCGCTATCGCAATTTCCGCGTTTGGTCGGTTGCCGATGGAAGAGACTCCACGTCAAACACACGAGCGAATGATCTCTCATTGCCGGGGCGAGGCCGGTGCCGCAAGGTAACAAACGACCTTGAAGGTGCGTATCATCAGTACTTTGCTGTGCCTGCCTGGAACGCCGACGGATCAAGATTGCTCGTTGTGAGGAAACGCAACGGCCGGAAGAAGGCGTGGATCATGGATGACAGAGGGGGCGGTGAATATGGCAAGCCCAAAGAACTGCCGCTCGACGTATTCTACTTCTTCCTGCAGTGGGACGCGAAGGATCCCCGCCTGCTGTACTACACGGTCACGCATCGTTCCGCAGGAGAAACAAAGCTGTTCGCATTCGACGTCCAGCAATGGAACGTCGCCCATGCCGGCAAGCCGCTTATTGTACTGCGGCACGGAACCGATCGCAGCCAAATCCCACAACTCTATCCTCCGCACCCCGACGGTGCCCACATCCTGCTTGGCCCGCGCCAGGCGGGCAGCGGAGATATCTGTATCTTCAATTTGGAGACGCCGCAGGCGCCAATCTATCGTATCCCGCTTCATTCGCTCAAGCACCTGCATTCCGGCGAGGGATACAACGCTGGAGATGATTACACCTATTTCGACGAACCCGGACGAGCGGCCCACCGCATCCGCTTCACGCATCATGCCGATCTTTCCATGTGGATAACCGAAGAGAACCGCGACTCCATGAAAGGTCGAAAACACACATGGATTGTCTATCCCCAAGATCGAACGGTTGCACTGCTGGACGACAAAGGCGGTCATTTCGATTTTAATCCCGACGGGACGCGGATGGCTTACATGAGCAACCTTGCAACAATGAAATCGCCGGATCGGACCGGGGTGCTCTTCCAACGCAGGCTGTCCGACCGCTCATGGGAACTGGAGCACGTAATCGACGGCATGGCCGGGTGGACGCACTTGCACTGGTCGCCCAATCCGAAACGCAACTGGATTGCGGCCGACGCGAAAAAGGTGAAAGGTCCTTGCAGACGGTGGAATGACAAGCTTGTACTTATAGCACCGGACGAAGACTATAGGGTCACCGCTCTCTGCCAGATCCGGAGTTCCTTCAACTCGCAAGCTACACACGGACATCCAACCTTTTCGTTCCAGGCCGACAAGATCGTCTTCAACTCAGATTACGGAAACCCGCCCGGCGTGCCGGATGCCTACGTTATGCGTATCCCCATGCATGACATTCCTTGATTTTGCATCGGAGGGGCTGCATGCCACATTATGTACGGATACTTCCTATTACGATCGGGGCCATCACGGCTGCAATCGTCTGTGCTTCATCGGTCGGATCTGAAGCGAGCCGACCCGCGTATAGCCTTCTGAACACCATGCTCGAAAACACAGATGGCCGAGCAGAGATTGTGCATGTCTCGAATCTCCACGCCGAAGGGCGGGGTTCTTTCGCTGAGGCTATCTCCACGGGCTCCAATAACGTCACTCGAATTGTCGTATTCGACGTCTCAGGCGAAATCGTGTTGCCGAAGGTCAACTACAACATCCGTGACCGCATCTCGACGGCTCGAAAGAACCTCTGGATTGCCGGCCAAACGGCCCCGGCGCCGGCAAGTGGAAGCGGGCGAGGCATCACGTTGCGAGGCCGTCTCCAACATCGGCAAGGCCCGTTTGCTGTCGAGCACGTTCGCATCCGTCCGGTTGATGGACGCGGGATATTCGATCATCGCAATGAGGACGGCCGTGGCCTGCTGTTCGGTCCCAACCGGCACTCCAACGGCGGCCGTGGCGGACCCGTCGGTTTCGTTCTTTGGCGCAATGTCTCTGTCGAATGGACGCAGGACGTGATCGGCGCCATCGGATCGTCCACGGCCAGGGGACCCAACATTCCTTATGCCGAGAATGTATGCGTCGACAACTGTCTCTTTGCCGAACCGCTCAACTGGAAGATAGCCGACCAGGCCGGTGACTACGACGACGGTCATTCCTACGGCCTCAACGTGCGCGGCGCGGCCTTCCGTGTGCTGATCCGGGGTACCTTGCACGCCTCCGCGTTCAATCGAACGCCGCAATTCAGCCAGTGTTCCTCCGGAATGGCGGTCAACAACTATACGTTCAACTTCGGCTTTCATCAAAGTAGCGGACGCAACTGGTTTCACCCGATGAACTTCAACCCGAAGTCGCTCCTGACGACGCGTGGCAGGGCCTACTTCGCCGATCCAGGGGACCTGCCGCCGGGCCGCCAGGGCATTCGCGTCGGCGCCGTGGGCAACTACGCCGAAGGCGGCAATCGCACGGATTTATCCGCAACATACGAATGGCTGAACCCTTTTCACATCAATCGGACCGACGAACCGCCCTACGCCGGGCAGATCGAGTATTATGACCGCGGCAATTATTTCAGCACGCACTACGATATGAATGGAGTCCCAGGTCTCGGTTGGAATCAGGTGAATTGTTCAGGGCCTTACGACAAGCCCGTGGTCGACGTGCCTTGTGCCTGCCCGATCTTCACTCGGGACCCGCATCGCATCTTGGACGAACCGCCCTTTGCACTCACGTCCACACTCTACACGGCGGGAAAGGCACGCGAGCATTGCCTGCGCTTCGCGGGTGCCTGGCCGGCGGCTCGGGACGAGACCGATGCGCGGATTATCGCTCAGGTGCGCGCCAAGACACACTCGGCCGTTGGGGCCTCTGTCGAATCGGACACGCCGGTTGCTTCAACTACAGACAGACCGCCGGAGATACCCCACGACCCCGGTGATGGCATCGCCTGCGGACGCGATCACCCACTGCTGCAAGTCGAATCCAACGGACTGACGAAGCTCGAAAACTGGCTGGTCGAACGACACCTCGCAGCCGGTGGCTGTCCTGATACGGTCTGCGATGCGCCCGAGTGGCTCACGCACAACAACGCAGGCCCGAAGAATCGCAGGGGCGTGCAAGGTAAAAGCCACGAACCCATCGGCCGCAACGATGGGCGTAGCCGAGGCGCTGCCGGATCAGCGGTGGATGAAGCGTCAAAAGATATCTGCGGCACTGTTCATTAACGGCATTGTTGAATACTTGGAGACAGCAGAACATGATGAAGAGCATAATTGCAATAGCCTGCATTGTGGCTGCGATCCTATTCATTGGGATGAATAACAACAGCGCATTCGGCGGCAATGATCCGGCCGACCCAAAGCCCGCAAGCGTGCAACGAGAACCTTCGTTTGCCTACTGCGCGGCTTCGGCTTCGCTCCGGCCAGCATCATAAGCCCTGGTATAGCAACTGTTAATCTTTGTGCAACAAAGACTTACAAAGCAGGTCGCAGGACTTGTTGGACAATCTATCTTGCGGGCATATCGCCAGTTTGGCACCAGCGGACGAAAGAACCGGCAACAGACAGGCTCTACCTAGCCGCCGCACC
>CAZGMJ010000117.1:0-9194 GCA_964526785.1 uncultured Pirellulales bacterium
AGACCGGTAATTCCAATTGCCGTCGAACGGTAAAAATGATTGTCGCTGATCAGCACTGGCTTTTCGCACATGGCTTGGCCGGCGTTACAGCGGAATTAAATACCCGATTCAGACATCCGATTTACTTGGGCCGTTCGGCAACGGCCACCGCTCGCTTGAATAGAGCGTCTCATCCTCTATATCTGCTCCATGCTGAAATCTTCCAGGATGGACAATTGAAGGCACGAGCTCGTGGCAAATTTATCCACAAGCAGGAATTGATCGATGAATTCCGCGAAGGTAACGATGAGTGATATGCGTGTTACTGTACTGGTTGAAAACACAGTGTATCGACGTGGCTTGCGCGCCGAACACGGGCTGGCCTTCTGGATCGAAACAAATAGCAAGAAGATTCTATTTGATACAGGACAGAGTAATCTCCTGCTGCGCAACGCTCAGGCACTTGGTATAGATGTCAGCCATGCTAGTGCAATTGTGCTGAGTCATGGCCATTATGATCATGTCGGCGGACTCAGCCACGTGTTGGACCTTGCGCGCAAAGCGCAGGTCTACCTCCACCCTGCAGCACTTAAGTCTAAGTTCAGTTTCGGAGATGGCCGAATTCGCGAGATTGGAATAAATGCAGCACTGCGGAAAAAACTACAGGAGAAGCTCGAAGCAGGCCAAGTCACCTATACCCAGGAAACGACTTCGGTTTGCGATGGTCTAATTGTCACGGGAGAGATACCACGTATTAGTGATTTCGAGGATACCGGGGGCCGCTTCTTTGCAGATAGTAGGTGCAGCAAACCCGATATGCTTCCAGATGATCAAGCCCTGTTCTGGGATAGTCCGCAGGGTCTGGTCGTATTGCTCGGCTGTGCGCATGCAGGCGTGGTAAACACTCTGGAGCATATAGGGCGAATCGCACCCGGTCGCACAATCCGCGGCATAATGGGCGGGATGCATCTGGTTCATGCAAATGGAGCCCATATTGGAAAGATCATAGAACTTTTTCAAAGGCTGGGCATTACGAGAATCGGACCATGTCATTGCACCGGATGGCAGGCGACACGACAACTGTGGAACCACTTCACCGATGGGTGTTTCCACTGCAGCGTCGGGACCCAGGTTGGTTTCTAAATCGCTGCTCGGCTGTATGAACAGAGCGGCACGCAAGTAGGCGACGGACAGTTGCAGACCGGTGCTTTCAGGGTCAAACGCGAGGACCTTCAAGTTATGTTTGTCCTCACCAGTTTGGGTCTAAGTGTGTCGACACATAGACTTTTTGGCATCGCAGACTGATCCGCCCCGTCTGATGGAAACCACAAGTGAAGGCTCAGTTGCATTTGGAGTAATCCTGCATGCCAACCTATGAATATCAATGTACCGCCTGCGGACATAGCTTCGAGCGATTCCATAGTATGCGCGACGATCCTGTTAAGATGTGTCCGGACTGTGGCGGTATGGTAATAAGATTGATCAGCGGCGGTGCCGGAATTCTGTCCAAGGACTCGCAACGGCATAATGACTACGAGAACAATCGGCCCGCGTGCGGGCGCGCACAAACGTGCTGCGGACGAGAAATGCCTTGCGACCAGCGACCGTGCGAATCATGAGGATTCATTAGCCTCGCGGTCAGTCCGTGTGTCTGTGCTTGCCTGCTGAAGCCAATGTCTCGGGTCTAATATGGTAATTGCTGAAAACTACACGCGACTGCGTCAAGAGATTCCTGATCACGTGGCCATCGTGGTTGCTGCAAAAAAGCGATCAGCAGATGAGGTTGCCGCGGCCATTGATGCAGGAGCCAAGTATATTGGCGAAAACTACGTCCAGGAAGGGCAGCAGATGAGGACTGTTCTTGGGGAAAGAGCCAGATTAGTCAGTTGGCACATGATCGGGCATTTACAGAAGAACAAAATCAATAGGGCCATAGACGCCTTTGATCTGGTCCAGACTGTGGATTCCGTGAACACGGCTATTGCCATTGAAAAGCGTGTGCGCCAAAGGCAAAAAGAACCGCTGCCTGTTCTCATTCAAATCAATATCGGCAGCGAAGATACCAAAGCGGGCATAAACCCGCGTGAGCACGAACCCTTCGAATCTTACATGGAACAATTTGTCCTCAAGCTGGCTGAGTTTGCGTACATTCGCATACAGGGCCTGATGACAATGGGGCCGCGCTTCGGTGATCCCGAGAGGAGCCGGCCATACTTCAGGAAGACAAGGAAGCTGTTCGATAGATTAGGAACATTGCATCCGGCAAGTGTCCAGATGCGCTGTCTTTCCATGGGTATGAGCAATTCATACAAAGTAGCAATTGAAGAGGGCTCGACTATGGTACGAATCGGTACTGCGTTGTTCGGGCCGCGTCAGCACAATTAGAGGTATGTGATCAAATGGAACAGTGGGAGCGAGAGGATGGTGTGGGTTTTCTTGCCAGCATTGGTATTCGTTCGGGACATACAGTCTTGGATTTTGGTTGTCGTATCGGTCACTACAGTATACCGGCGGCGTTTGCAGTCGGTCCTTCGGGTACGGTATATGCGGTCGATAAGGACCAACAACCGCTGGAGGAACTCAGTGCAAAGGCTGCCAAATATGGCCTCTCGAATATAAGAATGTTGCGCACTTCGGGCCGTGACCCCTTAGACATCCAGGATAATACGTTGGATGTCCTTTTGATGTATGATGTGTTGCACTACTTTGATTATGCCCATAGAAACAAATTGTACAAAGACGCGCGGCGCACCCTTAAGCCTGTAGGACTACTCTCGGTTTATCCAAAGCATACTGCGGAGAACATGCCACTAAAAGAGCTTGCTAATGTTCGACTGCAAGACATCAAACACGAAATTACGGCATCTGGCTTTCATAGTGCTGGATGCTGGGATGCGGTCATTAGTCACGATGACAACCTCGAACTGGGGCATGTGATGAATTTCCGAAGTACAAAGGAGTATGGAAACTTGGGTCTTCAGTGGAAATCTGAAACGGGGAAGCGATAGTTATTTGGCTTGTTCTGCACTCGCAGAAAACACGGAAGTGTCATGAGGCTTCCGTGTTTTCTTCTGTCTGCGAAGGGAGAGGCGGGCATACTAGACGACAATTCAAATGTTATAACAAACTGAACAACGCAGAGGTTTATCAGAATTGGAATAGTATGATAGCACTGTTATGCAGACTCAAAGGACAGCGTTCGGCAGAATACCGTCAAGCAAATGGTCTTGCCTTGGCTGTCGCAACCCTCGACGCATTCAGGGATCGCAGTTTCCGAGTGAAAGGTATGGGAATCAAGAATGACAATGTGCCCGGTGAAGAGGTCATTCGGTTCATTGAAGAGGAATTGCCCGACTATTACACATACAATACGCAAGCCAAAACGTATGCAAACCGACACGCCATCCCGCAGGCGCACGTCACAATTACTGGGACTATGGGGTTAAGCAGAAGACTAAATCGCTATAATCCGCTAGATCTGAAATGCACCATAAGAAGCAATACTCGAAAACAGGCACGCTGACAAATGCACGGTCAATGAAGGCCTGCTGCCGGTGGACTGACAAAACACAAAGAATCTGATTTACGCCACCACGGGGACCAAAACCGGCAAGCCGAGATCCGATTATACTGGTTCAACAAGGACTTTTCTATGAGGAGACACTACGATGAGTAACGTCATGCACAGACAGATGAAAACGCTTTTGGCTATGAGCGCGCTGGCCACATTTCTATTGACTCCCGTTGTGTGCGGCCAACGAGGTATTGGTGATCCGTACGGCATCGCACAATGCCCGGCAAGACCACCTGTGGTTCGCTTGTCGGGCGAACTAGAGGACATCACGAATCACCCCTGTGAGAATTCGACAGGCCCTGCAGTCCTGGGGACTCACCTAATTCTGCGAAATGACAAGGGCAAACAACTGAACATTCATCTGGGGCCGACGTCTTTGGTTGGTACTGTCGTGAAGTCTCTGTCTGTCGGCAATCAGTTAGACGTGATCGCCTTTCACACAGAACGTTTGCCCGCGAATCAGTATGTTGCGACGACTGTAATTGTCGACGACCGAGTGATTCGACTGCGGGACCATTACCTCCGGCCGTACTGGGCTGGGAGAAGCGCTTCCACTTCCGCATCTCCACGTTGTGGATGGACGCCACGATCTGATAATCAATACGGCTTCGAATACCGTTCCAGAGGCTATGGAGGATGTGGAAGAGGTTGGCGTCTCTTCGGCTCATCGCCCGGCTACCGTGGACGACGTTTTGGCAGATGTTGGGGCGGAGATCGCTGGGGGCGCAGATATCGGTGGCGATAAAAGTCTGATTTATTACGCAACGAAGAATTCGGAATATGCAGAATAAGGAAAGGCCGGATCCAATTCATCAGGAAACAGACCGATACCTTCATTACGCTCACGATGTGCGTCGAAATCCGAAGATAATGCTCGACTATTCCAGGACAATGGATGAGCGTCACAAATACACATCGC
Organism: uncultured Pirellulales bacterium; assembly: GCA_964526785.1. Classification (GTDB taxonomy): domain Bacteria; phylum Planctomycetota; class Phycisphaerae; order Sedimentisphaerales; family Anaerobacaceae; genus CAZGMJ01. The sequence continues at coordinate 4,473 of CAZGMJ010000117.1, forward strand.
GTAATCTGAGAATGTGCTGAACATTTTCAGAACATATCGAATACCTGGCTAACAATTCCACATAGAGATAAAGGCGCACACCTGTGCGAGTACCAACGATAATTCTTAAAGAGATTCTACACCGCAAGATCAATTTCTCCATGGCTGTGATCGCCGTAGGTACGGCTGTTGGATTGCTAGTGACCTTCTCAACCAGTGGGCACGCCTACCGACGGGAAACCCGAAGGATAATGCGGGATATGGGTCAAAACCTGAGGATTATTCCCCAACAAACCACCATGGACGAATTCTGGAGTCAGGGTTTCTCATCTCATACCATGCCGGAAGACTATGTCCACCGATTTGCCGACTTGGAAGGCTACTCGTATACACATCTGACCGCCACCTTACAACGCAATGTCGAGTGGCAAGATACTACGATAATCTTAACCGGGTTCCTACCCGAAGTTCTGCCCAGAGACAAGCGTCAACAATCGCCGATGGTCTTCTCTATCAAGGCCGGCAATGTCTATGTAGGAAATCAGGTTGCTAACATACTGAATATAGAGGCAGGCGACGAAATCGCCATATTCAACAGAACGTTCAACGTGAAGAAAGTACTGCTGGAAACAGGCAGCAAGGATGACATCAGAATCTACGGCCATCTCCACGATGTTCAGGAAGTGCTCGATTTGCCTGATCAAATAAACGAGATCAAAGCCCTCGAATGTCTGTGTCAAATCGAATCCGCCGAACGCGATGTTGATCCTCGCCTGCTCGCTAAAAACCAGTTAGCCGAGATTCTGCCGGAAGGCAAGGTCATTATGCTGCAGGGCATTGCACAGATTCGCCAGAAACAAAGGGCAACAATGGAGGCATATCTGGCTTTCTTTATGTTGGTTGTCCTTACAGTCTGTGGTGCGTGGATTGCCGTGTTGACTATGGTGAACGTTCGGGAAAGAAGACAAGAAATAGGCATTGTTCGAGCATTGGGGCATCGTTCTATCTGGATAGCTGCGCTCTTCTTAGGCAAATCTATCCTTATTGGTTGGTCGGGAGCCATTGTCGGATATGCCGCTGGCACAGCTCTGGCGCTACAATATGGCCCCGTTCTTTTCCAGATCACGGCCAAGGCAATAGAACCCGAATACGGCATGATGGCGTGGGTTCTTATCATTGCCCCCATCTTTGCTGCTACCGCTGCTTTTATACCAGTTGCCATGGCCATGGCTGAGGATCCGGCCGACACGCTTCGAGAACAGTAAAGTGATTCAACTTCAAGCTTTGACAAGAGTATACGATACGTCCAGAGGAAAGATAAAAGCTCTGAGAGATGTCACGCTTAGAATCCGCGAGGGCGATTTCGTGGTAGTCCGAGGGCCAAGTGGCAGCGGAAAGACCACTCTGCTGATGACGCTGGGCGCTATGCTCAGACCAAGCAGCGGACGCGTATTATTCGATGGAAGAAGTGTTTACGAGTTACGTCCTTCGCAGAGATCGGTGTTTAGAAGCCGCAATATTGGATTCATCTTCCAGATGTTTCATTTGGTGCCGTACCTCAATATGATCGAGAATGTGCTTCTAGCAGGCATTCGAGTCAACAATGCGACGAACTATAATGAAAGAGCAAATAGGTTATTGGAAGAATTAGGTCTATTCCCTCGCCGGTTCCATCGGCCTTGCCAACTGAGTGCAGGAGAAAAACAGCGAACGGCCATCGCTAGAGCACTTTTGAATGGCCCCAAAGTACTGCTGGCTGATGAGCCAACTGGGAATCTCGATCCCGAGAATGCTAAGGAGGTCCTAGGTCACCTGAGGCGTTTCCGGGCAGATGGTGGGATCGTAGTCTTAGTTACCCACACGGATCATTTCAACGAACCGGCCGATGTGATTGTCTCAATGAAAAGAGGCTGTATCAATCATCTTAGCCCAACAGAGACGTGAGTAAGCGCCTGAGAGCATATCAGCTTGGTGTTTCACTGAAATGTCGTACAAAGCCACGCAAGAGTTTGTCTGTAAATTCGTTCATTTTGCATAAGCGGTTCATTCGTTCCCCTGCACGTTCATATTCAAATATCGTTTTCCGGTAAGCCATCGTTCATCGGTTTCCATCAGTAAGGCACGGACCAGACGCAGGACCGATTCGACACTTGGGAACAGGCCGACGATGGCGGTACGCTTCTTGACTTTCCCGTTGAGATTCTCCAGCCAGTTGCTGGTCCGCAACCGCTTGCGATGCGTCCTGGGCAACATCAACACCGTCAGGCCTTCCGGGATGTTGGTCTCGATCCAGGAGGCCAACTCCGGAGCGGATTCGGCATATTTCCGGACAACAGCTGCCAGCCGCGCTTCGGCGCGTTCTCGATCCGGAGCATCAAAGATATCACGGATATCATCAACTACCGTATCGTACATCAACCGCTTCGGCACATGGGCGGCGGCTTTGGCCGTGTCCGCAACCGGCATAGATCCGGCGAAATATAATAGTGCGTCAGTGGCAACTCAATTCAAATGAGTCTCACGCCTGCCACATTAAACCGATCTTTACCCATTACCATCATTCAAGGAGAACACTATGAAACACTGTGTACAACTTGCTTTGTTTTTGGCGATGATCGTGACCATCACAGGATGTCAGAAGAGCATGGAACAAACAGTTCACAAACGCGATATAGCATGTCAGAAAGAACTGGCAAGATTAATGGCAGACCAACCCGGGTTCACTGCGCCGCCTTCATGTGACTCGGGTTTCGTCTGTCATCTTGGAGCGGTCAGGTAGCACGCGTACAGCTGGTCCTTCCAAATCGAGAACCAATGTTCGAAGAAACAAGCACGAAACTACAGAGAAGGAGATTCGGTGAATGCCTTGGATCAATAAGGATATGTGCATCGGCTGCGGCGTTTGCGTTAACGTCTGCCCGACTACAGCCATTGAACTGCGCGATGCTGGGAAGGCCACTATAAAGGATGACAAGTGCATTCGATGTGGCAAATGTCATACGGCTTGTCCGGAAGACGCGGTTCGACACGATAGCGAGCGAATACCACAAATGGTTGCTGAGAATGTGGCCGGAGCTGCCGCTTTGTTAAGACACTACCAGGAACCTGCCGACCGGGAGGGATTGATAGGGCGATTGATCCGGTACTTTGGCATGCAGAAGAAGGTAGCCGAAGAAACCGTTGCGAAACTAGAAAAGATGCAGATCTGATTGCAGACATCATCGTTTCGTCATTGTTCAATGCAGCATACCGCACAAGATATGGGGCAAGAATACTGATTTCGGTAACGAACGAAGGGGCTTTCCATAACCCAACCGTCAGAACCTGCTGGGTTACCATGTGCTGAGGGCCGATATACCGTGTGTTTTCCCAACCAGTGTGACAAACTGGTCTTATCCAATATCGGTGTGCGGTGGCCATTCCAAAGGTCAGAATCTTCCGGGGCTAAGGACAATGAAGCAAAGAATCGCTGAGGATGCGGCCGATGTTCTGAAAACCTTAGGCCATCCTCTGCGATTACAGATCATGGAAGGACTACACAGGGGAGAGAAGTCCGTAGGAGACATCGCAGCAACAGTTAATAAGAATGAGCCATATGTAAGTAATCAACTCAGCATTATGAAGGCACATGGTCTGTTACGTCGAGTACGTTGCGGCAGGACAGTTCATTACGGTGTTCGCGATGCCAAGTTGGCAAAATGCCTACACTGCATTTGGAGTTCTGACGAGAAGAATGGGCTGCCTTGAGTACTGACACGGCCCGAACACAAATACATCGAACAATCGATAGTCCTCACGAATATGAGCAAGAACATTGGAGACAAGCAGAAGACAAAATCAAGGGCGTCTTGCAAAGAACCTTACGGAGATACCCTGGTTTTGCCGCTCGATACTCCTGAGGATTGGAATGATTACGATGATATGCGTTGGTATCTCGCTCACAAGCGAGTAAGCATATATGTGTGGCAAGGCAAATGGTATCTGCAGATTCGTAACAAATGCCGCTATCTCGCAAAGAAAAAGCGTAAATGTAAGATTCAAACCGAACGTCCTGCTTTTTGTACCGGCCGGTCGCACGTTCCTGACCGCAGCACAATGCTCGACAAAAGCGATATGTATTTCCGAGATGACAAGCAAATGAAAGAATGGATGCGGATAAGGTTTCCACGCCGTGCGAAGAGGGAATTCTGCTATCGATCAACGTAAGACACACTAGGATGGTTTTACAGAAGTGCCACAGAAACCAAGACAATATGTTTATGGCCCCGTTCCGTCACGAAGGCTCGGGCGATCCCTTGGTGTGGATCTGGTGCCCTTCAAAACATGCACCTACGATTGCATTTATTGTCAGCTTGGCAGAACAACCAACAAGACAATGCGGCGAAAGCAGTGGACTCCGCCCGATCTGCTGCTTGCCCAACTCAAGAAACAATTGGGCCGCAAACCGGACTATATAACACTGGCCGGTTCCGGTGAGCCAACACTTCATTCCGGCATCGGCGATCTCATCACTAGGATAAAGGAGTTCACCGATATTCCCGTGGCCGTCTTGACTAATGGTTCGCTGCTGTGGCTTCCCGAAGTGCGAAACAGTCTGCTCGCGGCGGATCTGTTGGTTCCTTCTCTCGATGCCGGCAGCCAGGAACTATTCAGATATGTAAACCGGCCGCATAAAGATATTGTGTTTGGAAAATAGATATGGTTTTTCCCGTCGCGGAGCCGATGGGTAAAACCAGATTGGAC
>CAZGMJ010000118.1:0-8437 GCA_964526785.1 uncultured Pirellulales bacterium
TAAGGATACGCCGCTTTCTTCATCCGTCCATCCACAACTTTCGGTTATACCTCGCCTTTCCTCCCAGTATTTCCTGACCCCACAGCGCTATTGTGTATGCACCCGGCTCATCAAATACAAGCTCTCTCTCATCCAGATTGTAGAACAACACAAAATGACCACTGAACACGAGGCCATCTTCATCTTGACGCTGGAGAGGAATAGAAGGTATCCTCAATTTCTCGACCTTAACGTTGCCGTCGCTGTCCCTTATCTGAGCTATTGCCCCATGTGTGACATAGTCCACCACAGTCCCGGATTCCTCAAGCAACCTTGGTGAGCCATAAACATACCGTAGCTTAAAGACAAACGGCTCACCAACCCTGATAGAGGCTTTCTTCGTCGTCAGTTCTATCTGTTGGAGGTCGCTCTTCTCCAAGCCGTAAGCACTTACAGCCAAAGGTAGAGACAAGCAGACCCCTGCGACTATTTGTCGAGCATACACACTTGCTTTCTTCATTGTAGTGAGATCCTATTCGAAATTATTGTGTCTCATCATTACCAGATGGATATGGAACGCATATCTTTTTTACATTTATTGCATAAACAGCTGCCAAGATCATCACTCATCACACGGTCGTCTTCGCTGCAGTGTTCAGTCTCGGGAGGGGTTCTATTAACAAGTCCTCCTGTGTGGCCAATTTCATGCGTCATAACCATACCAACATTACTCCCTTTTTCTCGTGTCACCTCAAGATATACGAGTGCCTCGTTAGCCACATTTCTTGACACGCCCAAAGGCACCTGTACGCCCGTTAATGGATCATTATCAGACACTGGTTCTGGCTGGAATCCAGTAACCACCAGGGTATTCCAAAAGTCTGCACTGCTGCGGAGGGGGCTGCGGGAGTCATTCCAACTCCCCACACCTGCTCCAACTGCAGTAGTAGACAAGTTCCTATCGAAAGGCACAACACTATAATACCCTGCGTTAACCGGCTCAATGTATACCCCCCTGAACTCATTTGCCCAAGTACCAAGACTTGGACATTGCGGTAAGGTGATAACTGGCGTTCCCGTAGATGAATAATCATCATCAAATAACTCAAACACTAGACTCATGCCGGTCAGATCATTATCCAGTATGTCCACATAGCCACGACCTTGGTAATCAGTACCGGAAAGTGCTACGGAGTAAAAGTTGCCACTCACACGATACCACCCATCCGTAAATTGATTATCCTCGTCAAGTTCCGACGGAAAGGGAGTCTGGAAATGCACACGAGTTCCGCCGGGTTTCTCCTCGTAAGACGCTGCAGTTCCTGAAAAGTAATTCTTCTCATTTCCAGTACTCGCGACAGCACCCATACTGTCTTGCTCAATCCACAGCTTTCTCCAGACCGTAAGCATTTCTGACAGCTCTACCGCTGAGGGGAAAGGCAATATGCCATGCACCTTCAACTGGTTGACCTCGCTCAGCTCATCTTCTGAAGCTGAGGCCGCTACCCTGAAGTTGTCTCCGGGTTGCATGCTCACCGTGAACGTTACCCTTGCTTGCCCACTACCGTCTGTCACGGCCGTTGTAGCACTCAAACCGGCTCCGGATCCATAGTTGTCCGGCCCTGTCGGCCCAACCGGCCCGTCGAATGGATCATACGGCGGACTGAAACTGGGATCATCGACATCCCACCAACTGAAGTACACATGAACATTGTCAAGGGTCGGCGTTACCGTTGCTTTTACCCGCACCTTCCTTCTTCGCTGCTTCTTTCTTGGCAAGAAGCTCCTTCTCCAGTATCTCATCGATCACAACGACTTTGACCCTGCATATCTTACCCCGTCCAACCTCGTCTGGAATCCTGAATTTTCCTCCTCTGGTATTGCCGGAGAATTCATATTCTGAGTGCCCTCCAACCGGGAACATACCTGCAACTGCGTACTCTCTGCCAAATAGCAGAGTCTCACCTCCTGTTTGCACTGAGCCAAGTTGAAGGCGCAGTGTTGTGCCTTCAACTCCATAACTGTGAGACCATCCGTCTCTCCGCAAACTCAGATCTGCAACCTTGAGAGATTCGATACTTCCATCAAGTCTGCGGATCTGAGGCGATATCTCAATCAAAGGAGTATCTTCAGAGTAGTCCGATCCCAGATACGTCATAGTACCATTCGACCGAAACCCCAAGCCGAATTCTTCGATCTTCATCCGGACGGAAGGATCGTCCTCTATGACAATCTCAGACGCAACTTCCGGCGTATGCTCCGGGCCCGAAGTGTCTTCGTTTGGGGATCTGCCACATAAGACCGCGATACTCACGCCAATGACGACAGCAGCCAATGCCCCAACTGTAATCGTACGAGTTCTTAACATATCTTCACTCTCTTCAGTCCTTGAACAGGTCGAACGTCACAAACCGACCAGCAAAACAGGATTCTACCATAATTGAGCATGGTGTACGCCGGAATCAGGCGGTCGGAGCATCCTACTCGGTTTGAAAGACTGCATAACAACATCCCTTTCTACATACATAGCGTTTCTCGAAGGCAAAAGCGGACAGACTTTTTACTGAAAAAGTTGAAAAACTCTAAGGAGAAGTCCCCGGAGTGGTGACGTGATCATGATAACATAGCTGTACGCCGTAAGTTGCGCTCGCGACACGCGCACATTCAGCATCGGAAGATTCTGGGGGAATAGTCAGGCGGCGCGCAATCGACGGGTCATGCTCTGCAGATAAGATGCTCCCCGGCGCGCTCAGCGACCATTATGTACAGTATCTACTGTGTCATCATAGGAATTTGGCTCACTCAACACCGCGACGCGGAGCGCCCGCACGGCGCGCCGTAAGTGCCTTCGCACTGATCGGGGTTCCATGTGCATTTCCGCAGCGATTTCCTGCATGGTTTTGTCATGCATGTAGCGCAGCAGAACTGCCTGCTGCTGGCGTTGTTCCAACCGGTTGCTGATGAATAAGAGAATCCTGGTTAGCGCTTCCTGCCTTGCCGCGTGAGCTACCGGCGTACTATCCTTGATTGCACGCGGAAGACCATGACTGTAGTCGGTTTTCATTCGTTTGCGCCGCTCGATATCACGGTAATAATCAGCGACACAGTTGCAGACAACCGCGTACAGATATCTGCGCACATCCGCATGAGCCCTGGGTGCATGCGCTCGAACCAGCGCAATAAATACCCTCTGCATCAACTCGTCCGCATCATCGTGGCATCGAGTCTTCGATAGAACCACGGCCTTGATGAACGAATGGTGCTCCCCAAAGATGAAAGCCGCTGCCGCCGTTGCATTCCTTGCCAGGTTCATCTGTGTATTAAGTCTACATGCCACCCACATCCATCGTAAACACCAAGACAGAGAATGCACAACCAACCGCCCATTCTCACATATTGCAAAAGACTTCCTGCACGGATTCCTGAATCAACCATACTATCTTGGTATTCAAACTGCCTTTTCTATGGCGTCTCGGGTCTCTGGCGATACTCCTTGAGTTTTCTCTGGCACATCTCATGGAATCTCCCGCCGTCAGGACTGAGGTTTGCCTCCAATGCACTTATGACAGCGGGCACAAACTCAGGCCTGTCCTCCGCCATCTCTTCCAAATGTCGTATGGCCGTGGCCCGTCTGCCTGTATCCTGATCTGTAGCGGCAATGCCCTCCAGCAACTCAGCCATTTTAGGCCCAATCGGATCCGGCGCATGTCGAAAGCTGCGGATAACATCCATCGCCCTGACGCGCACCTTGGGATCTTCGTGACTGAGACTATCAGCAACGAGTTCGAATTGCGAATAATCGTGCGCCTGGGCCAGGACACCCGCCACCGAAATCCTCTCGCGCAGTGTGGTCCCGGCGTTGGGGTCTGTCACATATGGCCTGATATCCGGCAACCAGCTCGTATTACCCAGAGAAACCAGCATCCCTGCCGCTTCAAGTTTGGCCAGAAGGCTCTTCTGCCCTCGCACGATTCCCAGCAGTACAGGCACGGCAGCCTGAAGCTTCCGTTCTTGAATTTGGCGCTGAACAGCCGTCACCAGACCCTTCGTTTCCAACAACTCCAGGACTTGCTCATCGGTCATCAATCGCGGACGCCATATGGACATCTCTATCTCACACGTACTGCGCAGACCTTCGTCACGTGAGTTGATGTTTGCTTCCAGCGCCTCCATTAGCTTGGGGGCAAACTCACGTCTACTGGTGGCAATTGCACTGAGAGAATTGACCGCATTCCAGCGCACTCCTGCATCAGAATCGTTCTTAGCCACAGAGACCAACGTCTCAACTATGTTCTCCGCCCCTGTGCTATTCTTACTGGAGATATTTCCCATCTCCTGAACCGCCTTGGCTCGATTGAACCACTGAGGGCTATTCACGAAATCAATGAGAATCTTGAACTGGGATGAGTCACCCTCATTCGCCAGCAAGGCTGCGATACTGAGTCTTCCCCCGGCATATATATTGCTGTTCGGATCGGCCACGAGTGATCGCAAAGGTTCGACCCACTGTTTGTTACCGAGCGTATTGAGCGCCTTGGCGGCCGATATCCTGATCGGCAGCATCTCGTCTTCATCGTTCACCACCTGCAGGAGCCGATCACTTGCCGAAGTGATCTTCCGGTACCGGACAAGGGTAATGACCAACGGTCGCTTGCTCGGCACATCGAACAATTCCATAATGTCCACATTGCTTGCGTCCCGTGGCAAGTCAAGCGCCGACAGTAATCTGGCTTGCGAATCCCAATCATTCCCACCCCCGAACAGCGGGGCATCAGCCCACGATACGGAAGCCGCGCACGCCATCGCCGCAAGATATAAGATACTCATAATCGTTATTCTCACCTTCATAGGTCATGCCTCACTTTCAATATAGTATTATAGACGTTCAATGAGCCACTCGCAAGCGCGTCCGCTGTTACAATCCGCAGTTTGCCTCAACTTCGTCGAGAATGTCGTTGATGAAGTTCGAATACGCTTTCCACGCACGCACTTCAGATTCAAGCAGAGACGTGTCGGGATTGTCCATCATACTATAGGCCTCCCCCCACGCCCCTGCCAATACAGCATCGATCGCATCCTCGTAATACGACAACAAATCTTGACAACTGTGGGTGTTCTCATCGGCGCAGTCTATCTCGGTTTCGGTCCCTGTCTCACAGTACGATATGGCATCGGCCAATGCCTGTTCATAGTACATCTTCCAGTCCGTACGGTGCTTCTTCTCGTGCTCTGTTATGCCTGTATGGCTCCACCAAGGCGTGCCAAAGTTTGGTGGTCCCTCATCGTCATCTGGGTCGGGGTCTCGAAGGTCGTTGTTCGCAGCCGGGTAATCTGAACAGTCGATATCATCAGTACTGTCTACGCTGATTTTGCTACCGATACTCTCTGGGTCAGTCACATTTAAGTAGGTCGCAGTAGTTGGACAACTGATCTCACAGACCCATTTGCAGCTATCATACGCGAACTCGACATCGTATTCTAGAGCGTCATCAGGAGGATCGAAACAACCGTAGGACGGTAGCACCGGACATGGTACGCCTCCATCGTAGTGCAAATCTTCGTAGTCAGTCCATGTTATCGTCTGATCGTGCCACGCAGCTTCTGTGCAGCCATCTGGCAACTGCACACTGACTTGTTCTGACAAGCTGTTGCCACATAGACTTGCCGTGACCGTCTTGCTGCCGATACACGACCATTTGGTTTTGAAAGCGCTACCACCGTTTTGTGTTTCGGGACAATCCCCACCACTCCAAACAACAAGGTCTGTCCCGGTGCCGGCTGGAGTCGTTGTGATACTGAAAGTGACCTCTTCGCAGAGGTCAGCGGTGTTCGTGTTCGCGCTCATACTATCAAGGGATACGTCATCAACAACGAATCTAACGAGATCTTCGCAGAGCGTGACATCCTCACTTGTCGGCTGAAACTTCCATGAGATCCATGTGCCTGCGCTGGAAGATGCGCCTTCGGCGTAGACATCACTGGGTGCGTTTAGCGGTCCATAAGAATACTCCCAACTGTCATAGCGACCGTTAGGCAGTATTCTATTCCCTCTTTGGGGTCCAGTCCATACTGGCACAGCCGTGCTGCCGTAATATACCTCCAGTACCAAGTTACCCACATCAAGGTTTGAGGGCTGAAAGTCAAGCCAAACTATGGCTAAGTTATCTTCTCCCGCGACTGTGCCGGGATCGTCCTTGTCCGCCGTCCCACTGTTATCGTCATCATCGCAATTAACCACTAAGGAGCCACCCGGATATTCTTCATCATCATCAATAACGCCATCAATATCTATGTCCACTTCAACCATATAGACAGCGCATGGAAACTCATCGGACCAGTTGCCGTCATTGTCTTTCACTCTTACTTTAACCGTGTATATGCCCGAGTCTGGAAAATAGCAGTGTGCTAAACCTAAATACGTCCCCTCTCCTTCCCATATATCAACAGCCTCAGCGGGCCAGATCCAATCCCATTCTACAATGCGCCATTCGGCGTCTGGGTCATCTGAATCATACGAATACGGCCATTTTGCATTGAACCCGACGCTGGTCCCACCTTGCTGTTGCGTACCGGGAACGCCAAAACGCGGATAATACTGCATGCTGGCTACTGGACTGCCTCCACCCCCATAGACGCGAGCAGATAGGATCAATGTAGCCATGATGCTAAAGACAGACATTCTATTGTGCATTATCTTTTTCCCAATATTTCAATGTTCCTTCGCCCTCCAACCATGCTTTGGCGTTATGTGCCACCGATGTGTCGGGCCATAGCTTGACAACACGTTCAAAGGCCTGCCTCATTTTGGCATGTGCTTCTGGTGTGGACATATCGCCGCGCCATTTAAGTGTTTGATATACGCGTCCAACCATGAACTGAGTATAAGCTGCATGTTCATATTCAGGCCACAAATCGCATGCCGACTGGAATAGGGGCACCGCTTCTTGTGGGCGTCCAAGTTCCAGAAGACATTCTGCTGCGAAGTGTTGTGCCCACGGCGTGAAATAGGCTGTGTGCGGCATATGTTCAATAATTCGCATGCACATTCCCAACGTGTGACTATAATGGGTGGCAGCTTCACTGCTCAGATACTCCCTCTCTTCGTAGCGGGCCTGTCGCAGATAGGCTTCAGCCACCAGATGCGCTGCCTCGGGCAAGATTGACTTATCCTGCAGGTCCTGCAATATCTGATCGAAACCTGCAAAGGCACCATCTTCTTCATCATTGCGGAATTTGACAGCAGCAAGATTAACACGGGCAAGTGCTCTGAAGCGGTCATCTGCAGCGTTTTCAATCACGTAGTTGAAAAACTTCTCCGCTTTTTGATCATCGTGGTGGCCCAAAGCTCGTCCGACCTGATACACTACTTGGGCGATATCACTATTGTTGCTGAAGTCTGATAGTAAATGTTCAATGCCAGCCTCCGTGTTCGGATCGTCCCCCAAACCGATACTCGATAGTATGGCGCCTCTTTGAGACAACATCGCAGCGTGACTTCCAGGGAAAGTCTCCACAATATGCCTATGCAAATCCCGAGATTCCTTGAATTTGCGGTTGTCTCTATAGGCTTCAGCAACATCTGCCACGATTTTCACATAATCCTCATGCTGGGAATAGTCAGCAATCAATCTCTCTCTTTCGATAGCCGCATTTGGATCATCATCCAATTCAATGCTTGTCAGGATGATACCTCGCTGAGAGTAGATTGTTCTTTCATTATTCGGCCAGTGGTCAACTACGTGCCGATACAGGACACGGGCTTTTTGCCAATCTTTCTTCTTCCTGCAGCACCATGCAACCTGTCCAATGGCTTCAGCCGTGCGACTGTCCGTGGAGTAGTCACTCAGCAGCTTTTCAATGTTTGCCCATGCTGCATCGTCATCCCCCGCATACGTATCTGCTACAGCCTGCCCCATTACCAGCCAAATGCTGTCGCCTCGAACAGGTTGTTCCTGCAATATTTGCTGATAGATATCCTTCGCCTTTTTGGCATTACCGAATTCATAGCAGTTCTCGGCAACTGCGTGAATCGCATGGGGCAACCTCGTATGATCTGCATAGTCCGTCAATATGCCTTCAACCGTTGCCTTTCCCAATGCCTGCTTCTTCTCCTGGACGGCCAAGACCGCTGCCAGTTTCCTCGCAAAAAAGAACCGCTCTTCACTATCCGTAGCCTGTTCTATGATTCTCAGATACACCTGCTCGGCCTGTGCGAACTGCTTCTTGATGCACAGCCGCTCGGCCATCTTCTCCTGTGCGGCCAGATCATCCGCCCCGACAACGGACGCGGCAGATACGAGCACCGCGGCCAATGCCAACATTAGCAGCAATTGTTTCCTCGCCATGATTGCGACCTCCTGAAAAGCATTAGAAAAACACGATAACGTTCCATAGATCAGTGCATCTATATACATGCCGTTTGGCAGAGCAAAATGTTGATCAGATTTCTGCCGATTTT
>CAZGMJ010000119.1:0-8033 GCA_964526785.1 uncultured Pirellulales bacterium
CTGAGTACGTTGTCATCGAGGCCAGGCCGGCCGGAGACGCGCTGCCTTTTGAGCACGGTTCCTGGTCCGGCAAGATTTACGACGACGGGTTTTACGGCAAGGGTACGTTGCGAGACAAGAGCGGCAACTTCGAAATGCAGCGAGTGTCTTTTGAATCTCCTCGGCTCACAGCAAAGCCCCCTGAAGGCGCATTGGTTCTGTTTGATGGCAGCAGTTTTGACAGGTGGGAGATGGTCAACCGCGACGGCTCGACAGAACCCGTCACATGGAAGAACGTCGGAGGCGTGATGCGAATCGTCCCGGCAATGGGCAATCATCAGATCGGCGCTTCCATTGCGACAAAGCGGACTTTTGGCGATTTCCACCTGCATTTAGAGTTTCGCCTGCCCGTACTGGCCGAGAACACAGACCAGCGACGGGGCAACAGCGGTGTCATTATCGAGGAATTCCAGTTCTTCGAGGTTCAGGTGCTGGATACCTACAGTCTGCCCGGCTATTACGACGAGTGCGGCGCGATCTATCAGATCGCACGCCCAAAAACCAACATGTGCCTCATGCCGCGGCAATGGCAGAGCTACGACATCGAGTTTCGGGCCCCGCGATTTGATAGTCAAGGCAACCTGGCCGAAGCACCACGCATCACCGTCAATCATAACGGCACACTGATTCACAAGGATTTCGTGCTGCCGTATTCGGACAATGCAGTCAAGGCGCGGCGGGAAAGGCCTGAGTCTCGCAAACCGGGACGCATCAAGCTTCAGGATCATGGGTATCCGGTGGAGTACCGCAACATCTGGATAGTCGAGAGATAGACGCCGCGACCGATTCGGTCAGGGGCAAGAAGACAACAGGCATTACGAGGATCAATCATGAATGGCAGGAAAATGCGAATTTCACGGCGAGGTTTTGTCGGAGGCGCGCTTGCGCTTGCCGGCGCCGCAGGGTTGCCGAAGCTGCGTGCGTCGCAGAGACAGAATATCCGAGGAGCACATGAGGACATCCGCCTGGCTGTCGCAGGGCTCAGGCAAAAGGGCAAGGAGCATATCAAAGGCTTCAGAGAGATTCCCGGAGTGCGAGTAGTTGCACTGTGCGATTGCGACAGCGAATACCTGGATATCGAGGCACGGCAGTTTAACAAGCGCAACGAACCAATTAAGACATACGTGGACTATCGCGAACTCATCGACGACAGGGACATCGATGCAGTTGTCATAGCAGCGCCCGATCATTGGCATGCCTTGATGACGGTTTGGGCCTGTCAGGCCGGCAAGGACGTCTATGTCGAGAAGCCCGCCTGCCACAGTATCTGGGAAGGCTATCGAATGGTCGAGGCCGCCCGCAAGTATAAGTGCATCGTGCAGGTCGGTTCTCAAAACCGGTCCGACGTGGGACTGCGGGAAGCTATACCCTACATCCAGCAAGGACATCTCGGAAAGATCCGCATGGTTCGCGGATTTCGCTTCGGCCGCCGAAAGAGTATCGGCAAGGTCAGCGGCCCACAGCCGATACCATCCACCTGCGACTACAATCTGTTTCAGGGACCTGCCGAGCTGCTGCCGCTGATGCGCCAGGAGCTTCATTACGATTGGCATTGGATCTGGGACACGGGAACCGGCGAGATCGGCAATATCGGCGCTCACCAACTCGACCATGCGCGATGGGCGATGGGTGAGAATGGCACAGCCCCGCGTGTGGTCAGTTACGGCGGCCGCTTCGGATACGATGATGACGGCCAGACTCCCAACACGCAACTGGTGTATTTCGACTACAAACCGGTGCCGCTTATTTACGAAATCAGAGCGCTGCCCCGAGAGTTCGATGACCCGGCGCTGGATACCTATCGCGGGCTTCGCACAAGCCTCCGGGTCGATTGCGAAGGGGGCTTCTTCGCCGGCGGACGGGGCGGGGGATGGGCGTATGACAACGACGGCAGGAAGATCAAACAGTTCAAAGGGGACGGCGGGGCCGACCATCAGGCGAATTTCATCAAGGCAGTTCGCAGCCGCAAAGTCGGCGATCTGCGAGCCGATATCCGGGTCGGACAAGTATCCGCTACTCTATGCCACATGGCGAATATCTCCTATCGTCTCGGCCATGCCACCGGCCGGCAGGGACTGCGTCGAGCCGCGCAGGACAACACCGTCCTGACCGAACATGTCGATCGCCTGCTGAGCCATATCGATGCGAACAAGATCAATTTGAGCAATAATCCCGTGCGTCTGGGCCCGATGCTGACGTTCGATTACGACCGCCAACGATTCACCGGCGAGTCCGCCGAGTATGCCAATATGTTTCTGAAACGCATTTACCGCCCCCCGTTCATCCTGCCGGATACGGTTTGAGAGCCGCGGGCTTCCCGGCTTGTGGATGCGGGCCGGTTGACGTATAGTACTTGGGCACCTGCAGGAGATACGGATGCAACAGGATTACCTGAACTGGGCGGTCGCGAACACGAAGACAGCCTGGTGGCATGATTCGGCCGATCCCGCCGAATTGGCCGCGGCTATCGGGAACGGCGCGGTCGGCGCTACAACAAACCCGTATCTGGCGAATCTGGCGCTTTCGAACAACAGGAATCTCTGGTCCGATGAAATCGCGGCCGTTTTGCAGAACCCCACCGAACCCGAGCGTACGGCCGAAGACTTGATGAGTATCGCCATAAAGCACGCTGCCGAGCGATTGTTGGGAGAGTACGAGAAAAGCGACGGGCGCATGGGTTTTGTCTGCGCACAGGTGAATCCCGCAAGCGCGGCCGACCGTCAAATAATGCTCGCAGCCGCCAGACGCCTGAGCAAATGGGCTCCCAATATCGCAGTCAAATTGCCCGCGACCAGGGCCGGACTCGATGTTCTGGAGGATTGTATCAGCGAGGGAATCACGTGTACCGTGACGGTCAGTTACACTGCGGCTCAGACAATCTCCATCGCCGAGCGACACAACAAGGGCGCCGCACGTGCGCGGGCCGATGGCGGCGAACCGGGCAGGTGTTTCGCGGTGATTATGATCGGACGCCTGGATGACTATCTCCGAGACGTGGCGCACGACCGCCGTGCTGAGGTCACCGAAGACGATATTCGTTGGGCCGGACTGGCTGTTACCAAGCGGGTGTACAGGATGTACCGGCAGCGCAATTATGACGCGAAGCTCATTGTCGCCGCCATGCGGGGGACATACCACATGACAGAACTGGCCGGCGCCGAGATCATCATGTCGATAGCCGTGCCGTATCAGAAGATGCTCCTGACCGAACCGCTGGCGCATGAAGAGCGAATTAACGCAGACATTCCGGCCGACGCCGTCCGCAGGCTGTCGACCATACCGGATTTCGTTCGCGCATACGAGCCGGGCGCCATGGAACCGTCCGACTTCATCAGTTACGGGGTCACCCAGCGAACCCTCACGCAGTTCCATGAGGCCGGCTGGAAACTCCTGGAGAACTTCCAGGTTTGACCTGCAAGAATCAGCAAGAGTGCGGAACCACATGCCGCTGAAGTGCGGCAGGAGACACTGAGAAAGGAGTTACACAAGTGAAGAAAATTGGATTCATCGGACTGGGCATTATGGGCAATCCCATGGCCAAAAACCTGATAAAGGCCGGATACGAGCTTACCGTCTACGATATATTGCCGGAGAAGATCGACGATCTCGTTAAGGCTGGGGCAAAAGCTGCCGGATCAAGCAGCGAAGCGGCCGCCGCCAGCGAGCTTGTCATCACCATGCTTCCCAATTCGCCCGAAGTCAAGGAGGCCGTACTGGGTCCGGGCGGCGTGCTCGAAGGAGCCAATTCGGAGATAATCCTGGTCGATATGAGTTCGATCGCCCCGTTGGCCAGCCAGGAAGTGGCTGCGAAAGCGAGAGAAGAAGGCGTGATCATGCTCGACGCTCCCGTCAGCGGTGGCGAGCCGAAGGCCATCGAGGGAACCCTTGCAATCATGGTGGGCGGTCCCGCGGACACTTTTGAAAAGGTGAAGGACATCCTCGGCATAATGGGAGCTTCGGTCACCCTGGTCGGGGATATCGGCAGCGGCAATACCACGAAGCTCGCCAACCAGATCATTGTCGCCCTTAACATCGCGGCGATGGGCGAGGCCATGACCCTCGCCACCAAAGCCGGCGTCGATCCCGAAAAGGTATTCCAGGCAATACGCGGCGGGCTGGCCGGCAGCACCGTGCTGGAGGCGAAGATGCCGCTGGTCCTGACGGGCAATTTCAAGCCGGGTTTCCGCATCGAACTGCACATCAAGGATTTGGCTAACGCACTGGATACCGCGCACGAACTCGGCGTGCCCGTGCCGCTTTCGAGCGTCGTCATGGAGGCGATGCAGGCCCTGAGATTGGACGGCAAAGGCGACGACGATCACGGCGGCATCGTCCAGTTCTATGAGAAACTCGCCCGGGTGCAGATACGACAGGCTTAAGCGGCCTCTGCGGTCCGGGACTGAACAGGAACCTGCACTGAAACACATAGGGAAACAGTAAGAGCTGCTGCTTCTCTGCACCATGGAGAACGGAACATGGAATTGAAAGACAAAGCCGTACTCGTAGCAGGCGGCGCCGGCGGCATCGGCCTTGGCATTGCCAGAGCTCTGGCCGCCGAAGGCTGCAAGGTAGCCGTGGCGGACCTCAGCGAGCAAGCTCTCGCTCAAGCCGTCGAGTCGGAGAGCCTGATCGGCCGTGTATGCGACGTGACGAAACGCCACCAGGTCGCCGAGCTTTTCAAGTGGTTCGCTGACGAAGTTGGCGAAATCGACATTCTCGTCAACTCGGCGGGCATCAACGTCGGCAAGAGAATGATGGCCGATATCGACCCGGCGGACTTCGACCACGTCATGAACGTCAACACCACCGGAACATTCAATTGCATTCACGCGGCGCTGCCTGCAATGCGACAGAAGAAGTCGGGCCTGATCGTCAATATCGTATCGCTGGCCGGCCTGCGCGCGATGCTGCTGGCGGGCATGCCCTATTGTGTCTCGAAATTTGCCACCGGAGCACTCGGCACGTTCGTGAATCTCGAAGAGGCTGAAAACGGTATCAAGGTGACGAACATATATCCGGGCGAGACAAACACGCCCATCGTCGAAAAGCGTCCATCCCCCCCGCCGCGGGAAAAGCGAGCGGCCATGTTGCAACCTGAAGATATCGCCGCGTGCGTGGTGATGGCAGCCAAACTCCCGCCACGAGCGGTGGTACCAGAGTTGGTCATAACGCCGCCCCACATGATGGTCGGCTGAGAAGCAGCGCAATCTCGGGAGTCCGGGTCGCTCCGAACATAATGATCCGGCACATTTCAGGCCGGCCTCCGCGACCGCGAGGAATCGGACAGATATATCCCGAAGGAGATCGCAGATCATGAATCGAAGAGAAGCACTTGGTTCCATCGCCGGCTCTGTGGCCGGCTTCGCATTGACAAATCCAGTCAAGCCCGCCGCAGTGCAACCGCAACGATCAAAGAAGCTCGGAATTGCCCGATTCAGTTACAGCATTCGCAGCAGGGCCGAACGGTTGGGCAACATCCAGAGGCGCATCACAGGCCCCGTCGACTTCCTCAAGCACGCCCACAGCGTCAGGGCCGGCGGCATCCAGGACAGAATCACAAATGCGAATGATGCGCACCAACTCCGTCGTTATGCAGAGAACTACGGCCTCTTTGTCGAAGGCTCCACCTCGCTGCCGCGCAACGAGCGGGATGTGGATCGCTTCGAATCGCATCTCCGCACAGCCACAACCGCCGGTGCAACCGTCGTCCGCATTGCTATTGGGGGCCGTCGCTACGAGCAGTTCGACCGGCGAGAGCAATATGAGGCCTTCGCCGAGCGGGCATGGCAGTCCATCCAACTGGCCGAACCGGTCGCCGCAAGACACCGCATCAGGCTTGCCATTGAGAACCACAAGGACTTCCGCGTACCACAAATGCTGCGTATGCTGGAGAAACTCGACAGCGAATACGTCGGAATCTGCCTGGACACAGGCAACAGCTTCGCATTGCTCGAAGACCCGATGGACGTCGTTCGCACCTATGCGCCGTGGGCCCATTCGGTGCACGTCAAGGATATGGCAGTCCGCGAATACACCGACGGCTTTCTCCTCGCAGACGTTCCTATCGGCAAGGGTCTGCTCGATTTGCCCGAGATGGTCCGTATCATCAGGAATGCCAAACCGCAGATCAACTTCAGTCTGGAAATGGCAACGCGCGACCCACTCGAAGTGCCTTGTCTCACCGAAGAATACTGGGCCACGTTCACCGATGTCTCTGGAGCGGCCCTCGCCCGCACCCTGCGCTACGTTCGCGACAACGCCGCGAGCGAAGCCGCTTTGCCCCGTGTCAGTCACCTGTCCCAACCGGAGCAAGTTGCCCTGGAGGAGCAGCACATCAAACAGTGCCTTAGATATGCAGCCGAAAACCTGAATCTCTAATCGCCCGAAGAGCCAATGGAGAATGTAGACTATGGACCCACTGCTCATCCTCGCCATCGGTGTTGTCGCTGTCATCGCAATGGTCGTCATCGGCCGAGTTAACGCCTTTATCGCACTGATCGGTGCGGCCCTGCTGGTCAGCATATTGGCTCCCGGGCCGCTCGCCGGCAAAGCCGCCCGCGTTGCCGGTGCCTTCGGTGCCGTCTGCGGCGGAATCGGCATCGTAATCGCGCTGGCGGCCGTCATCGGCAAATGCCTGATGGACAGCGGAGCGGCCGATCGAATTGTACGAAGCTTCCTTAGATTACTCGGCGAGAAACGCGCCTCCTGGGCGCTCATGGGCAGCGGCTTCGTACTCTCGATACCCGTCTTTTTCGACACCGTCTTCTACCTGCTTGTGCCCCTAGCCCGCTCGCTCTATCGCCGCACCCGCAAACACTACATCCTTTATGTATCCGCTATTGTCGCCGGCTCGGGCATCGCCCATACACTGATTCCGCCGACCCCCGGTCCGCTCTATATGGCCTCCGCCTTTAAAATCGATATCGGCCTGATGATGCTCGTCGGTGCTCTGGTCGGCCTGCCCACCGCCGCAGTCGGTGTCCTCATCTGCAAAGCCATCAACCGATTTCAGGACATACCCATGCGGGCCTATGCCGGCCAGTCCGAGCCCGATCCGCTTGCTGATGAACAGCTACCGCCACTTTGGCTCTCTCTGCTGCCCGTCATCCTGCCCGTCATCCTGATCGCCGCCAATACCGTGACAGGCATGATGGCCGAGGCCGCACACAAAGACCTGCGTAAAGACGGCCGCATCCTCCAATGGTCCGGCCTCACAAAGCAACTCGCCAAAGTCGGCACCGACGCCGAAACCGGCCCCGCCCGCTATTTGTATGACAATCTACCCGCTCCGCTTCGCCAATCCATCGACGCTGCTCCACAATCGGGTGAATTTGACGCCGAACTGCATAACGCCGTTGCCGAGCAGGTCGCCCATCTGGTCGAGCGAGATATCTTCCTGCTCGACCCCGCATTTCTGGGGGTAGCCCTTTCTGACTCTGCCACCCGTATGCTCGACGAGACCATCCGCGATTTGCCCGCAGAAGATGCCGCCCGCTTCAAAACATACTACCGCAAGAGGACGCTCAACGGCATGATCGCCGCCGGCCCGGGACGCAAAGTTCTCGCCGAGGCCCTGGCGGATATGCCGGAAGATCGGCGTGAAATGCTCAACTGGGTCATGCTCGAAACCGCCTTCCCCAACCAGATCCGCACGACGCCGCAGCGGAGCATCGCCAACGTCACCGCCGTAACGGGCAACCCCAACCTCGCTCTGTTTCTCTCGGCTCTGATCGCCATGTTCACACTGGTGCGCAGCCGGGAACTCTCGCTCAGAGATCTGGCGAAGACCACGGAAACCGCTCTGATGAGCGGCGGTGTAATTATTCTCATCACCGCTGCGGGAGGCGCCTTCGGAGCCATGCTCCGCGCCGCAAACATTCAGAAGTCCGTCGAACAATTCGTTGACGTCGGCGGCCAGAGCGCCGGCCTGCTTGTCCTCTTACTAACCCGAGCATAATTTATTGAACATATATGATTTCAGATCGTATGAGTAT
>CAZGMJ010000120.1:0-7926 GCA_964526785.1 uncultured Pirellulales bacterium
AGACAAAGAGTAACAAAACCCACAACAGCGCGCCAGTTTATTTTCACAGACACGCCTCTCCTAGAGTTCGGCTCGTTCGCGTTTAGTCGAGCCAGCCGCGAGCCTTTAGTTCGCGCTGGTATTGGTCTCGCAATCGGCCCGCCTCACTGAGGGCCAGCGACTTGCCTTCGGTTTCTTCGCCGATGATCCAAGCGTCCGGCCAGGGCATTGTCGAGACGACCATTTCGTAGTCCTTCAGGTCTGCAAGAAGCGTTCGGCGACCCTCGTCGCTCAACGTCGGCGGCAATTCGAACACATCATAATGGTTGCCGTGCTCGACCGCCCAGACCTCCAGCAACTGCTGCAGCATCCAGTCGGCCGGGTTGCGAATCCCGCCGTCCCATCGATGGGACAGCGCCCACGTCGTATAGGGTCGAAGCACCGCCATCTGCGGCTGCGGCTTCGGCGGCGGGGACTTGTCCAGCCGCTCGTGAAATACCGCGGCGCGCCGCCAGCTCGCCGGGCGGGCATTGGGAAACGTATCGCCGTAGCCGAGCCAGATGACCGCATCGACACCGTGCCGCCACTGCTGGGCCGCCATCCTGTCCACCTGCTCGGGGGAGACGTGTCCCAGACCGCCCGGTGCATACGTGTGGGCCTGCATCCAGGGAATGAGCAGCCTGTCATAGCGTCGCGCCAGCCCCGCCCCGTACGCCATGTCACGCGGTATCACGGACTTGTAGCCGCCCCCGCCCACGGGATACGGATCGTAGTGCACGATATCCAGGTTCTGCGTCAGCAGTTGCTGTCCGGAGCCGTCCCGGTCGTTATGCAGATCGAACACGCCCATCCGGGTCGTGTTGCGAAAGAGCAGTATGCCGCGCCGGCTGGTCTGGCGACGCGCAACGCCGCACAGCCCGGCACATCCCTCATGGAGCGTGTACATCCACCACGCGTACGCATCGGCGCCGTAGATTTCCGGAAAGCCCCAGGTCCGCGGATACTCGATGCGGCCGGCCTTTGCACGAAACGCGCGAACGGAAGGCTCGCTGTAGTCCCACAAGGGATAGCTCGCCGCCGGTCCGTTCAAATGCCCCGAAATATGAAAGCACTCATCGCCGAGTCGGGCCGCCAGTACCACGTCGTTCGGAAACGTTCCGCCGTTGGCCTGCTCCCACTTTTCAAGCTCCCGGCGCACGTTCGACCGCAGCGCCTCGTGCGTACTGTCCGCCCAGGCGCTGACATTGCCCCGGCCGAACATCCAATACTGCCCGCTGCCGCCGTACCGCCAGTACACCGCGATACCCACCTTATCGAGCATCGCTCCCTCCAGCCCGCTCAGATCGAATGCCACCTCATAGAGGGTGCGGTTCTTTGTCTCGCTGCTGGCGGGCATATCCTCGGTGACACTGTCGACCGCGAGCGTCGTGTCCGCCGGCGCCTCGCGCAGTTCGGCCTCGATGATTTTCAAATGCTGCCTGCCGTCGAACTCCTTCAGCGGTACGACCACTTCCGCTCTCAGCGGGTCTCCCAACTCCGGAAAGTAGTGCGCGATCGGCTCGGTCTTTTTCGCACCGCCGGTCGCCCCGCTGCCCCGCGTGTACGCAAAGGTCTTGTTATACACCGGCGGCTCAATGACGATGCGATGCGCCGCGGCGTCAAATGCAAAGAGATGCCGGTCGATCGCCTTTCCCGCATACACGCCACCGATCATCACCGCAGGCACGGGCTCGAGGCCGGCCTGTCGCACCAGTCCCTCGTGCTCGGTGATTTCGGGCAGGTGGATATGGTACTTCATGCCCGTGCGCCGGGCCGTCTGCAGCAGTTCTTCAGCCTTTTCGACCGAACCGGCCCGCATGCTGATCAGCCCTACTCCATGCGTCTGCAAGTCCCTGATGTCCTCGTCAAGCGATTTCACTTTGTGATAGCTGCTCCAGGCCATCGGCCATTCGGCATGGCCCGGCCGAATCGCCGTGTTCGCTTTCGGCAGTCGCAGGGTCGCCCGGACCGGGAAGTGATCCGACGGATACCGATCCTCCACGCGGTCGTAAACGATCTCGGCATCGAGCACCTCCACGTCCTCGGTGGTGAAGACGAAGTCGATCTTCTCGCCGCTGAGTCTGCCGAGAAAGCCGTTGAACGTCCCGACGTCCGTCGCGCCCGGATGTATCACGCGAAACGTATCGACCATCGGCACCGGAGACCGCCGTGCAAGTTCGCCTTTGAGGTACTTAATGGCCGGGTTCGTCTCGCCCGCGTTGAAATCCCCCGTCACGATGAACGGCTCGTCGAGCTTGCGCGCCGCAATCCGTTCGGCCAGCAGCACCACGCTCTTTTCGCGCGAGCCCTGCGAGCGATGGTCCAGATGCGTGTTGTAGACGTAGAAGCCCCGGCCGGTCTCCTTGTCGACGAACCTGCCCCACGTGCAGATCCGCGTGCACGCGTTGCCCCATGTAATCGAGCCGCAAACCTCGGGCGTGTCGCTCAGCCAGAATGTGCCCGAATCGGTTACTTCCAGGCGTTGCCTGTCGTACAGGATCGCGGAATACTCTCCCTCGGTTTTGCCGTCCTCGCGCGCAACGCCAATCTCGCCGTATCGCGGCATGGCCTGGCGCAGCACATCGAGCTGAAACCGCAGGGCCTCCTGTACGCCCACCACGTCGGGCTCGTACTTCCGCAACACATCACACACCATATCGGCGCGATACTTCCAACTATTGGGCCCGTCGTTGGCCGTGCCGTAGCGGATGTTGAAGCTCATCACATCCAGCCCTTCGATGCGCGGCTTTGCCTTGTCTATCTCGACGCCGCTGCCCGCCGGCTGCCAGAAAGCCAGCAGCGCACAGGCCGCCAGTGCGAAAATTACCAGCCCCGCCATCGGTGTCCTGCGATGATGCATAAGGTTCTCCTAATGGTAAGTGTCCGGACGACCGTCCGGGCGATCAGAGATGTTTTTGTTTCTGCTCATGTGAAAGCGATTCGTTCAGGGAACCCGACCGAAAGCCCTGCAAATCGAGCGCCACGTACTTGAAGCCCAGGTCCTTGAGCTTCTCGACAATCCGTTTACGGTTGGCCGGATCCATGACCACGTCCATATCTTCGGCGTGCACTTCGATCCGCGCGACCGTATCGTGATGCCGTACGCGGAACTCCACCAGGCCCAGGCTTCGCAGAAAATCCTCCGCCCGGTCGATCTGCCGCAGTCGCTCGGCCGTCACTTCCAGCCCGTACGTCACGCGCGACGCCAGACAGGGCGACGACGGGACATCCGCCGTCGGCAGTCCGAATTCCCTGCTCAACCGGCGAATCTCGTTTTTGGTCAGTTTCGCTTCGGCCAGAGGCGACGAGACGCCGTGCAGCGCCAGAGCCCGATTGCCGGGCCGGAAGTCGTCCAGATCGTCGTAGTTCGTTCCGAAGACCACGTGTGCAAAGCCCCGCCCGGCCGCGATCTCCAGCAGCGCTCTGCAGAGATGTCCCTTGCAGTGGAAGCAGCGGTCCGCCCGGTTCGCCGTGAACTTCGGATCGTCCAGTTCGTCGCTTGTCAGCGTCTGCAACTCCACCCCGATCTGCCCGGCTATCCCGGCCGCCCGTTCGATCAGGTTGCGCGGCTCGGAATCTCCCGCACTCATGCAGGCCAGCACCTTTTCGCGCCCCAGCGTTTCGACAGCCGCCTTGAGCAGGAATGTACTGTCCACGCCGCCTGAGAACGCAACTATGACGCTCCTGTGCTCCTTTAGAATCGACTGCAACGATTCGTATTTCTGTCTTAGATCCATATCGTAAGCTGATACCCCCTCAATGCCGCCGGTGTTCAGTCTTTGAGCCTACGTCATCGCACCGGCCTCCATAAGCCTTCTCGCAGAGTTCGCTTCCGAGGTGTCGTCCGGGGCTGTCATTGGCATCTTCGCGAGTTCCGATCGGTTCGAATATGGCGCCGCTCAACTGCCGCTTCGACCTTTGTCCAGCCGGGCCGCAGCGCGATACGAGAAAAGCCGATGGAGGGAATCGAACCCTCAACCCCAGCTTTACGAAAGCTGTGCTCTACCGTTGAGCTACATCGGCGCTGAATCCGCACATGATACCGAACCGGGACGCCGGTGTAAAGGGTCTATAGCGGCAGAGCACATTAAGTGCTCCGCGGATGTGGTGTTTTGTGCGGGCATAGCGGCCCGGAGGATCTGTCTCTATTTTGCCGGTTGCAGCAGCGGCCGCACCATCATGGGTCAGGCCTGCACAAGGCACTTGCGGCCGCACGCACCGAGGCTATACTGAGAGTCTCGAGGCACAAGTACATAACCAGAATCGCATTGGAGGCAAGCCTTCTCATGACCACGACAACTCCCCGGATCGCATTGTCAGTGCTGACAGCTTGGTTTTTGGCCTTTTCCTGCGCTTTGCCGGTCGGTGCGGCCGAAGACGAACCAATCCTCTGCCAGGGCCACTATCAGAGCGAAGCCGAAGCCAAAGCCCAGCTTGCCGAATTTGCCAGGACATATTCGAATCTGCTCGAATGGGAAGCCCGCGCCGAGAGCATCAGGAAAGGCATCCTCCGGGGCCTGGAATTGACGGAAATGCCCGAGAAATGCCCGCTAAAGCCCATTCTTCACAGCAAGCGCACGCACGAGGGCTACTCCGTCGAGAACGCCGCCTTCGAATCTTTGCCAGGCGTATTCGTTACCGGGAACCTGTACCGACCGACTGAAATCGCACCGCCGTTTGCCGCAATTCTCTGCCCTCACGGGCACTGGGGCAGCGCGGACAACTACGGCCGCTTTCGCGACAACATGCAGCGCCGCTGTGCCACGCTGGCCAGAATGGGCGCGGTCGTCTTCGCTTACGACATGGTCGGTTACGGCGACTGGGCCAATGCCGGCTGGAAGCATAAACGCCCGAAAGTACTGAAGTTACAGACGTGGAATTCCATCCGTGCACTGGATTTCCTCACATCGTTCGATGAGGTCGATCCGCGGCGGATCGGCGTAACCGGCGCTTCCGGCGGCGGCACGCAGACGTTCCTGCTGACGGCTCTGGACGACCGCGTGGCGGTTTCCGTGCCCGCGGTGATGGTCTCGGCCCACTTTTTCGGCGGGTGCGACTGCGAGAGCGGCATGCCGATTCACAAGAGCAAATCGCACGAAACCAACAATACCGAAATCGCGGCGCTGGCGGCTCCGCGGCCGCAATTGGTGATCTCCGACGGCAAAGACTGGACGAAGAATGTGCCCGAGGTCGAATATCCGTATATTCGGGCCGTATATGGCCTTTACGGGGCTGAGAACGACGTTGAGTACTTCCATCTGCCCGAGGAGGGGCACGATTACGGCTACTCCAAACGCCAGCCCATGTACCGTTTTATGGCCAGGCACCTGGGTCTGGCGCTGCATGAAGTGAGCAATATCGACGGCTCGATCGACGAGAGTTTCGTCAGCCTCGAGCCGAAAGGCAGCCTGTACGTTTTCGATGAGGATCATCCGCGGCCCGAGTATGCCGTCGGCCCGGACGACGAATTGCCGTGGAAGTGAAGATCCGCGCGAGAGGCCGAGGGAACGGTTCTTGTCAGCGGCGGTCTTGCGCCGTGCGAGACGGCTTGAGTGGGCAGGCCGGCGTGAAGCGGGACGGAGGATGGTTTTGCGGTGGTGCGAGGTTGTGATATAACAGGGGTATGATACGCAAGCGCGTGCAGAAAGATACGGATTGGGGACTACTCGGAGGTCGAGCAGAATCTCCAGTATTGGCTGAGCAGGCCGGCGGAGGAACGTCTGAGTGCGGTGGAGCTGTTGAGGCGGCAGGTTTATGGAGATTCAGAACGACTTCAAAGAGTTGCTCGAGTCATTCAACGCCCGTAATGTGGAGTATATAATCGTGGGCGGTTATGCTCTGGCTTTCCACGGCGCTCCACGTTTTACGGGGGACATCGGTCTTTTTGTCAGGCCGACGGCTGAAAACGCCGAGCGGATTGTTCGCGCCCTGGACGATTTTGGATTCGGCTCGCTTGATTTGTCGCAGGAGGATTTCTCGGCAGCGGGCAAGGTCGTTCAACTTGGTGCACCGCCGGTGCGCGTCGATATCATAACGTCGGTAAGCGGTGTTAGTTGGGAGCAGGCCGACTCGGGCAAGGTCAGCGGCTGTTACGGTCGGGTGCCCGTTCGGTTCATCGGGCGCAAGGAGTTGATTGCAAACAAACGAACCGTGGGCAGGCAGAAGGACCTCGCTGATATCGAAGCGCTTGGCGGCCAGTGAGTGCGACCGAGCGGCGGTGCGGCGTGGGAATTGCATTGCATCGTGGGGCGGAGGGTCCATAATGGAGCAACGGGCGGTGATCGTGCGTTCGCCCGGCCCAATTGGCATACAAACTTGAGGAGCATGGCGATGCGAATGAATCGACGGCAGTTTATGGCGGCAACGGCCGGTTCGCTGGCGGGGCTGGCGGCGTGGCGGACGACCGGGGGTTCGGAAGGCGGCCGGAAGCCGAACATCATCTTCATCATGGCGGACGATCTGGGGTACGGCGATCTGGGATGCTATGGGCAGGAGCACATCCGAACACCCAACATTGACAAACTGGCCGAGCAGGGTATGCGTTTTACGCAGTGCTATGCGGGCTCGACGGTATGTGCGCCGTCGCGGAGCGTACTGATGACGGGTCAGCATACGGGACACACGCGGGTGCGGGGGAACTTCGGGAAGGCCGGCGGCGTCGGGCCGCAGGGGAGAGTACCGTTGAAGGCCCAAGATGTGACGGTGGCGGAGGTGCTGAAGAAGGCGGGCTATGCGACCGGGATCACGGGCAAGTGGGGGCTGGGCGAGCCGGGTACGACGGGCGTGCCGACGCGGCAGGGATTCGATGAGTGGTTCGGGTATCTCAATCAGCGCAACGCGCACAGCTACTACCCGCCCTACCTGTGGCGAAACGAGACTAAGTTCGAGCTGGAGGGCAATCAGGACGGAAGCAGGGAGCAATACTCGCACGACCTGATGACGGCTTTTGCGCTGCAGTTCGTCGACGCGCATGTAGAGGAGCGGTTCTTTTTGTATCTGCCGTACACGATTCCGCACGCGAAGTACGAGATTCCGAGCACGGAGCCCTACAGCGAGGAGCTCTGGCCCGAGGATGCGAAGGTGCACGCGGCGATGATTACGCGTATGGATCGCGATATCGGGCGGCTGATGCGGCTGCTGGGGCAGCGCGGGATCGACGAGCAGACGCTGGTCTTTTTCTCTTCGGATAACGGAGCGGCCAGGCGCTGGGACGGGATATTCGATAGTTCGGGGCCTTTGCGCGGGCACAAGCGGGATATGTATGAGGGCGGAATTCGTACACCGATGATTGCGCGGTGGCCGGGGCGAGTGCCCGCGGGGACGGTAAGCGATGCGGTGTGGTATTTTGCGGATGTACTGCCGACGCTGGCGGATGTGGCTGGGGTCGGAACGCCCGATAATATCGACGGTATCAGTGTCTTGCCGACGTTGCTGGGGGAGGATCAGGAGACGAGCGACCGTTTCTTGTACTGGGAGTTCTTCGAGCGGGGGTTCAAGCAGGCGGTGCGATGGCGGCATTTCAAGGCCGTGCGAGACGGGCTCGATGAACCGCTGGAGTTGTACGATCTGGAAAGGGACATCGCCGAACAGTGGAATATCGCGGAGGATAAGCCGGAGGTGGTGGCGAGGATCGAGCGGTATCTGGAGACCGCGCGGACGCAGTCGCCCAACTGGCCCGTTTAGGAGACGGCTCGCAGGCTGTGCGGCTGAAGAGACGAACCGCCGTAGTCGTGTGCCCGAACAGGTAAGTCAAAAAAAAACACAGAAAGAACCATTTTTTGTTTGAACTATGCGTGAGTATGTGAGTATATTGCCACATATACATATAGTGAGGACGCATAGTTATGACAGACAAGAAAGAACTGCTGTACGCAAAGCAGGCCGAGGTGGCCAAGGCGATGGCCCATC
>CAZGMJ010000121.1:0-7687 GCA_964526785.1 uncultured Pirellulales bacterium
TATCCTCGTCGAACTCTCCAATCCGCTTGCTTCGATTCCAGGTCGGCCCACCCCAGATAACAGTCTTAGGTAAAGACGCTGGCGACTTGCCGTTGACTACCCAAGATGCCACATCGCGAAGACGCCCGCTTCTTCCCGGGTTATCCCATACAAACAATCGTTTTGGCTTGTTCCATGTCTCGGTCGTGTACGCGGGGCTGAAGCCATTAGCAGGCGGCTCGTCCGGCCATCTGACAACACCCAGGAGCTTTCTGTCTTCGTCGGTCAGCTCACGCTTCGGGTTGAGTTGCTCATGCTTACCGTTCAAGGTCAGCATATGGACGTGGTCCTTCAGGAAAGAACGCACCGTCGCCAGACGCGGCGAATAAACAATCAAGTGCTTCGGCATATTAAACTGCACTGCAAGTTGACCGTGAATTTCTGTACCGTCGACCAACTCGATCGCACATGGTTTCAATTCCAGTTCCTGGGCTTGCTCATCTGCCCGAGCCAGCGAAACTCTCAGCGTCATCACACAGATCGTTAGTACCAGGGTTATTGAGAACATCTGCTTCATGAGAACCTCCTTTAAGGGCGTGATCTATTTCGTGTATATCACGGTCAATGACTCAATGCGCCGGCGGGGATCAGCTGCCTGTCCTGACCGGGGCCTTTCCAATCGACTTCGAGCGACTCGCGACAATCCCTGGCCACGAGTCGGATGGGATGCCTGCCGCGTTCGAGGACGGCCTGCCCGGCGTGCGACTTCACAATCCGTTGCCGCGGCCCGCGTCCGGTGTTGTCCACCAAAAGCCGTTCGCCGATGTGCAACTCGCTGTTGCTGTCGCTCGTCAGGTAGAAGGTCCAGATGCCCGGCTTGTCCACAGACACATAGCCGGTGAAGACGACGGAATGGCCTTCGTCGGTTCGCATGCTCAGGCTTGGCGTCGGGACCACCCCGCGGGCCTCGGGCTCGCGATTGGCCAAGTCGCCGCGGTCCGTGTGGTGGTAGTCGTAACCCAAGCCGGGGCGCCCGCCCGATGGAGCATCGGACGGCCGGGGCGCCATCTGCTCAAACCGGTATCGTGCGCGGGCCTCTCTGCCCAGACGCTCGCCGTCCGCGCCAAAAGCGCGAGCCTTCAGGCTCGATGTCGAAGAGATCGTGACTGGCCCGCTGTAGAGCGGCGAATCGGCTTGGACGATCGTTCCGTCCAGCGTGTAGCGGATCTGACTGCGTTGCCCGTCCGGCAGGCGGACCTCGACCTCGAGGGTGCTGCCCTGGGCATAGACGCCCGGCGGCACGTCGATGACCGGGATCACTTCGTCGTGCCCATAGTTCCAGGCCGCGCCGGGCCACTGGTTCAGGACCGACCCGTCGCCGCCGATGTTCAAGTTCTTGGGAATCCGGGCGAACAACTCGTCCGGCTCAGCATGGTTGTTCGGCCCGAAGAAGACGTGCGTCCACTCGTTTCGCAGGTCCGGGTCCGCCAGCAGGATGCCGCGCTTGTGGAAATCGTCGAAGACCACGCCGTCGAAACGCACATCGCCGGCGAAAACGGCGTTGATCCGTCCTCGGTATTGCTCGGAGAAAAACCTCTTCTGCCTATCCGTCACGGGGGCGTCGCCGGCGCCCGCGCCCGCGCTTCCGAATCCATCCCGCTCGTGCCATCGCAGCACCAGCCTTGCCTCGGTCGGGTCCGCACTGTGGACGCGAACGCGGCCGGATTTCGTCACGGTCAAGCTGAAGTAGGCCGGCCAGTCGTGGCGCTCTTCTCGCCAACTCAGCCAGGGAACGCGATAGTAGGCGATCTGCCCCGGCTCGCCCGGCCCTCCCATCCGCACGCTTTCCTCGGCCTTCATGGAACGGATATCGCCCCACCAATCGTGGTAGCCGAGCCCAAGGGTGCAGTCGCATGTCAGCGGCCGCTCGGGCGTGCCCGCCGACAACGTCCCCATGACCAACATGTCGTTGCCCCCTTCGTTGGCGTGCTTGCCGAAGAACGACCCAGAATGCATGACCAGGACCGAACCCTCGGCGATGCTCTGCGTGCAGCGATTGCCGATGAGCATCTGGGCGTCCTCACCCAGGACCATCGTGCCGCGGCGGATGTGAAACTCGTCGGTGGTCGAGCTGGCACCGAGGAACTCGACGCTGGCTTGCGGATGTTTGAGGATCTGGATGTATCGGGCCACGCGCCGCATCACGCTGTCGTCATCGCCCTCGCCCAGTTCGAGGCCGGGCTTGTCGTTGAAGAAGAACGTGTGCTTGTCACCCATCGGGAAATACCCGTGCGACACGCGATGATCGCCTCGCTCGGCAATCCACACGTTGCCGAGGACGCCGGGTGTGTTTCGCCCGTGAAATGTGGCGTTGTTCTCGACCGTGATGTGGCGGGCAGAGAAGATCGGCTGGAGGCGCGCCTGGTAGCTGCTGTCCGCTGCAGGTACCAGCAGGTCCGCGTTTCGGCCGAATAACACCTCCGCGCCCTCGACCTTCGGATCGGCCTGCCAGTCCACCTCGCCGGCGGACGGCTTGAACTTGCCCACGTGATCGACGGGGAGCTGCTTCACGGGCTTGCCGTTAACCAGCCAGTGCCCGGCCTGCTCGGCCCGGCCGCTGTCGCCGGGCGCAGCCCAGACCAACAGGTGGGTCGGCTTGTCCCACTGCTCCGTCGTGTAAGCCGGTTTGTGCCCTTTTTGCGGCGGAGCATCGGGCCAGTCAATTCGGCCGAGCAGTTGCTTATCGTAGGCAGTCAGCGCTCGCTTTGGGCTGAGCTGCTCGCGCTTGCCGTCGACGGTCAGCGCGTGGACATGTTCTTTCAGAAAAGAGCGTACCGTCGCCAGCCGCGGCGAATACACAATCAAGTGCTCTGGCATGTCGAACTGAACGGCCAGTTGGCCCTGGACTTCCGTCCCGTCCACCAACTCGATCTTGCACGGCTTGAGCTCCAATTCGGGCGGGGCCTGCGCGAAAGCGGGAAGGGTGATGCCGATTATGGCGATCGCCAAGGTCGCGGCGGCCATGGGTTTCATTATGTGTGTCATGCGCGTCTCTCCTTGCTGACTTGGGTGATCATTCGCCCGCCGTTGCCGGATGGTACCAATCCGCGGGCACGATGAGCTCGCGAACCAAGTCGGGCCACTTGGTGATCACATCATCGCGATCGCCGGCGCAACGGTCGCCGAACGTAACGTTGTTCCATTGTTCGACGATGGAGGGTTTTTCCAGCATCAAGCCGTTTTCAGCGAGATGGTTAAATATCACGTGTTCCAACAGCAAGTCGCCACAGACAGCGATGGTAATCAACTCAGGCATTTGCTTATAGCCGTCGAGCCGGGACTCGTACCAGGCGTTGTGGCGTTGATGCCAGTTGAACACGAGCCGTGCGTCGTACGGGTCAGCGGTGTGGACGATGATCTCGGTGTCGGGTCCGATGACCGCGCCGGGCACGCGTCCCTTCAGGCCTTGAAACCCGGCGGGCGCCTTGAAGCTGATGCCGAATTCGGCGCTGTCGGTGAGTGGGTGGTCCTCGGTGCCGGCCTCGATGCAGCCGTTGATGACCGCGTCCATGGCGCCGTGGCTGTACTTGAATCCGTAGCCGGACCCGGAGGCGTTGTGAGCCTTGCCGTACTCGGCGCCGGACATCAGTCGCAGTGTCGTGCCACGGCGGAAGTGCTGTTTGGACCGGGTGCCCGGCCAGAGCTGGCTGCCTTCGGCGACGATAACGGTGCCGGCGGACAACTGGAAGTCGTCGCTGCTGGTGACCGTGCCGATGAACTCGACGGATGCATTGTTGCCCTTGCGCACGCGCAGGTACTGGGCGACGCAATAGCCGTCGTGGCCGGGCCCGGGATGCTCCTGGGGGATGATGTAGCCACCGCGCACGGTCTTGACGCCGGGCGAGTCGGGCGTGAGCGCCGGCTGATCGTTGAGGAAGAAGGTGTGCTTGTCGCCATGGAGGCGCAGCGAGAAGCGGGTGCGTGCGTAGCCGCCGCGTGGGATCCAGACGTTGCCGTTGACCGCCGTCAACGCCGCGGCTTCGAACTTCGCCCCGTGCTCCACGGTCACGTGACGGCAGGGGAACTTGCCCGCCCGGCGACAGTGGTACTTCCTGGAGGCGGCGGGGACGAGGATGTCGGTGTCGGCGTGCCACCAGGTGTCGGTAAGCTTGCCGCTGTGTACGCTCCGCGGGTCGGGGGTGATTCGGCCTTCGGCCTCGACGATGAGCCAGTTGTCCGCCGCGGTGAGCATGCCGCTCTTGCCCGGGTGCGCCCAGACCATCAAACGGCGGGGCGCCTGCCACGACTCAGCGGTGTATGCGGGCTTGCGCCCCTCGTTCGGCGGCGCATCGGGCCAGGCAATTCGGCCGAGCAGTTGCTTATCGTCGGCAGTCAGCGCCCGCTTTGGGCTGAGCTGCTCGCGCTTGCCGTCGACGGTCAGCGCGTGGACATGCTCCTTCAGAAATGAGCGCACCGTCGCCAGCCGCGGCGAGTAGACGATTACATGATCGGGCATCTCGAACTGCACTGCGAGCTGTCCCTTGACGCGGGCGCCGTTCAACAACTCGATCGTGCAAGGTTTGAGCTGCAGTTCGGGCATATCATTGGCGTCGGCCTGTATCGTGATGCAAACCAGCAGGCAGGCCAAAAGAGGCAACCTGGCGATTTTCGCATGATTCATTATATCTTGCCTTTCATTGCTGCCGCGCGATTTCAATGGCTCAACATATCTGCAGTGATGGTGCGCTTTCGCGAATCTTCGAGTTTCCGTAAGGCCATGCAGATAATCTCTCCCCAGCCGTTGTCGAGGAACTCTATTCGCAACTTGTGCTTGCCCCTGTCGAGGCCAGCTAGTGCCACGCTTTCAAGTTCTTCCATGCCGTTGTCGACGATGCGCCGGCCGTCGATATAGATCCGGCAAACATCGGCTTTTGCAGTGTCGATATGAACGTTGTAGGCGCCCGGTTCGTCGATCTGCAGATACCCTTCCAAAAGCAGCGAGAACTTGTCGCCCCGGTGTCCGACCGACTCGATACTCAACTCCCACGCCACGCCCGTCTCCGCCGGTTTCAGCGAATCGAAGTCCGGCATGGACTCGCCTCCCCCCTCGAAGAACGCGTAGGTAAGACCCTCGGACGTCTCGCCGGGTTCGACGCTTTCGATCATCTCGACCTCTTCGGGTTTGATGAAGCGGAACCGGGCCTCGGCCGTTTCGCCGAGTTGCTTGCCGTCCTTGAACCCCGCGGCCTTGACGACAACGTCCTCGCTCACGGTGAACGGCGCCTCATACAGCGGCGAATCTGCCGTCGGTTCCGTGCCGTCCAGCGTATAGCGGGTCTCGACATCCTTGGTCTCGTTGAACAGCCGCACTGTGACCGTCTCGCCTTTGGGGTAATAGCCGTCCGGCGTCTTGACGGTCGGCGTGCCCGGATTCTTCGAGAAAAGCGTCCCCCCCACGAAGAAACCGGCGGTCGTGCCAAGCTGATCGCGATATTCCGCCAATTTCTTGGATACCTCAGCGTTGAAGGAGAGCTTGCGGAAGATCTCGTTTTCTCCGGCGATGCAGTGCTTGCCGAAGCTCACGCGCTTCCAGGAATTGCGGACCGCCGGGTTGAACATGCGGATGTCCCCCTCGCCGAACCAGTCGAGGACCACGTCATTGAGCTGAACGTCGTCCAAAAAAAGCATGTTGGTGGTCCGCTCGGATTCCGCGATCTCGTCGAAGTAGCCGCCCGTGGTGCCGTCGTCCGAGCCCTGGTCCGTGATCCCGTGCCACGTGATCACCAGCTTCGCCTCGTCGGGCTTGGCGATATGCACGGCCATCTCGGCGCCCGGGGCCACGACAAGCCCATATCCGTGCGATGACGCTGACGTGCCCCTCAGACGGAAATCGGACCAGTTTGGCGCTTTGTCGGATTTCGGGTACGTGCCCTTGGGGTCCTTGATGCTCAGGCCGAGATAGACGTTGCGCGTAATCGGTTCGTCGGGCGTGCCGACCAACAGGGCGCCCTTGAGGCGCAGGTCGTCCTTGTAGAGCTGGTTGCCGTTTTTGCCGAAGACCGCACCGGACTTCAAGACAACCCTGGCCTCTTTTTCGATCGTCTGGGTGGTCCGCCCGCCGATGGAGAACACGCCGTTCTTCTCGAGGATGGTCACGCCGCGGAGCCAGTGGGTCTCATCGCCGGACCGGAATGTACCGATCATCGTGACCGAGGCCTCCACGTCGTCCTTGCGGATAACCCATTTCCTCGCAAAGTACTTGGCGGACTTCATCATCCTGCTGAACTCTTCCGGCGTTTTCGGGGGATCGCCCGTGTAAGGCTTGCCGTTGACGTAGAAACTGTGCTTGGCGCCGCGGATGAACGCGCAGCCACCGCCATCGATGTGTCCGTTCTCGTCAATCCACAGATTCCCGTAGGCGCCTTGCAGGCCGTGGCTGAATGACGCGCAGGACTCTATTGTGATGTGCCGCGCGATGTAGGTACCGTCCCGGCCGCGAACCTGGTAGTCCGACGCGGCGGCGGGAATGAGCAGGTCAGTGTTCCGGTTCAGCGCCGTGACCCCGCGGCTGCGGCCCCAGGACGGCCCGGTCCAGATCTCCGTCGCGTCCAGCGTTCGGACTTCCCCGTTCACCAGCCAGTTGTCCGGATCGCCGAACCGACCGCTCTTGCCGGGACGTGCCCACACAAGCAGTTGCCTCGGCTTATCCCATGTCTCCGTGGTGTAAGCGGGTTTGCGCCCCTTCTCCGGCGGTTCTTCCGGCCAGTCGACCCGGCCCAGCAGCTTCCGGTCCTCGTCCGAAAACTCCCGCTTCGGATTCAGCTTCCGCCTCTCCCCGTCCACCGTCACGGCATGGACGTGTTCCTTCAGGAAGCTCCGCACCGTCGCCAGGCGCGGCGAGTAGACGATCAGGTGGTCCGGCATGTCGAACTGCACGGCCAGGTGACCTTCAACCTCCGTCCCGTCCACCAGCTCGATCGTGCAAGGCTTGAGCATCAGATCAGACACGTCCTCGGCGGCGCCCGCCGGCGATATCTGCAGCAAGGTCGCCACGGCCATCGCCGCCAAAATCATTTTCATCTTCTTTCCTCGGTTCATGGTTTCTCCTGTTCACGCTTACTGAGCCCGCGGGGCGCCGGGCTTCGTCGGAGCCTGCAACGTCAGTCCTCGCCCCGGGAGGGAAACGCCCCGACGGCGATGGCCCAGTCGCTCTTGCGGGGTGCCTTCCATGTCTGCTTGCCAGCCTTGAGGGGGCCGATGTCGATCTCGCGGTACGTCTTCTTCGTGTCCACCGCCACGGCCGGCCGCGGGCCGGTCATGTCCGACAGGTCCATCGTGAGCTTCTCGGTGTCTTCCTTGTAGACGACGAGGTGCTCTTGATCGGGCGTGGCCAGGGCAAAGCCGTCGGTGAGATCTCTTGCGCGCCGCATGTCGAGCAGAAAACGGCCGTCCCAGAACCTGCGGAAACAGACGAACTGCTCGGGGCGGGGGTAAAGCCCCTTGTCGTAATAGCTCTTGGGGTAGTGTCCCCAGAATCCCATCATGCCCCCGGCGATCGCCTGACGCCACATGAACCGGCGCGAGCCGTCCTGAGTGAGTCCGCCGCGGCCGCGCAGGTACGTGTCGCGCTCCTCGAACAGGTGCGGACGGTTCGGATCGGATTCGAGCTTCTCGACGATCTCGTTGTAAGCTTCCACACCGTAGCCGG
>CAZGMJ010000122.1:0-7211 GCA_964526785.1 uncultured Pirellulales bacterium
CTCCAGGTGCTGCCGCTCAGCGCCCGGGCCTTGATGTGCGTGCTCTTATCCAGCGCAAGCGGACCGGTATAGCGAATGGCGTTGGGGCTGACCGTACTGGGATTGCCCGTACTCTCGGTGGTCGCCAGGGTTGCCGAAATCAACAGATCGGAACTGCTGGTGGACTGATTCAGTGCGTGGATGGCCAGAATATTGCCGCCGGCCTGCAGCGCGCTGCGATGGGCGGTAATGTCGAAGTCCGCCAGATTCACGGCGTCGGAATCGCTGTGGCTGCCCGAGGCCTCGGAGTTCCAGGACAGGGAACTCGGGGCGTTGGCTCGGGCGACTTCCGTGCCGTTGATATAGGCGACGAAGCCGTCGTCGTAGCGGATCCTGAGGATCAGCGAGTTGAGATCGGCCGGGTCGTTTTGCAGGTTGAAGGGGATCCGGATATAGCAGGTGGCGTTGCGGCTGTACATGGCCGATTCGACGTCGATATCGATATAGCTCTGATAGCCGCTGGAGCGTTCGTAGCCGATGCCGCCGGTCCCGGCGGTCCAGCCGCTGTCGTCGAACGCGCTGCCGCCGCGCCAGGCCTCGCCAACCGGTGCGGTCGGGACCATCGCCCGCTTGGAGGCGGTCTCCGGCACCAGCGTGATCAGTTGGCTCGAGCCCGAGCCGGCGCCGACGGGCCTCGGATCGCTGCCGTCGAGCGTGTACCAGACGGTCCCCGCCGTCGCGGCCATCGACAGTACGCCGCCGGCAGCGACGTACCCGCCGTGCTGCGAACCGCCGTTGATCCGGAAGACCGGTGCATCAATACTCGGATACAGCCCGGCGCTCCTGAGCGAATTGAGAACCGACGAGGATCGCGATGGGAAGAAACCGTTGGCCTTGCTGCTGACCGTACTGAGCCAGTTGGTTCGCATATAGGGGGTACTCTGTCTGTTATCACCCCAGCGGCCCGATTCGCCGCGAATGGCCTGGTCTATCTGCTGCGTTCGCTGCTGGAACAACTCCAAAGTCCTCGGATAGGTGAGGGCGCCGTCGTTGAAGAAATGCCGGTGGATGTGATCGGCGAATCGCATCCGGTATTCCGGGCTGTTATCCAGGCGGGAATGAATGTCATAGGGACTTTCCCCAATGTCATTGCTCCCTTCGAGGCTATGCTCGGCATCCCATGAGTGGAACCGCCAGAGGCCGTCCGGCTGCCGATGCGTTGCGTACCAGTTCTTGTGCGGCCAGTCATGATTGCCCGTGTACCAGTTGGCGAGCAGATACGTGATGAGGTTGTCGACGTCAAGCAGCCGGCACAGAGCCTCATACCTGGAGATATTGCCCGGATCCGACTGAACGGCGCCGGCGGCGCTGACCATCGCATTGAAGCTGCTGCTCGCACTGCC
This sequence comes from uncultured Pirellulales bacterium, assembly GCA_964526785.1. Lineage (GTDB taxonomy): Bacteria > Planctomycetota > Phycisphaerae > Sedimentisphaerales > Anaerobacaceae > CAZGMJ01. The sequence continues at coordinate 1,383 of CAZGMJ010000122.1, forward strand.
GCCTGTCCCGTTGTTGATGACTCCGCCGGCGTTGTGTTTGACGGCGTCATATTCCTCTTTCTCGCCGCCGAAGGTCTCGGCCGCCCACGAATGGTCGGGTCGCTCATGGATATAGTACATACCCCAGTACAGGCCGTTGATATAGATATGTGCATATCGTCCGTGGGGCGAGTGTCCGCCCATGGCGTTGTGCAGATCAGCAACATATTGATCCTGGACATACAGGGCCGTGCCCCTTTGCCCGCCGCTGGGATGGAGCCAGGAGTGGTTCAATACTGCGTCGAGTACTACCGTGTCGAAGCTGTTGACCGGCGAATCCGGGAACATTTCGACATTGAATTTCGGCAGGCCTCCCGTTGGCGTTCGGTCGTCCGTCGTCGTTTTGAATCGCGGCCTCATGGATAGTTTGAACGATTTCCAGCGATTGAGGCTCGTGCCGCCGCCGCTGACGCCTCCCTGCATGGCAATTGCGCAATTCTGCTGGGCCGTTTCTGCCGTATTCGGGTCTATCCATTCAAAGGAGCACACGCGTTCGGTGCCGTCCTGCGACTGATTGATGTAGATGCCTTTGCTTCCGAACCAGTCGTCCTTTTGCATAACGAGTGAGATCGTCGGAACGGCGGTCAGGTCCGCCTCGGTCAGGCGGTTGGCGGCATTGGAGTTGTTCACGACGTCCGGGTCCACCTGGTAGTCTCCCGTGACGCCTCCCCAGGATGTCGGATAACCGGTCGGCACGTCCTGGGCGCCCGAGGAGCTTGTTGCCTGATCGAGAACGTCCGCGGGAAATATGTACGTATGGGTATCGACATTCGTCGGTCGCCATCCCGACTTGAATGCGGCCGCACGGACCGTCATCGTCGTGCCTATCAAGACCGGACTGGAAAAAACGATGCCGTGCGTCTCGGTAGGGGTGCTGCCATCTACAGTATAGCGAATCGTGGCATCCTCGGTATCCGAGTTGATGACAAGGAAGAACGGTTCATCATAGAAACCGCGGTCATGGCTGAACTGCGTGTCTTCAACGATATTTATGAACGAGCCGTTATTTGTCTGTCCGGGACTCGGATCGAGCGTTACCCACTTCTTTGCGCCGTCAAACTGCCGTCCAAAGGAGATATCGGCATCCTGATTGCCGAATTCTATGGAGTCGAGAAGTGTGGCCCCGTCCGTATCGTAGAGTGCGATCTGCTCGCCATCGGAATCCAGTTGAAAGGACGCATGCAGTCCAGCGTCACCCACATCCTCATCCGCCCAAACGACGACATAGTCCTGCGGCAGAAGCAGTGTTTGCGCGGTATTCCCGCTCGGGAATCGCCATTTCATGGGGGTGTCGAAATCGTCCGTGAGGTAGAAGCCGGCCAGATCAACCGGTTCATCGCCGGCGTTGTATATCTCGATCCAGTCCTCATTCTGTCCCTGCGGATCGGTTGACGAAATATGGTTCTGCGCAAGGAACTCGTTGATCAGGAGCTGGGCGCCGTCGCCGGTCAGCCAGTTGGAAGCCAACAAGGCAAAATCGGTGGCATTGACACCATCTTCACCGTCAAAATCCGCCTGGCTTCCGCTTGGATCGAGCCATTGCTGTGCAAACAGGAAGAGGTCCGATCTGTTGACTTTCTTGTCACTATTGAGATCGCCGATGAGCGTCCTGATAATCTCGATTGTCACCTGTGAGACGGCATGTTGGGAAAGCTCGTCCCAGACGTCGATTTGCAGGAGATATGTGCCGGGTTCGGAAAAAACGGCGCATGCGTCGGCTACGCTATCGGACGGTTCGAAGCCCACTTCGCCGGGGCCGCTCAGCGCGGTCCACTGCACGCTTAGTTGCTCCAGACCGCATGGGTCGTCATCCTCCACCCAGGGGGTCAACTGCAATGTATCCTCCGGCCAGGTCAGGGCTTCGTAGTCGCCGGCATCCACCTGCGGCGGATTGTTGGCGGGTTGCCCGCTGCCGGCCTTCGCGGCGACGGTGTACATATTCCTGCTGCCGGTGTCGTTCTGCGTACCAAGAGTCGTCGTGCCGGCCGAGACACTGAGAGAGAATACCGACGAGTAATTGTCGATGTCGCCGTCGCCGCCTTCGTCGATTCCAATGTCGCTGCCGGTATCCGTGAATCCCAGTTCGCCGACCCACGTCATGCCCGCCGCCGAGAGATTCGGAGCCACTCCATGACCTCCGGGCGTATCGCCTACTCTATTGTCGATGATAATATACACCGTTGCGCTCTGGGCGAGGGTGACTTGTAGGGAGTAATTCGCGACCGTCTTATCGTCGTTGGACGTGAGTATGTACTCCGAGTCCGTTAATGCCTCAGGAACAGTCCGATACACGTGTGTGCGATCCACGTAACAGAGGCTCTCTTCGCCGAGGGGCAGTGGATATACAACCGGTGCCGGGTTTCCGCTGGAACCGCCTCGCGTTACATCCGTAATCACATCCGCATACGCCCCGGGGTTTATCGCCATCAAGCCGAAGAGAAGGAACAGAATCATTGAAGTCGAGCAGATACGGCTTCTGTCAGCAGGCATAAATGGTCTCCAGTGCAGAATTCATATTCTGGAAGGGATTGTCATCGTCAGGAGATTGGATAGAAACCACCCGCCGCGCATCTTCCATTTCGTCCTCAGAAAACTGTCGCAGATGATGTACAATCTGCGTTTTTACATCTTAACTTACCTTATCTTAACATATATCGGACAACGAGGTCAACGACTTTTCCGTCACCGTCGCGGCCGTTCACGTTCTTGTTCCAATTCGTTCAGTCAATAAAGGCGGGGTAAACCACACTACTATTGTTTTCGCGAGGACGGGCGGTTTGTTCGCAGGAAACCGAGCAAAATCCACTCGGAAGATTACATATGTAATCTTATAGGTGAGTGAGGTCCTGATGAACCTTGTCTCGAGACAAGGTTTTCCGGTCTGGAGGGTTGTTGTCAGCGCAGGATACGTGGAAATGAGGCGGTGCGACTTGACAGGATGTCAGCCGGCCAGACGAGCCATATTGCTCTGGGCCACAAGGTACCACTCCCAATGCATGTGTTTTGACCGATCCGGTACGACTGCCGAGGTGAGCTTCCAAAATTGCTGCGTCCGGGGTGCTCTTTTTCTAGTCACTGCTTGCCGTGAGGCGTGCAATGGTTTAGAATCCGGCCGACCTGTGTTTGAACCCCGATGATTGTCACTTGCCCGGTTGGGAGATTGCATGCACATTGCGGCAGGGCTGATAGACACAATTAGCAGTAAATGAAATACGTGAAGTTCTTGTCCATGGCCCTGCCGGCTATCAGCCTGCTTGTTTATCCGGTTGTCACACTGGCCCAGGGGCCGGTGCGCTGCCTGCGAGCTCGGAGGACCGAGCAACCGCCCGTGATTGACGGCTGTCTGGATGATGCCTGCTGGGAAGCAGCACACAGCACGACCGGTTTCACCGACTATCGAAGCGAACAGAAGGCCACCGAACAGACCATCGTGCGCGTGCTGTACGATGACGAGAACATCTACGTGGCGTTCGAATGTGTCGAGCCGCATCCCGAACAGATCATTGCCGTGGAGCGAAAGTACGATCAGTCCCTCCAGGACGAGGATCGAGTCGAGGTGCGTTTCGACACATTTCGCGATCGCAGGCGTGCATACATTTTCACCGTCAACACGCTGGGTACTCGCTATGATGCGCGGATCGGGTTGTTTGACTACGATGATTCGTGGGGATGCGAATGGTTCGCTGCGGCGGAAGTTGGCGAGAATCGCTGGTTTGCCGAGATGGCTATTCCGATAGGCAACATGCTGTTTCAGCGAAAGAACAATGTGGAGTGGGGAGTCAACTTCAGGCGTGTCGAAAAGAGTAAGCAGGAAAGCAGTTACTGGTACTTTCCCCACAGCCAGGCCAGCAGTCCGCAACATTACGGTGTCCTGACGAATCTCGATCTGGCCGGCGCCGAGGTAGACTGCGAGCCCGCCTTCGAGACATACGTCAGCGGCAACGCGGACCTGCACCAAAGCAGCAATACGTTTTCGACGGGTGTGGACGTGTCGATGCGCTTGAATTCGAATTACGTCAGCGCTTTTACGATCAATCCCGATTTCGGACAGGTGGAGGCCGACCCGGACACCATCGAACTGAGGGATACCGAGCGTTTTCTGAAAGAACGCCGGACCTTCTTTCGTGAGGGCAGCGAGCTTTTTGAAACGCCCATGAATATCTACTACAGCCGGCGACTGACCGATATCCAGGCCGGAGCGAAGGTAACGGGCCAGAGCAGGAAGTGGGCGATGGGGATGGTGAACGTACGCGGCGATATCCAGCGGGAGGGCCTTCAGCCGCGCGGCAATTTCAACGTCGGCCGGATGATATACAATGTTGCCGACAGTTCTCACGTGGGCGGCATCTGGGCCGATTCCCGCCGGTCCGGAGGCAGCAACACCAGCGGCGGCCTGGATTCGCGCCTGTATCTCAACGAGACTACGTCCGTGACCGCCCAGATGCTTGGGCTGCGCGATTCGAACGGGATCGAGACCGACGGCAAAGTGGATCGTGACGGGCACGGGCTCTATACGTCATTGGGCGGGGGAACACAACCGTTCTGGTACCGATTTCACTATCGCGATATTTCCCGGGGCTTCAAGCCAGATCTGGGCTACATCCCGCGCAGAGACATTCGAGGTCCCGGCTCGTATCTGCAATACCGCAAGAATCTGGCGGACAGTTTCGTGCGATGGTTCAGCGTTACTTCGGATATCGACTATTATCGCGACGGCAAGAACAACACAAAGCTTCGGGATTTCGAAGAGAGGGCGGGGGTCTGTTTCCAGAATGAAATCGAACTGTGGTATGCGCGGGGCGACAACTTTCACGCGCCGTTCGAGAACCGCTACGATCAGTTCAAGCTGGAGTACAATGAAGAGCGGGATATGTGGGATTCCTTCAGCGTTGGCTTTGAGAGGGGGGTATATGAGACCGAGCCCTATCACGAGTACTTCCTGGACAAGCCCTCGCGCATTACGGATCGGCTGGTGACCACGCTGACCGGCAATTTTCGCGTCAAGGATCAGCGGGTGGGCGGGGACGAAAACATCTGGCTGTGGCGATCGGTGACCCAATACAGCTTCGTCTGGAATGCCAGAATCAAGCTTACGCTCGAACAGACATCAGAGGATCGCCATAACGTGACGGTCCTGTTCTCCTGGCCGGTAAAGAGGACGACGGATTTCTACGTGCTGTTCAACGATTACGGATCGGCCGAGGAAGACGTGCGGGCCGTGTTCGTAAAACTGGTATACAGATTCTGAGGCAGGACCCCGGTATAAGCGAGTATGGCAAGCATCCTGCAGGCGCATGACAGCCCACTATACCACTGCTTGTCAAGCCTCTGAGCAGATGCGTGCTTACGGCAGGCGTTTATCCGTGAGTTTGCTGGGCTGATCGAGCAGCAGAGCCCTGTCGAGGTCGCTCCAGAATTCCTGGCGGTTTATGCGAAACACGCGGGAATGGCGTCGACTGCCTTCTGCGGCCGTCTCGCCCGGCTGATCCCATGCGCAACCACAGGACAGAATAATACCTACGAGGACGACGGCCAGCAAGATGCATCGGATAGAGACGTTCTTCATCGCTTCTCCTCACACGAGATACGCTGATTGTTATAAAACCCGGGTGATAAGCAGTTTATGATCCGCCTGAGAGGCCCCCTAAAGCTGCAGTTTACACCCTTTAACTTCCCTTTCATTATAGCAGGAGGGGATTGCGATGTCAAAACAAAAACGGCTAAATCGTTTGCTGCGTGTCTGTGAACATTTTAGGGCAGTGTGGCCTTTTGCCAATAGTTGTTCCACTG
>CAZGMJ010000123.1:0-7071 GCA_964526785.1 uncultured Pirellulales bacterium
ATAGGATCGTGCTCGTGGCGACCTCGCCGGCGGCGAGCGAGGCGTGTCAACGAGCTGTGGATGGAGTAGAAAGGGGTGCGGCGCCAACGGTGGAATTGATGAGTTGGTTGGACCTGTGATAGGGCCCAGAATGAGGCAGATCATGCGCACTGGCGATGGCGGTTTTTGGCCTGGAAATGGGGATTTCCCGAGGGTTTACCTATTTGATAAGTGGCAATCGCACTATGCGGCGGAATCTCTCTTGTCTGTAAGTCGCTTTTTTGCAGGAGGTTGTGGAGCCTTGCTTCGTGACATCTTACTGCCTTTTCGGCGGGCGCGCACGAAATGCGCACTGAAATGCTCGCCTAAGGCAGCCCTGCTGGCGCCTCTTGCTCGATCGATCAGAGACTCTCGGATTCCGACATAGTACTTCATGGTCGTGTTGATATCTGCGTGACCAGCCAGCTTCTGGACTTCGTGCGGCAACAGTCCCTTCTCGAACCATTCGGTGATGCATGTGCTCCGCAGATCGCGGAATACGGCATACTTGATCCGGGCTCTCTTGACGATCACCTTCCAGTTGCGACAGAAGTTGCCGTCCGGACATTTGCGCATCTCGTAGATCAACTTGCCTTTGGATTTCAACATCATCAGATGCTGATAGCGCTGGGGCGAGAGTAAGAGATACGGCTGATCCTTCGGGAGGGTTGCCTGGATTTCACGCAGCAACTGCGCGACTTCATCGACAAGCGGAAGCTCCCGACGATCCTTGTCCTTGATGACCCAGCGCCATGTATGCTGGGCATCCTCTTTGGGCTGCACCAGGATCCTGCCCTTGGCAAAATCCACATCATTGACCGTCAGATTCAGTACCTCGCCTCTGCGAAGTCCTGTGGTCTTGTCCAGCAGGATCCGTGCCTTCCACAGAAGTGTCGGCGCTGCAACGAGCAGCGTGTTGAACTCCCTTTCACTGAACAGCCGGATCAGCTTTTTGGGTACCTTGATCAGCCGGACTCCATCGAAGGGATTCTGCAACAATTGGCCTCGTTTGACCGCCAGTGTGAATATGCGGCTGATCAGTTTGCTGTGCATATTCACCGATGCCGGCCCCAGACCGTTATCGACGCAGTACTGCTGGAGCAACTCACAGTGTTTGAACGTAACCTGCTCGGCGGGGATATCGCCCACTGCTGCGATCAGATGCCGCATGCAGTAGGCTCCCAGCTTGGCCGTGGAACGCTCGATCTGTGTGCGTGTGCGTGTGCGATGCACGTAATCCTCCAACAGTTCACTGAGCTTCATGGTCTGCGGCTGTTCGACAGTCCGAACCAACTCGAGTTCCTTTTCGCGTCGTTGGCGCTCGGCAAGCCGCTTGTCGCAATGTCCGAGGGATTGATACTTCTCACGCCCATCTTCTGCGATCCAACGCAGATAATACACATACGAACCTTTTCTATTCCGTCTTAGCCAGGTTTTCACCAGTCTTTTCATCGTTCATCTCCTTTCTGCTGGCCTGGACTGGCAAGACCGATCCGCATGCAGTGTACCTCGGTTGGCCAGAATTGGACAGCATATACCTCTTCCGTTCCACATGTCCGCTATGTGGCAACACCAATAGGTGGGATGCCAGTAAGGCTCTTTTGTGACAGATTTCTTCTGGACGCAAGTCTTCCATTCTCAAGTTGTTGTTCGAGTCTCAAATCACAGTAGTTGGCTATTGGTTCCGCTCTCGAGTACAGACACAGCATCTTCATGTCAGGCAAGAAGTGCGTGTCGAATGATCTACTTTTTTCGAATATTCGACATAAGTACTGGTACTATCTAGCGAAACTGATATATTCGTGGTGGGTCTTGCGTTCTGCTGACGATTTGTGGTGTCTGGGGTGCACGTTCTCTTAAGCGCGCATGTGAACACTCTTAGTACTTCTGTTGCAGAGGGTAGAGCGGTGAAGATCAAAATGGATTTGCGGATAGGGCAATTGCATGAGCCACCCTGCTCTGATATGGCCATGGAATTACGTGATGCGATCAATCGCTGTGGACTTACTATCGCACCTGGATTGTCAGGGATTGAGGTGACTGGCGATATTGCATCCGTATTTCGGTGCTTGCGAGACAGTTTTGAACAGCTTGCTAATCGCCGGGATGTAGTTTTAATGTGCAAGATATTCAATTCCTCTGCATCTTCTGCAATAGAAGAAGAAAAGAGCACCGTCGATAATGTACGACAATCACTGAATGAACACGAAAAGAAGGCCAAAGGCGAGTCCACTCGGGGACTATTGCCGAAATCCAGGGAGCTGATTGCTTTGGCCGCCGCCATTGCGCATCAACGCGAACTGCACGTAGTCGCTTTGTGTGTACGACGCGCATTGGCTGTAGGTGCAACGCCGGAAAATGTGTTGCAGGTCGTTTGCCAAGCTACGCAGATGGCTGAGCTTCCGATAGATGACTACGAAGCTGCGGCACGCCGAGGAATCCAAGCATTTGAAGCAGACGGAAGGAAGCCTTCTTAGTAGAGGTTGGCTTCGATCCAAATATTCAGCGGATCGCCGACTAAGATGACAAGGAATCGGCCGCACGGCAGGAATCGATGTGCTGCTACCGGCGATATCCTTGTTATGCCAGGTATAGATTGAAGCTCTGAAGATTCACTCGTCTTGACATTTGGAGATAAGCAAATTGTCCCATAGCGTTGATAAAAGAGTGAATAAGCACGTGGATTCTGAGGATGCTCTGCATATACTATCCCTAGGCAGCCATCAGATGCGTTCGCCGGTGCTTGCTGCTCGGTCGCTTCTGCAAACGGTACTCGCTGGCTATTCGGGGCCAATTTCCGATCAACAGCGGGACCTGCTTGTGAAAGCGGATCATCGATGCCGACAAGCCGAACAAGCTGTTCATCGATTGCTAACAATTACTCGCCTGCATCGCGGCCAAATGGAAGTGTTGTCACTACAATATGTGCTCGGACTGGCGCATCGAATTACCGACAAGTATTCGGCACAGGCGAAAAGACGAAATATCGAGTTTGCCGCCCAAATCGGTGATATGCAAGGCGTTATACGTATGAATACCGCTCTTTTCACGGAGATGACGGAAGCACTTCTGGACAATGCTTTCAAGTACACCCCTGACCACGGCTGTGTACGTTTTTCGCTAGCAGATGACGGAACCACATTGACGCTTACGGTAGCTGATTCCGGAATCGGTATACCCGAAGACCTGCGTGAGCAGGTCTTCACGCCGTTTGTACGAACGGGCAATGCGAAGAGATCATCGAGTCCCGGCAGTGGATTGGGATTGGCCATGGTGCGTGCGATTGCCGTAGCAGCCGATGGGAATGTTGAGGCTGGCAAAGCCGACCTCGGTGGCGCTAAGATTATGGTCTCTCTACCATTGAAGAAGAGCAAGACGTCCACACAAACAGGAGTTGAGCAAATGAGTAATCCGTTGCATATTGTGATCATAGGTGGGGTCGCAGCTGGTCCCAAAATTGCGTCCAAAATTATCCGTCTATGCCAGGACGCGGAGGTAACCATTGTGGAAAAGGGAAAGGTCCTATCGTATGCGGGTTGTGGGTTGCCCTATTACGTTTCCGGGGTTGTGAAGGACCAAAAGGAATTGATGTGCACGCCTGTTGGAACCGTACGCGATCCAGTCTTCTTCCAAAATGTCAAGAATGTGAAGGTTCTTAACGAAACCGAGGCCATTTCAGTGAACCGTGATGAAAAGCGACTGCAGCTTCGCAGTCTGTTGGACGGAGAGGTGTCGTGGCTGGAGTATGACAAGCTCGTCTTTGCGACGGGAGCTAGGCCTTTTGTTCCGCCGATACCGGGAACTGATCTGGAGAACGTCTTTACACTTCAAGGTGTACACGACGCCGAAGGTATTCGGTCCGTGCTTGCCCAGGACAAAGCCAAAGATGTTGTCATTGTGGGCGGAGGGTTGATTGGTGTTGAGATTACCGAAGCGCTTGTTCAACGGGGCTGCCGAGTGACTATCGTGGAGATGATGCCACAGATTCTACGCATTCTGGATTCCGACATAGTGCCTCTTGTCGAGCAGCACATGGAATCACACGGTGTCAAAGTAATGACCAACACGAAGGTGGATGCTATCGAGGGCAATGAGAGCGTTACGGGTGTTCGTACGAGTGCCGGGCGCATCGCAGCCGATATGGTGATCATGGCCATTGGCGTTCGCGCAAATGTGACATTAGCCAAGGCGGCCGGCATAGATGTGGGGGTAACGGGCGCTATCAAAGTCAACGAGCGCATGCAGACCAGCGACTTGGACATCTATGCGGCGGGTGACTGCGTTGAGTGTAAGGATATGATGACCGGTGAACCTTGCTTTGTCCCACTGGGCTCGACAGCCAACAAACAGGGACGCGTTGCGGCCAACAACATCTGCGGTTGTCAGGATCGCTTCCCAGGGGTGCTGGGCAGTACGGTCTGCAAGGTTTTCGATTTCTGTGTGGCGCGAACGGGATTGGGGGAAGCGGTGGCACGAGAGAAGGGCTACGACGTTGTAACGGCGTTGGCACCGGCTCCGGACAAGGCGCACTTCATGCCGCCAGCCAAGCTCCTGATGCTAAAACTCATTGCGGATCGCGATTCAAGAAAGCTGCTGGGTGCTCAAGCTGTGGGTCCAGGAGCGGGAGACAAACGCATCGATGTCGCAGCTATGGCTTTGACTGCCGGAATGACAGTAGATCAATTGGCCAATGCCGATCTGTGTTATGCACCTCCGTTTTCTCCTGCAATGGATAATATCATCACGGCAGCCAATGTAGTTAGGAACAAGATGGACGGTTACATGGAAGGAGTCGCACCGGCAGAAGTAAAGCAGATGCTGCAAGACAATCGCGACTTTGTATTCCTGGATGTACGTTCACCCAAAGAATATGAGCAGGTTAGGCTGCCGGGATCAACGCTGATCCCTTTGGGATCTTTGCGTGGGCGACTTGATGAGTTGCCAAGGGACAAGGAGATAGTTACCTTTTGCAAGATTTCGCTGCGAGGCTACGAGGCGGCGTTGATCCTTAAGGCAGCGGGGTTCAAGAAGATCCGTGTTCTGGACGGGGGCGTGGCCATGTGGCCGTTCAAGAAGATCGCGTGACCATTGGGGGTGGGAACCAGGATACTGAAGACGAATACGAGCAGATGGTTGACAAAACCAGATCGTGCTGTGCCTGCTGGGGCAACGACATAGACAATGAACGTAGCAAATGTGAGTCCTGTTATGAGTAGAGGAGCGACGTGCAAATGGCTTCATTTAAAAATACGATATGCTGTGAAATGGGAAGTTCGGCTGTGACAACCATGAGCGGGGCGAAGGACGCAAGGATTGGGCCACCTGTAGAGTATGGGGGCAGTACCGAAACGCTTAATCCGGAAGAATTGTTTGTGGCCTCCATAAACAGTTGTCTGATGCTGGTGTTCTACCATTTTGCCGACAAATCGAATGCAGAGATCGAGTCCTATGAGGCGGAAGCTGAAGGAATAGTCGAAAAGACAAAAAATGGCCTGCGGTTCACCAGTGTGAACGTGCAGGCCACAGTGAGGGCGCCGAAGATCAGGAACGAATTGTCGGAATTGGCCGAATTGGCAGAGAAATTCTGTCTGGTTTCAAACTCAGTCAGTTGTCCAGTGAGTTATACTGTGAAGGCCGGATAAGAGAGATTCTTATAGAGGAATATTGAAGAAGGGCATTTTAACGCACAATCGATCGTGTCTTACATAGTCAACAAGATCCTTGATTTCAGTGCGATTGCCGGTCTCTACGATTATTGGGCGAGTCGCAGTATTGTGAAAGTCCATGATGCTCTGGTTGAACTGGCCAATCTTCATGGTCGCGAGAAAGTCCTGGATGTCGGTTGTGGAACTGGGATGTTAGGATTACGACTGGCAGAGCTCTGCGATGATATGGTTGTATGTGGTTTGGATATCGGCCCACAAATGATAAAAGTTGCAAGGAAGAAGGCCGCAAACAAATGTCCCAACCTGAGATATACCACCGGGACTGCTGTGATGCTGCCCTATCCGCATGAGTACTTCAATGTTGTCTTCTCTTGCCTGGTGTTTCATCTGCTGGAGGATGCGGAGATAGAATCGGCATTGAAAGAACTATTCAGAGTTCTCACACCTGGCGGCAGATACGTATGTGCTGAGTTCCAGGAGTACCCCGCCGGTTTCTTTCGCAGGGAAACGTTGAAATATCCAAGTGAGATCATTCGATCGATCGGTTTCAAAGAAGTCGAAGAATTCGGCGGACCTGCGATTACTCGGCGTCGGCGCGTTGTCTATAGACTTCTTATGAAACCAACAGCGAGAGAGCCGTCTTTGGACAGCTGATAGGATGGCACAAAATACAACTTACACGTAATGCTCGACGCTATCTTGCTCAGTTGGGGCTTTGACAAAACATAACTGGCGTGAAACAATGAATTAAACAACACTGGGACTTACGGCACCCTGCGTGCACTCTCCAACAGACACAAACCCTCAAAGTTATCATTTGATGTGTTTACTGGTCATACAGTGCAATCTCTGCAAAGCAGAAACATCACAAGGCCGCTTCGTAGTAGACAGTACCGTGTTCAATGGCGGTCTTGATTTCTCCGTCAGATACCAGCCGGTTGATTTGTTTGGTCACTTCATTGATATGCATGCAAAGTCCGTTGGCGATATCCTTCAGCGAGCAGGGTCTTCTCCTGAGCAGGTTCAAGATGTCATCGCGAGTGAGTTGGAAATCATTCGTAGCGTGCGTATCTGGGTATGCTGCAATAACTTCACAGTGATTGCTCAAATCGTCGGCGATCTGATGGAGTCGCTCCGGAGGAACGGACTCAGCATACTGCTCAGCGGGTGGCCGGGTCACCGTATTGAGTTGCACCTTGTCCGGCGCAATCAGCTTTACGCAATGAGTCAGCATGTTCAGTTGAGCTTCGACTGTCGTGACTCCATTTAGAATGAAGATCTCCAACCAGTATTGTCCCTCGTAGTGATCCCGCAGTTTTGCCAGCCCGGCGAGCATTTGGACTAAGCGGCTTCGCCGCATGACAACTCGTTAGCGTTTCCGATCCTC
>CAZGMJ010000124.1:0-7017 GCA_964526785.1 uncultured Pirellulales bacterium
CCGACGATAAGCAACTGCTCGGTCGCGTGCATTGGCCGAATGAGCCGCCGGCCGAAGGCCGCGAGCCCGCCTATACCACGCAAGAATGGGACAGGCCCAGGCGTCTGATGGTCTGGGCCAATCCGGGAAGCAGCGGTCGGTTCGGTGATCCGAACAACTGGCTGGTTAACGGCTCGACCACCACCACACTCGGCAGCACCGAGGTCTGGTCCGGGCCGGCCTGGGGACGCAGTCGCGGGGTCACCGCCTTGGATAAGGATACCGATATCCTCATTCCTGCCTCGGCCAAGGACTACCAGGTGCGCGGCCGCAGCGGGTCCTACCTCGCCCGGCATATCACCGTAGAGGACAACACCTTCCTTGGCAACGGCATCAAGGGTGCGTACGGCAACCTCTGGGTCGCCCCGACCGGCCGACTCAACGGCGGCGGCCATGCGTCCCTACGCGGTACGAAGCACACCTTCTTCCTCAACGGCGAGCGTCGCGATCCCGGGCAGCCGGTTGACTGGAAGACCATCGACGCCAAGGGTTTCGCCCGCAAGTGGATCCTTCGCAAGGACGACCCCGCCGCCTCCATGGAGTTCATCGGCGGCATCGGTTCCGGAGACGAAACGCACATCGTCCGCGGCCGCGGAATCATCTCCGAGAACTCGAGCGTTCTCGTCGGCCCGCGATGCTGCCAAACCGTCCGTCCCGAAGGCACACTCCAGCTCACATCCGGCTCGGTGATCGCCAAGAACGGCAACCAGCTACACAAGCAGGACATGATCGTCGCCGGTACGCTGCTCGCCGGAACACCCGACCGACCCCTCGAAAGCGACTGCTACATCGGTATCAGCTTCAAGGATCACCAGGCGATTTTCGCGGGCAAGATGTGGCGGGAGGTCGGCCAGAAGCGCGGCTTCATCGGTTTCGAGATTGTCCCCGGCGCGAAGGTACGTGTGCACAGCGCCGATCCCACCGAGGCCCGGCTCGTCTTCGCCTGCCACCGGAAGGATGGCGCCGGCGATACCGGCGGCGTGCCCAAAAAGAAGCAGGGTATCTACGACAACCTACCGCGTCGCATCAATATGGTGATATGGGAAGACGCCGACGTACAGTTCAATGGGGTGGTCTTCAACGACATCGAGAAGCACGGCATCAAGCTTCAGGACATGTCCATGAAGGATGCATGGCGTAACGTGTTCTACGGTGAGAACGACGCCGGTTCACCCGAAGAATTGTATGTCCGGCACGAGCCGAAAATCGAAGGCCGGGGAAACTACTCATTTCCTATTGAGAAAGCGGTCAAGGGCGAGCAGGTGGGCGGGGACACGGTGTTCGTAAAGGACGCGGGCACGCCGGTCTTCGAAACCCCCGCCGGCTGGTATGCCAAGGGCCGGACCGTCAAGGTCGCGCTGGCCAGCGAGAACAGCGAACTTGATATCCGATACACCCTTGATGGCGCCGAGCCCACCGCCCAATCCACGCTCTACGACGGGCCGGTCGCCGTGACCCGCGACGTCGTTATCAAGGCCGCCTCCTTCAAAGATGGCAAGAAACGCGGCGACACAGCCCAGGCCGGGTACCGATTCGCCGCCCCCGGCGATTCAGAACTCCTCCGGGCCCACAACACCGGCGTGACCCGTCGCGGCCTGTCGTACAAGTACTATGAAGGCGACTGGAAAAGATTCCCCGACTTCGAATCTCTTCGGCCGGTTAGGCAGGGCGTCGCGACCGAACTCGATGTCGATCTGGCCAAGCAACGCGGCGACAAGTTCGCGATCGTTTTCGAGGGCTCCATCAACATTGAAACGCCCGGAACATACAATGTGTATCTGGCGACCGCCAAGGCCGACGCCTGTCGCGTCTTCGTCAATGGCCAGCGGATCATTGACAACGATCTGGACGCGGCCAGCAGCATCGGTCTTGCCAGCCTCGCCAGGGGCAAACACGCCCTTCGCATCGAATTCATGGACCGTGGCTGGGGTGAGCTGATCCGCATGGCCTTGCGCAAACTCGACGGCAAGCAGAAACAGCCCGTCACCGCGGAAATGCTGAGTCATTAAGAAGAACATCAAGAACAAAGGAGCAATAAGTTGAACAACACAAAGCACGCATTGCTATGGTTGACGGTTCTGGCCTTCACGACGACGGCCTGGGGCTACAAAGATCGGGAAGAGCGGGAGGAGGACGAAGCAAAGATTCAGGCAGCGATCAAGGAAGGCATTGTTGACGCCCATCCCTTCCCACCCGTTGGGGACTGGGGCGACTGGGTGAACCGCTGCGGCGACATGCTATCGTACCGTTCACTGGCGATCTCACACTGGCGGGAGGTCGCCGAGGTGACGGACATGACCGCGGAACAACGCGCCAAAGCCGAGGCGTTGCACAAGCGGTTCCGCGAGGCGCACGAGGCCTTCGACGAAACCACGACACCGCCCAAGAACAAACTCAAGGTACGCTCCGAGCAAGCCAAGAAGGCCGGCAAGGACGATCTGGCCCGCAAACTGAAGAAGCTGGTCTACGTTCAGGCCCACTATAAGCTGGCGATCCAGGGCGGGGCTTCAGAGGACCTGTTGCGTCTGCTAACGCCGGAGCAGCTCACCCAATGGCACACGTACCGCGTGACCAAGCATGGCCGCGATAAGATGTGCCACCGGGTCTACAAACGCTCGGTCAACGGCGAAGATCTCATCGACGTGCTCAAGCTCACCGGCGAACAGAAGCGACGTATCAAGGACAAGGCGTGGCAGATTTCCGAGAAGGACTTCCTGCCCACCGTCAAGCACCCGGAGAACGTCTCCGCATTCGGCGTGTTCGGGGAACAAGGCGAGCGGGCCAAGGCGATGGGCGATGAGAAACTCTACCCCTGGATGGTCGAGAACGTCCTGACCGACATGCAGCGGGCCAAGCTCGCCTTCGCCAACCAGCGCTGGCACCCGGCCGTCTCACCGTTCGGTGGGGTGTACCGCGATGGCGAGAAGGTGATGGTCGAGATCAGCTACCAGACCAACGGCGAAGACAAGAAGGGGGTGCGTATCCGATACACCCTCGATGGGAGCCCGCCGACCGCCAAGTCCAGGCTGTACGAACAGCCGGTGCCCATCACGCAGGACACCACGCTCCGGGCTCAATGCTTCCGCGATGGCCAACTCCTGCCCGGCGACGCGACGTTCGCGCAATTTGCGTTCCTCGGTGGACCGGGCGAAGTCAAGCCCGGGCTGTACTACGAGCTGTACCGTGGGTTGTGGAGCAACCTGCCGCAGTTCCGCGATCTCGAACCCGTCAAGCGCGGTGTCGCACGAGGATTCGATCTCGGCGTCACCGAGCAGAAGGAAGGCTTCGGCCTTGTCTTCAGCGGCTACCTGAATGTCACGAAGTCCGGTGAATACACCTTCTACACATCATCCGACGATGGCAGCGCCCTGTACATCAACGGCAAGCGCATCGTCGACAACGATGGTGTCCATGGACCGGAAGAGAACAGCGGCAGGGTCCGCCTCACTCAAGGCCGGCACCTCATCCGCGTCGAGTACTTCGAAGCCGGCGGCGGCGAGGAGCTCGAGGTTCACTGGCAGGGCCCGGGCATGGACAAGCAGCCGATCGCCGCCGATGCGCTCAGTCACTGAAGCAGAACACGCAGAGACCAACCTGACGAAAGGAATCAACGATGACGATGGCAACGAGAATGCTGGGACTGGCGGCCTGCATAGCCGCAGTGATGGCGGCCAATGCGCCTGCCGCCACGCCCGTGCGTCCCGAGGATTTCCCCAAGAGCCAGAGATACTGCGAGTGGCGCAGCGTCAAGAACCAGGGCGCCAAGGGCGACGGGGTGACCGATGACACCGCAGCGTTCCGCAAGGCCCTGGCCGTACGCAGGGGCGCACCCTTTGAGTACATGGTCATCTACGTCCCTGCCGGTACCTACGTCGTCAGCGACACCATTCACTGGGGCCGGCGGACCTGGTTCGTCGGTGACGGCGCCGGCAAGACCATCATCAAACTCAAGGACAATTGCCAGGGATTCAACAAGCCCGGCAACAAGAAGCCGGTGCTCTGGGCCGCCGACAAGATGACGAGCTACGGCGGCGACAGCCGCGCCAACGCGGCGTTCGGAAACTACATCCTCGACATGACCATCGACACCGGGAAGAACAACCCCGGCGCCGTCGGGATCGACTACATCACGCACAACTACGGCTACGTCGGCGACGTGGTCGTGCGCTCGGGCGACGGCAGCGGCCGGATCGGCATCGACCTGTCCAGCACCGAGTTCGGCCCGGGCATGCTCCGCCGCGTCACGATCGAGGGCTTTGACACCGGCATCCTGACCACCGCAAACGTCTCCCACAGCACGCTGGTCGACATCACCCTCAAGAACCAGAACAAGGTGGGCATCCACAACCGCTTCCCCGTGACGATCCACAACCTGGTCAGCGAGAACAAGGTCCCGGCGATCCGCAACGACGGGGGGATCGCGAACCTGGCGCTGGTCGGCGCCAAGCTGACCGGCGGCTCGCCGCAGCACTGCGCCATCGAGCAGGTCAAGGGCTCGGGGATTCTCAGCCACGTCGAGACGCGCGGCTACCGCGCGGCGCTGAAGGAGAACGGGCGCGTCGTTCCGGGCGCTTCGATCGACGAGAAGGTGCTCGGCCCGCAGCACAAGGTCTACCAGGGCACGCCGCTGCGCGCCCTGGCCCTGGCCGAAAGCCCCCCGCCGATCTTCGAGGAGCCGCGGTCGAAGTGGAAGGTCGTCGATGACTCGGCCGAGGACGACACGCAGGCCATCCAGTCCGCGGTTGACTCGGGCGCCCGCACGCTGTTCTTCAAGCCCGGCGGCGATTATGACGTAACGGAGACGATCCGCGTCCGCGGCAACGTCCGCCGGATGATCGGCTTCGGGTTCGGCACCAAAATCCGCGGCCCGGGCCGCGCGTTCGTCGAGGCCGACAAACCCGTGCTGCGCTTCGAGGGCGAGGGCGAACACCCGATTTCGGTGGAGTGGATCAGCGCCGACGGCGGAGCGATCGGCGTCGAAATCGCCACGCCCCGCACCGTTTACTTCCAGTCCAACGACTGGACGGGATTCCGCAACACGCCCGAGGCGCGGAAGATCTTCATTGACGAGGGGCTGGGCTATTCGACGTTCGTCGCGCCGGCAAAGGTCGTCGTCCGCCAGTGCAACATGGAGAACAACCCCTTCAACAACGCCAAGGCTTCGCGCGTCTATATCCGCAACCGAGGGGCCGACGTGTGCGTGCTCGGTTTCAAGACCGAGGCACCGGCGATCCATGCGATCACCACCGACGGCGGGAAGACCGAGGTTCTGGGCGGGTTCTTCCGCGACCACTTCGGTCCAAAGGACTACGAGTGGCAGGGCGCACCGCCCATGCCCGGCCTGGACATGTCGCGGGGCGTGCCCTACTTCATCACCAGGGACGCATCGCTGACCGCGACCTATTTCCAGTACGCCTGGGCCGGCGGAAAGGCCCGCGCCCGGCAGGCCATCGAGATCCGCGGCGATCAGGTCAAGGAGTTCCGCGTTCCGCCGAACAACCTCAATCTCGGCCTGTACAGCGCCATCAACGAGTCGGCCATGCCCGACGACCCGATGCGCCGCCGCTGGCCGAAGGTCCAACCCCAGGGCGCAACGTGGGCGGAGGGCAAGAAGGTGACCGTCTCGCTCTCGCTGCCTGAGGGCCTGAGCGCCGACGACGTGGCCGTCCGCTACACGCTCGACGGCTCGGAACCGGCGTTGAATTCCAAGCGGTACACCGGCCCGTTCACCGTCAACCAGACGACCACCGTCAAGGCCCGCTGCTTCTGGGGCGACCAGGGCGGCGGCGTCGGGCACAGGACCTACCGCTTCGTCGCGCCGCGCGAGCCGGATGTGGCTCTGTCCACTTCGCCGGGCCTTGGCTACCGCTATTACGAAGGCAAGTGGGGCGCCGTGCCGGATCCGGAGGATCTGGATGCCAAGAAGAAGGGCGCGACAAAGAACTTCGGCCTGGGCGTAGCCAAAGCCGGCGACAATTTCGCGCTGTGGTTCGAGGGCTACGTCGAGGCGCCAGCCGATGGCATGTATACCTTCTCCACCGTCTCCGACGATGGAAGCGTCCTGTACATCGGCGACGAGAAGGTCGTCGACAACGATGGCCTGCATGGCATGCTTGCCGCTTCCGGCAAGATCAACCTCAAGGCCGGCATGCATCGCATCCGCGTCGGCTTCTTCGAAAGCCGCGGCGGCGAGGGCCTCGAGGTCATGTGGAAAGGCCCGGGCATCGAGAAGACCGCCATCCCGGCCGACGTGCTGAAGCATTGATGAATGAATACGCAGTACAAACAGACAAGTAAATGAAGGAAACCACAATGAGTCATCAGATAGGAAGGAAGTTCGTGCTGGTCCTGTGCCTGACGGCATCCATGGTGTCTTCGGCGCTTGCGGCCGATAGCGCGAAGCAGATGGTCCCGGCCAGGTTCGGCCAGAGCAAGACCACGCTGTGGTCTCCGACGCTGGAATGGACGTTGAAGAACGCGTCGCACGAGGGCAACCCGTTCGATCTGGTCGCGAAGGCGACGTTCACGCACGAATCGGGCAAAGAGAATCGCGTCACCGAGATGTTCTACGCCGGCGAGGATACCTGGAAGTTCCGCTTCACCGGCACGCGGACGGGCAAGTGGAACGTCACCACGCAGGCCGATGGTCGCAACGGCACGACGAAGGACGACGACCTGCACGGCCGCAGAGGCGAGATCGTCGTCTCGAAGCATCCCGATCCGCAGATGCGCGGCTTTGTCACGCACCGGGGAAACAAGTTTGCACGCCAGGTGGGCGGCCCGGACGATCTGGAGGGGTTCCTCCCCGCTACGTACATGAACCAGCGCAAGTTCGGCAACCCCGAGGGCTCTGGCTGGACCGACATCACGCCGACGCTGACCGATCCGAGGGTGTATGAGGCCTACATGGACGAGGTCGAGGCCCACGGCTGCAACGGGGTGTTCGTTCACGTGATCAACCAGTGGCTCAAGGCCCAC
>CAZGMJ010000125.1:0-6978 GCA_964526785.1 uncultured Pirellulales bacterium
CAGACAAAGAGTAACAAAACCCACAACAGCGCGCCAGTTTATTTTCACAGACACTGCGGTGGCGACATCGACTGACCGTGCGCTGTTGGCTCTCCCTTGACCGAAGGAGCCGGACCTGGTGTGCCCGGCTCCGATGGCCGATATTGCGTATTGTCAGTTGGTCTTCTCTATCACAAAGCCGCATGTGCCGAAAACGTCCTTTGGCTCGCGCAGTTGCTGGGTGAAGAGGAGCTTGGAGGTCTCTTCCGGTGTCTTGGTGAACGCCCAGCCGCAATCCGGTCCCAGGGCTCCCGTCAATCTGTATTCCATAACCGGGACAAGGCTCTTGAGGGGAACATCGAAGCCGTAACTGGTCTTTTGCAGCGCCTTCAATTCTACCGTCCATTTACACATCATCGCCGTGTTGCCGACCAGAAGCTTCTTTGAAGGCAGGTGCAGCTCATATTGACCGTCTCCCTTGGCCCTGAACGTGACATCCTGTCCGCCCAGCGTTACGGATTTCAGCGTGGCACTGGGACACGGGAGTTTGATTGGCATGGTGCTGACATCCTCGGGGCCTTTTCGCAGAATGATTTGCGAATCGACCTCAACATCGCCGGACGGCATGATTGTCCAAACGTCCTCTTGTATGGCCACAAACTCGGACTTGGACCACGGCTGATAGCCGATAGGCTCTTTGACCTCAAACTCCGGCGGTTCGGGCAATTCTTCAGCCGTAGCATCCTCGACGTGCAGATCGCCGTAGATCACACGGTAGTCCTCAGAGCCCCTGGGGCGGTACCAGAAGATCGCCTTGTCCGCCTCGCCCAGCTTGACGCCGTTGCCGCGATAGTACCACTTGCCTTCGCCCTTGAAGAATCTCAGGAACAGCAGCGCCCGGTTGAGCTTCATGCCGATAGCAGTCTTCTCCTTATCAGACAGGTCCATTTCGTCGAACGTCCTCGCCATCTCCGCGGCCCGCTTGAGATATGCCTCGACGCCAATCTCTTCGGGGAAGTACCCGTCGTTAAACATCTCGGCGCTGATGCGCAGCCCTTCGATAAACTCCTGCTCAGTAGACCCTTGCAGGTCCAGATCGACGCTGCTCTCTTCGAACCCCTTGGGCACTGCCATACTGAAATCATCAGGGTTCAGGGGGACGTCGAATTTCATATGACGGCAGATTACCAGCATCTGCCCCTCTCTCTGCTCGATCCGGAAGGGTATAGCGGTTTCGCGGTCTGCCCAGATCGTGATATCCGTCTTGGGATGCCTGGCCCGAAAGCCCACCGCCCTGCGGCCGTCGACTTCTTTCTCACCAAGCTCCTCGACGACGAAGTCAGGACTGTCCTGCAATTTGATAATCAGATTCCGGACGTTGTCCAGGTAATTCGGGATCGAGGGCAGTCCCTGGAGATTGACATAGGTTGCTTCTTTCCTGGTCTTATCCAGGGACAGAATCCTGCCTTCCTCCAGATCGATTATGCTCGCGAAATTCGGCATGCTCTCGATCGTTCTTCTGATCCGCGAGCCCATGACTTCGTCGTGGATTACCGTGCTGTTCGGGTCTTCGGCGCCGATGATGATCTCGAACACGGCGGTCGTGGCGTTGAGGATCGGCCTTACGACATCGGCCCATGCGATTTGGGATGGCAGCAGTTGTGTTATACCGACAACGGCGACGATGAGTATCACCGCGGCGGTTGCCAGCTTCTTACCGTGACTTCTCATGGCATGCTCCCGGAGGATGTGGACGTGTTTTCCGGACTGATCGAGTGTCTTGCTGAACTGCTGTGAGGTCTGTTCAGCACGTTGGTGTACGTCAGCCGGGACGGATTCGTCCGCCATGTTTCTGAGTAAGTCTTTCAGATGTTCGTCTTTCATTTCGCTACTCCTGAACCGCGACGGTCGCAAGTCTGCTCTTCAATGCTGCAAGCGCCTTGGATACGTGCGACCTTGCGCCGGCTTTCGTACAATGTAGTTTCTCAGCGATGGATTCGTAATCGTCCTGCTCGATGTATCGCATAACGATCGCCCGGCCCTGCTTTTCCGGAAGCTCTGCCATTGCCTGTCTGACCTTGGCGGTCAGCTCTTGTGTGTCAAGTTGCTCTTCGGGACTCTTGTCGAGGCCGAGGACCTGGGGATTTGCGTGGCCGTTCCTGCCGACCCTGTTTCGCCAGGCCTTGGAATTGGCCGACAGCGCGATCCGGTAGATGTAGCTCTTTGCCTTGACGCCCCGGAGCTTCTCGACGTGCCGCCACATGCCCAGCAGGGCGTACTGCAGCGCCTCGGTGAACAGTTCGCGATCGCCCGTCAGCTTCCACAGCACCGAGGTCAGGAAGGCCGAATGCTCGGCCCTGACCGCCTCGAAGGTTTCCAATCGCTTTGAGTATTTCATTCTCATGCTCTCAAGCTGCACAATATTGATTCAGAGCACCTGACAGGTGACATTGCAGACAAGGGCGCTTGTTTCGCCACAGCAGCGTTCCCGATACGTTGGGACATCACCCCGGCGCACCGGGGGGCTTTTCGCCTTTCTTGCCGGCATCGAATGCACTGACTTTCGGTGCGATGATTCACTTTGTCGGGCACTCTTACCAGGATAGACCTGCCTGGTTTCTACATAATAGTAACTCGGCGGCGGCCCGAATGTGTAAAAGGATTTTCCGGGCCGGCGGCGTTGCACGTACCTCATGCTGCCTGCCGCCGGATCACGTGCAGGCGGGCCTGGTTCCCGGCACCGGGTCAGTCCTGCAGGATTGGATTGTGCGCGGTTCGCAGGGGCTTGGGCTTGTATTTGAGCAGCAGGTACAGGCCGAAGGCGGCTGAGAGCGGAAAGCCCAGCACGGTGGTCTTGATGACCGGGGCGGTGCCGACGCGGTCTGCGACCACGGCCAGGCCCATGAAGGCGAGATTCGCGACGCCCCAGGTGCCTCCGATGACCAGGCCCATGCGCAGGCCGAGGCTGAGGCCCGCAGCGCTGCGGGCCAGAGTGATGATCAGCACGTAGGCCGGGATCGAGCAGAACCCGGCGCCGAACAGCAGCCAGACCGCCCAGCGATGCCGGGCGAGCAGGAAGTAGACGACCAGGAACGGTATGGTCATCAGGAACGCGGCGATGCAGCATCGCAGTTCGCCCTTCCTGTGGCCGAGCGAGCCCCAGACGTATGCCCCGGCTGCGGCGCCGAGGGCGTACAGCGTCGAGGAGTAGCCGCCGAAAGTCAGCTCGAAGCCGAACTCGCTGAGCATGGTCGGCAGCAGGGCCACCAGAACCGTGATGCTCGTCGCAGCGGGCAGCGCCATCAGCAGGACCAGCCAGAACGGCAGCACCTTCTCGCCCGGCCGGGGCGCCTTTTTGGCCGGCTGGTCCGATTCGACGGCCATGCGGATCCGGAGCAGGTACAGCAGGGCCACACCGAGTACCGGCAGCAGCGCCAGCATATACAGTCCGGACAGGCCGTAGTTCGAGACCAGCAGGGTCGAGACCGCTCCGGCGCTGGCGAAACCGAGATAGCCGCCGGTCATGAAGATCGACGTGCTGACGGCTGACGGTATCGCATCGAGGGCGTGAACGGCGCGCAGCGATTCGGGATGCGTTACCGCGATGCCGCAGCCGCCGATCAGCGCCAGGACGATCAGGCCCGTCAGGCCGAGGTTCAGTTCGGACAGCGGCGCTATGAAGCAGACCGAGACGATCAGGAGCAGTCCGAGGCTCAGCAGCGTCGGCTTGCGCTTGTTCGCCCGGGTGCTGCCCGAGAGTATCTGGACGCCGTTGGCGGTGAGCATCAGTACGACAATGACGCTGCCCGCCACCGAGAGGCTCAGCGAGAACTGCTCGCGGATCGTCGGCAGTATCGGCGGCAGTATGGCCGCGAGCATGTCCACGACGAAGTGGACGCCCGAGAGGGCGAAGAGCTGCGCCCACTGGAACCCGGCGGCCGGCTTATCCGCGTGAGGCGCCACGTCACCTCTGGAAGGTCTTGCCGGTGAGACGTTCGCAGGCTTCGATGTACTTTTCGGCGGTCTTTTGGCGGATATCGTCGGGCATTTCGACGCCGGGGCCGGACTTGTCGAAGTTGATCTCTTCGAGCCAGTTGCGGACGAACTGCTTGTCGAAGCTCTCCTGGTCGCGGCCTTCTTCGTACTTGTCGGCGGGCCAGAATCGCGAGGAGTCGGGGGTGAGGACCTCGTCGATCAGGATGATCTTGCCGTCGACCTTGCCCCACTCGAACTTGGTGTCGGCGAGGATGATGCCTTTGCTCTCTGCGTACTCGCTGGCTTTGGTGAATATCTCCATGCTGCGGTCGCGGACGTACTCGGCGTCTTGTTTGCCGATGATGTCGACGCAGCGTTCGAAGCTGATGTTCTCATCGTGCTCGCCCTGTTCGGCCTTGGTTGCGGGGGTGAAGATGAGTTCGGGGAGCTTGCCGCACTGCTTGATGCCTTCGGGGAGCTTCTGGCCGCAGACGGTGCCGTCGGCCAAGTATTCCTTCCAGCCGGAGCCGGTGAGGTAGCCGCGAATGACACACTCGACGGGCAGGACCTCGACTTTCCTGACGAGCATGCTGCGGCGGGCGAGTTGGTCGGCATGTTTGCAGAACGGATCGGGGAACTCGGAGACGTCGTCGCTGATGACGTGATGCTCGACGGTGTCCGAGAAGTAGTCGAACCAGAAGCTCGATATCTGTGTCAGGACGATGCCCTTGTAGGGGATGCCGTTGGCCATGACGACGTCGAAGGCGCTGAGCCGGTCGGAGGCGACAATCAGGAGCTTGTCGCCGAGGTCGTAGATGTCGCGTACTTTGCCGCGTTTTGGTTCGAGTCCTTCGATGTTTGTCTGGAGCAGCGTTTCCATGGCTATAGTCCTTTTGTTCAATCCGTTTCAGCATCGCGCGTTTCGATCCCGGGCCCGCGGCTGCGCTTTTTCGCGGCTTGCGGCCCGGCTGATCCCGGTGAGCGGGCCATTTTAACGGAAACACGCTCCATTGCACGCATTTTTTCGAGACCGTGCGGCTTGGGCCGTCCTGAGCGGGTACGCGGGACGGCTATAAGCTGGTACATCGGCCCGGTCGCGGTTGTCGAGGTCAGTAGGAGCGGACGACGGTGCGGTACGGTCGGTTGCGTTTATTGGGCGGCAATAACAGGCTGAGGTCCTCCTTTTCGGCATACGTGTGCTGGTCATAATCGGTTGGGTGCATCTTGCCTATATTCGCATCGGGTTTGTTTTGCGCATTTTGCATATCTGCAAAGGCGTGGGGGTCGCGAGACGCGGACCGGGCCGGTTCCAAGTGCGATTGTTGGGTGGCTTTCTCTTTGGCTGCGTTGCGGCGGGCGGTCTGGAGGCGGTTTAGTTCGCGGAGGGATTTGTGGAGGCTGTTTTCGATGCGGCGTTCGTAGAGGACGAGGCGGTCGAGGATGCGGTCGTTGCGACAGTCCCAGATGGCGGCGCGGCCGAGGGCGAGATCGTCCGATGCGAGGTCTTTGCTGGCGAGGATGGCGTCGAGGGCTTCGGTCTGGATGCGGGCAGCGCGGTCGAGCCGCCAGGAGAGGCTGATGATGCGTTCGGCGAGCATGGTTTCGGTGTGGCCGGATGGGGCGAGTTCGGCGAGCATCTGCTCGCGGTGGGCGTCGTACTGCTCCTGATTTTCGGTGCTCAGGACGATGTGCTGGGCGGTCAGGCCGTGTTTGGTGGCGTTTCGGGCGGATTTGGCCTTGCCTTCGGGGGTTTTGGGGCCGGTGGATTTGGTTGCGTTTCTTCTGTTTGCTTCGATCTGGGCGGCTGTGGCCATCATAAATCTCCATGAAGAAAGCGTTTTCGGGACAAAATGCGCAAGATGCAGACGGAAATGTTCAAACAGTGACGTTTTATGGCATGGTTGGCGTCCTCCACTGAAGGTGGCTGTCTCACTCGTTATATGTTAGATATATAGTAGACGAACGGCGGGCGTGAAATGTTCGGAGAAAATCGGGAATTGATGCAAAAAGTTTTGGGGCTTTGTGTGACAGGATGCGGCCGCGGCCAGGGGCCGCGATTGGGGTGTTTTTTTTGACAGGATTGACAAGATGAGCAGGATTGGAAAAGTTGGTATGCGGGGGAATGGGTCGGCCGGGTGTTCGCGGCGGCAGTCTCTTTTCGATGCAAGCATCTCTCAGAGTCTGCCTTTGCGTCCGCATGTTGCTGCGTACCGCGGAGTGGCCGACCCGCCGGGGCGGGTCTATAGGTGGCGGCTCGGTCGCTATAGTCGATTTGCAGGATAATGTCCGGCTTTAGATGTCGTGGGAAGATATGTCGGCTCGTGTTGATGTCGGGGCGGATGCAAGAAGCGCGAAACGAATACGAATAGGAAATGAACGATTGAAATGTGCGCGGCCAGGGGCCGCGATTGAGGTGTTTTGTTTTGACAGGATTGACAAGATGAACAAGATTGCGGAGGAGGTTATGCGGTGGAATGGGTCGGCCGGGTGTTCGCTACAGCAGTCTCCTTTCGGTGCAAGCATCTCTCGGAGCCTGCCTTTGCGTCCACTGTGTTGCTGCGCATCACGGGATTGGCCGACCCGCCGGGGCGCGTCTATAGGTGCCAGTTCGGTCGCTATAGTCGATTTACAGGATAAAGCAGACGCAGCGGCCCTGGGGAGGACGTGGGTACTTACGGCGTCGGGGGAGGGCATAGAAAAGGGGGTGCGGTTAGTGACAGAGTCGGGGCGGAGGGGTAATTCGCGCTGCGTGGGCAAGGGCGTGTTCGGGTGGCAGATGTCTCGGCTCCACTTCGTTCCGCTCGACATGACAACGGAGTGGATGTGGTGGCGGATGTATGGGGGGCCGTTGGTTCTGTGCGGAGGGTGGTGAGCCCCTGAATTGATCCGGGATCGGGGTCGAGGACATGGCTCAGGGTGACAGAGTCGGGTCGGAGGGTAGAGAAAAGGGGATGCGGGTAGTGAGAGGTGTATACCCCTACCCATTGTCTAGACAGAAAACGGGTTGTTTTAAGGTGGATTCAT
>CAZGMJ010000126.1:0-6956 GCA_964526785.1 uncultured Pirellulales bacterium
CAGACCGGTAATTCCAATTGCCGTCGAACGGTAAAAATGATTGTCGCTGATCACATCCAACCAGGCAGTCGGCGCGACCCAATCACCGGGGGGCTCAAACAGAGAAAAACGCAAGTGCTTTGGTTGCACGATGGCCACCTTACCGCACGATGTGCCGTTTAAGAGTCTTACGTACTCGTCTTCCAAATCAAATATCCATATGGGATGGCCAGTCTCAATCGCCTGTTTGGCGACGTAGAAGGATAAGACACTCTTGCCGGCACCAGTGAAGCCGAAAATGCCCGTATGCCGGGTACACATTGAAGCCGACAAACGCAGTTCCGGACCGCGTTTCTCTCCCTGCATAGCGCACCCTATGTGAAACACCCCATCCGGCAACTTACGCACCGGCCAAAAGATCGGCGGGTCGGCCGGATCGAAGCCTAGCTTCACACAACGCCGCCTGAGCAGCGTTCGAACCGTGTTCTGCATCCTCTGGTGGCGGCGAAAGATCCGCACCAAACGACGAACGGCTGGATCGTCCTCCCCGAGAAAGCGCACTATCATCTCAATATCATCCGGCAGGTTCACCGGCGAGGCCTCTTGCCATCGTTTTGCAGATTCCTCAACACTACAGGCCCCTCTTTGCCACAGACAATGGCACCCAATGTGGCACATATCAGAGCCAATCCCGGAAGTATGTGGCCAGTAGCCTGCATCACCCAGCTGGCAGCGATCAGCCCCAATAGACCTCCAGCGATCGTCGATACAAGCAGAGCCCAGTGCCGTCCTACCCACGGCCGAAGTGGACCACAGATTAGAAGAAATAGTACAATCATTTTGAGCATTTCAATCGAGCCTCCAAAATATACGCCAGTAATGAATCCAACTGTGTCGCGTACAATAGGTCCTATCACCGAAACTGCGACTATGATTGCGACAAACCGCTGCCCCGCAGTGCGTGCATGTCCGCATGCACCCCTCCGTGCTGCACAGAACTTCCCCTCCAATCTCGCAGATACCGGCTACCCGGACTTTCTCGTCGATGGTGTGCCCAAAGGCACAGGTACCCACTTCGACAACATCCACAATCCGCGCCCCCTCGCGCTCGTCTTCGAATTGAAAGGTGTTCTTGTGAAATGGAGTTCCATGACGACCGAGCTTGCCACCCAGCGTACGCATCGTCGTATGCCGGGAGCCACCGCCCTTTTGGCGAAACTCACTGCGTAGTCGATTCATCAGCGGTCTTCGTGCCATTGTTCTACCTCCTATTCATCGACAGTAGAGTCTGCACGGCAGCATAATCTTACAAGAAAGGCACCAAAGGCACATTTGATGTTGCAGCGGCGCAAGGCTTATATATCTGCTTGGACAATTATCAGATATGTATAAGCTGGTAGGCTCCCCACAATTCAGCATCTATCCAGATCTCTGGAAGAAGGATCGCTATCGCACCTGCTTGTCGGGTATGCTATTATCGAGTATGGCGCCAGTTGACGCGGCAATCGAGCGGTATGGCTACTATATGGTGGATGCTGATCAGTACGGCCGGTCCTACCAACATGCCCATGATAAGCAGCGCACAGCAGAGTTGGACGAAATCGACTCCGAGGGCCTAGCAGTGCGGCTCATCCTCTACCAGAATGACCTGGACGAAGGGGGCATCGTAGCCGCCAAGGAGCAAGATGTGGCTCTTTACCGTGAGATATGGCGTGCGGTGAACTGTTACGCAGTCGAAGGGCCTGTCAGAAACTACGGCCGCATTGATGAATGACGCACAGACGGAACGCATTTGGCACCAGGAGCTTGACTTACATCGATTGCCTCTCGATACTGGTGTCGTATCTCGTGGAGATGCTGTACACGGAAAAACTTGCTACTTTTTCGTAAGGATCGCACGGCCCCGGTTCTCTATTAGGGTGAGTTGCATCTAGGCAATGAAGGTATGTTCCAAAGCCAGTGTAGAGTCTTAACTGAGAACCAAGCAGTTATGCATAAGTAAAATCCCAAGAAACCAGAAAGGAAGAGTCGCAATGGACAAGGGATCAGAATCCTGCCCATTCGCAGGTGACTGCGGGGCTTGTGGCCAATCCCTGATAGACGCCCGACGAGGAGGGCGTCTGAATCAGCACTGTATCTTTGCCGGACTCGCCGCCGACCGCTCTCAATGCCGCAGGATATTACTCAAGGGGCTGTATAACGACGGTTCCGACAATGCGAGCCAATGGGCCGATGCGCTTCGACCAGATTTGGATCATGCATGCAAAGAGATTATCGCGCTTGCGTATCCGAGGACAAATGCAGCGAAAGAAGTCTTCTTCGAGGCCTTCCACCGACTGATATTGAGCAACATCGTGAAAGGCTTCCATTTGACAGAGCAAACCCTGCCCTCCGTTGACGATATGCTCCAGGAAGTCTGCAAGAATCTCCACGAGCATTTTAGCAAAGGTGCCCGCATAAACAAGTCTCTGGCACACTATGTCTCGGCGGTTACGGTCTATACGTGTTTTAAGAAGATCAAGGAGTATCGTCGCAAGCCCAGCGCGCTGCATAAAGGGGCAAGGGCCGAGCGGCCTTTGAGTCATCAGTTGGTCCCTCCTTACGTGGTGGAGGAATGGGAAGCTTGCGAACACAGCCTTCGACGCCTGGGGCGAGATGATGCAGATCGGATTATAATTGCGCACTTGTGTATTAATGGATGGAGTGCGAAGAACTCACATGCGACCAAGACCATTATCACTCAGTGGAAGAAACTGGCGCAGATGAATCCTGATGAAGTGCGGCGACTTTGCGCACAGGTGTGGCGAAGTACTGACGGATGTAGCCAAGTATGCTGGCCGCGACTTGCGGCAGATAGCATCAACGCCGGTATACTGGCCCCCTATCAAACAGCGATTGCACTGGCCGTAGCCTCACATATGGACTGCGATCAGACGCTCGGGATGCTGGAGAAGTTGGCCCGGCTAAGCACCAGCCAATCCGCTATTACTACGCGAATCAATCGCCTGCGCGAACTGCTAGTCAAATGCACAGGATGAGCAAGACGATTAGGTTTACCACCACCTCTGCTGAGGAGTACGATTATGAGTCATAACCGATGTCTATCTGATGCCGATCTTATTCGTCTGTGGAAAGACGATTTAGATGCGCGAGAGCGCCAGGCATTCGAGCAACACATGCATGCCTGTGAGTTGTGTAGGCAGCGCTTCGAGCGGATTGCCGCCAGCGCGGTGGATTCTGTCGGCGGTCTGGCGGCTAAGTCTCGACAGGCACCTGACTGTCCCTCGGACACCACGCTGATGCAATTCGCATCCCAGTCTCTGACTGTGGAAGATCAGGATGCCGTGGCGGCGCACATGCCAGATTGCCCCCGCTGCATTGACAGGCTGGCTGGGATCTTCTGCCGGGATTTCGAACGCAACGGCCAGCGCTGGTGGCGCGAATTCTGCCAACAACAGGTTTTTGGCCTGCTGATCCAACTGCCGCAACTGGAAATTGAAAGTTTGCTGGACTGCGGGGATTCGTGGATGAAGGCATCTATCCAACCGGAGACGATCATCCAGTTACCTCTATTCAAAAGACCTGATGCAAACATCAAGACATTGGCGGCCGATTCAGGCGAAGGATTGTTGAAGCAGAAGTTCTCGCAAAAGGACCCAGATTTCGCCGTTGAGGTGGTTCAGGTCGGGCGCCAGCTGCGCATCAGTGCAACATCTACGGACCTGGCATATGCAAACTGCCTGGCCCGGCTTACATTGTTGTCGGCCGGGACGCGTCGATGGTCGTGTATCGTACTGATGGAAGATAGTCATTGTACCTGTATACTCGAGCCTGAGACGGTCAAAACCATCGATTTGTCTGATGGGGACGTGGCGCTTCGCATCGATCCGCTCCAGAGCGCTGATGCGCTTCGTGAGGCTGGTACAGAGGCCTATGTACCCATCCTGACCAAGCTCTTACAACACAAAGACGCTGGTATCCGTTGTGGCGCTATAGATGTACTAACGCGCATCTGTGGTCAGGAGGCCCAACGATGGATCGTGCCTCTAGCTGAAGATGAAGACGCTGATGTGCGTTCTGCTGCCCGACGAGCCCTGCATCGATGGCCATGGCAAAGATAGAAAAGGGTCGCCTCATGCAGAATATACCCAGCGAGAGTCCACCATTCGATATACTGATTGCGACAGATAGACCACACGACGCGTTTGCACTGTTTCTGGAAGAGATCGACAAAAAGGACTTCGCAGCGCTCTTGACGCATGAACTCGAGATGTTCCAGCATTTGTGCCTCAAAACAGTGCCCCAGCTCTGCCGTGATTATACACTGTGGTTGGCGCGTCATCGAGATCACATGCGGCGTATGCTCAGTTTGCTGAACGACGCTCTAAAGGCCGGTTTCTTGGAACCAGCCGCTACTGCGAATATCGCGTCGCTGCGATGTCTGCTGGCTATCGTCAAGGCTATGGACGGCGCGTTGGAAGCGGTTCACAAGGAATTGTGTCTGGCAGGTGGTGCGCTGACGATTCCCTTGCCGAAGCCAGATAAGGAGTTTCGAGAGCAGTTGCAAAGAATCCAGTGGACCGAGTCCACAAGCATTGATTTGCTCAAAGCCTTTTTTGATTCCTACATGGACTTCGTGCGCACTGCTGGCCAACCCCAACTGGCGAACAATCTGCATGCAAACATCCGTCGCCTGCTGGAAGCTATTGAACGCGATGAACATCGGTGCGGTATTGTGCGGGCATTGTTCCATGACAAGATCGCACAAGACGGTCTGGCCGCCTATGTACACGTACGACTGAAACGACTATCCGATTCGACCGGAAATGGGCACCACGGCGATGTCATCACGTATGTTGGTTCTAAGCAGGATCATATCTCTTGCGAGATGGAGGAGGCAGCCCAAGCTACACGACAGGTCGTAGACTGTTATCTAAAACGGCACGATCTATATGACGGCCTCGATGCATATCGTGTCCTGTGGGAAATCGGCAGTGTCGATGGCGATCAACTGGTTATGGGCCGCAAACTCGAAGGCGCATCGATCGCCCTGCCGCTGGCGATCGCCATTGTCTCAGCATACCTGGAGCGACCGGTACCGAATGATACGGCCTTTACCGGGGCATTCTCGCCCGTCGGTCTCGCCGATGGGGAACTACGGCCAGTCGATGGCATCGATCGCAAATTGCGATATGCCGCGAAGAATGGGTGCAAAGTCGCGTGCATACCGGCAGCTAACACGGTGCACCTGGACAACCGTCCAGTACTCCAAAGTCTTCTTCAAAATCACAATACGACTGTCGTAGGCGCCGAATCGCTCGACAATGTCTGCGAGCAGATATTCCCGCCGATCGGTAGCGGCCGTATGCGGGATATAATGCGAGATACACTGCTGGTCACTGCAGACGTTTTGCGGCTCAGGCATCATGTAGATACATGGGACGGGAACCAGGCAATAGGACGGCGTCATCGGAAGTACATCCTTGGTGTTAGCGCAGCAACGGCGGTACTCATCATGTTGGAGACAATGCGGCTGTACAAGGCTTTTGCGCCCGACTATCCGGCTGCATGGGCATGGCTACGAATAGGCGGATCGGCTTCTACAGCGTTTGTTGTCGTACTCGGCAGCTGTGCGATGGCTCTGGCCACGTTGCGCCACACAAAGAGATGGGGCTGGTTTGGCATTATGCTGTCTTCGCTGCTCTGGTATGCTGCCACCGTAGCGATCACGGCTTCCATGCTGCCGCGAAGGACCGAAATCAGCCATATGTTCAACAGCCCTCCTCTGGCTGGTCTACTCAAGGATTTGCTGGTCGTGTGGTTCTTCGCCGCTGTCTTTGCAGGTGACGTGCTGTGCGTGGTCGCTGCACTGGAGCACCTCCTCGACCGACGCCAGTTCATCACAGCGAGGCAATGCCTGCGATGGGCATCTCAGCTAGAAGCGCGTATGCCGATTTGGTCAGTGTATTTTTCCTGGGAAAAGGGCCTTGTTGGCATGGCAATCGCAGTAGTCATTTTGTTGGCGTCACTGCTGTATTATTTGTACAAGCTCAATTATCAAGAAGCGGGCGCCTTTGCGGAAGCTGTTTTGGTGATCGTACAAGCCGCAGTATTCCTGATCGCAATCACTCTGATTCTTGCCTTCTACAAGTCAGCACTGGCCGAGATACGCTTGCGAATGGCCAAGTAACACGCCGCTACAGGATCGAGCCAGATTAGGCAATACATCCCATAGCCAATCACTTCTGCTTACTTTCACAAAGAAGAAAACTCAAGTTTTTGGTAAGACCGCCGCTGCATGCGGACTCTATTTAGAATGAGGTATTCAGGTAACAGAGACTTCGGAGTGATATATGCGATTACCCATCGTCCCAAAACGAAACCTACATAGGCCAGTACGATCCAGGCGGAACCGTCTGCCACTGGAAGCAGCGACGAACCTCCACACACTGAACGACCAATCGGTTATCGCCTGTGTGGACGAACAGAACTTGACCGTGGGCGCTCGACACTTGGGCTTTCGCCTTGACTATCGCCGACTTGCCGAGCAGATGGAAACGGCAGCCCGTTCGGTACACTTGCACATCTGTATCGCCGCCGAGCCCAATGACCAAAGTAGGCAACGGTACTTCGAACAGTTCGGGTATATCACACACGTCAAGACGCGACGCCACATACGACGACGGTGGGGTGAGGTCATAACGGACTGCAATATTGACAACGTGCTTGCCTTCTGGACTGGCTTCGCTGCGGCGACCGTCGAACAGGAAGCAGTAATAGTAATCGCCTCCGGGGACTATGGGTTGGCAGGCGAGTTGGCAGAAGCCATCGGCAAGTTGCCCCGCCGTAAATCCCTGCCGGTCATGTCGCTCTCGTTGCCCGGCTCGACGGCGCAAGATCTCGATGCAACGAGGAATCCAAATATTGCGGCGAATCTCGAGATTGGCCGTGACCTGCTTGTACCAATAAGCAGGTTT
>CAZGMJ010000127.1:0-6878 GCA_964526785.1 uncultured Pirellulales bacterium
CCCAACCACCGGCGATGAATCCACCTTAAAACAACCCGTTTTCTGTCTAGACAATTGGTAGGGGTATACCGCTCGCCCCAGGTGTGGAACCCCAGAATACATGAAATGCTCGCGGACCGTCATTGGGTGCCCAGGAAAAATCACCTCCGAAACTGCCATACGGTGTGACGAATGGAATGAACGACCCGTTGTTGAAGGGTTCTGTATAGTCGCTGTGATTTCTGATATTCCATACCGGGCCGAAACCTCCATTGATCCCTCCTCCACCAGGCCCCCCCCCAGCCTCCCTGCACATAGAAGTAGCTTCTGCCTCTCTCACCAGGAATCCAGACAAACTCATGGCCAAATTCTATCCCCGGACCAAGAATCGGCAAATAGGCGTTAACCGCGGGCCATGTTAGCGAGAGTCCCCATTTCTTGTCGGAGGAAGAGGGGCACTCACTCTCAGTACTATCTTGGCCTAATGGATCAATCCACATTGCAGGGCTATTCCCACAATAGACATAGAGGTTTAGTCCAGCCATATACCCGATCGGATCAGTCTGCATGAACCTTCCAACGGCCGGATTGTAGTATCTCGCCCGATAGTAGTAAAGGTCGGTCTCGGAATCACAACGGCCGGCTTCGAAGGGCGCATGTATTGTTTGACGAAAAGGTTTGCAGGAATTAGTATCTTGTGCCGATTGAACCTGCAAGAAGTCTTGCAGGGATAGCCGGATACTGACTGTAGGGACGCTCAATGGCCCAGACGGAGACAATTGAACTGAAAGAGGAGCGCAAGGCCCTGGCGGGTTGGCCCATGGTGATCGCGTGGGCGGGCATGCTGGTTTTTGCGTTGCATGCGTGCACGCACATGGTTGCGGCGGGGGATACATGGGTTGCGATGGCGTGCGGGCGACATTTCGTCCATCACGGTGTTGATACGGTGGAACCTTTCAGCGCCAATTCCCACGATCCCGGGCCCACTGAGGCTGAGGTGGCAAAATGGCCGGGCTGGGCGCAGTGGATTACGGAAAAGGTCGGGCTCGATACAGTCCGCAAGTGGCACCCGACCGGATGGGTGAACCAGAACTGGCTGACACACGTCATCTTTTACTCGCTGGTGCCCGAGTCCTCTTACGAAGGGGGGCTGAAGTTCACGTCGAATGCGCTGGTGTACTGGAAATTTGCGATTTACATCATCACCATCGTGTGCGTCTTTTATACGGGCACCCTGATGGGCGCGAATCCGGCGTTGTCGGCGGTATTCTCGTGTTTTGCGCTATTCATCGGACGATCCTTCCTCGACATTCGCCCGGCGGGTTTCTCGAACATGCTGGTGGCGGTGTTCCTGCTGATTCTGGCGCTGGCGGTGTACCGGCATTACCTCTACATCTGGCTGCTGGTTCCGGTGACTGTTTTCTGGAGCAACGTGCACGGCGGGTACGTGTATATCTTTATCATGCTGGTGCCGTTTATCGGCTGGCATCTTCTGACGGCGCTTCGGAGAAATTGGGCCCTCATTCTGTACAACGTCGTCGCGTGGCCGTTCTTCTATTTTGTGGCCATGCGGGGCGGCGGCGCGAGTCTGCCAAAGATGCTCTTTCTGCTTCTGCTAGTGTTGCTGGATATTGCGTTGATCTTCTGGAAATCACGGCTGGTGTCGCTGGGGTGGAAAGCGTTCGGGCATGCGGTGGCGGCTTCGGTCGTTTCCTTTGTCGCAATGGTGGTGCTGAATCCATTCCATCTGACGAATCTTACGCATACTTTTGTGATCAGCGTCAGCGAGCACGCGGCCCGCTGGCGGGACATCCACGAATGGCATCCGGCGTTCGACTGGGACAATCCGGTCGGTACGGCGGTTCCATTTCTTATCCTGTATATCCTCTCCTGGATTGTGCTCTTAATCTGGCTGATTGTGCGCATAAGGACGGAACTGCTTGTGCGACGGATGCCGCGGCGCAGGAAGAAGGATCCGGAGGACGTTTCGCTACCGCAGGTGAACGTTGCGCAACTGCTCATTGCGGCGTTTACCATCTACATGGCCATTCGCTCCCGTCGATTCATACCGGTTGCGGCGATTGCGGCGTGTCCTGTGCTGGCGCTGCTGATCGATCGGATCATCCGTTTCGTGTCCGCGTCCATATCTTTCCGGCTGCGGGAACAGTTCGAGACTCCGGCAATGTCCGGCGGACTGCGGACCATGCTGACCGTGGCGGGCGGTGTGGCGGTTCTGTTCTTCGGAACGTGGTGGGGGCTGAAGTTCAAGCGGGTGTATCTGGATCCGTGGCCGGCGGATCCGAGCAATCAGTTGAGCAACGTTTTCATGCGTATGACCGCTTCGGACGCCAAGCCGTTTTATGCGATGCGGTTTATCAGCGACAACGAGCTGAGCGGCAAGATGTTCAACTACTGGACGGAGGGCGGCTTCATCGCGTGGGGTCAGGATCCGAATTCGGAGACTGGGAGGACGCCGTTGCGGCTGTTTATGGACGGGCGGGCTCAGGCGGCTTACAACCGCGACGTGTTCGACGTCTGGACGTACATTATGTCGGGCGGTCCGGTGATGCGGGAACTCTATCTGCGGCGCAAGTCGGCGAGCGAGGCGGATTACAAACGGGCGGGGATGTGGATCGGCGAGCAGTTGCGCGAGCACGGCGTCTGGATCACATTAATGCCCGCCGCCCAGTTCAACAAGAACTTCGTTATGAGCATCGAGCAGAATCCCGAGTGGCGGCAGGTATTCCTGAACAACAAGCAGAAGATATTCGTTGATTACAGCCATCCCAAGGGCAAAGAGCTGTTCGATGGGATACTGACGGGCCGGACGGAGTTTCCGGACAGCTTTACGATGCAGTTGACGAAGGGCCACGTTCTGTTGGCGCACGCTCGCAGCATCGAAGACAAAAAGAAGGGCGTCGAACTACTGATTGAGGCCTTCAACGAGAATGAGTCTCCCGCGCCGCTTCTTGAGATGATTCTGACGGCGGCCCGGTACGTTGAGTTGCGACCCGGGGTGACGAAACTCTGCCGCGACTGGTACGAGGACTTCACAGCGAACCAGGCAGCTTATCGCCGGCAGAACGGCTATCGTCTTCGTATTGAAGCGGCGCGTCTGGCGTGTATTCACCTGGAAAAAATATCGCAGTTGCAACGGCAGACCGCAGTGGCGCAGACGTACAGGAGAAAGAAGAATGAATTCGCTCGGGAACGGAACCGGTTGTCAAGCTTGAAGAGGTGGTGATCCGTGACGAATAACAGGCGCCAGGACGGCGCGAACCAGGGGCGCAGCAATATCTCGATTACTGCTTTCTTCCCGTGTCACAACGAGCAGGAGAACGTCCGGCGGGTTGTCAGCAGGGCGGTTGAAGTGCTGGCAGAGATCGGTGCGGACTTCGAAGTGATCGTCGTCAACGACGGCAGCAAGGATGCAACCGGGGCTATCGCGGACGAAATGGCGGAGCAAGATGAGCGAGTCCGGGTGGTGCACCATCCTGGGAATCGGGGGTACGGGGCGGCGCTGCAATCGGGGTTCAAGGCGGCGAAGAAGGAGTTCACATTTTATACAGACGGTGACGGACAATTCGATATCGCCGAACTGCCTGCCTTGATCGCGTTAATGGACGAATATGATATCGTCAGTTGCTATCGGAGGCGGCGGCAGGACAATCTGATGCGGAGGATCAACGGGTGGGGGTGGACGAAGCTTGTTTGTCTGCTCTTTCACATGCGCGTGCGTGACATCGACTGTGCGTTCAAGTTGTATCGCAGTGAGATATTCGACAACATCGAGATGGTAAGCACCGGGGCGCTGATCGATACGGAGATACTCGCGCGGTCCATTCGAAAGGGGTATCGCGTGGTGCAGAGACCGGTGAACCATTATCCGCGTTCGGCGGGCGAGCAGAGCGGGGCGAGTCCGGCGGTAATTCTTCGGGCATTTCGGGAGTTGCTCAAACTGCGCCGGCGGATATTACGGGATAGTTGATGCCGGAGATATGAAGCTAAGGGTAACGTCGCGAGGAGCGTGCATGCACAGGCGTAAGTTCAATCTATTCATTTACGGATCGCTGAGAGATCGCAGGATATTTCAGTCGGTCAGCGGCTATGCCTTTACGCGCAAAGCATCGAAGATAGACAGCGGCACATTGTACGCCGAGCCGGCGCTGCTGCCTCATTATCGCAAGGTGAGTCCGGACAATGTGTACTTCTATGCAGTGGAAGCGGCTTCGTCCCGCATCGAGGGGTTGGTTATACATGATGTGCCGGCGCGTTCGATGGCGTTGATAGACCGCTACGAAGGCAAGCGTTACGAGCGGGAGACGGTGCTCGTCAACACCGGCGGGGGGGTCGTCGAGGCGCAGGCGTATCTGGTGAGTCATGAGTCGATGCGGAAGCATTTCGGGGATCGGTTCCATGTGAATCTCATTCACGAACTGTGGCTTCGCAAACGTATCGATCGTTTTCTGAGAAGACACACGCGACCGGGGGAGCGTACGGCGGACGCGGAACTGGAGCGTCTGGCCGATCGCGAACTGCTCGGGACCACTGAGCGTGACCTGGTCATGAGCCATTATCACAGCGATGCGGTGAGCGACTTTTACCTGGAGCATGAGTTGGACCGGCCGCGGCCCAGCATCCTGCCGTTATTCGAAGATCCTGAGGCCCGGCCGTATATCAGAAATTACCTTACGCTCGTAGTCAAACAGGTCCTGTTGAACCAACTCGAGGAGCGCATTCAGCACCGTTACCGTTTCGAACTGGAGCACATGCGGACATCGGAGCGGTATTTTTCGCGTTCGATCAGTTTGCTGGCGGCGCTGCAGATGCTCAATTCGAGCAAGCGGGCGGTCATGCTGATTGTCGAGCGGTGTCTGGAGACTATGGTCGACAGGCAACACGATTTGATTGATTTCGTCAAGTATGGGGTGCGGGCGGCCCGGAGCGTCTTCGACGCGCGAGTGGCCCAGGCGACGCTGGAATGGATTGACAGCAATTTGCATCCAGGGCTGGTGCCGCTGGGCATTGAGATAGAGATGAGCAATCTCGGTGCAGCGGCGGTACAGCCTGAGCGGGGCAGGCATGACGCGCACGATACGGTTTATGATGGTTTTCGGTACTTCTACGAGTTCTGTCTCGATGTGCTGTCGTGGAAACTCGGGGGCTACATCGACGATCACAGCGGTTCCTCATCTGCAGAGGGTCGGAGGAGCGGTTTCCTGGAATTGGCTCCGGGCCGGCTGAACATCGCAGGTGAACTGTCACGGCCGGCAACGGCAGATCCATGGTTGCTGAACAGACTGATTCACGAGATCACGAACTTCTATGATGTACGGCCGCACAGTTTGCATGTTTCGCTGCAACTGCGAAGGCATCAGATCGGCAAACAGCAGGTGTTGCCGTTGGGATTCGTCAAGTGCCTGCTTGTGCTGGGCGGAGGGACGGAAAAGGTTCGGCCGAACAGGCTTTGGGTCTCACGCATGCAGCATGATGAGATCACACAGCGGGGTTATGGAGAGGAACTGGTGTTCTGCAGGACCAGCAAGCGAAACTGGTTTCTCGGGGGCGATGATATCGGCAATAAGCCGCCCGTCCAGGCAACTACACATGTACAGCAGTACAAGTTCATTCGTCTGGACCCGCGGGCAAACTACGAAGCGCTGATATTGTGTCTCAAGGGGCTGCAGCTATCGTACAATCCGGGCGACTATCTGACTGTCGAGCAGTTGCGGGCGAACCCGCGTTTGCAGCGGCAGTATACGCGGCTGAAACGCTGGGCGAGCAATCCGACGACGATAAGCGATCAGACGATCCGGCGTTTTCTGAGCACGGTCAGCGAGGGACTGATGAACGAGGGCCATCATCGAGCCGTGCATCCCCGGCATTACATCGAATGGGCACTGGGGGCGCTCGATATTCAGTTGCGGATGTTTAACAAACAGGTGGCTGAAGTCAGGAACGGCGTTCAGTAGGGGCGGCGCCACCCTGCCGGGCCTTGAGGTTGCGTATGGCAAGAGCAAGCACGTCGGCGTGATCAAAAGCCATGTTCCCTGGCAGGTCATCGATATCGAACCATCGGGCGCGTGCGGCGTCGTCTCCCGCTTTGGGCTCGGTTGGTCCGTCGGGCGCGATACCCATGTACACGACGGTAATCTGCCGGCCCCGGGGGTCGCGGCCACACGTGCCGATGGTCCGCATTTGTTCGAGGGGTATGTCCCGCAGGCCCGTTTCCTCCTCCAACTCGCGAGCGACTGCATCTTCGAGCTCTTCGTCGATTTCGACGAACCCGCCGGGAATCGCCCACATGCCGGCAAACGGGTCATTTCTGCGCTTGACGAGCAACACTCTGGGGCCGGAGGAGCCGAATGCGAAGACCACGGCGTCCACCGTAACCATCGGTCGGGGCCAGTCGTAAATGTACTTGCCTTTCTCAGCCATATTGAACTCCGTGATTGCAGGCGGTTGTGTACGCTCATCATACACATCGGGAGTGCATCTGTACAATGTTACCCAGCGGCCAGCGAGATGATTGCGCATGCAAGTCTCTTACGCAGCCTCTCGCTACGTCAGACTCCATTGCTGATCCACCGGCAACACGTCTCTGCGGTCCAGGGATCTGCGCGGCACAGCGCCCGCAGGTCATAGCAGGAGAATGCGCTCGGGCCTGGCTCAATGCACGCCCCTCAGATAGCCCGGCATCCGCCAAATGTTCTTGCAAATTCGACGGTCTTGCATTAGAGTTCAATCGCACAGGCAGTATCCGCTCCCGTTCGGCAGGAACCTGTTGATCGGGTATCATAGTGTAGCGTGTGTGGTGTTTTCTGTAGGGCTCGTAGCTCAGCGGTAGAGCAGTGGACTCATAATCCATTGGTCCCTGGTTCGAATCCAGGCGGGCCCAT
>CAZGMJ010000128.1:0-6804 GCA_964526785.1 uncultured Pirellulales bacterium
CCCAATCCCATCTGTTTGTAAAGCAAGAACTTAAGCTCTACTCAGCAAGCCCTAAATATATCGATTTTGCCGATCTGTTCCTCTTTGGCGACTACTGGCTCGAGCGAACCCGCTTCTGATTCGCCTTCCTGCCCGCTACTTGCGGTCTTCGACCGGCATGGCGGCCCCGCCATCTCTGTAAATGCTTTACTGATAGCATGTTATGCTATTTGCGCACCTCAAATCCGCCAATGGGCGTATCGGCAGCCACTCGACTTTTTTCACTTTTTTTTAAAAAAGAGCCTAAAAAACAATCAACATTTTGCTCTCCCAAACGGCATTAGGGTGATGGCGGCATCTTTGCCGCCACCAGAAAGAAAGGAATTACCCGGAACACATTGAGGAGAAAAAAATGACGAAGAATC
Organism: uncultured Pirellulales bacterium; assembly: GCA_964526785.1. GTDB lineage: Bacteria > Planctomycetota > Phycisphaerae > Sedimentisphaerales > Anaerobacaceae > CAZGMJ01. The sequence goes on from CAZGMJ010000128.1 coordinate 405, forward strand.
GGTTTGGCTGTTTTGTGCTCACGTTAATCGTCTTGTTCGTACTGGATAGTCCCGCCCCGGCGGGCCGCACGCTCGAGAGAACCGAAGTTCTGACGATACTGCAGGAACTTACCGCCAATCCTCGAACTGCATGGATTGAAACCGGCACCATCGAGGCGGTTTACGAACGATACCAAACTCCGATAATAACCGACCAGCAGGAGATGGACGAACGTATTCGCCGGCGTGTCAAGTCCTACACGGCCGGAGAGAAACGCCCCGAAGTAAGCGAAGAGTTGCGGAAGGAACGCCTGGCCGCGATTCCATTCAATATGCAGTATCGGCTCGCCAACGAGCAATTCAGGCAGTCAGCCATCCTGGTGCACTGCGACGGCGATAAACTGTACCAGAGAATCGAAGTAATCCGTAATACAGATACCGTTCAAAGGCCCCCGGACCTGGAGGGAAACCAGAAAACCAAACAGTTCAACAGCGACTGGCATGGCCTGAAGGTTTTTGTCGATGATGCAACTCGCTGTGCGATGTATTTCCCACGCATCGACCGAGCTATTATTGACACAGCAGGGGCTTATCCCAGGGGCACCAGCGGTACGCTGAAAGCGGGGCTGATTCCCTGGGGATCCGGCATATATACATATCAGGAGCTTGCGTCATGGGATATCAGCGCCTGGCAAGAGGACACCGCGAAGGGCCGGCAGGTACATCTGGCCATGCGCTCGCCACAGGGTCTGGTTCATGAACTCGTCCTCGATGGCGAAAAAGACTACGCAATGCTGTCGAGCAGGCTCATTCTGGCAAACGGATCGGAAATACGCCAGCAATGTGCCAATTATCAACGTGTCGGGGGAAACTGGGTGCCGAGGAATGTGGTAAAAGAGCGCTTCGAACCCGCATCGGGTCGATTGCTGACGCGTGACACCTGGTTCTTCACATCCATCAGCGCCGAGAAACCGGCTTCTGACGTTTTCGATCTGCAATTCGCTGGCGGTGTCCTCGTTGAGCAACATGCAGCCGACATCGAAAAGCCGTTCCTGTACCGCCAATCAGACTCTGTGGACATCGGGACTCTCGTCGACAAGAAACTGGCGTTCGAACGGTCTCGTACCGCTTGCCCGCAAAATTGTGCGAGCGGAGCGATGAAATACGTCTCGAACAGGCTCGGAAAAGATGTCGCGGACGAAACGCTGAGCCTGCTGGTTGATGACAACGACGGCCAAACAAGCCTGTATTCCCTGCGACAGTTCGCCCGCGAAATCGGCCTGTATGCCTACGCCGTCAAAGCCGATCTGACAACGCTGAAATCCCTCTCCACCAAGCAAGCCATCCTGCACATGCCCGGCCGACGACATTTCGTCGTCCTCGACCGAATCGGCGACGATTACATATGGCTGATCGACCTGGCGGGCAATCGCCTGTATTACAGGGTATCGACGCATTTCTTCGACCTGGAATGGCCCGACGGCACCGCCCTGCTCCTCTCGACCGAGCCGGTCTGGTTCGATGAGCACATCAGCGAGATCGACGATCTGAACCTGGCGCAGATCCGAGGAGGTTCGGGTTACACGTGTACGAAGAAGATGCAGGATATGGAGGAGTTCTTTTGTCCCCCTGATTGCTCTGGCTTTTACGAAGCGTATGCACAGTTGTATGGGTGTGAAGCAGCACCATCAGGCAGTTGTGTCACTGACTGGTTCGTATCGCATGTTGAAGCCCCCTGCACGATCAGCTCCAGCGATCCCGACCAATGTGGCATCATTTCAGAACAGGCCGAGTATTACTACAAGAAGGCCTGTGGTAATTCACCGGAATAAGTGAGTACACGATTGAGACAGGACAGACGGGAGTAGCGGTGGGCTCCCGTCTGTTCGATCTTCAGCCGGTTCGCTTTCGGCTTTTCCACGAGGATGGGCCGGGGCGGCCATCCGCACTCTGACGTTGACGAAATGTCGGGCGGCAAATAGACTACCGCGTGTATGAACAAACGATACGGTTTCACACTGATAGAACTGCTTGTCGTCATTGCAATCATCGCATTGCTTCTCGGAATTACCGTACCCGTTCTGCACAAAGTCAGGGCACATGCAAAGGCGGTTCAGTGCAGCGCCAACATTCGAGAACTGACCCTGGCTTTGACCCTCTACGAGAGAACGAACGGCCGGTTCCCACCCGCCTTCGTGCATTTGTTTCAGCTTCCGTTCGGTTCTTTCTCTGATTTTCCCGGGAACGCTATGCACGATCGGATGGGTCGATGGTGGTTTCAATACGCGACGGAATACTATGACGGGAGCAGCGATCTCTCGACTACCCCTCTTTGGTGCCCCTCTCGGCGCGTGCAAGGCAATCTCTCCCTGCGCAATAACGTGCTGTGCGGCAACTACGGAGTCAACAAGTCCATTCTCCGAGAATCGCAGGCATCACAACCACAGAAAGAGTTCGCAGGTAAATCTCTGAGTCTGGACGAACTGCCGCACCCGGCCCGCACGCTTCTGACAGCAGACAGCGGATACGCCACAATAAGCTGGTGGAACGCGACGAGTGCGCCGCCAAAAACGCTGCGCAGAGACCTGGAGAATTCAACGTATGTTCCCGGGTTGTCGATCAATACGGAGAAAGAAATCTGGCCGTGCCAGCAGTATGATGCCTTCGAAGGCCGCCATCCGGGCCGCAAAGTCAATGTGGGATATGCCGACGGCCACGTCGCCCGCACGAAAGCCGAATCTCTCGGCGTCTTGAAGACGGATACCGGCTACAGGAACCGCGTGCCGACGTGGACGCCGATGCCCAGAGCCGACTAATCGTAGAACCGATCGATTCTCTCCTGCATCTGAGCCGCGGAAATATACTCTATCCGCCGCACTTCCTGCAACTGCGGTTCGGGCCCGACGGTTTGCCTCCAGTACTCAATGCGATAGGGACGACTTGTCGTGCCGTCCAGGAAGAATATCCAGGTGGACGATTTCGGATGGGCCGGGCTCGAATCGTCCCTGATGGTAATCTTGTACAGGCGATTGCCGTCGTCGCCATCTTCGAAGCGCTCGTTGATGATGCGCAGCCAGGGATTGCTCCGCTGCAGTGATAGCCGCGTGTCGGGCAGTATGTCACTCATTTTCTCAATGCGGCTGACCCAGGATTTCTCTGTCTCGGGATTTATGTCCTCAACAGAGTACTGCTGCGCCAGACTGCCATCCCCTGTGATCTTGCACTGCCGGCGCAAGTCAACCAGCGTCGAGGTATTCGCAGTCTGCACTACAAGGGCGCGTTGAGATCGTGAAACCCAGACATCCTCCACATGCCTGTCTTTTTCCGGGTCGTACCGCATAATATGGACATTGTCCGCCTCAGCCGCGGCATCCAGTATATCTTCAATGGCATCCGCCTCTACCCGCCCCTCCTGAAAGAACACGCCTGCAGCCAGCAGAACACCCAACAACATGAAAGTCACTGCTTGCAGGGCGCGCCTTTTCGTCCGCCCGCCCCTCTTGCCGTACAGGCTGCGAGAACCGCCATCGTCGTGAACCGCATCATCCGTGCCGAAAAGGCTTTCACCGACGGCTGCGCATTGCTCTGTCGACCCGACAACCTCTCCGACATCCTCGCGATCCAGCCGATAAACAGTCATCACATCCGAATTGCGGCGTTCGGCTATGCCGTACAACAGCTCGTGCAGTTCCTGCATCCGGGCAAGGCATTTCGGACATTCGCGCAGATGCGACGTAAGCGATTCGCGAAACCGCGCGTACTGGTCTTTGGACGGATTCAGTCCATACGGCACAACATAATCGAATATATCCGCCCATCCAATCGACTCGCAGCACAGCTCATCCGAAGGCGGAGACGTTCCGATGACCTCCTGCAGGATACACGCTCGGTGCGCGTGAAGCGAAAGCCGGCACTCGGGACAGCAGCAGATGTGCTTGAGAACTCCGGCATCCGTCTCCCGCATCGTCATCATACCCGTGAAAAGCAGATCGGCCTGCGCCGCCGCGCAATGTACCCCGAAACCCGATTCGCAGTCGGCGAAGACCTGGCTGAGGCGATGCAACTGAGTCGCTTTGAGGCCGAGCGCACCGATCGTTTCCAGGTCTCTCATGCATGCGGAACACTTGGCGATGTGAGCGGTTACCGGCGTGACGGCATGAACGGACGTGGTTGCGTCAAGCAGCCCCGGGAGAAACGGCCTGACATCCTCACACGTTACCGGTTTGCCGATCAGGGCGAAATGGAGCCGCAGCGCTCTGAGTCTGATCGCGTCTTGTTCCCTCCGCAACGAACCGTCGGCCGCCCCCTCCAATACATTCTCCTGCAGACGCTCGATACGTCTGCGACATCCCTGGCATTCATGTATGTGCTCCATGATCTCCCTCGGTATGGCGACGCCCTGTTCGGGACAAATGAAGTCGTAATAGTACTTCTCCGCCTCCTTACAAAGGCGATTCGAACCGTCCAGCAGCATCCCGTTTACCCTTCCTGCGCCCGCAGCAGCAGACGCATTCGCTTCAGACCCACCGAGACGTACCGCGATACCGAACGCACGTGTACGCCCATCTCTCGGGCGACGTCTCCCGGTCTCCAGTTATGCATATATCGCAACTCTATCGCCCGGCTCTCACCCTTGGTCAACAACCCCTTTTCGATAAGGTCCAGAGCCCGCTGCGCCTCTTCCCGCACTGCAACCGGAGCCTCCGGCGCCTGGCCGGCCGACCGCAGGCCTCGGTTCTGCGCGTACTGCTCCAGCACCGAATGATAGCGACGGCGCTGGCGGACAGCTTCGTTCGCCTGTATCGCAATCGTCCGTTGCAGGTAGCCTCTGACGTTTTCGACAGTTTCGGGCACGGGTCTTCTCACCAGCGTCAGAAACACGTCCTGATACACGTCCTCAACATCCAATGCGCAGCCGCATTTGTCACGAATCACCATAAGAATGAAGTCATGATGTTCCGCAAAAAGTCTTGCCGTCGATTTCACGGTCTCGCGGTTTCTTCCGGTACTTCTGCCTATCACTCGCACTACACCCTTCCACAAAGCAGAACGGACTTACATCTCTGCCAACCTCTGGGCACCGCTCTGCCCGGTTCTCCACTTTCCCATCCCCCCAAGACATACGTCCACAAGCCGTGCGGGTAACAATAACTCGCAACATCGGCCCGTGCGACACGACAAAATCTACAGGAGAACCGCTTGCCACTAATGCTAATCAGTTCGATCCGTCCGGTCAATAAAAAAGACATTTTTGACGGATGCTTCCGAAATTTTTTCCCTCGGCACTACCTCCCTATACAGAATCTGCATCTTCGTGGGCTCGAACCGCCCTTCTGGCGGCTTCTATCACTCTGTCTCGCAGGGTTTTCGGCGAGAGGACCTGCACCTGGTCGCCGTATCGCAGGACCCACCAGACGATCTCCGTTAAGCCGTCGACCTGGAACTCGACAACAGCCGAACCGTCGTCTTCGAAAGTAACCGTCTGCGACTTGTGCCACTCAACCGATGCCACGCTCTCGGCCGTCTCGGGGCTGAATCTCAGCCTGACGTAATGGAGCTGCTTTTCCGAATCTGCCGGATCACCGGCGGTCAGATAGCTACTGACGTCAAAATCCCGGGGCGGCACAAAAACTCGATCCAGCAGTTGAAGATGGGTAATATCGTCCATGGGTATGGATACGGCTCGTTCTTCGGGCTGGGTTCTGGCAAGCAGACGCCAGCATTTGTGCCCGTAGAACACCCGACAGGGCTGAAGTTCGACAATGACGGGACTCTGCGTGCCCGACGCAATATAACGAACGCGTATATAGCGGCGATCCATAATCGCCTGCACCAGACGAAGGAAACAGCGGTCCAGCGAAGAGGCGTCCGACACGGATCTATCGTCGACCTCAATGGCGGCCAGCGCACGGCCGCACAACTTGCGGACATCCTCCGGCAGTGCGTTGCGGACCTTGTACGCCGCGTGCAGAGCCGCATTAGCCAGCGGCAGCGGGACCTGATCTCGCAGCCTGAACACAAGCGTCAGCAGACCCAGGGCCTCGGTCGCGTCGAGATTGACGGCAGGCATGAAAAAGGACGAATCCACGGCGTAGCAGCGCCGATCTCTGATGTATTCAACGGGAACTCCGCATTTTCGCAGCAACTCAAGGTCGCGAAAGACGGTCCGCCGGCAAACGCCGACGATCTTTGCGAGATCTTCGACCTGAAATGCCTCGCCCGATTGCAGGGCGGTCAGCAAATGCAGCATACGACTGAAACGGTTCTTTCCCATGATGCCAGGATCACTGATACGATGCCTTCAAACCATGTACTTATCGGTATTATACCGTATTTCAGCCAGCAAATCAACCGCCAAGACCTCGCGTAATCGTCCCAGCGATTGTGCTACAATGTTGCGCATTTTGGTGGTTTGGTGGTA
>CAZGMJ010000129.1:0-6661 GCA_964526785.1 uncultured Pirellulales bacterium
ATGTGCGTTATGCAGCAACATGACAGTGTTCAATAAACCTTGCTCCCCGTAGTATATAGGTTTGTTCGGGCGCTTGGGCTTTGATGGTGAGATATTGAATCTGGTCTTGGAAGCAGTAGACGTCAATGGGATGGATGATTATGTCGGCGCGCTCGCAGCCAGCAACAACGGCAACATCGCCAATTGTAGCAGTGCCGGCACCATCAATGGGCGCAGCTACGTCGGTGGCCTTGTTGGCCATAACATGGAAGGCAACATCACCACGAGTCACAACTCAGGAAGGGTCAAAGGGTACGGAACTGTCGGTGGCCTTGTGGGATACAATCTCACCAACAGCAGTATCACGATGAGCCACAACTCTGGGACAGTCACTGCATCTGGAGTGGTCGGTGGTCTCGTAGGTGTCAGCGAAGGGGGAACTGCGATTATCGCAAGCTACAACACCGGCACTGTCAGTGGAGATCGGACGGTGGGTGGCCTCGTTGCTAAGAACCACGAGGCTGGCACGGTCATGATGAGCTATAACACGGGCACAGTTACTGGGGGTGACTACGTCGGTGGGCTTGTGGGCTGGAACTCCGAAGGGAGCATATTTACGAGCTACAGCTCAGGAACAGTCCACGGGACTGGTTGGGAGTATGGCTTTGGGGGCATTGGCGGGCTGGTGGGTCACAACGGGCTGCGAGGCAGCATCACCGCCAGCAACAGCACCGGTAACGTGGGCGGAGATTGGAAGGTTGGCGGCTTGGTAGGCTCGAACGAGGGGACAATCGCCATGGGCTACAGCACCGGGGTGGTTACAGGAGATCAAGATGTCGGGGGCCTCGCAGGCTGGAGCTACGGCAGCATCACTGCGAGTTTCTGGGACACTGAGACATCGGCCCAGGCCACCAGCGCTGGCGGTATCGGCCTGACTACCGGCGAGATGCAGGACCCAAACAGCTTTTTGAGTGCCGGTTGGGATTTTGTAGGCGAGAGGGGCAACGGTACGTGTGACTACTGGCGCATGGCGGAGGGTGATTATCCGAGATTGCCTCGTGATGGTGGCGAGGATCCGATCGTGCCGGAGGGATCGGGAACTATCGGGGAGCCGTATCTCGTTCGAGATGGCGAGGACCTAGGGACCATGTGGTTCAGGCCCACGGCCCACTATCGGCTGGAGACGTCTGTGGACCTTTCCGGCGTCACGTGGCCCATGGCGGTCGTCCCGTGGTTTGATGGGACGTTTGACGGCAATGGGAACGTGATTAGCGGCCTAGACATAAAAGGGGGCGGAGAGCTGGGGCTGTTTGGACAATTGGGTCCTTGCGCACAGATTTCGAATCTGGATTTGGAGGCAATAGACGTCAATGGAGTCGGTGACTATATCGGAGGACTCGCAGGACGGAGCTATGGTTGTGTATCCAACTGTTCTACCGTTGGCGCCGTTATCGGAGATGAATACGTCGGTGGGATAGTGGGTTGGGATTACCCCTCTGACAAGATAATCGGGAGCCACAGTGGCGGCACAGTTAAGGGGTCTATGTGGGTTGGTGGCTTGGTCGGCAGCGGCTCCGGCAGCATCACCGGTAGCTACAGCACCAGTGATGTTTGTGGACATTACCATGTAGGGGGGCTGGTTGGCTCATATTTCATCGGGTCCATAGAAGAGGTCAGCGGCGGAATAACTACAAGCTACAGTAAGGGTGCCGTCAGTGGGGTAGATCGCGTCGGCGGCCTCGTCGGCAGAAGCCACGTCAACATCGGTGCAAGCTTCAGCAGCGGCACAGTCAGTGCAGAGAACTATGTCGGGGGGCTCGTGGGCGAAAACATGGGGGGCAATATCAGGACAAGCTATAGCACGAGCGTGGTCATCGGGGGAGAGTTTGTCGGTGGCCTCGCGGGCTATACGGAGAGTAGTGACATCTACAGCAACCGAATTACTGGCTGTTACAGCGCAGGGGCGTTGAGCGGAGACAACTATGTGGGCGGGCTTGTTGGTTACAGCCACGACGGAAGAACCATTTTTCGCGCTAATTTCATCGACGTGGAGGCCTCAGGACTTGGAGGCGGTGGCACCGATGGCAAGACCACGGCCCAGATGCAGACCGAAGGGACATTTCTTGATGCCGGATGGGACTTCGTGGGTGAAACCGCAAACGGCAACGACGATATCTGGACAATCTGCGAGGGAACAAACTATCCCCGGTTTGCCTGGCAAATCCCCCCGGGTGATTTGGTCTGCCCGGATGGCGTCACGATGGCCGATTTCTCCGTGCTGGCACATCGCTGGCTGGACGAGAACTGCGACGCGACCAACGGCTATTGCGATGGCGCGGATATTGATCTCTCCGGCTCCGTTGATGGAGATGATCTTGCCGCCTTCGCCGAAAGCTGGCTGGATGGGATTGGGAGGATAGGTCAATGAATAGAGTGAGAGTCTGGCCAGTTTCAGGAGTAATTGCTCTGCTGGTCACAGTCTGCCTCCTCAGAGTATCCGTCCACGCCCAATACAGCGGCGGCACCGACACGCCCGACGACCCCTACCAGATCACCACCGCCCAGGACCTCATCCTCCTCGGCCAGACCCCTAACGATTACGACAAACACTTCGTCCTGACAGCCGACATCGACCTCGACCCAAATCTCCCGGGGCGAAGAGTCTTCGACATGGCCGTCATTGGTCCCGATACCGATTTGACTGAGACGTACTATCAGGGAGTTCCTTTCACCGGTGTCTTCGATGGCAATGATCATGTGATCTCGCGTCTGCAAATCGCGGGTGAGAGTCATGTGGGCATGTTCGGCCAGGTAGGCTCCGGAGGCGAAATATCGAATCTGGGTATTCCGGCACTGGTATTCCGGGGACACCATACTATTTAGAAGACGAAGCCAGTCTCGCATATATTGAAGGAAATCGTGTGAGTCGATCATCTGTTGACGGTCTCGCGGTATGCCAAACCCGCACTTTTCGATCTTCGATATTTCAATGAGTCGCTCGATACCATTCCGATGAGGTATTGGATTAGGTTGCTGCGAAGTCGAAATACGCAACGGCCGCATTCTCCGAATCCGGAATAGCCCGCTCCGCTTCAATCCTGGCAAGCTGCTTGTCGACAGACTGCAGGCTGATAATCCCCGCCATCCACAGCGGACAAAGCACAACGACCGCCATCGCAATAACAACAGTCAAAATGATGATGAGCCTGCGACGTTTGGATTTCGGTGTCCTCTCTCCCAATATCCTCATGCCTCCCAGTGTCAATCCGGCTGGTTGATAACACCGCCGCCAGCGCGGTCATGCCGCTGTCGGCCCTCAGACAGACCGCTGTATACCCGCTGCACGCGGAATACATGCACGGTACAACTGCTGCATCCTATGCCGCCATCCATGATGTCGGTATTGCTTATGGTTTCCTTGGCGCCCGGTGCCGCGGGCCGGCAAGGTTTACATATCAAGCTTCTCGCGCAAATAGCCGAGCAACTGATCCGTCGAGACGCGTGTCTGCTCCATCGAATCGCGCTGCCGAACGGTCACCGTGTTGTCTTCGAGCGTCTGGCCGTCCACCGTCACGCAGAAGGGCGTGCCCGCCTCGTCCTGCCTGCGGTAGCGCCGCCCGACCGCACCCTTCTGATCGAAAAAGCACGCGAAATGCTTCTTGCACTGATCGCAGATCTTGCGCGCAATTTCGGGCATGCCCTCTTTTTTGACCAGCGGAAAGACCGCCACCTTGGTCGGCGCGATAGCCGGATGAAATCGCAGCAGATTCCGCTTCTCCCCGCGAACCTCCTCTTCATCGTACGCATCGACGATAAACGCCAGCGCGCTGCGGTCTACACCGGCGCTCGGTTCGATCACGTACGGAATGTATCGCTCTTTCTTCTCGTCATCGAAGTACGACAGCGGCCCCTTGTGAAAGTCCTCCGCCTCATCCGCCAGTTCAATCCTGCTCAGGTCCCGATCGTTCTCGAACCACCGGTTCATGGTGCGAATGCCGCGCTGATGCTGGCGCAGATCGAAATCGGTCCGGTTGGCGATGCCCTCCAGTTCCTGCCAGTCGCCTGAGCCGAACGGGAACTTGTACTCGACGTCGACGCACGCCTTGGCGTAATGCGCCAACTCGTCCGGATCGTGGTCGCGGAATCGCAGGTTCTCCTTCTTGATCCCCAGATCCGTGTACCAGTTGAACCGGGCCTCCTTCCAGTGCTCGTACCACTGCTCGTCGGTGCCGGGCTCGCAGAAGAACTCCAGCTCCGCCTGCTCGAATTCCCGTGTGCGGAAGATGAAGGCCTTGGTCGTAACCTCGTTGCGAAAGCTCTTGCCGATCTGGGCGATGCCGAACGGAATCTTGACCCGCGTCGTGTCCAGCACGTTGCGGAAATTGGCGAAGATGCCCTGGGCAGTCTCCGGCCGCAGGAACATCGTCATCGAGTCATCGACGTTCGCGCCCATCTTCGTTTCGAACATCAGCTTAAACGGCATCGGCTCGGTGAAGTTGCCCACGTTGCCGCAGCCCGGGCAGAGCTTGCCCGTAAGATCGTGCGCTTGGGCCTGGGCCGTATCGATAGAGACGTGCTCGGTATGCTGGGCCGCCTGCTCGGTGTCCGCATCCTCCAGATGGTCCACCCGCGTCCGCGTGTTGCACTTGCGGCACTCGGCGATCAGGTCCGCGAATTTGTCCGCATGGCCCGACGCCTTCCAAACCATCGGATGCATCAGGATGCTGCAATCGAGCCCGACCACGTCGTCCCGCATTTGCACGACGTGCTTCCACCACGCCTTTCTGACGTTGCTCTTGAGTTCCACGCCCAGCGGGCCGTAGTCATAGCAGCTCGCCAGTCCGCCGTAAACCTCGCTCGATTGAAAGATGAACCCTCTTCGCTTGCACAACGATACGATATCGTCGAGTTTTGCCAGTTTTGCCATGATTGAATCCCTAAACACGATCCTGGTTTATTCCTGCGAAACGTGTATTATAGGGCAATCCTGGCCGGTTACAAGGATCGACTGTTGCGCGGGCCGGTTTCCCGCCGGGTGACCCGACTGCAGGCACAGGCCTGCGATGCGGCGGTACCTGCAGGCAATACGCAGGGCCAACGCGAGTCGAATGCGGCAGGCAATGAGATACGACCATCGGGCTGGCCTTGCCGGTGGTGGACCTCTCAATCGCATATGCCGAGCGGCGCAATGCGCCGTTTTCGGCGGGTTTTAGAGCGTATTGTTGACGAGATTGATGATTTTGTCGACCAATTGGGCGTGTCTGCGCTCATCCTCGGCTATGCTTGCAAAGGCGCTGCTGACCTTCGGCTGGTCGATCTGGTCGCTTTCGGCGATGCGCGTGTAGAGGTCGGCGGCCGAGAGCTCCAGCGACTTCATCGTTTCGAACTCCTGCTTGATCCTGCTTTTGTCAGGTTTGCCGGTCGTTGCCATATTCCCTCATCAGGGCGGTGATGATCCGCTTGTGTTTCTTCGTGTCATCGAGCAGGGTCGTCAGGTAGCCGCGGATGGTCTCGAATATGTCTGGCTCGAGATTGTCGGGCCAGTTGTCGCGGTCGAGGTATTCCTGGTAGACTCCGCCGGCGATCTGCTCTTCCATGTCCACGGCGGCAGCCAACATGCCGGCGATGGTCGTCGGTTGCTGGCCGGGGTTGTCTGTCTGCCCGTTGTTGTTCCGGTTCTGTGTCATACAGCAAAGCGTATGGCGGGGCGGTGCTTTTGTCAACAATTGTTGCGAAACGAGAGGCATCGAGGGGCAGCAAGGCATCGATGGAAGGCGAACGCCGGGCGACGACGCGGATGAAAGATGGGTAATGTCTCGCAGGCGCTGACGTTTGCCTATTTTGATATTGGGTTTGTTTTTCATGTTTATCCATTCGAACGGGAGATCCCTCGACTCGCCCACTCGCTCCGGACGACACCCGAATCGATGTAGAGGGGTGTCGATTGGGTTTGTTCTTTCGTATGAGGGGCCAGGGGGGCGAGGCACCAAGGCATCAAGGGAAGACTGACGGCCGGGGAGGTTGCGGACGGAAGATGGGTAATACTTCGCAGACACGGCAACTTCTCCATTTTGCTTTTGGGTTTGTTTTTTCGAAAACACATTGAGGCAGTGAGGGATTCCCGACAAATCGGGATTGGCCACAGAGAACGCGGAGAACCAGAGGGCACAGAGTGCGCAGAGAACGAGTTCGGTTGGCCGGGTGTCCGCGGTGGCAGGCTCTTCTCGATGCACGCCTCTGCGAGAGTCTGCCTTTGCGGCCACTGTGGTATTGACATACCACGCTTGCGGGCCAACCGGTGCGGGTGTCGGGCGGGCATTGCTGATCCTCCAATGGCTGCGTTGGGCTCCTTCAATGTAGTTATATGACTACAATACATATAGACGTTTGCCGGGGGTGAAATGTTCGAGGAAAAATCAAAGATTAAAAAGTACAATGCAAATTGAGGAATCCCGGCGGGCCGGGATGGCTTTTTGAGAATGGGGTGGACAGGATGCTGGAGGAAGCAAGAGACGAATAGGAAATGAATGACGGAAATATGCGCGGCCAAGGGCCGCGATTGGGGTGTTTGTTTTGACAGGATTGACACGATGAACAGGATGACGAAAGTTGGTATGCGGTGGGGTGGGTCGGCCATGTGTCCGCCATGGCAGTCTCTTTTCGATGCAAGCATCTCTCAGAG
>CAZGMJ010000130.1:0-6604 GCA_964526785.1 uncultured Pirellulales bacterium
TCGATGTTCAAAGGTCTTGACACAAACCCACTACGACTTGTTCAGCAAACCCTACGTAGATCACCAACCCACGCGATGGAGCATTCAGAATCGTCAGACATAATCCCAGCACAACCACCGCCCCAAAACTCGACTTCCTCATAGTCATCTATATCGCCTTCCGCAATAACACCACAAAGCTGTCCCGCTTAAACCTCCCGGCCTACCGATGGGTGCCTCCGCCACTGCCGCCGCCACCGCTGCCAAACTCAAACCGCCACACGTATCCACGCATTATGCGATCATGACTGACTGCATCCACTCGCCAGAAATACCAGCCGTGTCCCGGCAGCCCGCCCGTATCAAACGTCATCTCCGTCTGATTCCCCTGGAAAGCAGGCGGAATGCTGTCACCAAAATAGATATCGTATGAGGCAGCTTTCTCCTCGGCGGTCCACGTCAACTCTACCGAATCGCCATCCGTTATCACCGCCCTGTTAGACGGACTCGGATTGCTCGGAAGCAGCGGATCGTCCCGCGTCGTAAACTGCCAGACGGGCCCCTGCGTCTCGCCGCCCGGCCCATTGGCGTCGACTCGCCAGTAATACAGCCTCGAATACTCGAGATCGCACGGATCGAAACGGTTGTCACCGACGGTCTCCGCAAATTCAGGCGGAGTGTTCGGACTCACATGCACGTCGTACGACGTCGCAAACCTGCTCCGCTTCCAGGTCAGTCTTGTCGCCACGCTGACGTCCTGCGCCCCGTCAACCGGCGTCGGACCGCTCGTCTGCGCCGTCGGCGGATACGGCGGGACATGATCTTCCAGCCAGTGCGCGCCGAAAAAACCGAAGTCTCTCCAGTCCACCGTGCAATCGCCGTTGATATCCCCCGCCATTACCGTTTCGCACGGCGGCTGGCCGAACCACGATTTGCTCGCCTCCGCCGTACCGCCGTAATAACCCATATTCACAATACCGCCGTTGGCAAAAGGCTCCCATCCGATCGGGCTCCCAATGCTTCCCCGGTCGATACACGGACTGGTCACATCATCCTGCACCCAGGCGTTCGCATTTGGATCCCACCGCCCCGCCTGCGACCGTAAATGATAATCGCCCATCACCCATGTATCATCGTTCATATCCGCCGGCGTGCCGCTGTCCTCCCAGTACCCGCAACTCACAAAACACGGATCCGCGTCGATATTGCCATGCCCCGGCCATCCTCCCTGCACGTTGCTGTGCGATACCCTCACATCCAGCAGGCCGTTCGGATCGAATAGCCAATCCGTTCCATTCCACAGAATGCTGTTCTCAAAAACCACCGTATTCGGATCGCCCGGATAGCCGTCCGAAGCGAGCAAAGCCCCCGCTTCCGCCCGATTACCTGCAAGCGTGCAATTCCTCAGAGTAAGTTCATTGAACGCAGGAACGAACAGAACGCCGCCATAACGTTGCGCTGTATTACCAAGAAATACACTGTTCTCTATTAACAAGCGGTTTTCGTATGGGCACACCAGTGCACCGCCTTTCCCCCCAACAGCCGCATTCCCTATGAATAAACAACCATGGATATCTGTATTGGTGCGTGTATTAAGAATCGCACCTCCGGAAGGTCTGTTTCTCCCCGTATTCGGCCATGGCCTCCCATCATAAGTGCACGAATTCCCCTTGAAGGTCGATTCTTCGATGCGCGAGGCCTCACAACTGTCAATATGAACACCTCCCGCACGAGAGAAAGTCCAATTCAATACAAAACTGCACCGCACCATAGCTACGTCACAATAAGCTGCATCGACTGCTCCTCCCATCATGCCCGCAGCGTTGCCCCGAAACACACTATCCTCAATGAGAAGACTACCGTAGCGGAACCGTATTGCTCCTCCCTGGTAGCCCGGAAAAGTTGATCTGGGCTCACGCGGTCCGCCCCAGTTCAGTGTGAACGTACAATTGCGCACAATCATATGGCATTCCTCGGCGAAGATGCCGCCCCCCATCAAGTCGGCATGCCCTGCTGTTATTACAACCCCGTCGAGAACAGCAACGTCATCTCCCGGCACCCCCACCACCACATGCTCGCTGTTGTCCTCTCGTTCAACTGCGTACCCCATATTGTATACTTCCCCCTGCCACACGTCGTTACCCAGCAAATCCCCGCTGAGAATCGTCTCATAGACCTCCACGTCCCGTTCATTCGGATCGGCGGCCCCGACACCCGCATAGCCTCCCTTCAGCGTCACCCCGCCCTTGAGCCTGAAGCTCCGCTCCCAATCCTCCAGGCCGTCCGCACTCGCGCCCTCGTGCGGCTTGTACGTCCCCTGCGCTACGCGGACCTCGTCGCCCGCACACGCCGCCTCCAGCGCTTCGCCCAGATGCCGATACACTCGCTCCCACGAGCCCCCCGGCCCCCCGCCGTCTTTATCCACATAGATCACCCGCCCCGACGCACAATCCGCCGCCAACGCGCAGAGCAATATCCCCCAAACCAACCTCGCACGATTTCTGTCCGCTGCCATGACCTGTCCCTTCCATTTGCCTTGCATTGCCACGAACTCAGCTTTTCTCTATCTTATCGCGCCGCGCCGCCCGGGCCAACCACAAAAGAAATGATTTTGCCCGCCCGCCGCGATTCTGATACAATCCCCACCCGTCGGCAACACGCCGCTACACAGGCCGACCCGCCCGGCCGGCCGCAATGACAACCGAACCACTGGAGGGCCGCAAGGATGTTGAGAATAGGCATAGCAGGATTCGGGTTCATGGGGCGAACCCACTACAAATGCTGGAACGGCATCGACGGAGCAGAAGTCACAGCCGTCTGCGACGCAAACCCCAACATCGTCGAAGACACCAAACGCGCCGTCGGCAACATCGGCGACACCAGCGACACCGTCGACTTCAACCAGTTTGCACTCTACAGCGACTTCGAAAAAATGCTCGCAGAAGAGCAGCTCGACGCCGTCTCCATCACGCTGCCGACCTACGTGCACGCCGCGATGTCCGCCAAAGCGATGAACGCCGGCCTCCACGTCCTGTGCGAGAAGCCGATGGCCCTGACCGTCGAAGATTGCGACGCCATGATCGCCGCCGCGGAAAAGACCGGCAAGAACCTCCAGATCGGCCAGTGCCTCCGCTTCTGGCCCGAATATGCAAAGGCCAAAGAAATCGCCGACTCCGGCAAGTATGGCAAAGTCGTCGCCGCCACCTTCCAGCGCATCGGCGCCGCCCCCACCTGGAGCGCGGACAACTGGTTCCTCGACGAAAAACGCAGCGGAGGCGTCGCCCTCGATCTGCACATCCACGACACCGACTACGTCCAGCACCTCTTCGGCCTGCCCAAAGCCGTCTCCAGCACCGCCGCACACAACGACAGCGGCGATATCCTGCACATTGTCACTCAGTACATTTACGATGACGGCAAGGCGGTCGTCGCCGAAGGCGGCTGGGCCATGACCCCGAGCTTCGGCTTCGAGATGAGCTTCAACCTCGCCCTCGAAAAGGCTACCATCGTCTACGACGTCACGCGAGCCCCGGCCTTCCGCGTCTGCCCCGCCGAGGGCGAACCCTTCACCCCCGAAGTCGCCGCCGGCGACGGCTGGCTGCTCCAGATCGCGCACTTCGCCAAAGTCATCGCGGGCGAAAAGGTGCCCGACGTCACCACCCCCCGCCAGTCGCGAGATTCGGTCCGCATCGTGCAGGCCGAGAAGCAGTCGGTCAGGAGCGGACAAAGAGTTGTGATTGAATAGCCGAGAGATTTCTTTTGGAGAAGCAAAATGAAATGTAGAAACTGGCCCATAGCGGTCTGCAGTTGGTCGCTTCAAACGGATATTGCCGGCGTCGCCGATGCGATGGCGAAAATCGGCATCGAACACGTGCACCTCGGCATCCGTCCGGCCGTCGAGGATCCGAACCTCATCGGACAAATGCAGCAGCAGGACTGGAAAATCACCTGCACCATGATTGACTTCCCGCAGGAGGACTACTCCACCCTCGACACCATCAAGGCCACCGGCGGCGTCGTCCCCGACGAATGCTGGGACCGCAACCGCGTCCTCTTCGCCGGAGCCGTCGATGTCACCGCAAAACTCGGCGTCAAATATCTCTCCATGCATGCCGGCTTCATCGACGAGAGCGACCCGGCCTACGCGCAGAAGATTCACGACCGCATCAAAACCCTCGCCGATCTCGCCGCCGAAAAGAACGTCATGTTCCTGCTCGAAACCGGCCAGGAGACCGCCGACGAACTCAAGAGCCTGCTCGAAAAACTGGACCACCCCGCCGTCGCCGTCAATTTCGACCCGGCCAACATGATCCTCTACGGCAAAGGCGATCCCATCGAAGCCGTCCACACCCTCGGCCCCTGGATCAAACACATCCACATCAAGGACGGCGAACCCAGCGATCAGCCCGGCGTGACATGGGGCATGGAAGTCCCCTGGGGCACAGGCCGTGTCGGCGCCGCCGCCTTCCTCGACGCCCTCGAGAAGGTCGGCTACGAAGGAGCCGTCGCTATCGAACGCGAAGCCGGCGACGACCGCTTTGGCGACATCAAGCGCGCCGCCGAAGCCCTCAGCAGCTAAGCCCGCGACGCGCACCAGCAGCGACGCGCCCGTGCAACAGACAATGGTAGTGTAAGGAGAATGCAATGGATACGCGGATGTACATAGCCCTGAGTTTCGCGATGTTCATGGAGTTTGCCATCTGGGGCGCATGGTTCCCCGTGCTCGCCCCGCGCCTGCTCGGCCCGCTCAAGATGAGCGGCAAACAGACCGGCTGGATATACGCCACGCTCCCCCTGGCCTGCATCGTCTTTCCCATCCTCGCCGGCCAGCTCGCCGACCAGCACTTCGCTACCGACCGCATCATCATCGTCTCGCACGCCGCCGGCGCCGTCCTGCTCTTCTTCGCCGCCCGCCAGACCAGATTCCGCAACCTCTTCGGCATCCTCCTGGCGTATTCCGCCTTCTACACCGCCACCCTGCCGCTGGTCAACTCCATGATGTTCCACCATCTCGGCCAGGCCTTCGCCGAAGACGCCCAGGTGGACGCCGCCTCCGGCAAGATATTCCTCTGGGCCCCCGTCGCATGGGCCTTGGCGGGCTACTTCCTCACCGCCTGGCGCTGGAAGTTCAAAACCGGCGACCAGGGCCGCGACTGCCTCTACCTCGCCGCCGCCCTCTCGGCCATCATGGCCATCGGCGGCCTGCTGCTCCTGCCAGACACCCCCGCCGCAAAAACCGGCGTCGCCGGCGCACAGGAAGCCTTCGGCCTGCTCAGCGACGGCCACTTCCTGCTCTTCATCCTCGTCTCGATGATCATTGCCGGCCTCATGCCCTTCTACTTCCAGGGCACCGCCCCGTACATGCAGGAAATCGGCGTCCCCGCCAAAAACGTCCCCGCCTCCATGGCGCTCGCCCAGGCCACACAGGCCGTCGCCACCTTCTTCCTGCTCGGCCTGCTGCTCACCAGATTCGGCTACAAATGGACCCTCATCGTCGGTGCCCTGTCCTGGCTCCTGCTCTATCTGATCTACATGGGCTCCTCCAACCGCTACGTCGTCGTCGGCGCCCAGTCCCTCCACGGCCTGGCGTACGTCTTCTTCATCATCGGCGGCCAGATATACACCAAATTCTACGCCCCCAAAGAGCTCCTCGGCTCGGCACAGGGACTCATCTTCGCCGCAACCAGCGGCCTCGGCATGTTCCTCGGCACCCAGGCCGCAGGATTCGTCATGGACAAATTCAAAAAGGACGACGCCTTCCAGTGGCGAAAAGTCTTCTTCGTGCCCGCCGCAACCATCGTGATCTGCCTGCTCGTATTCATCATCGTATTCAGAGCCAAAGCCGCAACCGGATAAGTACCACATAACCCGTTCGCTATTGCGAGCAGGAATAACTGCAAAGCCACTGGACCGCAGCTTGCCCCATACGGGTGAACCGGGCATGCATCCCGCGCCCCGATCCGACTCCGTCTCCGTCAGGCATGTTGTCGCCTCAACCGAAGAACCACCCGCACACGCCCGATCCACCCTGTCACCCCGACCGGAGGGACGCCGTAGGCGTCCCGCACTACAGAGATGTCCACTCCGACCTTGTCACCCTGAGCGGAGCGAAGCGGAGTCGAATGGGTCTGCCCGCGAAAAGCTCCACTCCAGCAGCGCGACCCGGCCTCCGAGCCGGGACCTCAACATCCCACAAATAAAAACGACGCGCCCCCGAAAGCCAGAACCTCGGCACTTCCCTCGCCGTCTGTCATTTCGAGCGGAACTCGCCCCTTACCGGCGAAGCGCGGTCGAGAAATCTGCTACCCGAACAAGCCCAAACCCTGCGTCGCACCAAACACCTCCGCTCCGACCCCCCCTCATCGCCGCGCATAGTGTCATCTCGACCGAAGTGAGTCCCGCGACGCCGGGACCTCAACATCCCACAAATAAAAACGACGCGCCCCCGAAAGCCAGAACCTCGGCACTTCCCTCGCCGTCTGTCATTTCGAGCGAAGCTCGCCCCTTAGGGGCTCGCTTCGAGTGTCCGCCATTTGTTTAGCACCTCAATTGGCAAGATCGATCCATTTTCGTAAGCGTTCAGGCGTTTTTGGTGAAACAGGTCGTGGTTTGTATTAACGATGGA
>CAZGMJ010000131.1:0-6223 GCA_964526785.1 uncultured Pirellulales bacterium
TAAGGATACGCCGCTTTCTTCATCCGTCCATCCACAACTTTCGGTTATACCTCTCCCTGAGGATGTGGATATCTCTCTTGGAGATCAGAAAGCTCTCAGTAGGCCGACGCGTGAAGTATAATAGAGGCTTCACGAACGGATTGGTTATGGCACGCACCCATAACGAGGCCATCGCAAGACTAAGAGCAGGTATCGCGGAGCTGGGATATGAATTCGTCGCGGCCGAAGACACAGAGGAGTTTGACAGGAGATGTCTGAAAACAACGCTCCCAGACTCCACGCGTTCTCTCGCAGAAGAAGTGCTTAGAGACCGAAATCCGCGCTTTACGGACTTCTGTATGTACCCGGGAAAGCTGTGACAGTCAGCGGTGGGGAATTCCGCGGACGGACTTCACCGGTGAAACCGGTTGAGACTTCACCGGTACGCTCGGTGTGGCGTTCTCGACCTCCTCTACCCACACGCTTGACAACAAGGACAGGCCGGATTACCAATCCTGGCGTAGCGGCCCGAGAATTCCCGCTCCCGGCGCCTCGCTGCTTGCCGGTCTTGGAATCGCCGTTGTGGGATGGCTGAGGAGGCAAGAATCGCTCTGACAACGATCCGGCTTCTGGCAACGGGTTCATCTCGGCCTTCGACTGACATAGGCCGTTGCCCGCTGAAGCAGACAAGTACCAATCGCGCGGGCGTTTACGTCCGGGCTTTTCCTTTCGCGTTGTCGAATCCGGCTTGCTGCCCGCTTTCGAGCCCGCCCGGTGCCCCTCTACAACAGGAACAATCCTGCGGGCCTCTACTCGGAAAGCCACCGCTCGATGCGATCCAGCCCCTTGGTGATCTGCTCCATCGAACACGCAAAACTCAGACGCACGTTCCCGTCACAACCGAACGGCAGCCCCGGAACCAGAGCCACATTCGCCTGCTCCAGCAGCGCCGTCGCAAAATCCATGCTGCCCTTGATCGTCGCTCCGCCAATGGTACGTCCGAAATGGCTGGAAACATCCGGGAAGCAGTAGAATGCTCCTGTCGCTTCGGCGCAAACAACCCCGTCGATACCGTTGAGCCGCTCGCTCATGTACTTGCCGCGTTTCTCGAATTGGGCCCGCATACCCTCGATCGCGTCATCGGCCTCCGGCCCAAGCGCCGCAATCGCAGCGTATTGCCCGAAAGTCACGGCGTTCGACGTCATGTGCGACTGCAACCGCCCCATCGCCTTGATGGCATCCACCGGCCCGGCCGTATAGCCCAGCCGCCAGCCCGTCATCGAGAAAGCCTTGCTGAATCCATTGAGCGTCAGCGTCCGATTGTACGCATCCTCGCTCAGCGCCGCAAAACTGATGAACTCCGTATCGCCGTAAATAAGCTTCTCGTACATCTCATCGGACATCACCACCACGTCGGTCCCCTCCAGCACCTTCGCCAGCTCCCGCAGTTCGTCTGGCGTGTACGTAAAACCTCCCGGGTTATTGGGCGAATTCAACACCAGCATCGCCGTCTTGTCCGTTATAGCATCCTCCAGTTGCTTGGCCGTCATCTTATAGCTGTTGCGGCCTTCGGTCTCAACCACCTTCGCCGTCGCCCCCGCCAGCTTCACACACTCCGGATACGTCACCCAGTACGGCGTCGGCAGGATCACCTCATCGCCCGGATCGAGCAGAGCCTGCATCGCCTCATACACCGAATGCTTGCCGCCGATGTTCACGATGACCTGCTCCGGCGCATAGTCCAGCCCGTTGTCCTTTTTCAGCTTATCCGCGATAGCTTTGCGCAACTCCGGAATACCAGCCGCCGGCGTGTACTTCGTCTGCCCTGCCATCAGCGACTTGACCGCCGCCTGCTTAATATACTCCGGCGTATCGAAATCCGGAGCGCCCGCCCCGAAACCGACCACGTCCACGCCCTGAGCCTTCAGCTCCTGGGACCGAGCCGTCACTGCAATCGTCGCCGATACAGGCACACTCTTAGCTCTTTTGCTGATCTTCATAATAGATAATCCTCGATTGTTCGTTCTACATCTGTGATGGGCGGTGCACTTTAACAAACGACCCATCACCCGGTCAAGCACTTTTACAATTTCTGCACA
Organism: uncultured Pirellulales bacterium; assembly: GCA_964526785.1. GTDB lineage: Bacteria > Planctomycetota > Phycisphaerae > Sedimentisphaerales > Anaerobacaceae > CAZGMJ01. The sequence goes on from CAZGMJ010000131.1 coordinate 2,079, forward strand.
ACTTATGACGCCAATCGCCATTTATCGCCCTGCCGTTACCGACCGCTGCGGCGCTCTCGCCCGGCCCGCCGCCTCGCTACCCGACTGCTCGCCACGTTGACACAATCCGCCGTAAATGCTACTCTGCCAATATGTTCGAAGCCCGCAATATCCTGCTGCTCGCCTCGCTGTTGCTGCTTGCCGCCGGTTGCAGCGAGCCGGAGGACCCTCCCATCTGGGAGAACGTCAAAATTGGCGACCTCGCTCCGGCCGACGGAACCGAACCGGGCCGCACGGCCGTGCAGCAGCGTATCAGCTTCGATGTACACATCTTCGAAGTGCCCGCCGACAATGTCGACAAACTCGGCGCCGTCTGGCAGGCCCTCTACATTCGCCCCGTCCGGTTTCTCAGCACCCGCGCGTTTCAGGCCAATCACTTCGCCGTGGCCTATGGAGATTCCCGAACCCAGGGCGCCGTCAATGACGCCCTCGCCGCCGCCGGTGGTACGCGACTGACCCGCGTCGCCCTGATCCTCACGCCCGGCGAAACCCAGGACGTCGCCGTCACCCCCCTCCGCAGGCAGCAGACCGTCACCTACGTCTCGACCCGCAATGCCCATGATGAGGCCGTCATCGGCCCCGGCGTCCTCAACCTCAGAATCAAGGCCGTCAGAACGCCCGGCACCCGCGATCAGTGCAGCATGGCCGCCGAACCCGCCTTCACCGTACCCATGCATCATGCAATCCCCCAATTCACCGAGCGGGCGCGCAGCAAAGAAGTCCAGTTCGCCGCCGCGGGCTTCGCGGTCCGCATGGCCCCGGGCGATATCGTCGTCCTTGGCCCTTCCATATACATCAGCGACGACACCACCCTCCAGGGCCTCTTCTTCACCAATCCCGAAGGCGGCCCCTTCCCCAATCCGGACGCGGCGGGGTTGCCGCAGCGAAAAGCAGCCGTCCGCGTCTTCACCATCATTTGCACCAGCGTACGATAGTCCCACTGCCATGTCCCGTACCCCCGTATCTCTGACCCGCCTGACCGACTACGACGATGCTCGCGTCGCCCCAGCGCTGAGCCGTCACATCGAACTGCTCGGCGGCCTCGATCGCTTCGTCAAACCGGGCGACAGCGTTCTGCTCAAACCGAACTTCATCGCCCCCCGCTCCCGCCGGCACGCCGCACAGACGCACCCCGCCGTCCTGCTCGCCCTCGCAAGCCTGCTCAAGGACTACGGCGCCCGCCCCTTCGTGGCCGACTCGCCCGCCTGGAGCAACGTCCGCACCTGCGTCAAAGCCCTCCGCCTCGATGAGCCGCTCGATCGCCTGGGCGTTCCCGTCTTTCAGCTCGACAATCCCAGATGGCTCCGCCTGGACAAGCTCGATGTCAAGGTCGGCCTCAGCGCCCGCGCGCTCGATGCCGACGTCATCATCAACCTCCCCAAATTCAAATCGCACCAGCAGCTCGTCGCCACCTTCGCCGTCAAAAACATGTTCGGCTGCGTCAGCGGCAAACACAAAGCCCTCTGGCATTTCCGCAAAGGCCGCGACCCCGTTGACTTCTGCACGCTCCTGATCGAAATATACAAAACCCTGGCCCCCGCCCTGACCATCATCGACGGCGTCCTCGCAATGGACGGCCAGGGCCCCATTCACGGCCGCACCCGCCCGCTCGGCTGGCTCATCGGCGGTACCGATCCCATCGCATGCGAGCGAATCTGCTGCACGCTCATCGGCTTCGAACCCGATGATCTGCCCATGCTCAGGGCCGCAAAAGCCGTCGGCTACGGCTGCCCCGACCTCGAAAGCCTCGACCTCCTCGGCGATCCGCCGCCCGAAGCCCCCTGCCGCGACTTCCAGCCCGCTATACTCACTCCCCTGCGATTCTCCCTGCCGCACGTCTGCCGCAGCGTCGCCAGACAGGCCGTTCTGCTCCTCAAATCCGACCGCACCGAAAGACCACCGTCGAAATAACACAGCGAACCGCACATTGCAAAACCTGATCAAATATGTTAATAATCTCGACGTAGAAGGAATCAGGCGTCGCGCCGATCTGCTGGAATGAGCTGAAGTTTGCTTTCAGCGGCTCGTTCTCTGAGTTGACTGAAGCAGCCGCGTTGGCTCTTTTGCCTGGCCCGCTTCTGGCCAAGAGAGGGACTGTGTGCACCGAGCGAAGCATGTTGCGATTAGTCATTGCGTCGGCCCTTGCGGCTTGTCTTTCGGGCTGTTCGTGCCCCCTGCCTTTCGTAGGCAACACAAACGCCCTGCGAGATGTCAGTGCGCAGATAGCATCGGCTCGCCAGTGGGCCATCAAGATCGATATGCCCGGCCTGCCCAATCTCCATCGAGTCAGCGGCCATCTCTACCGTGGGGCACAACCCACACGCCAGGGCATGCGCCGTTTACCCGCGCTGGGCGTCAGAACCGTGATCAACCTGCGCCCGTTTCACTCCGACGCCAAAGACCTTAAGGGCACAGGAATGGACTATGTGCATATACCGACATTCACCTGGAGCCTTGGAGACCGCCAGGCCGTTCGCTTCCTTGAGATCGTAACCGACCCCGACAGGACTCCCGTCTTCATCCACTGTAAACATGGTGCCGACCGTGCCGGGACAATGTGCGCCGTCTATAGAATCGTTGTTCAGAACTGGACCAAAGACCAGGCTATCGCCGAAATGACCAAAGGCGGCTTCCATTTCCACAGCACTTGGCAAAACCTCCCGCGATACATCCGCAAACTCGATATCGACAAACTCAAACGCCGTGCAGGAACCAAATGACCTCCCATCCTCCATCTTTCCTGCACATCGCTTCTCGGCCCCTACCATTACGGGCCAGGCCGCCTGTGCCGCCCAATTCTGAGCGTGAGCGTTCCATCATTCACATAGGGACCAGGAGTTCAGCGAACCAGCGCGCCATGTGCTCGTATAGTGAGTTCATTCTGGCAAGCCTTTACTTCCGCACACCAAGTACTCGATGGAAAGCTGGATGGATCTTGGCTCGTGTGCCCTCGTCAATCTCTGCCGCAGATACAGTTCTATCGTTGCTAATCGACCACACGTATCTGGTATAAGACTCAATCTTCAATCCCACCAATCCCACTTTGTAGAAGATGAGCATTATTTTCCTGGCGAACTCCCGCGCAGTCATCACGCCTTCCTCCGCGACCAGTAGTGCCATCCGAGAAAGACTATCCGTCGCGCTTGGATTCTCGATGCAATGGATCAAACAGAATTCTTCAATCCTCGTCTTGGACATCTCCCCTATGTTGAATGTCTCTTTGCTCTTCTTCAGAAGCCGCGAAAACTCCTTCAAGTACGGGTAGTCACGCGACCACTCATCCGCAAGATACTTGAGGCGGAGTCGAGAGTATTCTCCTTCAGCTGCAAGCACTTTCGCCCTGCTCAGCACGGGCTGACCCTCAGCTTGCAGTATGCACTGGTTGAAGAAATGGATTATGTCTCGCGGTTGCATTAGTGTCCTGTCGAGGATGAAGCCGACTGCATCCTGCTTGCGCACGCTTTTTGGCAATAAGTCTCGATATGTTACCACTTGTTTCGTGTATCGTTGTCTAACGAGGTAATTGATTCGCTTATCCAGTACTTCCATCAGGTTCTTGCGAGACCACTGCAGCGGCAGGTATAAGGCACGATATTTTTCTTCCTGATGGCCCGCCGAACTAACAAGTCTAAAAACGCGCTCAAGTAAGTCTAGTCGTATACTGACGATAATCTTTGCGTTCTTCACTTTTCGGAAGTCTCGCACACACTGTATAAGAGCGTGAATGAGCCTGTACCTTAGCTTATCATCAACCCAATCTTCATCAAGACGATCAATTTCTATGTAATATCTCTTTTGGGGATCGTCGAGTATTTCATCGATCAAGTCTACGATATCGGTCAACTGCCTCACCTGCACATCATTGATAACCGTCTGCGCGCGTTGCTTTATCTCAGCCCTTTCTTCCTCATTCAGCTTCCCCAACCCTTCAACTTTCAAGTCTACCGCCTTGCATTTTGCTCCAAGTGACGCCTTAAACTGCTTCTCGAGCTCCTTCGTAACTTCTTTGATGCGGTACTCGGATTCCTCCCAGAAAGACTCGCCCCACTTTCTTAATATGACAGCGCTATTGAAATCCGCTGTATTTTGATCTTCTCTTTCGGCTG
>CAZGMJ010000132.1:0-6178 GCA_964526785.1 uncultured Pirellulales bacterium
CTCCATCAGGTTGTGTAGAGGACTCACACCTCCAAGTCATCAAGCATGCTCGGCACACCAAAAAAAAACGCGGCCGCAGACTATTTCTGCGACCGCGTATTATCTCGTACAATACACAGTACTGAATGCTGACAATCAACCCGAAAAACGTCGCTTACGACCGGCGACGCAGAAGGGCCATACCGCCGAGACCCAGCAACATGATCGTCGCCGGTTCCGGAACCGCCGAGATGCTCAGCGTATCGTGGCCCGACGCCGTGATGCGAACGCCCTTGATCGGCTCATCGCTTGTGAACACAACGCCATAAGCGTTCTGACCGCCCGCGCTGACACCTGTATCGGCGTAAGGTCCGCCCGCATTGGACTTCGAGAATGCTACCGGCTCGCCAAGCGTATCGTCGGGCAGAATCGCCTGCCACGTACCCTCGTCGTTGCCGCCGCGCTCGAAAAGGAAGATCGTATCGACCAGATTCGGAAAGATCGTCTGCTGAAAGTCGATCCCGTCGATCGAGGAAATGTTGTTGCTCCCGTCCACGCGGAATGCGAAATTGTCGGCGTGCGAGCCAACGTCGCCTTCCTTCGGGTTCGACGTGCCGCCCACAGTCGCCGCAGGTGCCGGATCGCCTTCGACCCAGAGCGTCTCCTCGCCGCCGTCCGGAATATACCACCGGCTCGTCGTGCCGAGAATCAACCCCTCAGGGCTGTAATCCGCTCCCCCGTAGGAGATGTTCACGATGGCATCGTCAACCACCGTCACGTCCGGCAGACCTTCCAACAGATGCGCAGCCGAAGCCGCACCGCAAAATACCATCGAAAGAACGGCCGCAAACAGTACACTTTTCTTCACCATAATCTCCTCCTTCACAACAAACTAAGGTCTCAACACCGGTTCACATCACAAGCAGTCCTGTCATCCATACCGGCAAACTGCCGCGAAAGAACCAAAATGCCCATAATACGCTATTATTTCAAATACACTATTCCCCCTAAATTGTCAAGCCAAAACCTCCAGGCCCGCCCCCTCTCGCCACAGACAACAAAAGCACCATACCATAAAGCCTTTACGAAAAAGGAGTTACCAACAAGCCACCGCAATACCTGCGTTGTGTTTTTTTCGGACCCGCCCCGCGAAGAACCGATTCAAATCCCCGACGGCATCGTTCCAAACGCCGTTTTCCAGCCATATCACTCCCAGCAGCGGTCCCGCGGCTCCAGATTGCATTTCAGCCAGTCTGACAGCATAACCGCCAGGTCCTGCATATCGACTCTGCAATCATCGTTCACGTCGCCTGCCAGAGGCGCAACACACTCCGCCTGAATCTCACTGCCGTGCATTCCCATTGACCCGCACGGCGATCCTGTTTGTAGCCGAAAATCCTCCGTCTCCGGCGATACGAACAGCGGCTCGGCAACGATAGAATTGGCGTCATAGCCGAATTGATCCTGCCGAAAAGGCAACAGGCTCTATCACCTTGTTTGAGCCGTATGACGGGGGCTATCGTGACGTATCCTTCAATGCACACGAGGCCGGGGCCAAGAGGCCCGCAAAGGGGGAAATGACCGATATGGTCTATGATCCCGACGGCAATCTGCGGCGTGTATTCGAATATGACGTCATGTACATCCGGCCCCAGTCGCTCCCCTTCGCCTGTAACTTGGGCAATTTCCCGCGCCCTCTGGCATTGCTGAAGCCGCTGAAAAAGCGGTCGCCGCGAACGCTGCGTAAAGATCTCATCAGAGTCGGAGCCAGGGTGGCCGGGCATGCGACGTACGTTGTTATCCAGATGGCCAAAGTGGTCGTGCCGAGGACGCTTTTCCGGTGATCCTTTAGCGAATCAACCGATTGAGATCAAGCCCGGAGCTTGTAAGGACAGGATGATTCGGCGAAGAGCGAAAACCTGTATAACTGAGACCAATTCACCGGTAGACGTGTGTTGAAAGACGGCCGAAATGATGGGTTTCGGCGAATTAGCGTGTTTTGGGGCCTTCATGGGAGGCGTATCGGCCATATTGGTGATCAGACGAAGCCTCCTGTTGTGACTGACTATGCGATATGTTAAAATACACAAGTAGCACCATGAGTGATCAGCCGCCTGCGTGAGCGGCCATAATGGGCTCGCCAGGTTCGTTCTTTGGCGGTCCGCCGCAGCACACGCCCCGGCGGCCAAGGTGCAGTTATTGACTACATATAGAAGATGCAGGCGTTCGAAGCGTATGGAAGAAGCAACCGTAAGGACCGGCGTGTCCTGTAGCGCAAGTGGTCTTGCGGACCACTGCCTGAGACTCGTCTTCACAATATGGCTGAGCATTGCAGTCCCGGTCCAGGCCGACATCATCGCCGTCCACGACATAGACGCCGGCGTCAACGGCTCGCCCCCGTACCTGCTCCAAAGCATTACGGTCGGAGACTATCAGGCCTTCGCAGACCAACTGCGCACCGGCACATCCCAGGGCCAGGCACTTGTCGGCACTCCCATCAGCAACGCCGATAATCTCGACCTCAACAGTATCGCCGCCCGCAACGGCCAGAGCAACGGCGTCATTGAAACCACGGACTTCGGCCTGGTGGGCCTCTGGACGGACACCAACGGCAACGCTCCCGACTTCTTCATCTTTGAAGCCGGCGCGAACGACAGCTTCGACGTGCAGGCTGTTCTGCCTCGCGGTATCCTCGGCCAGCCCGTCCGGATCGATGCATCCGCCTGGGGCGATACAGGACTCAGGGTGGCCGGCTCGGCCAACAACAACCAGACAATCGGCGGCGTCGCCTTTGCCGTCACCGATCTGCTCGATGCCGACGGCGCCCCGCTCACGAACGCCGACAATATCGTGGGCATCCGAATCGCCAGCCCGGACCTCGACCCGTCCTGCATCTGCGCCGTCACTGCCGATAGCGACAACGCCCCCCCGCAGGTCACCGCCGAGGCATCCAGAGCCGCCGTGCTGCCCGGAGGTTCGGTTCTCCTCGAAGGATACGTCGAGGACGACGGCAAGCCGGACGGCGAACTCTTCATCCAGTGGTCGCTCGAAAGCGGCCCGGGACCTGTCGCCTTCGAACCCAATGCAGCCGTCGTAAGTCCGACCGTCATACTCGGTTCGCAGCCGGGCAACTACCTGCTGGAACTGTACGCAAGCGACGGACAGCGCCACGCCTGGGCCTTCGTCACCATCGTGGTCCGCGAACTGTCCCAGGGCGACCTGAACGGCGATCGCGCGGTCAACATATTCGACTTGCGGCAACTCGCCCGCCAGTGGCTCGCCGAAGGACTCAATCCCGCCGACTTCGATGGCGACGAGCGCGTCAACATGCTGGACTACACCGTCCTCGCGGCGAACTGGCTCAGATCCGAACCGCGTCTGCTCATTAACGAACTGCTCGCCGCCAACGAAAGCACCGAACCTCGCGACGGCGAAGGGGACTACGAAGACTGGATCGAGCTGTTCAATCCGGGTCCCGATGCGGTCGACGCCGCCGGTATGTACCTGACGGACGATCCCGGCAACCCGACCAAATGGCGCATCGCGGCCGCCACCCGAGAGGAGACTATCGTCGAGCCCAACGGATACCTGCTGACCTGGGCCGACGAAGAGACCGGTTCGGGCCTGCATGCGAACTTCAGACTCGATGCCAACGGCGAGCAACTCTTACTCTACGAGACCGATGGAGTGACGCTGATCGACCGCATCGACTTCGACGAGCAGGTTAGCGACATCTCGCTCGGCCGCGATCCCGACGGGGCGGACCACTGGACGACCCTCATCCCCTCGCCCGGTGCGTCGAACGACGGTTCGTTTACGGGAGTGGTCGATCCGCCGGCACTCAGCCATACGCGCGGTTTCTATGCCGCACCCTTTTCGCTCACCGTCGTCAGCCCCACCGGCGGTGCGGCGGTTCGCTTCACCACCGACGGCAGTACGCCGACCGCAAGTCACGGCCAAACGTACAGCGAACCGGTGACCATAAGCACGACCACCGTGGTCCGCCTCATGGCGTATCGGCCGGGCTGGCGCACAACGGACGTTCAAACGCACACCTTCATCTTCCCTGAAGACGTCATTCGGCAACCCGCCGAGGTGGCGGGCTATCCCACGCCGCGAAGCTGGCTGGGCGGCAGCGGGTACGGGTACCACGACTACGAAATGGATCCGCAGGTCGTCAACGATCCCGCTTACGCCTCCATGATCGCCGACTCGCTCACGGCGATCCCGACCATGTGCCTGAGCACCGCAAAGAGCAACCTCGACACGTTCTACTGGGGGCAGGGCGAATCGCAATGCGCGCTTGAACTGATCTACCCCGACCGGCCCGACAGGAACGTGCAGGCCGAATGCGGCGTCGAGCCGCACAGCCACAACCGCATGAAGCGGTCTCTGCGCCTGAACTTTCGCAGCGAATATGGTGACAGCAAGTTCAACTCGTCCGTCTTCAAAGACGCGCCGCTCAACGGTGAGACCGCCGTAGACAGACTCGACCGGATCGTGCTGCGCGGCGGCAACAACCGATGCTGGGCCAGAGTCTGGAACCCGGAACGCACGACGTACACGATGGACCAGTGGTTCCGCGACACACAGATCGCGATGTCGGGCATCGGCTCGCACGGCACTTTCGTGCATCTCTACATCAACGGCCTGTACTGGGGCCTGTATAATCCCGTCGAGCGGCCCGATGCATGGTTCGCCTCGGCCCACATGGGCGGCGAGAAGGAGGACTGGTACTCCGTCAGCCACGGCGGCTCGCACGGCGGCAACGCCTCGCGCTTCAACTACCTCAAGGGCGCTCTCAAGGACAAGGACATGTCCGCGGGCACCAATTACGCCGAGATGCAGGAATACCTGGATATCGACAAGTACATCGACTACGTGATGCTGAGCTGGTTCATCGGGATGTCGGACTGGCCGGGCAACAACTGGTGGGGCGGCAATCGCAACGACATCCCGGGGCCGTTCATGTACTTCGGCTGGGACGGCGAGTGGTCGTGGAAGACCACGCGAGGCCATAACAACGGCTGGGTCCATCCCGACTTCAGAAGCAACAAGAGCGGCGGGCAGACTATTGCCGCACTGTGGCACAGCCTGCGGCGCAACAGCGAGTTCATGACGGCCTTTGCCGACCGGGCCTATACGCACCTGTTCAATGACGGAGTGCTGACCGACGAGAACTGTATCGAACGGTATCTGACGCTCAACGACTTCGTTCGCGACGCGGTCGTGGCCGAGTCCGCCCGCTGGGGCGACGCGTGCGAGGACGTCGGCCATCCGACGCGGACGCGCGACGTGGACTGGGTCTTCGCCGAGAACGAGACCATCGGTCCGGGCTTTATGCAGGGCAACGCCGCACGGTTCATCGCATCGCTGCGAGCCGAAGGGTACTACCCTGCGATCGATCCGCCGGTTCTGCAGATCAACGGCGGTTCGCAGCACGGCGGGTACGTCGCTGCCGGCGACGTGCTGTCGATGGCCGCGGCGGCGGGGACCGTCTGGTACACGCTCGACGGCAGCGATCCGAGGCCCGTCGGCGCCGGCTCGGGCTCGAGCCAACTGATCACGCTGGTGCCGGAGACCGCCTCCAAGCGGGCGATGGTCCCGACCGCACCGGTTGGCGAGGCCTGGCGCGGCGGCAGCGCGTTCGACGACAGCGGCTGGACCGCCGGGACCGGCGGCATCGGCTACGAACGCTCCAGCGGCTATCAGAGCTATATCGATATCGACGTCGAATCGGCCATGTACAGCCGCAACGCCACCTGCTATATCCGGATCCCCTTCAACCTGCAAAACGACCCGGCCGATCTCAACTCGCTGATCCTCAGGATCCGCTACGACGACGGCTTCGTCGCCTATATCAACGGCACGGAAGTCGCCCGAGCCAACGCCCCGAGTTCCCTGTCCTGGAACTCCGAGGCCTCGGGCAGCCACAGCGATTCCGACGCCGTGAATCTGGCGGACTTCGACATTACCGCCCATCGCAGCGCGCTGCAGGCCGGCGGCAATATTCTGGCCATCCACGCACTGAATCAGTCCACCAGCAGTTCCGATCTGTTGATTTCGGCAACCCTGGCGACCACCGAGAGTACGGGCAATCCCAGTACGGTCAGCCCCAACGCCATTCGCTATACCGGTCCGCTGACGCTGGACAAGAGCACGCACATCAAGGCCCGGGCGCTGAGCGGCAGCACCTGGA
>CAZGMJ010000133.1:0-6010 GCA_964526785.1 uncultured Pirellulales bacterium
CGGTTCCATTCTTGGGTCGAAAAATATCTCATCCACAACATTTGACACTATCTCCAGAAAGAGTCTCCAAGAACACTGTGACGAACCTGAAGACCACGCTCTGAGCCGCTCAAGAGGCGGATTCAGCAGCAAATTCCACTTGGTTACTGACGGCGCGGGAGTGCCCCTTGCCGTCGAAGTAACGGCCGGACAACAACATGAATCGACCCAGGTTGAAACAGTTCTCGATAGCATTGGCATCCCTAAGCCTACTGGGCGACCACGTAAACGCCCAAAGCGGCTGGCTGGCGACAAAGCCGGACCAGTATGCTGATGATTTTCCGGATGTGCTACGGGATGTCGTTCTTTGCTGCAACGATCTTGTCCAGATCGGTGTCAGAATGCCCATCCGGCGCAGCGCGCGTCGGATTTTGCGCCACCCACTTGTGCAATCAGCGTTCTTGACCCTTTCAGTGCCGTAAGTTCGAATCCTACAGTGATTACAAAGAACTGCCCCTCCTTGGAGGTTCCCGAGGGAACCAGCTCGGTGCCTCGGCCCGGATATGCAAAGCATTATTGCCTGCTACGTAGCGGTGGGCTGTGGCGCCCAGCTACCTACGCTGACGCAGGCATAAAGCTTTGCCCTGCCGGGCTTGTTGCAGCCGTGCGCACCTCGCACGGTTCCTGATGAGCGATCCGCATTCGCGAATCGCCGGATATCGATGCGTCCACCGATAATCAACAAGCATGGGGCGGGCCTCGCATGGGCCGGCCTTCAAGCAAGTAGGGGAGTGATAGAGATGAATGGATATGAAACGTATAGCAAACAGAGAGGACGCGGGCCACAAGGGCGGTGCGATCATGGTGCCGGTCGCGCGGTGGTGCTTGTGGCACATGCCGTCTCTAACGGAGTCGGCAGTGGCGCACACCGGTTCGGTTCGCCGCGGCACAGATCGGATCAACCGCGAGCCAATGGTGTTGAGGAGGTGAGAGACCATGACAGATAAGGCAATGATCTGCGTGCGCATAGGGGATCATTACCAACTGTTCTACAAAGACTCCGATGGACAACCGACTGAACTGGCAGAGACAATGATTGCAGCCCTGCGCCGGCGTGGTATCGGCGAAGCGATAGAAGAGGTGGGAGCAGCCTCCTTGGGGCAATGGGTCAGCCGGCCAGCCCAGGCTTTCCTTGAGGTGCGTTCGGACATCCACTGGATCTACGTGATCAGCGAGGATAAGCCAGCCAAGCACAAGTGGCTTACGGTCTACAAGACCAGCTACGACAGCACGCATAAGCGGTTTGCCTGGCCGCTGTGGAGCCAGCAAGTGGACGTGTTTGATAAGGTCGTCGCCGTCCGGCAAATGGAAATTGTAGAAACCGTTGCCAGGATGATGGCGGGGGCTCTGGCAGCGTACGAGAGGGCGGTTTAGTTGAAGGGCATGGCCTCAAGCAAGATGCTGACCGCACGGAAGGAGGGATGAATATGGAGGACTTCAAATGGCTAACCAGCGAGCAACTCTGGGAGCAAATCGCCCATAATGCCCAGCAGGCTCAGTGGACCACCAACTGGGTGGAGCTGCTGGACAACATCAAAGTGCTCTGCGTCCTGATTGACGAACGCATCGACGTGTTTCAGCGCAGCCAGCGACGCGAGCAATTGCTCAAGAGACAGAGAACTCGTACCTTGCGCAGAGGCAAAGAGCGTCAGAAAAGGAGGGGATATGAATGCGATATGACAAAGCACTGAAGATTGGGCGGCAAAGAGCTGAGGATGCGGTATTGGCCCTGCGAAGCTGGACCGACATAACAACGAGTGGGGTTTGTGCCGTTAAGCCCGCGGGACAGACGCAAGCGGATTGCCTGGGTGACTGGCAACCGGTCGGCGAAAAGAGCTGGAAGGACATCTGCAGGCACAGCGGTGCGCTGGGAGGCGATACGTACCATCTGTTGGTCGTTGATGAGCGTGACAGCGTCAAGGCCTGCAGTTGCAAACGATTCGACCTGCGTACTGTGCTGGCACTGAGTGAGAGGCTGCCGCTACCGGTTGCCGAACCAGGGATTAGCGAGTTGTGGCACGCCATGCGGCAACAGGAAGATGTCCGCGAGGCGCGTTTGCGTGTCCTGCATCCCGATACGTGAACAGCGAGACTCCACTTGAACAGTCCGGTGGGGATCAGCCAGCGGGCAGGGGGCGCACCGCGCTGCGCTCGGCGGCGACTTGTGCCCAGCGGCTGATTTCCCGACCTGCAATCCCCTCCGATCACGCGCGGGATACATAACTCTGCCTAACGCGGTGCGAGTTTGCCGCGGCAGGTAAAGGATCCCGCGAGCGGATTGTGCGGAGGTGATTGCACTATGCGAGAAATCAACCGTGCAAGGCACGCAGTGCCTATACCGAGCAGCAGCAAGCTGCTCAAAACGCTTGAGCCGGGAGCTTTCAGGCATCCGGCCAACGCGAAGTTGAATCAGAAGGAGGGAAGGCTATGACCATCGCAGAACGCCTGCTGGCAGCGGCTGCATCCGAATCGCAACGACTGGCCGTCAAACGCAAGCTCTTTAAGTTGACAGGGAGGTGCGAAGCATGAGCGGCGAACCTCGACAGGCGAACAGAGGACATAAGCTGCTGCCTGAGAAGATTCGCAAACAGCTGCCGCCGTTATATGGCCAGGAAGACAAAGGCGGCCGGGCGATAGCCTATGTGCGTTTCTTCACGCCGGCAGGATCGTGGCAGTGGTACGCCACGGAGTTCGACGGAGAAGATATCTTCTTTGGTCTGGTCGACGGCCACGTCAAGGAGTTGGGCTATTTCAGCCTGCGGGAACTAACGCACGCACGCGGCCCGCTGGGTCTGCCGATCGAGCGGGATCTGTATTGGCAACCGACGCCATTGCAGGAAATTGCCCCGGAGTTGTTCGCCCGTCGCCGCGACAAGGAGGCTGGCGGATGAACCGAGCGCTCGGAAGAAGGATGTTCCGGCGCAGACGCCGGCGGCTGCTACCATGGCTGTTGGTCAAAGATCCGATGGGACTGGCGGATGTCCTGCGTCAGCCCTCGGTCCGGCCCAAGTTGGTCGTCCTTTGTGGTCCCAGCCATGCCGGCAAGAGTTCTTTCGCCGATATCTTGTCGGGCACGTTCACAGTCGTTAGTTCCGACGCCATTCGGCAACGGTTGGGCCGCAGATGTGTGCCACATCGACGCGAACCCGCGGTCTGGAAGGCTTTTGACAATGCCAAGCGGGCGGCGTTTCGTGGCGGACACGACGTGGTGCTCGATAGCTGCCACCTTTCGCGACAGGCGCGACGGCATGCCGCCGAGATGGTGCCCGAGGGGTATGACAAGCGGTTCGTGTTGTTCAGTCCCTCGTTGAAACAAGTAATGGCGCGCCGCTCGGTTACCCGGCGACTGTCGCCGCAGGAGGCTGAGCGGTTGTGGTGGGTATTCAAGACGAACAAGCCCACCCGCCGGGAGTTGGAATCGCTTGGCTTCGAGCAGATCTATGTGATGTACACGCCCAATCGGCAGCGCGTCGGTGCTCGGCGGCTTGATTTCTCAGGGTCCAATCACCGTGCATTTTCGCCGCCGTGCTGGGTCCCAAAGCCCCCATCACCTCCGCAAGGCTGGCGGAATACATAACTCTGCCTAACGCCGCACGAACCTGCCGCGGCAGGTTAAGCATTCCGCCAAATCTCAGGCGGAGGTGATGGCGATGGAGTTTTGGGACGCGTACTATCTGGCGAAAATCCAGGAGATGAAAGCCCGGCGAAAAGCCGAGCTCGAGGAGGCTGGCCGACTATGATCCGTCACCAGCGTGCCAAAGAGCTGCGGACTGCAAGCTGCAATCCCACAGTCTCACGGGGAGGGGTGGCGATCTATCTACCGAAGCCCAGAAAGTGTCGGCTATGTGGTTGTAACCAGCACGCAATACCATGCCAGCAACCGACGAGGATCCGCGCAGCGAGCAGACAGCGCAAGACTGACTCGCGGCGGTGGTGCCGGTCCGAACCCGTGCGTACCTGCAAGAACTGCTGCATCCGCAACTTGGACGGACACCACTGCCCGTGGTGGGACCTGTGCTGGCCCGGGTAAGTGCCTGGGCGGCCGGGCCTGACAGCAGGTGGTGCTGTCCGCCGAAGTAGCGACGATTCGTTTGCGTGGGTAACGGTCATACGGGTACCGGGTCAGGGGCGCACAAGGCGTTGCCCCTGCAGCGCGAATGGCCCGGGGGCAAGCGTTACGACCCATCGGCGCTGATTGAGCAGGCGTTGTCGAGTGCGCGCCAGCGACATATGCTTCCTTGCTTGTTGGTATCCGACGTTGTTGACCGCCATAAAATGCTGTAGTCGCAAGTCCCGCTGGCGGCTGTCTTTGCAGAATAGCAGGTGCTTGGTGTGGTGGCAGTCGCGACAGAGGACCTGCAGAGCCCGTAGCCATTGGCGACCGGTGGCGATCTGGTAGGCCCAGACCTCGTGGCAGTGCAACTGATCGCTGCGACCACATATCTGGCAGCGGTATGCAGCCCGGCGGTACACGAGCCGGCGCAATCGGTTCCAGCTGTGAGGCCGCAGGAGACGGGCCAGGGTCAGCCGACGGGAAGAAGCGGGGATGGGTTCAATGATCAGTTTCAGATGTGACATATAATGGGACTGGTGCCGCAGGTTTATAAAGTTAATAGCTCAGGGTTGAGCAGTGGCGGCAAGAAGGATGGCGGCAATCAGTTGGGTCTTTGCATCTTGCCGCCGAGGCGGTTCATCATGCGGAGGGCATGACGAAACCGTGTCGTAAGTAGGTTCGTGGGGTAGCTATGCGATATGTGATGTTTTCATTGGTATAGAAAACGTGAAAATGAATATGAGTCTTGCTTCGACTGATCCGGGCGAGGCGATGGGCGGGCATAGCAAGTGGCAGGGCGGCGCAGCGTGGCGCCGCCCAGGGAACGAGCAGCAGTGGATTAACAGGCCATGCGCAGGGCGCTGCATAAGCTGCTGAAATCATCGGCGCACATGAATCGCCCACCCGTGTTGTTGGCCATTCGAACTAATAGCGGCTTGTCGTAGTCACAATCGGAGAGATTTCCGACACCAATCGTGAAGATGCGAACGCGCCGAGTGTGAGCCTTCTGGATCAAGCCCCCCAAATGCTCAGCTCGCAAATTCGCCGCGCCGTCACTGATCAGGACAATGTTGCCGCGCATTGCTCCAATCTTGCGAAGCTGCTGGAGCGCCAGTTCCAGCCCCGCGCTGATATTCGTCCGACCTTGTGGCCGCAGTGACCGCAGCGCTGCCTGGAGGCTCTTTAGCGACTGTCCGACCGGCATGGGCGCGTGATACAAGTGCGCCTGCTCGGAAAAGCCAACCAAGCCGGTCGGTTGCCGGTGGTTGGTCTTTGCCAAGTGAGTAAGATATCCATGGGCAGCGCGTTGGATCGCGGCAATACGTGACAGCGATGTGCCTTTACCCAGGCGAAAATTGCTCCCAGTGGAAGCGGACTGATCAACCAACAGGATATAGGCGGGGATAGCCATTTTCTGCCGTGGTTTGGGTCTTCGGCACTGCGGTGTTGACTTTGTACTCCGAAAACGTTGAGCGATATCACGAAAAAACAGAGCCATTATTGTATCCTTTCAAAAGACGTTGGGTTCTGATAGTCAGAGCTGTGCCCGGCCGTATCATCCATGATCTGACCGGGCTGACAGGAGACACTTGCCGTTATGCGACCCGGCGGATTCTGTTGAAGCAATCGTAGCGGTAGTATCGTTCGCGCCCACTGACAGGGCACACCATCACATGCACCCAGTGGCCATAGCGCCGTCGATAACCGGCATATCGCATCTGAACGGGGAAAAGGTGAGCAGAACAGTTACAGATGCTGTGAATACGTCTTCTATACATTTTGAAACTCCTTTCAAATACCATGGTGAACTTCTCTAATCGATTGCTTGTTTTGTGCACAAAACTCGCATAAACGCTTTACAAAAACCTGCTTATTGGTACAAGCAGGTCACGGCCAATCTCGAGATTCGCCGCAATA
>CAZGMJ010000134.1:0-5951 GCA_964526785.1 uncultured Pirellulales bacterium
ATGCAATTTGTCTCCATCTTACAGCAGCCTAAAATGGCAAAAGTCGAGCTAAGGCTCTCTTTTTGTTTCCAGCCCTTTCACAAGCTAACCCAAGACCGAAGTATGCAGCGGCAGAGCCCGGCTTCGATTCTGCCTCGTGTTCATATAATTCAATCGCTTTTGCATAATCCCCTTCAAGGTAGCAACGACGCGCGTCATCTCGTGTCCCAATATACCAAAGGGCGGCGTATAGCGAAGCGGGAAACCACAGGAGGTTGAACGGAAACATTAAGCTAGCAATTCCAAGGACATAGGACAGGGGCATCATCCATAGCAAATGGAATGGCGACAGAGAAAGAGTGGGAATCAGTATAACGGAAACCATGAAGAGGAGGGCTGGGACTTCAAATGAGTGCTCTACAGCCTGCTCGTTTTTGGCTTTTCCACGTATGAGCAAGCCCCAAGCGAGAGTATAAGTAGCAGCCACAATCCAAATGATAATGCCAATGATTTGCATAAGAACACTCCCATTTTTGTCTGTCAGCCGATTCTGCATTGCGCGATTACTTATCGATGCAATCACTCACCTCGCACAGCAGTGATGTCCAAAGAGGCCCAGCGCAGAAGAACTTCACCGACATAGAGACCTTGACTACCCGCATAGAAATCTTCTGAAGTCCGGCCCAGTAGTCAAGAGCATCGTGCAATGATGAGACACAGCCGCGGGAAATACATTTCAGCAAGTTGCTAAACGGCAGAGATGTCCATTCTTCCTTCTTGAGCCAAGTAGGCATTGTAGGAACAGTACGATTCATTTCCCCTGTCCCAACTCACAGCACTTGTTCTCCCCTCACCGGCTTTCCCCTTGTCGCCACACGTCTTCTAAGATTCGTGTCGCCGATAACATGGGATTCTACTTGAATGGGAACCAGCCTATCAAGGCAAATCCCGGCAAAATGTGGACTTGTAGGGGCATATGCGATACAATTCAGGGCATGGGACAAGCCAAATCCAAGAAGAAGTCGGACGGAGACACGGAAGTCGAAAGACTCAGAGTGTCAGGGCAGATACTTGCGGAGGGCAAAACGAAAGATGGAAAAGACAAGCTTGTCTGGTATCCCCAGACACTGAAGGAATATGAGGAATCTCTGCTCGCCCAACGATCATCTGTAGCTGTCCCGTCACAACTGACGTCAGTCTACAATAGATGTATAGCCACTCTTTGTCTTGCAACCGCTCTCATCGTAACCTGCCGAGACGGACAATATGTCGAGAAATTGTCCGGATCATCAGTTAGAATCGACGGGAGGTGGATTCGCCGAAAAGAGCGTGTGGTAGTAGCAGCAACACGATGAGTATCGGGCCTGCGTGCGATTTCATACGGAGTCCTCTGCATATATCAGTAATTCGATACTCCTCACACACCATTTGGATAACTGCCACGATTCAGCCAACACCTCAGAATACTTCTTTGTAAGGCAAGATGACCTTCTCGCTTGTAGTTCTCCATTCGGTCTTGATTTTACGATTTAGAATCGAGCTGTACCATAAGCCAGTTGCGGAAACATCATACATATTCGCAACGAGAGCTTCCGGCTTCTTCTCACCCACAACCTGAACGGTTCTCCCTGCGCCCCCAAAAGTGCCAGAGAAAGCAATCGTGAAGGAGAAAGCATTCTCGGTTAATTGTACATTTCTGATTGAATCTTCTGCGGTCGAGAAGTGCTCCGCCTTAAGAACCACTACCTTCCTTTCGTGGATAGGATTAACGTATACATGATCCCAAACAACAACGGCTTGCCTTCCCGTGCGCGGGACTATTGTCAACTCGACTAACATCGTGGCTTCCCTGCGGACATCATCTTCAAGTATTTCCATTTTGAAGTGGGCAGATATCGGTTGAATATGACTTCCACTACCCGCTCCGTGCGCATACACGACCAGCGTCAGAAGTAACGTGTACAGTGCCATTCGCTTCATCGTAACCTCGTTTCTTCCCCTGCGTTTCTTTTGACATCAATACTCAGTTTCTGTAAGTGAGAAGTACCTGCTTCTGTTTGAATTCCGCAGCCGCTGTTGCTTCTTCTGTAGCCTTCTCCGTGCGTTCACGTATCCAGACGTTTACGCATACTCCCACCAACACAACTGCAGCGCAGCTATTGCTAAACACCTGTTTCGCACCCATATCTCTTTGTCTCTGTGCATTGCACTTTGGCTTCTTGGATTTCTGCCACTACCGTACCCGATTTTACAAAAAGCGATTCGCCAACTCAACAGAATTGCAAAGGTGTCTACGCCAAAAGAGCAATCGCCCGCACTGCCTGTGTGCCCCGTAAGTCTCTTTGTACAAAGCAGATACGAATTCCGAGTTGACGGCCGCTGAGGCTTCTGCGAAAATAGGGTATGGAAACACCGACGATCATGGATGATCCGTGCGAGATTCGCCGGTTATTACCACGCTGAGCAGGCCCGGAGCGGGCACAGTTTGACATAAGCATAATCGGGAAGCCCGGTGACGGCCGGGCAAGCGGTCTCGTGAACAGTGGGGCTATGTCAGTCCCGGCCTTGCTGTTCGCGGACCGACCCGAAGAAAGGGACTGACATGAACAAACACACCACACGCAACCAATTACGAGAACAAATCGCCCGTGAAGTCGATCAACTGCTTGCCGATAGCCCGGGAGCCAAAAGCATCTTCCGCAAGCACGCCCGCCAATTCAAGGTCCTGCATGATGAGTGGAGAGAATCGCATGCAAGATATGAAGAGGGAAACGCGGAGGATAGGCCTGAAGACCCTGCCCGCTGGGAGATCGAGGACAAGACCTGCTGTCACTACGTTACCGCCGGCTTGATTCGCGATACGGTCAGTGGCGGTCGGGGCAAGCCCGTGGTGGGCGATATTCTTGGGCAGGATGAGGACGATCCCGGCAACGCCTTCAGCCGCGTGAGTTTTCTGATTTGCCGGAAGCAGTCACCATATGGATTCGATACACTGAGAAGTCTCGTGAGTTGGATCAAGCAAGACCTTCGAGGGCAGAAGAACGGTACGGGGCAGGCGCTCTCGCAGACGGAGCAAGCCGAGCCGGGCGGGGGCGATGGGCAACTGTATGCTGCGCTCGACTTATCCCACAGAACACTGACTGTTGGGAATGAGACCTTCCCTTTATCTGAAAAAGTGTGGGAATTCCTGAAAGAGCTTTACTGGAGGAAGGGAAAAGGTGAGATTACCCCGACACACGGATACAAGAGTGCTGTCGATACATTACGGCGTAAAGTTGGCGGCAAGGATGCACTTCGACGAGTCATACAGTTCCAGCCGGGGGGCGGATACAAACTCTATCCAGAAGTCCAAGTCAAGGGCACAGGCCAAGTAGGCTTAAAAAAGTCACACTAAAATCGCTGAGCGACAACAGAGCGACTCCAGAGCGATTTGTCAGATTTTTTTGTAAATAATTTTCCGCTTTTGCAGCTTCAAAATGCAGATTCTCTGCGCGCACGGGACTTTTCAGAGCGATTTCAGAGCGATTCACTATGTGGGTAGTTAGGCACAGTGAAATGATAAGTTGCTTCGTGAAGGGCCAGAACAATGCAGGAAATCTACAGTACAAGGCAAGTTGCAGGGATACTTGGAATATCACCTCAGAACCTCACCACTGCTATCTGGAACAATCGAGTCGATCCGCCGGGAAAAGGACCGAGCGGAAATTACTTCTGGATGCTTACCGACATCGAGCGGGCCGCCTGGGCACTCGGGCGATCTGAGCAATTCGAGCGGTGGCGGCAAAAAGCTGCTGGGGAGCTTGACCGGTGGTTCAGGGCTGGAGTCCCTGAAGCGGAATCATGGCAAAAACGAAATGGAATGCGAAAATGACACAGGAAGTCGAGCAGGCTGCCCGGCCGCTTGGCGGCAGGACCGGGCAGACTCAGAACCAAACAGCAGGATTATACGGCCATACAAATTGCGGGTCAAGCAGATTGCAACAAGCAGGGGACGTTTTGCTGTTGCTTCAGTGGCCGCTCAATACACTTGAGTATCAAGCATACCTGTCTCTATTTGAGCGCCGATTGCGAAGAGGTGTATGCGGGGGAGATCGGTAATGGCTGCTGACGAGAACATCGTGGCTAACTATGACTATTGCGATTCGTCCGGCCGACTGCTGTATCAGAATGTGCGCTTCAAGGGAAAGACATTTCGGCAGCGCAGACCAAACGGCGAAGGTGGCTGGACTTACAATCTGAACGGGACACCCCGGTCACTGTATCGACTACCGGAGTTATTGGAAAGCCCGACACAGGACTGGATTGTCTTCACTGAAGGGGAAAAAGACGCGGACGTCCTTTGCCAGATGGGATTTACCGCGACAACTTCCGGCAGCGCCACAAGCTGGAAACCAGAACTCGCAGGGCACTTCTCGCATCGACTCGTCTGCATCTTCCCGGACAACGACGATAGCGGCCTTCGGTTCGCCCGACAGGTAGCACAGTCCTTGCATGCCGTCGCAGGAAAAGTCCACATTGCGGCGATACCGGGGCTGGAGAAGGGGCAGGACATCAGCGACTTCATCGAAAAACATGCTTCGCTTGAGGATGGAGACTTGCGTCAGCGCATTATTAGGATTATTGACGAAGCCCCTGCGTTCGTCCCCGGCGACGCCGACGATAAACCGCCTGCCAAGCTACGGCTAAAGAGCATGGGAAGTGTTGAAGCCGAATCAATCAAGTGGTTCTGGCCGAATAAAATCCCTGCCGGGGCACTGACTGTCATTTGCGGCGATCCTGGCGCGGGTAAGAGCTTTCTGACGATGTTCATGGCTTCGACAATTAGTACGGGACAGCCCTGGCCGGACTGTCCGGACACACCTGTCGAGCAGGGCTGCACCATTCTGATCAGCGACGAAGACGATCCCGGCAAAGCCATTCGGCCGCGACTCGATGCGAACGGGGCCGACGCCGACAAAGTCCTGCTTCTCGAAGGAGTGCAGGTGGGCGAAGGCATACGCCAATTCGATGTGGGGTTGCATCTTCTCAGTCTAAAGGACACCCTACAGGATACACCGGATTGCCGATTGATAATCATCGACCCCATAACGCAGTATCTCGGTAATACGAATGCAAACAGCAACGCCGAAGTGAGAAGCGTCATAGGACCGCTGGCGGCATTGGCGGCCGATCACGATGTAACGATCATCGGCGTCAATCACCTCAACAAGCGGCAGGACCTGGCCTTTATCTATCGCGGCCTGGGAAGCACGGCCTTCACTGCACAGGCGAGAAGCGTCTGGGGTGTTGTCGCAGACAAGGAGGATTCGGAAAAGGAGCTAATCATCTTCTGTCCGATTAAGTCCAACTACTGCGTCAAACCGACCGGTCTTCGGTATCGCATTATCGACAATGAAGTCATCTTTGACGCATCGCCCTGGACGGGAAGCCTCGACAAACAGCAGGGCGGCAATACCAAACGCATCGATGAAGCAGCGGACTGGCTCAAAGAACGTCTGGCGAATGGCGCTGTGCTATCGTCCACGATATTCGAAGAAAGCAAGGATTTGGGCTTCGGCAAGAGTCTTCTGTATCGGGCCAAGGATGCGCTCGAGGTCAAAGCGTCCAAGGCGGGATTTGAGGATGGTCGATGGTATTGGGAACTGAAAGCATGACATCGAAGATAACCCTGACAATGTATTTGAGTATCTTCGTAGCCTTCGCGTTTTTAGCTCAAAAACGCAGGTATGGAGAATCTTCGAGTGAAAAGCCCTTTTCAGCCGAAGGCTCCGAAGATCACCATGCTCACACTGTTAGGAAGAACGGCAATTACGGCGATGACCACAAGCGCCGCGTGTTGGCAGCGGTCAAGGATTACATGAAGGGCAACCCAAGATGAGCGACGGACAGGCGACAATCGCACAGGTCGAACCTGCTCTTGTTGGTATCGACCAAGCGGCCGCAATGCTGGGTATATCGGTAACCGCTTTTAA
>CAZGMJ010000135.1:0-5825 GCA_964526785.1 uncultured Pirellulales bacterium
AAAGAACGGTAGAAATAATCGTCGTCAAAGGGAATTTACTGTTGACGCCAGACACCGCGGCGAGACTCAGATACATCGCGGGGACCAGGTGGAGCACACGAAGATACATGAACATGGAACGGTTAAGAGAAATGCAGAACGAAGAGATGGCCAGGGCCAGTTAGGCCGATGAACCGCCGCACCCCATGGGGTGCCAGAGCTATGAACCATGACCAGATCAAGGACTACGAAGAACCAAAGTGCGAAACATTCTTGACACTACCAGATACAGCCAGCCCTCCCGGGTTGAAATGTACGTGGTATCCGCCAGCCATTTCTTATTGGGGGCCGTAGCGCTAAAGTCTCTCGCTAACAGATTCCCGGCCACAGGCTGAGAATGATTCGAATCGGTGGTTACCACAAACTTGCGCGTGGTACGTGAATACAGCCCCGACTGCCGCAAAACACGACGAACCGTTTCCGGACAGCAGACGATCTGCTGATCGACAAGATCCCGCCACACCTTGCGATAACCATAAATACGATGGCTTTCAAAATAAGACGTGGCGGCCGCCCGGGCGATCCTGGATCCACGTTGCTCACGCTTCGATGGCTCCCTCGTTAACCTGTCATAGAATCCGCTGGTGCTGACCTGCAGCACCCTGCACATCACGGCCACAGGATACGACCTGCGGTGTCTTTTGATCCACCGGCATTTCATATCGTATCCTTCGCGAAGTAGGCCGCCGCTTTTTTTAAAATCTCGTTCTCCAGTTGCAGGCGTTTGTTTTCCTTGCGTAAACGCCGCATTTCATCTGCCTCCGGCTGAGGCGCCTCCGGAGGCAGTTCGCCGCTCTGGCGAAATTTCTTCACCCATTGCCGGATCGACCAGTCCGTAGCTCCCAATCGTTTTGCCGCTTCCTTGAAACTATACCCGTGCTCCACGACGAGGCGGGCGGCCTCCAATTGGAATACTCGTGTATACCGTTTGCATTGTGCCATACCGAACACTCCTTTCGATGGGGCCACATTATACCTACTGCCCGAGTGTCCGCCATTCGTTTAGCACCTCAGGTCTTCGTCTCAATCCAGTCCACAGTGACGAACCTTTGCCTATCTGTATTGGTCGCTGGCTGGTTTTAACGCGCCCATTGATAGCAACCTATGCCTCCGATCACTTCAGCCAGACGTCCGCAAAGCTGACAAGATCATTAACGTCTATCTTGTCGTTACTGTCAAAATCGTAGGTGTTACAATCTGCTAATCCCACTCTGTGCCAGCATGAAGCAAAATTGGCGTAGTCAACAAAGTCTATGGACACCGTCTGTGTGAACCTCAGATTGTCAATATCCACAACGCTGTCTGCACTGTCATTGCCTCGTAGTGTTATTCGTAGCGTAACTCCCTTACCTGCGTACGCGCCGACGTAAGCAGACGCTTCCACGAAGTCCTCAGTTACTCCCTGTGTGGTCGGATTCACCATCAGGAGGATTTCATCGTTGACTGACAATGTCAGTAGATCGCCTTGGCCTACTGCATTGAAGCGAACGTCGAACGCAACACGATCTGCTTTCTCCGGTACTTCAAATTCTTTGAACAGACACGCAACTGGTTCATACCCGGGCGAATTGCTGTCGTTAGACTCTGCAGCCGCAGCCCAGAGCATTTTCGCCTCAATCGGCTCCTCCATCCTGATATAGCTCGTTATCGTCCCTGCAGGGCCCTCGTCAAACGAGAATTCAACGTTCTCACCGAACCATTCGAATGCCGCTTGAAAGCCATCAACAATAAGATTCACAGCCTTAACCTGGAGATTCTGCGGGCTCAACGGATGCCAAATAAAGCACCCTCTTTCTTGAGGTGGAGGTAGTTCTATTAGAGAACCTGTAGGCTGATTTGTCGGCCAGTCGGGAGAACTTGAGTTCAAAACAAAAGACCAGCCGAAGCCATATCCGCTCCCATCACAAGATGCTTCGGTCACTGATCTTGCATACCAATCCATAATGTTTCCATGCATCGGCGGTGTCAGACCATAATGCAATGGATTCAACTCTGCATTCAGAACATTATTCGCCCCGGTTCCAAGCAGTGGTCCACCCGCTGCGACGAGATAAAGATACTCCGATGAATCATAATATATGACCTCCACCCTTTCTGCACAGGTGGGATCAACTGCATTAATAGCATAAGGGAAAATCATCGCAGGAGTATCAATTGTCGTAAGCTGTTTGATCGGCCACTTGCCATTTCCAGACAACACCTTGGCTGCCTCTGCTGATACTACCCCTCCAAAACTGTGACCTATCATGTGAATTCCGTGAGTCTCTGGGACAATCCCATACCTCCTTAGAGTTTGGCCTAGATAGGTCCCGTGGCGTATGGCATTCGTATGTGCCCGTTGCACTTCTAAAACGACATCTGCTGCTCCCAGAACGCACAAAACACGACTGGCTACACATCCAAGCAGTGACGCATAATCCATCAGAGTTGATTTACCGTTAGGGTTGGCATCGCTTACAGTGTCTGGTCCATCACCCCAATCCCAGCCGACAATCGTTAAATCCGCTACATTTTGCCCTATTGCGACAGCCAGGTTCTTTATCCCTACAGCGTCCGGCTCATCGTTCCATCCGTGGTTGAGAACAACCACGTTGCCCACACTGGGAATGGCAAATGGCTCTCTCCACTCTCCCTCATTGGGATCGAACTGAACCAAAGACGGTGGCTGCATATTTGGAGAATCCCCTTTTCCCGCAATCGGCCCAAAAGGCCCTAATAGCCATGGATATGCTCTTGCATACGGTCTACTGAAATCATCGGTACGATCAGTGATTCTCTTCTCGATTTCCCTCTCAATCGTAGTTCCCCACCAGTTGCGGTCTATCACAATTTCTGAATCTGGATTCCCGGCAGAATAGACATCACCATTGGAAAGATCATTATAGCGAACAAGCACGTCTGCCTCGTCATGCACCGCAATATTCGCAAGATGACAATGCGTCACCGTACCACTGGAACCTGGCTCATATCGAAGGGCACCACCGTCCGGAAAATTGCAGTCGGTAATAGTTGAATGTCCTCCGTCTTGCGTCTCTATGAACACATGATCCGTTCTGAACACTGCACCTGTAGCGCTGAACTCTCCATGAACTGCTATCTTGGAGCCTCTAGGAAACCACACTTCAGTGTTGGGATCTATCGTCAAGTCTCCATCTGTAAGGACGTTGATTCCGCCAGCCAATTGGTATCGGAAAATCCCGTCTACAGGCGATAATGTGGCAGATTCGCCTAATGGACCTCCAATCAGAATGCTACGATCCGCGTGCGTGTATTCATTGCCGGAAAACCCCGCAACGCCGGAGACCCATCCAGCATTGCCCGTTGGCACAACAATGGGGTGTACATCAGCAAGTACGTTGTTCGATATACTAGGATGTGCCTGAATAATCACTCCCTGCAGTTCACTGTTCTGCACAGTCACATCATCACTCCAGGTGTTCACATAAACTCGCCCAATAATCCCTTCTACCGTACCACTGGAACCTGGCTCATATCGAAGGGCACCACCGTCCGGAAAATTGCAGTCGGTAATAGTTGAATGTCCTCCGTCTTGCGTCTCTATGAACACATGATCCGTTCTGAACACTGCACCTGTAGCGCTGAACTCTCCATGAACTGCTATCTTGGAGCCTCTAGGAAACCACACTTCAGTGTTGGGATCTATCGTCAAGCTGTTTCCGTCGGGAATCGTCACGCTGCCATAAAGAATGTAGGGATCGTTTGCATCCGTCCAGGTTCCATACTGTGGGCCGGAGACATGTGTCTCAGCATAGACGCCATGTGCACTCAGAAATGCAAAGACAAGAACAATTCCTGCTATAACTCTATTTGCCATGCTAGGACCCTCCTGCGGGACCCGATTCCGCACTCGTCTGATGGTGCGCATACCCTTGAACAGAATAGTATTATAGCACTTACGAGGGCGCTACACAAGTAACAATCCGCTTTGCAATTTCCAAGAATTGGGTTCTTGTTTGGCGTAAATAGCAGTGGCAGATGAGCTTGGCGTGTGATCTGAGCTCTTTGTAGGCAAACGGTCGGAGTTTTTTCTCTTTCGAACGAATAGGATCGGTCCGGTAGGCATCTTTAGCTCAGATCGAACGGTTGTGCCCTCTGATTCGATGCAGGCCGGGGTGGTATGGGGTATGCCCTCCTCCGTCAGGCGTCTATGGTGGGTGACAATGCCAGCACACCAGGCCTTTTGTGGTATGTTTGGCAAGTGCATCACGCAACGCAATCGTGACGCGATAAGCCACAGGCGCTTTGGCTGACGGTAACACAACTTGTCACCCACTCGCTGACGGATGCTGCGGCCATAAGCCAGAAGGGGGCTGAGAAATCCCATCGCCAAACCAGCCATAAAGACAAGTCGCTGGATATGGCGGTAACGTCTTACTGCAAAACACTCCAATCCCACCCGCCTCACCTTGCTCAAGATGCTTTTCTCATTAACGATCTGTATGCACTGTTGATCAGTTTCATCTTCTCGTGTGCTAACTGCTGCAATTCAGGTCCTAAATGGGCCACCTTGTCCGGGTGGTACAGCTTCGACAACTCATAATACCGCTTCTTAATATCAGCTGCCGGAGCGTCTTGCTCCACGCCAAGGAGCTCCGCAGGAGTTTGCGATGCAGACGAAGTGCGGCGAGGCGTGCCCTTTTGTTGCCGCTGTTCCGTGCGCTCATAAGTGGAATCTTCGTGAGAAGTTGTATTGTTCCTGTCTGCATAGCCGTACGTTCCCGCATAGTCGTGAGTCTCTTCAGTGAAATCGACATGTTGGACGCGGGGACCTACCAGCCGGTACAGTACGTACAGACATGCGCACAGCTCCGCTAGCCGGCGTAAGTTTGTGGCGGTTCCATCGGCGTAATCATCGTCATTTCGTGTAGATGTGTACAGGCTTGCGTAACGAACAATGGCGAAAATTGGAATAAGGTACCCGATAGTCATTCTGCCCGTGCCCACGCACAAAGCGAGAAATGGCATATTACGATTGTCCCAGAATGCCTTGCCATAATTGTATCCCAGCGCGGCGCAAAACAGAGCAACATAGATCCATTCGTGATCTTCCCCGCTCGCATTCATCTTTACCCAGAAGAAAATCCATAGAAAGATTGGCACGAAACTTACGAAAACATCAAGAAATGTGCTGTAGAAGACGACGGATCCGTCAAAACTTCGCAGAACTGAGATGGCCACGAGGACGATTATCGCAATAAGCAGTAGTGCAGTGACCATTGTTCTCGATTGTCGCTTCCACTCCGCGATGTTCACCGCTGGTAAGAATGAGGTCAAAAAGGATTCGGTGTCCACGGTACAAATAGCGTCGTTTTCGCCATTTGCGTATGGATGCTCACTGCTCATTGGCGCCGATGATTTCGCTGCCACTTCTGGAGAATACGACGTGCCTGCGCATCCGGCTGCAAGTAGCAACAATAGCGCAAGAACGAGTACGCTGCAGAGTCTTTTCATCACATGCTCCCGACCGTAATCCCGAGAAACCCTTTCAAGGCAATATTATACCACAAATGCTTTCCATTTTCAACTCGATCGGAGAGGCAACCTCAGAATGGTGAATCTCATACCCCGGTGAATTTCGCGTTTTTTCGTGCTCGCGTAAATGTTAATAAATATCGAAGAATTGGTGCATAATGCGCGAGAATATCGATAAATGTACTCAGTATGTTACGAAATCCGTCAGAATGTTGCAGAATGTAGGTGGCCAAGAGGACGATTGGACTAAGCGGCTTCGCCGCATGACAACTCGTTAGCGTTTCCGATCCTCC
>CAZGMJ010000136.1:0-5737 GCA_964526785.1 uncultured Pirellulales bacterium
AGAAAGGACCGCTTTTACATCCCAAACAAAAGTGCGAAAAATATCCTACGTCATCTTCCATCGGTCTTTGCTTAGATACTCTACGTCTCCACTTTGCCTGCAGGGCGCGAGTTGGCCTTCAGCGAGTTGTCGAATTCGTTCATCATGTCGGTCATGTGCCTGACAATCTGCGGATACTTCTCAGCCAGATTGAACCGCTCGCTGATATCGGTCTTCAGATCGTACAGTTCGGCCCTCTTCACACGTCGAAGCTTCCATCGACCTTCGCGTATCGCTTCGAGTCGGTTGCCGCGATAATAGTAGTAAGCATCGTGGGGCGAACGCGCATTCTCGCCGCCCACCATCAATGCCCGAATATCCTTGCCGTCGATAACCCGATCCGAAGGAACCTGCGCGCCGGCCAGCCTGGCCAGAGTAGGCAGAATATCTATCGTGCCGCACACTTCGCCGCACGTCTCTCCCGCCGGTATCCTACCCGGCCAACGCATGATGCATGGTTCGCGCATACCGCCCTCATACGTCGAGAACTTCCCATCCCGCAGCGGCAAAGCCGAACCGCCGTGATGCTTCTTCGAAAGCCAGGGACCGTTGTCGCTTGTGAATATCACCAGCGTGCGTTCGTCTGCACCGATGTCCTTGACCGCCCGCAATACCTGCCCGACGGACCAGTCGATCTGCTCGATCGTCGCCTTATACGCCTTCTGCGGATCCTCCTTGTAGAACTCGTCGGAGACAAACAGCGGTATATGCGGCATGGTGTGCGGCAGATACAGAAAGAAAGGCTTGCGTTTGTTGCCCTTTATGAAACCGACCGCTTCCTCTGTATAACGCTCGATCAATGTCGTCTGATCGGCCGGCCTCTCCACCTCTTCCTCATTTCGCATCAACGGCACATTCCAGGGCGAATAGTCCTTCTCCTGCCACGCGCGGTCGAGGTTCTTGTTCTTGCCCTGCACGCCGTCCATGTCGTTCGAATAAGGAATACCCAGGTAAGAATCGAAACCGTTGCTCGTCGGCAGAAACTCGGGCAAATGCCCCAAATGCCACTTCCCGATGCATGCGGTGGCGTATCCCTCTCCCTTGAGCACGTCGGCGATGGTCATCTCCTCGGGATTGAGCCCGATGTTGTCCCGCGGGAACAGCACCTTCGTGATGCCAACTCTCGGCGGATAACAACCGGTCAGCAGGGCCGCCCTCGACGGAGAACACACGGCCGCCGCCGAATAGAAATCCGTAAACTTCATGCCCTCGACGGCCATGCGATCCAGATTCGGCGTCCGGATATTGGGCGAGCCGAAGCAACCCACATCCTGGTAGCCCTGATCGTCCGTAAAGATGACGATGAAATTGGGCTTGCCTCGGCCCCTGCCGGTGCCCCCGCCCTGTTGCGCCAAAGCGGTCGGTCCCAAAGCAAGCGACGCCGCTCCGGCTCCCAGCGCCTTTAGAAAACCGCGACGATTCAGTTCATTCCTATGCATGCCAACAACCTCCAGACTGTTGTCCCGACAATCCTTGCGCCGCGGGCGACGTCCACCCGCAACCGGTTCACCCCTTATTCATAATTGACCAGCACGCTCTTTGCAACCGCCTCGCTGATGACTTTCTTCTCCAGCAGATCGTTGATCGCGTCAACCATCGTCTGCATGCCGTGCTTTCTGCCGGTCTCGATCACGCTGCGCAGCATAAAGCCGCCCTTACGGCGGATGATATTCTTGGCCGCACTGGTAACCACCAGTATCTCAGACGCAACCCGCCGTTGATCGTCCACGGTCGGCAGCAACTCCTGATGAATGACCCCCTGAAGCGATTCGGCCAGAAGATACCGCAACTGACTCTCGTCGGACGATGGCGCGTAGCTCAAAAGCCGCTCGATCATCTTGTCGATCGAGATTACGTGCAATGTCGACAATACCAGCACGCCTGTCTCGGCAGCCGTCAGCGCGATCTTTATCGTTTCATAATCCCGCATCTCCCCTATCGCGATGACGTCCGGGTCCTGGCGCAGCGCCGCCCGCAACCCCGTATGAAACGTCTTCGTGTCGCGACCGATCTCCCGCTGACGAACCACCCCGGCTCGATTCGTATGCACGTACTCGATCGGGTCCTCGATCGTGATGATGTGCCTCTTGCAGTTCGTGTTGATGTGGTCGATCATCGCCGACATGGTCGTCGTCTTGCCCTGGCTGGTACTGCCGGTAATCAAAACCATCCCCTTCGTCCGCGACGCCAGATCGCTCACCGTCGCAGGCAACTGCAGTTCATCAATCGTCATCGGCCGCGTCGGAAGGATCCGTATGGTAGCCCCAATACCGCCGTTGAAGTAGCCGATATTGATGCGGTACCGGCCGGCGTCGTCGGCCAGCATCAAGTCGTAATCCAGTTCCGTCTCGAATTGCGCGCGCTGCTTCTCGTTGAGCATATCCAGCGCCAGTTGCGCGCTCTGTTCGGCGGATAAAACCTCCCGCGTAATCGGCACCAGATCCCCCGCAATCCGCGCCAGAATGGGAGCATCGGCACATATATGAATATCCGTCGCTTCATGACTCTTGGCGTGCTCCAGAAGTTGTCTTCTGTCTATCATAGCGATCTCCTCGTGTACTCCCGCCCGCTCCTGTCCCCGCATGACGATGAACAACGCCTCTCGCCGATGCGAAGTCTTGTCAACAACTTGCGACAAAAACCAGTGCGATGCGCCTCATCCCTTCTCCGCCCCGCCATCGTAAACGCTCACTTGCAGCAGTCGTCGGGTATCTTCCGATACCCGCACGCTTTCGCTCATTCGCACAGGGCAGACCCAGATGACCTGCTCATTATCGCTGATGATCGCAATTCTGTCACGCACCGAATGCGCAACCTTCGCGGCGGTCAGAAACTTGCCCACCTTCTTGGCCGACTGCATCCCCAAAGGCACGAAACGATCGCCCCGCCGCCTGCCCCGAACCGTCAATGGAAGCCGAACCTTGTCCAAATCGAACGTCTCGCAGTACGAAACACCATTCGCCGACTGTCTCTTCCCGCCCCAAACCTGATGGTAGCTCGCGGCAGAATCAATGATTCTCGCTTCGATCCCGAATGTGTCGAACTGCGTGACGCCGGGGACCGTCAATTCGATCGGTTCTGCATCGGACAACGTGCGGGAATCGAAGGAATCACCCAGGCGCCGAAACAACAGACCGTCGTATGTGCGCTGCACGATAAATCCCCCCGGCATCTCCACCATCTTTCCCGTGTCCGTCTCTTGGGCCAGTCGTAGAAGCCTCTCATAGTGGCCTTCGGTAATCCGGCGCTCCCCGCAACCAATATGCCGCAGAGCCCGTCGAAAAAGTTCTACCTGGATCAACGGTGACTCGCCGGCCGTCACCGCCGTATCGAGAGCCATGCCGTCTTTCGTGAAAATCGCGACCGAAGCCCAAATCCTCTCGACCCTCCGTTCGACTCTTTCCCGGAGCCGTCGTGCCGCCGATGCCAACTCCTCGAGCGAATCGGCAATCGGCCTGTCACATTCCCTCTGCAGCACAGGAATGAGTCGATGCCGAATATGATTCCTGCGAAAACGACAATCCCGGTTCGTGTGGTCTACGCACCACTGCAAACCCCGCTCTTCCAGGTAACTGAGAATCTGATGCCGGCCCACACAAAGCAACGGCCGCACGAATGTCACCCCCGCACCGAAAGACTGCGCAGGTCGCATTCCCGCCAGTCCGCGCATTGCCGTCCCTCGAGCCAACCGCTGGACCAGCGTCTCGGCGTTGTCGTCCTTATGATGGCCGGTAACGACTGCAGAACAGCCGTGCTCTTTGGCAATGGCGGTCAGTCTCTCGATGCGCCAATTCCGCGCTGCGGTCTCAATGGACAAGCCTTCCGCCACCGCCATCCGCCGCACATCCCTCCTCTCGACAGTCATTTCAATACCCAGGTCCCTCGCTTTCTCAACAACGAATTGCTCATCGCGATCGGCCTGCCTGCCCCGCAGTTCGTGATTCAGATGCGCACAGTGAAATGTATGCGCCGGCACGCCCGTCCGCTGCAGGGCGCTGAGCACGTGGAGTAACGCCGTGGAATCCGCACCGCCTGACACCGCCAGCAGCGCTTTTTGCCCCGGCGCAAACAGCTTCTCCCTCTCAATGAACTGGCCTATCTGCTTTTCGAAGTCTCCTGGCATAAACGCACCAACATGATGGCCTTCGTCCCCGCGCGACCCGCCGTATACCATCCACAGCCCGCCGTCGAGCGCGACATCGTGCCAACAAAAAAACGGACCCGGCAAATCACCAGGCCCGTCGATCTATTCGATTGGTCGCAACCGCTCCCTTGCTCAGGGATTCGTTACAGGCTCGACGGTTTTGCTCAACTCGCCAACGCGCCGTTCGGCATACGTCTGCCACGTCTGATAGCGATCCTGTCCCGCTTCGATCTCCAACGCTTCACGATAAAGCTCGAGGGCCTCGGCTCTGCGCTGTAACTTATTGTCGAGAATATAGGCTCTGCGGAAGCGGGCCGGGTGCGGCGTCGCCGGATCCCACTGATACGCCCGCTCGTAGTACGTCGACGCAATGGCGTAATCCTTGAAGTGCTCGTAGATCGTCCCGGCCTTGAACGCCGCATCGTCGATCTTGTCGCTCGTCGGATACTCTCGGAAAACCCGGTTATACCGATCAAGTGCCAGCCGCAGCAGATCCTTGTCCTTCAGAACGAGCAGCTTGTCCGCTTCCTCGTGTAATTGCACCGCTTCATCATACAATGCGTCAGCCTGCGGAATAGACGCCCCCGCCCGCAAATCCGAACTGGCGACCGCCGCCTCGATAACGTACTTGTACTGAGGCATCTCGTCGAACGCCTGCAACTCCTGCTGAGCCCACTGCAGCTTCATGTGGTTGCCCACGCTCTCGTAGTGCTGCATGAGCATCTCCAGGCTTTGCCGGTAGGCCTTGCGATTGGCGGCCATTTCTTCCACCAGATCGATCTCCTCGGCGTCCGCCGCTGCCAGTCCCGGCGCCATCGCCCCCTTTGCGATTGGTGCGATCATCTGCCCTTTGCCCGTATTGGCCTCATTGCAGCCGGCCAGGACGTTCAATATGACGATGAGCGATAGTGTGCAGATTATCCTTGCCATGACGGTCTCCTTTCGATTCTTCATCCCAGTCCCGATCCGAGGACCGAATTCGCCTCCCCGGCCCAACGGCCCCCTCGGGTATTTCGCCCGATCCACATTGATGGACCGAGCGCGACATTCAATTATGTGCCAAAAACCGCACTCGTCAAGGACAAACATGCAAATTTGTGCGCACTGCGCACGTGCGCACTAGACACCCTCCTGCACTGCACATGGAGGCGCCTCAAGCTCCACTCCCATTCACATCCGGCTATTGTAGGGAAAACTCTTACGCACAACGGGGATGTACCCTATTTGCGACACGCGCGATTCTGCTATATTACCGTTTTTGCTACGCTTTCACAGCAAGTGTAAGTTGTATCATTGAAAGGGGTATATCGGTCAATCTTCTCAATGCGCCGGTCGGGTTCAGCGCCAGCCGGGATCGCAAGGCTAACATGATTAGTGAAGGGGTGCGGTAAGGTGGAGGAAGGCGGTGCGACTCCTCCACCACATCTCAGGTTTGTTTGGAACCGCATCGGAAGAAGAAACAGAACGCCACATGGATGTTGCGCACAATATGATGGCAGGGTAGTGTCAAGAAAGTTTCGCACTTTGGTTCTTCGTGGTCCTTGATCTGGTCAT
>CAZGMJ010000137.1:0-5714 GCA_964526785.1 uncultured Pirellulales bacterium
ATGTCGGCATTGTTTTTGTCAGCACAAAACGGCCTCAAGAATGGCTAAAGTCCACCTCTTAAAAGAAAGGAGTTATCGTGTTTTGTTATTGCTTCAACACATAGGCGGAGGCAAAGGTTGTAGCAGAATCGGGATTTGCGGGAAAGACGATACCACTTCAGATCTGTAAGACTGCCTGATTGACGTCAGCCCCAAATTCTCATTTTCCGCTATTGCAGTTCACCGTGGCTCTGTGGTACGATTGAGCCAGCAGTAGGTATGATGGTTTTGAAACGGTATGCGTTGCATTAGTGTAGAGGAGACAGAACCATGAGACACCCCGCGGCAATTGCAGTTGTTATCATCGTATCTCTGACCGTAACGGCGCCGCCGCTCTTTGCGCCGGCCGACATCCAGATTGGCATGCAGGACTTCTACGGTAGTGTACGCTTGTTTCTGTAAATTCAGATGAAGGAGTTTTGTTTTTCCCCTTCGCAGAACGATGAGGGGAAAACAAAACGGTCCGGATTGGGACTTTGCAAATAGGGTAATCGCGTGAAGATTTCAGGGTTGACGACCCGCAGGGTCGTGGCTATAATAACAAAATGCTCATAATCATGGCGTTATCAAGGTTCAATAGCTGCGCTGAGGTGGTTCGCCTCGGCTGCGGCGTTACTTCGCCCTGATTTTCGGCTGTCTCTCCTGTCGTTTTGCCTGTTGGCTTGCACTTCCCATGCCGCTATCGCGGCTTTCCCGCCCGCCGACCTGCCGACGATTTACGCTGCGGACTCTTTCTATTGAGACTTTTGCTATGGACAACGCTATAACGATGACATCCAAGTGTGTTTCCCGTCAGGAGAT
Organism: uncultured Pirellulales bacterium; assembly: GCA_964526785.1. Lineage (GTDB taxonomy): Bacteria > Planctomycetota > Phycisphaerae > Sedimentisphaerales > Anaerobacaceae > CAZGMJ01. The sequence goes on from CAZGMJ010000137.1 coordinate 841, forward strand.
TGCCCGGCGACGGACGTTTGCCATTGTCTCGCATCCGGATGCGGGCAAGACCACGCTGACCGAGAAGTTCCTGCTCTACGGTGGGGCGCTGAAGTTGGCCGGGTCGGTCACGACCAGAAAGAACCTCCGCGCCACGACCTCGGACTGGATGGAACTGGAGAAGAAACGCGGCATCTCCATCAGTTCGACCGTGCTGCAGTTCGATTATCAGGGATTCCGGATCAACCTGCTCGATACGCCCGGGCACCAGGATTTCTGCGAGGATACCTATCGCGTGCTGACGGCGGTGGACGCCGCGGTCATGGTCATCGACGCGGGAAAGGGTATTGAGAAGCAAACCCAAAAGCTGTTTGAGGTCTGCCGGCGGCGCGGTATACTGATCTTCACGTTCATGAACAAGATGGATCGGCCCACGCTCGATCCGTTGATGCTACTCGATGAGTTGGAGAACGTCCTAGGCATCGCTGCGTGCCCGATGAATTGGCCGCTGGGAACCGGGTTCGATTTCAAGGGCGTCTGGGACCGCCGGACGCAGATGGCGCACCTGTACGAGCGCACCCCGGGCGGGGCCTATCGGGCTCCGGTATCGACCGCCGGCCTCTCAAACCCAATCGTGCGCGCCTGCCTGAACGACGAGACGCTCTATCGCACCGTCTGCGAGGAAATCGAGATGCTGGAAGGCGCCGGCGCTGCGTTCGATCCGAATGAGGTACTGGTTGGCCGAATGACACCGGTGTATTTCGGAAGTGCAATTAACAACTTCGGGGTGCAACTTCTACTCGACGGTTTTCTGGAATACTCGGCTGTTCCCGGGTCGCGGATGAGCCAGTCCGGACGGATCGAACCGACGCATCGGCCGTTCTCGGGCTTTGTCTTCAAAATCCAGGCGAATATGAATCCGAAGCATCGTGACCGAATCGCTTTCATACGTGTGGTTTCGGGCAAGTTCGAGCGGGACATGACCGTGACCCACGCGCAGACCGGCAAGGCCGTCCGTCTATCAAATGCCGCAAAGCTCTTCGGACGCGAGCGTGAGATCGTGGACGAGGCCTATCCCGGCGATGTGGTCGGCATCGTGGGCAACGCGCATTTCGCCATTGGCGACACGCTGACGGAGGACCTGGCCATCATCTACGACGAGATCCCGCATTTTGCCCCGGAGTGTTTCGCCTACCTGGAAAACCCGGTCGCGGCCGACTTCAAGCGGTTTCGCAAGGGGCTTAGCCAGTTGCTCCAGGAAGGCGTCGTTCAGGCGTATAGCCTTCCCGGTCGCATCCAGCAGGCGCCGTTGCTGGGGGCGGTGGGACCCCTTCAGTTCGAGATTGTCAAATATCGATTGGAAACCGAATACGGGGCGTCATCGGAGGTGCAAAGTGCGCCCTGGACAACGGCCCGCTGGTTGGATAAGGACACGTCGCTGAGCGACCTGTTCGTGCCCAATAGGGCCTGTCTGGCAATGGATGCGCACGGCGGTCCTATACTGCTCTGTGCCGAAAGTTGGCAACTGCGGTACTTCCAGGAACGCAACCCTGACGTACGGCTCAGCGACCGGCCCTTCGAGGATCGGTCGGCTTGAATCACTTCGTGAGAGTTTCAAGCCTAGTGAACTCACAGACAAGGATTTACGAATGCCCGACATGGACAAAAAACGCGCAAACGCATCGAAAGGCTAAAGGACAGATTGAGGAATCGTCAGAAGGGGCTCAGAGGCGCAAAAGAACAGGCCGATGAAGCCGGCGAACTGGAACGGCTCAAGGCGGAGATCGCTGCCATCGAGGCCCAATTGCAGCAATTACAGGAGTCCTGATGTATGACACGTGTGTTTGAGGAATTGGACTACCAGGAAACTGCGCTGGGCGAGTTGGTTCTGCGGCGGCGCCGAGCCCCCTCTGTCTCAGACGAATGGGTCTACGAGGTCACGCTCGATCATGAGATGCTGATGTCCAGTACGGTCAACGTCAGCGAACGGGCGCTGGCGCGACTGGCCCTGGAATGTAAAGGGTCGCAGCCCTGCGATGTGCTGGTCGGCGGGTTGGGGCTGGGCTATACGGCCGTTGCGGCGTTGGAGTATCAAAACGTAAAACGCGTGGCCGTCGTGGAGTTATTGGCGCCGGTCATTACCTGGCACCGCAATCGGCTGGTGCCCATGGCTGGCAAGCTGATCGACGACCCACGCTGCTGCATCGTCGAGGGGGACTTCTTCGCACACGTTGGGGCCGAACCTTCGACCCGGCAACCGCGCTACGATGTGGTCCTGTTGGACATCGACCACTCACCCGATTGCCTGCTGCAGGAGCGGCACGCCGCGTTTTACGTGGCGACCGGATTGCGGGACCTGGCCGATCGCCTGCGACCCGGAGGTATTTTCGGTCTATGGTCAGCCTGGCGACCGTCAGCCGAATTTATCGACACGTTGGCAAACGTGTTTCCCTGCGTTCATTGTCGTGAGGTGGGTTTCTTCAATCCGCATATCAGTGAAGCCGACTCGAATTGGATCGTCCTTGCCGGCGTTACGGACAGGGCTGTCAGCCTGAAATAATGATCTCTATGCAAGGGGAAGACTCGATTGGAATACCGTTCTCGCCGAGGAAGAAGCCTGTTGCCCTACAACCGGCCGGTCGTAGGGCCGACAGGTAGATTGACGATCGTTTCATGCCAGGGGAACTGACGATGGATCCTTACCCTGCAAAAGTGGACATGCGCGGAAAGGCAAACACTGCACTTAAGAAGGAGCCCAGTGGGCGTGCCTATCGTTTACGTTTGGGGCGATACAAGGAGGCCGCCCGGACGTATAGAGACTTCATAGATTCGCAGAGCGGCGCCAATCGTACGCTTCGGCTTCTGGACGTGGGGGTGGGCCGGGCAAGGCTCAGGCAGTGTCTGGATGGCGATGATACGCTGGGCGACAGGCTCGCGTGGACCGGCGTTGATAACGACGAGGCCAAGCTGGAGGCCGTCCAAGATTCGCATCGTTGGCAACTGCACTGTGTGGATGTTCGCCAAGGACTTTCGTTTCCGGACGACACCTTCGATATGGTGTTCTGTGAACAGCTCCTGGAGCATCTGGCCGATCCGAAGCCGGTTGTGGTCGAAATAGTGCGCGTCCTTCGTCCCGGTGGGATGTTCATTGGAGGCGCTCCCTCCTTTGTACCTGGAGTCGCCTTGCTACGCAGCCAATGTGTCGCGCTGGCCCAGCGATTCGGTCTTTACGCCGGAGGCCATCGACAAACGTTTACCAAGCGATCCTTCCTGAAGCTCTGCGCCGACGCCGGTTTGACGGTCAGGACCGTTCGCGGCTTCCGTATCTTCTCCGGAGATCCGCTAGCCTTCCTGGAGAATCGGGAAAGCTGGTATCGCTTCAATGTGTGGCTGGGCCGCAAGCTCCCGGGGCTATGTATCGAAGTCCAGGTGGTGGCGAACAAGCCGGACCGTACGGGAATGGTGACTGCATGAAACAAGCCACATTCGCTCACATCCCTTTCTCACCGGCGCGGTGTCCGGTCTTTTATGGGTGGCCTTTGGTGGCAGTCGGGGCCTTGGGCGTACTGATGAGCGTGCCGGGCCAGACGATGGGTGTCTCGGTCTTTACGGATTCTCTCTTAACGGCTCTGGGTTTGAGCCGCGATCAGCTCAGCATGGCCTATATGTGCGGTACGCTCGGCAGCGCCTGTCTGCTGCCCTATGCGGGCAAGTTGTACGACCGCCTGGGTTCTCGTACCATGGCGGTCATCTCCAGCTTGTCTCTGGCGCTGGTGTTGATCGTCTTGAGTCGTTCAGATGTCCTGGCCGACTACGTTTCCGGGCAGTTAGGGATAGCCGCTCCCGTTACCGCGTACGCTGTGATCATGCTGGGATTCTTCGCGATGCGCTTCTGGGGCCAGGGTGTTTTGACGCTCACCTCGCGGAATATGATATCGAAATGGTTCGACCGTCGGCGCGGTCTGGCGGTCGGCCTGTCGGGAATATTGACGGCGGCCGGATTCTCCATTGCACCTTTGGCGCTGGATGGTTTGATCCGCCAGTTTGGATGGCGCGGCGCGTGGGCGGTGCTGGCCGGCGTTGTGGGCGGTTTTTTTGCCTTCATTGCTTTGGCGCTGTACCGTGACAACCCGGAGCAGTGCGGACTCCAACCGGACGGGGTGTCGATGGCCGAACGCCACGCCCATAACCGAGAGACAGCGTCCAAGCCCTGCTGGACGTTGGCCCAGGCCCGGCGGACCGGGGCGTTCTGGACGTTTGCTCTCAGTCTGGCGCTGGTGGCACTGTACACCACGGGGTTGACATTTCATGTCATTTCGATTTTCAAAGCGGCGGGCATGACACGCTCACAAGCCATGATGACCTTTCTGCCCACCTCGGTTGTTGCCGTGCTGGCCCGGCTGCTGGCCGGTTGGCTCAGCGACCGCCTGCCTCTGAAGTGGTTGCTGGGAGCCATGCTCGCCGCGATGGCCACGTCGATGGTGGGCCTGTACTGTCTTCGGTCGGGATGGCCCCTTGTCATGGTCGTCGTCGGTAATGGGGTTACGACGGCGATCTTCGGATTGCTCTCGGCCGTTGCCTGGCCCAAGCTCTTCGGTCGCCGACATTTGGGGACCATCAGCGGGCTCAACATGTCGATAACCGTCCTATTCAGCGCGATTGGGCCCGTTGTCTTCAGCACGTCGCTTTCCTGGATGGGGTCCTATCGGCTGGCGGCCGTGCTCTGCCTCATCGCAGCGGCCATCCTGCTGGCCGCCACATTCCGCGTCCGCCACCAAGTACAGGTCTATCCCTGATCAAAGCGTCGCGGGTGTCGGGCCCCGATTTCTGAAGCAAGCCCATCTAGTCCCCATACAAGCGTGATTTTATGTGACACATCGTGCTGAGATTTGCAA
>CAZGMJ010000138.1:0-5536 GCA_964526785.1 uncultured Pirellulales bacterium
TGCAGCGGAGACAGAGCAATCGGCCGATGCATCGCAGTATATGCAGGGCTTTGCCGCGCATCACACGGGCAAGGTCGGTGATATGACAGCGGGACTGCCGCCTGCAGATTATGTGGCCGGGTATTGCTATTTGGAATGGTATGCCGAGGATAACGGCCGGGTCGTTCTTGAACTGGAACAGACCGACGTGGAAGTCATAGGCGATCCCATTCCCGCCAGAGAATCGTATCCGATCTCCCGAGAACAACAGCAGCACAATATGGCAGAATTCCTGGGCTCACTGGCAGCCGAGTGCAGCCTGCCCGAACAGAACGCTGTCTGTGTGGGCAGCTCTGATGTGATTGTGGCCAACAAACGGGCTGCAAACAACAAGATCCGGGGCATGAAGTTGTTGCCGTACAGCGTTCGCGAGAGGCTGCCCAGTCTGGGCAAGCAGGATGGCAAGGGCGGCAAAGCAGTGGCTTATGCGAAGTGCTTCTCGCCTGATGGCGCATTCAGGTGGTACATCACGGAGGGGGCTCCTGTGCGGGACAAAGACAACTTCGTTGTGGACTACATGCTCTACGGTTTGGTGGATGGACACTGCAAGGAACTGGGCTTCTTCATGTTGTCTGAGCTTGAGGCTGTCCGCGGACCAATGGGGCTTCCGATCGAGCGAGATCTGTACTGGAAGCCTAGGACACTGGAAGAGATTGCGCCCGAGATGTTCCAGGAAGGGAGGTAAACTCATGGAAAAGTACTGTCGGAATCAATTCTGCGAAAACGACGCAGTGAGGCATGTAACCATGTCGGTACAAAAGCCCTCCGATCAGATCAGGGCAGTGTGCACCGTCTGTGAGGAGGCGTATTCCTGGGGCGTCCAGCACGGCCGTATGCAGTCGATGCCGAAGCAGGTGTGGGTCCTGGTGGTAACGGACTCCGGCACGGTCATAGAGGCGCAGGTTGTCCACAACCAGGATGAGGCTGTCAAATCACTAAGCGCGTACCTGCGGGCCCATGAAGGCTACGAGGGCCCGGCCGAGATGCCCGGTATCTGCGAATGGCTGGCCGAGCACGATGAACAGTTCGGTGTGGATATCTTTCCCGCATCACAGGCGTAGCCGCAAACTCACTCAATCCATTGAAGAAACGGAGGTGAACCTATGGCAAAACCCAAACACAAGCACAAACGCGGTTTGGTTATCGAGCCGCCACCGCGCGAAGACGGTGAAGAATCGCTCTTTCGCGTAGTCTATGTGATCGATGTCAATGCCGCCGGCGTTCGCGACGCCGCCGAATACACCCATCGGATCATGGCTGACCCGAATTCCCTGGCGCCGGTGCTGCACGTCATCAACGGCAAAGGCCGGGATGTGGTCATTGATCTGTCTGCCGGAGGGTCGGGTAAAGAGACCCTCTCTCCGCCGGATGCATCGGACGAAGAAGCCCGCCAATTCGTCATTGCCGCCGCAGCCCAATGCCCCAACTGCGGCAGCCAGGACCTGTCCTTTGGCTCGATCGATATCGACGGCCAGTCGGCCTACCAGCAGGCATCGTGTCAGGACTGCAATGGGCAGTTCTTTGCGATCTACCGGCTGGTGGGCTTTGGCCTGCAAGTCGACGACCAGACGGAGATTCACACTGTAGCCGAGGACTTTGGCCGGATCACACAATGACAGTCAATTTGGAAAGGAGATGCTATGAATCAGTTCAACAAGATCACTATTGGTTTTGTGGTGCAGGCGTTCAGGCGAGGCGAGAAGAACCGCTTTGTCTGCATCGAGCAGGAGTTTGTCGCAGGCGATCAGTGCCAATGTGAAGACGCCTGCGGTAACTCGATCGAGCCGCCGGAGCATGCGTATCAGCCGTATACGATGATGCCGGTTAGAAAAGAAGCCATCAGTACGACCCCCGCGATCGACAAGGTATACCAGGCAATGGAAGAAGTATTGCAGAGCCTGGATGTCGGAGGCGAACAATCCCGGCAGTTTGCCCAGGAGATCGCAACACTGCGAGATGCACTCCATCTGCCGACTGTTGACCGTACTGTCCAATCGCACGGGCGCCAAACGATCGTGCAAGAACTTCGAAGGCTCGCTGTAGAGGCCAAAGGCCTGACTGCGGCTTTGCCTGCACTGTCCGTAGATAAATGGCTCGATGGATCGATCGCAGACAGTACGGTCGATGTCGCGCTCAAGGACTATGACCTGTCGGCCTTGCTGCAATTCATCGCCGATGTCGGCGTCAGCCAGTAAGACCGGCTGACAACCCTACCACAGATCCCACCAACCATCACACCTGGAAAGGAAAGCCTATGCAGAACATCAGACAACGTGCGCGCAGTCCGCCAAGACTGCGTAGAACACCGAATTACGAGTCACACAACGATCAGAAATACAACACACAAACGGAAAGGAAAACAACCATGAGACTATTGTACATCAATAATATGGGCGGCGGCTGGGCCGATTACATCGATGTCAACGACGGCATGACCGTGGAACAGTTCTTCAAACAGCGCATGCCCAACCAGAGTCCCGACGACTATCTGATTCGGGTCAACCGCCAACCGGTGGCACGCGACTACGTGCTGCAGGAAAACGACCGCGTGACTGTCACGCCAACAAAGATCCAAGGCGCACGATAGTCATTGACCAATCGCAACGATTTGCAAGGGCATCTGTTCACTTCTGAGCAGGTGCCCTTTGTCTTTACAGAAAGGACAGAACCATGAACGACAAACACCTACTGCGCGTAGCAGAGCGGATCCAGCAATCGCTGCAGCAATTGCAGCTGCGCTACTATCTCGAATGCGTGCGGCGACTGACATTGCTGAGCAATGCCATGACAGAGACCCGCGGCCAATCCAGAAAGCTGGAGTTGGCTCTGGCCAGAAAATGGCTGGCCGCCTCCAAGACATGCTGTATTCGCGTCCAGCGCACGCTCGGGGAAATACCCCATCATGTAACCCGGGTGCAGGACATCTTGAGAAAACGACAGCCGCAAGTACCGAAGCTCTCGGCGCTCTTTGCAGAACTCAAGGCCGTAGAGGCCGAATTCGGCGGTATCCAGTATCAGACAGACGAACGGGCAGTCTCTGTGATCACCGAGTCGATTACCCTGGAAGGCATCTATCTGGGGCCGTTTCGCATTGCACTGTTCTGGGATCTGGTGCCCGAACTGTTCAGCCGCCATGTCTATGCGGTCTATGCCGCAGATCCCAATCCCGCTACGACCGACAATTCGGTCACGCATCCGCATATCAACGGCGATACGCTCTGTGAAGGCGAAGGCCATGCAGCCATCCAGGCTGCGCTGGAGACAGGACGGCTTCTGGATTTCTTTACCATGATCCGAAGCATCCTGACCACCTATAATCCCGACAGCGCGTATGTGCGGCTGGAAGACTGGGAGGGGGTACCGTGCTATGAGTGCGGCTACTGCATGCACGCCGATCAGATCTACTACTGCGATTCCTGCCAGAACGAGTACTGTGATGAGTGTTCGACATGCTGTGAGCAGTGCCATGAGATCATCTGTCTGGGCTGTGCAGTACACTGCGCGCTATGTAAGGAACCGCTCTGTCATCGCTGTCAGTGTACATGCCGTCAGTGCCATCTGGTGGTATGCGAATCCTGTCTGGAAAACGGCATCTGTGACGATTGCCGGGAAACAATGGAGAACGATTATGAGCAAGAACACAAAGAAACCAGCAAAGAGCCGCTGCAGGTACGACTCGTGGGATGAAGAGCCCGCACAACCGACCCTTCGATTCAGCCCGACAGCATGGGCCAAACTCGTCTATTTCCGGGACAAGTCCGACAACGAAGTCGGGGGCTTTGCCGTTACCGAAACGGAGGATCTGCTGTTTGTAACCGATTTTGTATCGGTCAAACAGGAAGTTACCTGCGCCAGCGTGAAGTTCGATGATGATGCAGTAGCCGACTTTTTCGATGCCCAGGTGGATCGGGGCAGAAAGCCCGAGCAATTCGCCAGAATCTGGCTGCACAGCCATCCGGCGGACTCACCGGAGCCCAGCCATACCGATGAAAAGACCTTTGAGCGGGTCTTTGGCAACTGCGACTGGGCGGTGCTGTTTGTCGTCGCGCAGGACAACAGCACGTACGCACGCCTCAGCTTCAATGTCGGGCCTGGAGGCCAGGTATTGATCCCAACGGCCGTTGACTACAGTTGCGATTTTGGACCTGCGGATCATGAGCTGTGGGATGCTGAATACGCGGCAAATGTCAAAGCAGTGGATTGGTTAGGTCACAGGTCTGCCAGAGGTACGGGAACTGCTTACGATGACCTGGACGACTACGCTCTGCCGGACGACTTCATCAGCGAGTTCGAGCAGATGGAGCCTGAGGAGAGGCAGTTTGTCCTTGATGAACTCGCAGATCGGCCTGAGCTCTGGGATGAAGAAAGCGAGGTGATGGTTATATGAGTACCGAAAAACGATACAGCAGGCAGAAGGACATAGTGCCTGCTGAGAGAATTGCTGGGTGTAAGGCAACAGTCATCGGCGTTGGTGCTATCGGCAGACAGGTTGCCTTGCAGCTTACGGCCATAGGGATTCCACGGCTTCAGCTTGTGGATTTCGATGTTGTCGAAGAAAGCAATCTGGCCAGCCAAGGTTATCTGGAAGAAGACCTGGGCAAGCTCAAGGTTGAGGCGACTGCAAGGTTGTGCAGGAAGATCAATAGCGGCGCAGAACTCCCAGTACTGCCCAAGCGGTTTCGGCGGAGCATGGAAATTGGCAATGCAGTTTTCGCATGTGTTGACAAGATACAAGTTCGCCAACTGATCTGGGGAGCAGTAGGAGATGAGGTCTTGTTCTTCACCGACGGCCGCATGAGCGCAGAAGTCCTACGTATTGTAACTGCCTGCGACAGTGACTCCCGGTACCACTATCCGAAGACTCTGTTTACGGCAGAGGAGGCCTATACTGGCTCATGTACAGCCAAGACCACGATCTACTGCGCCAACATCGCAGCCGGACTGATGGTCTCGCAGTTCACACGGTTCCTGCGGTATCTGCCTGTTGATCCAGATTTGCAGTTCAATCTGTTGAGCTCGGAGCTGACCGTTGCCCCGGGTCTCTGACTATCACGGATAGCAAGCCTCCCGTAGGCTGCTGTCTAAATCTCATCTCTAAAGACTGAAGGTAATACAAATGTCGCAAGAATCAGAACACAATACCAAGATCATGATCGCCGTGGGCCTGCTGGACACCTTGGCAGAGTCCGGAGTACGAGACGATTTCGAGATATGGTTGTCGTCAGATGAAGAAGGGAACGAGATTCTGCCTATGTTGGCAGATCCCAAGTGTAGTCTGGCTATCGAGGAAGATGGGAAGAAAGTGATTTTCTTTCCTTCGCATCGGTGAGTTCTTTCTTCTTTTTCACCGCAGCTGCTTTTCTGGCTGCGGTTTTTCTCGCGGGGTAGCGGGAGCTATGCAGGATTTCTCTGGTGGAGCGGCGGCGTAAGCTGACTTTACGACTAGTACCGCATTTCATAAGTTTCACGACTATGCAACCTTCTTTTCAGCAGCCAG
>CAZGMJ010000139.1:0-5512 GCA_964526785.1 uncultured Pirellulales bacterium
CACCGCCGAAGTTCCGGACGAGATCCAGGAGTGGGAGATCCCCCGCGAGTATCCGGACAACTGGCCCGAGGAAGCCAAGGCGCTGCATGAGCAGTTCTGGAAACTACGCATCGACCGGCAGAAGGAGATCGACGCGTCGATCGCCGCCAAGGCCGAGTTTGAGTACCTCTACGACAAGCCGTACGAGGACAAAAAGAAGGTGCGTGTCGCCGGGCCGTTCACGGTTGAGAGTCTGTCCCCGCACAGAGTCCTGGCAGTAGATGAAGACGATGAGTTGATTGATCCAGCTAAATCAACCGAACGGACAGATGGAGAGACTGATTTCGCCAAGATGATTTTGGACAATCTCAAGACTGCCGGGGTTCAACAGGCCCACAAGGAAGACAAGATCGGATTTACGTCGATTGCCCCCTGGCCAGGCCACTTCATATGTGCGGAAGGAAGCTACATCGAGGGGCAGGATGAGAACGGCACAGAGAAGCGAGCAGGCATCTTCGTCGGCCCTGAATTCGGCACGATTTCGCGGCCGGATTTGGTCGCTGCCGCCCGCGAGGCCGGAGACGCCGGTTTTGACACCCTGATCGCGTGTGCCTTCAACTACGACGCCCACTCAACAGACTTCGACAGGCTCGGCCGCATTCCGGTCCTCAAGGCCAGGATGAACGCGGATCTGCATATGGCCGAGGACCTGAAGAACACCGGTAAGGGCAACCTGTTCGTCATCTTCGGTGAGCCGGACATCGACATCCAGGATGCCGAGAACGACCAGATCCAGGTGAAGATCAACGGCGTGGATGTATTTCACCCGAACACCGGCGAGGTCCGCAGCGACGGAGCCGAAGGCATTGCCTGCTGGTTCATCGACACCGACTACAACGAGGAAAGCTTCTTTGTCCGCCATGCGTACTTCCTGGGTGCCAACGACCCCTACAAGGCCCTCAAAACCACGCTAAAAACCGAAATCAACCAAGAAGCCTGGGCCACCCTAAACAGCGACACATCCCGCCCCTTCGAAAGGCCAAAGAGTGGCCGTATCGCAGTCAAAGTAATCAACCACCTAGGTGACGAAGTGATGAAGGTGTTTCGGATTGAATAGAGAAGACCACACTGAGCAACACGAAGCAATCTCAATGAACAGAATCTGCGGTCAAATGGTTGTAGGGTTGTTTGACCGAAGGGCGTAATTGGCCTGAAAGAAAGGTCCGACTCATGATAACGATTGAAGGATTGGAAATATCCTACTTCCGTTCCATATATGGTTTGAAGATCAAGAGCCTCAAAGATATCTGTGTGTTCGCCGGACGTAATGACTGTGGCAAATCCAATATTCTCAAGGCCCTGAATCTCTTCTTCAACAATGAGGTCGATTGGCAGACACCGCTCGACTTTCGGCGGGACTTCTCGCAAAGGCGGCTTGAGGAAGTCAGGAAGGAGACCGTCAAGGGCCGACAGTTCATACGGGTTAAGGTTACGTTTCGCCGTGGTACACGATGCTATGTCAGTCTTCCTACGAGGTTCTATATATCGAAAACATGGTATAGGGATTCCGGCCTTCCAGAACAGAAATCAAACATTGACCAGCAATTCAGGTCCGGCAAAATAAAGACTAATAGCCTGCATCGTGCACAGGCCGGACTCCAACGATTTCTGAACTCAATCCGCTACGAGTATGTTCCTGCGGTTAAGGACAGGGCATTCTACACGTATTCTCTCGGACTCCTTCAAGATATCATTCTGTCGCAGAAGTCTGGACACCAGGGGGTCAATGCTTCTGTCAAGAAACTCAATTTGACTGTTGAGCAAGCGGCAGACGAATTGAATCAGGAGTTCAAGCAAGTCTGTGGTATTGAAGCCGAGGTAAGGTTACCTGAAGACCTAGCCGCACTATTCAGGGCCTTTCAGGTAGCCACCCACAATGGACCAGGAGAGTTGCCCTTGATACTCCGTGGGGATGGTATTCAGGCACGTTTTATCCCTTCCTTACTACACTACGTCGCGGAGCACTCAAGGGGTTCGTACATCTGGGGTTTCGAGGAACCGGAAAACTGCCTGGAACACGCCCTAGCCACAAAACTGGCACGTGACATGTCAAACACCTACTCCAACAATTCGCAGATACTTGTCTCTTCCCATTCTCCAGCATTCATTGGCCTGGAGAACAAGAAGGCGAATATATACCGCATATACCCGAGTGACACAGGAACAGCATGTGACCCCCTATTCGCAGGCAGCGATGTGGAATCGGCCATGCTCTCGGAAGAGCTTGGACTGCTTGAGCTTACCAGAAGACAGGAGCAGGAATACAAATCTAAGCTTGCCCAGCGGGACAAAATCATAAGAAGCCTTAAGCTTACACGCGAAAAACTAAAGCAAGCCCATTCGCCTGTCTTGCTAACGGAAGGAAAGACGGATGCCATGATCTTAACCGTTGCGTGGAAGAAGTTGAATACAGATCGCAGTTGTCCATTCAGAATCATGTCTTGTGATCCGCACGAGCCCGGTTCTGAACAAAGTGCTGCTGGAGCAGAGACACTCAAGGATGCACTGGAGACTGTGCGTCGCGACCTTCCACCGACTATTGGTCTGTTTGACCGGGATGAAAAGGGCGTCAAGGCATTTGCCGCCCTTAGCAATAATTTCAAAGAGCAAAGCAAAGGGATTAAAAGACACCGCAATCATCGATCAATAGCACTACTCCTGCCTGTAGTCAAGGGGCGTCAAGAGTATGGCAAAGCACAAACGTATTGCATCGAATTCATGTTCGATGACATGTATTTGAAGAAGAAGGACAATTATGGGAGACGGCTGAGTTTCTCTCAACTTTACGTTATTATACGTATTGGGGGCAGCAAAACGAAGGAGAAGACTACCGAGCCACAATACCGTAGAATCAAGGCCGGAAAAAGAGTCTTTGCTGAAAATATCGTCCCAACTCTGCCTAAGAAGGCCTTCAAACCGTTCAAGAAACTGTTTGACTTAGTTGAAACGCAATTGGAACACCTTTTTGAGGGCAAAGAACAGAATGAGACACAAGGTTGACCCAGGCCTAAGAGATAGGTCGCATCAGGGTCACAGTAATCGACCACCTCCCAGGTGAGGCTAGCAAGGTATTTGGTGTATGACGCCCAAGCGGGATTATAACTCAATTGGTGCATCTTCTTGTCAATAGCGGACTAGCAATAGTGAACGAGGACAGATAGTCATGAAAGCGACCAAGTTCAGGGTACAGAATTTCAAGAATGTTGATGACAGTGGTTGGATTCCATTAGAACGCGTCACTGCATTCGTCGGACGCAATGAAAGTGGAAAGACAGCCATACTAAAGGCCCTTCACAAGTTCAACCCCGCGACCTCCGAGCCGTATGACCCACAGCGAGAGTTTCCACGTGACCGGTATACGAGAGATTTCGTGGCCCAAGGCTCAAGAGGGGAGTATTGGCCAGTCTGTTCCGTCGAATTTGAATTGGATGCATCGATTACGGCCAGCATTTCCGAGGATCTCCCAGAAGGCATGGATATGCCAAAGAGCGTAGTGTGTACACGGTACTACGATGGCTCTCTAACCACTGAATTCATCCCATCGGTTGAAGACCATCCGATTACATCTGATGCAATTCTAACTGCACTGTCTACGTTTGCGAGTACAGCACGTCGACTACCTGTTGCCGAGGGCGAAACCGAGGATGATGTCGCCCCGAGACGCCAGACGTTGGCCAATTGGGCAACAGAGTGGTCAAGCAAGCTCAGCGGCGAGGAAGACCTACGCACAGAAGATGGCATCAAAGTGTTGACCGATCTCCGGAATGAGGCAAACGGTTATTCCTCCCCTCAAACTGCCGATATGGTTGAGACGCTGCTCCATGCCGTCGAGCCAATAATTGAAGAGGCACAGACGGAATCCGTCACAGATCAGCTTGATGAAATCCTGGATGGGCAAATTCCTGTCTTCATCTACTTTGAGAACTACGGCATTCTTGACAGCACCATATGGCTGCCTCGGTTCATTCAAGATCTCAAGGCGAATCCATCTGATGCTAGAGTCCGTACGGTCAATGCCATGTTCCAGCACGTTGGCCTCGACGCCGCGCAGGTTATGGAGCTCGGCAGTAGTACAGCAGAACAGCAACGCCACCAAGGTACCCAGCCAACAGACGATACAATTGCAGATAACAATCGTATGAAGGATGAGCGTGCGATCAAACTCAATTCTGCCTCAATCGATATCAGCACGCGTTTCTCGCAATGGTGGTCTCAACGCAGGCACAAGATTCGCTATCATGCTGACGGCGACTACTTCCGAATCTGGATAGCGGATGACCGTCGGCCGGATGTAGAAATCGAATTGGAGGAACGTAGCAAGGGCTTCCAATGGTTCTTCTCCTTCTATTTGGTCTTTCTAGTTGAGTCTCAGCATGGCCACAAGGACGCAATCTTACTGTTAGATGAGCCTGGGCTGGACCTGCACCCAACCGCACAGCAGGAACTAATTGAGTTCTTCGAAAAACTCGCCGACGCAAACCAACTGCTTTATACCACGCACTCGCCATTTCTAATAGACGGTGGGCACATCCACCGTGTAAGGCCAGTGACTGAAGACGAAAATGGTCTATCACGCGTCAGCGTTGGCGAGTGGCCTAAAGACAGAGAAACCATCTTTCCACTCCAGGCAGCCGCTGGTTATGCCATGCTGCGTGGTCTGTTTCAGCACAAGAGAAACATACTCGTGGAGGGGATGAGTGACTACTACTATCTACACGCGCTTTCCCAGCAGTGCCTGCGAAGCAACCGTATATCACTTCCTGACAACGTATATATTACGCCGTGTGGAGGTACGAAGCACATGGGTTACATCGCATCACTGTTTCTAGGGCAAGACATTCGTCCACTTGTTCTGCTTGATGGTGATGATGCTGGACGTGCTCGACGAGACTCTCTTATGAAAGAGTTGTACGCAGGGCATAACGATGTACTCTTGATGCTTGACGATGTTTTAGGCCGAAGTGAAGAGCAAGTCGAGATAGAGGACGTTCTTGGTGAGAGCATACTGTTGCCAGCATTATCGGCTGTCTGTGGTAAAGCCATGAAGCTTAGCGAGGCAGACCGCAAGGCAGGAAGCCTCCCGGACCAGATCAAGGCTTCTGCCGAACGGAAATCACTCGCTCTTCCAAAGGGCTGGAAAGCTTCCGTTGCCATTGGACTGGTATCTAGCTGGGCCGAGGCGAAGACGACTTTGCCGGATCCGGTCTTGGATGCTGCTGAGAAACTGTTTGAGCAAATCACCAATCGTTTTGGCCAGGACGCATGATGGAATTCCGAATTGCTGATACCTTCTCGGATAGCCTCGCCAAGCTAACGGGTGACGAACAGAAGACGGTCAAGACGACAGCCTTTGACCTGCAGATGAATCCCGGCAATCCGGGGATGCAGTTTCATAAACTCGATAGGGCAAGAGACCCTAATTTCTGGTCCGTACGCGTTAGTCGTGATATTCGCCTAATAGTGCACAGAACTG
>CAZGMJ010000140.1:0-5245 GCA_964526785.1 uncultured Pirellulales bacterium
TCGATGTTCAAAGGTCTTGACACAAACCCACTACGACTTGTTCAGCAAACCCTAAATACACCGATCCCATTGGCGGTATCGAACGATAGAACAGTGCAGTCGTTACTGATCCATACGGGGAACTGATTACCAACGGTAACAGCCTTCAGCAGTTATCTTGTTTCGTCTGTTGCCTCAAGAGCTTCTTTCGCTTGCTCATGATCCTGCGAGGCGTTGGTGGAGGAGACACCCGTATATCTCTCAACATAGCCGTCCTCATTCAACACAGCCTGCAAGTCTTTCTCTGCGGCCAGCGCAATCCGCAGCCCCCCGTGCAACCCATACGCCATGCATATGCTCCCTCACCGTAGAGTCAACATCCGTGGCCTGGAATTCACATAGTGTGCTGAATTACAAACACAATCCAATACAATGACGATAGGATCAGTCCCCAGAATGCAAACTTCTTGCTCTTGGATTCGTCCTGCCGACCTCCTGAGTGGTATCCAATGATGCCGAGCAGCACAGCGACAAATGCAAGTGGGGGCTGACCGGAAACAGGTGGGAGGCGATAGTCCTGATAAGATCAGAATCACATAGTGCCAATGAAGCGAAGGTAAGGGGTATCACTGCAAAACACGACATTCCCAAGACGAAGGAAGCAATTGTGAGATGTCCACCTATGCGTTTTGTCATGGTTCTCTCAATAAGCTCACTTGTTGATTAGGCCGGACAACATCTTGCAGATATCCTCGACCTCTTTCTTCAATGCTTCATTCTGCTCATCAGCCACCAGGTTCTTTCGCTTGCAGATTTCCAGAATCGGGACACATTCGAAAGCAGAGCCTCTTGCGATTCTAAAGAATTGCATTCTGTCGGCCTTGTGATATCTCCCATTGCCTTCGGCGATGTTTGTCGAGATTGAAAGCGCGGCTCTGTTCAGTTGGTCGGTGAGGTAGTAGTTGCCTTTGCCGAAGCCTTTCGTCAATTCACCAATTCTATCCGCGAAATCGACCGCTCGCTTATATACGTCCAGCTTCTCAAATAGAAATGGCATGGTTCAATAAATCCACAATTTCCCGCAGTTGTGTATCTTCACGTCGAATCTCGACTCTCTCTTCGTGCGCCTCGAAAATCGAGAATCGAAATTTGACCGCAATCGAGAAACTTTCGTATCAAATCTCGAAATTCGATTCTCGATTGCTCTGTTTCTTCTACCTCAGTGAGGTAGAAGAAACGGAGAGGGCGGGATTCGAACCCGCGGTAGGGACAAGCCCTACACAGCCTTTCCAAGGCTGCTCGATAAGCCACTCCGACACCTCTCCGGAGTTCGGGCCCAGTATAGCAGCTAAAACGCGGTCTTGCAACCCAACCGGCGATTTAGACGCCCAGGCGGGGGCGAGCGAGAAAAAAAGTGAACCGGCCGGCGCCCTGAAGAGACTAAAATATACAGAATGAATGATCCGAGCAACCAAATCGTTGATGAGATCCTCGTCATGGACTGCCAGGACGGCGATGCCAGGGCCCTGAATGTGCTGGTCGGTCGCTGGCAGAAGCGCCTGTGGGCCCACGCATATCGGATCGTCTGTGATTCCGAGGCGGCATGGGATATCACGCAGGATAGCTGGCTGGCCATTGTTCGAGGCATCAGAAAGCTCAACGATCCCGCCAGTTTCGGGCCCTGGTCCATGCAGATTGTTGCGAACAAGTCCAGAGACTGGATCCGAAGGCACAAGAGGGTCGTACCGGTGCGGCAGGAAAGGCAACAGGCCGGCGGGGACTGCAAAAGGGTCGATCAATCCGACGACCTGAACAAGATCCTGGGCAGGCTCCCGGTGAATCACAGATCCATCCTGAAGCTGCACTACATCGAGCAGGTGAGCGTTGCCGATATAGCAAGACTTCTCGACATACCGCCCGGTACGGTCAAGTCGCGCCTGCACAAGGCCCGGGAAAAATTCAGAAGGCTGTGGGAAACGACGTAGCAATCGAGCCGTGGGGACCGGATCGTCCGGAGCAATACGATATGAACGATGAGAAAACAATACGCAATGTGCTCGATACGCCCGGCTGGGACGCCGGCCGCGGGCGAACGCTGGAGAGGCTCATGCGGCGTGCGTGGGCCGCGGAAATGAATCAAATGATGTGCGCCGTCTGGGGATACGGGACGGCCTTTCACGGGAGCAAAGACCATGCAGGACGAAACGATCAAAAGAATTCTTGAAGACAGCCAAACGTACGACGATTCCAGAGAAAACACGCTTCGCGAGATGCTGGGCGACTTCTACAGCAGGAAGATGATGTCTGTGGCGATTCTCGTGTGGGTCTGGGGACTCGTCTTCATCGCCGGGGCCGTCTACAGCGCCGTCAGGTTCTTCGACGATATCGGAACGAAAGACCAGATCATGTATGCTGCGCTGTTTATCATCTTCCTCATGTGGCTGGGGCTGATGAAAGTCTTTGCCTGGCTGATGATCGCACGCAACGGCATCAAACGCGAGGTCAAGCGGCTCGAGCTGCGCATCGCCGAACTGGCGAAAGTCCTCAGCGAGAAATAGTGGCACAGGCCCCGGCCTGCGATTAGAATCTCGGCAGAAGGATACGAATGCAGAGTTTCGATCGAGGTGTGTTGCGATGCCGAAAGAAGAGCGACTCTTGAAACTGTTCCTGCGGATCATGGGGACCACGTCCCTGCTGGCCATGATTGGCGTGGTGATGCCTTATTCGTGGATGGATGCCAGCCATCAATGGCTGGGGCTTGGAAAGATGCCCGCTGATGCCGTGGTCGGATACCTGGCGCGATCCACCTCTCTGCTCTACGCGATGCACGGTGCGCTGCTCTGGGTGGCTTCCTTCGACGTCGTTCGCTACCGGGCGATCGCGCTGTATATCGGCGTGGCGGTAATGGCCGCGGGCGTCTTCCTGCTCGGGATTGACGTCGTCGAAGGCCTGCCGCTGGTGTGGGTGGCGGGCGAAGGGCCGATCAACTTCGTCTGCGGCGCGTTAATCTTCCTGCTCGCGCGGAGGATTCCTTCGCAGCGCGACTCTCAGCCGTCCTGATCGCTGTCGCGAATCTGGTCGACAACCTTGCGAATCGCATCGGCCGAAGCGCGGAGCTTGCCGAGTTCGTCGTCGCTCAACTCGGCGTCGATCACTTTGTGGATCCCGCCCGCCCCCACGATGCACGGCACGCTGAGGCACAAATCCTCAATCCCGTATTCCCCGTGCATGAGGCTGGAGACCGTCAGGATCGAATGCTCGTCGCGAAGGATCGCGTTGCTGATGCGCACGAGGGACAGGCCGATGCCGTAGTAGGTTGAACCTTTATAGTCGATGATGTGGTACGCACTGTCTCGAACCTTCTCGGCGATTTCCAGGTGGTGCTGTTCGTAATCGCACACCTGGCAGATACGGCAATATTCCCTCAGCGGCACGCCTGCGATATGCGTCATGCTCCAGGCTGGAACCTCGCTGTCGCCGTGCTCGCCCAGGATATACGCGTGGACGTTGCGTGCGTCGATTTTGCAGTGACGGCTCAACAGATATTTGAAACGCGCGCTGTCGAGGACCGTCCCCGAGCCGATTACGCGCTCTCGCGGCCATTCGAGCGTTTGCTGCGCGACATACGTCAGAGCATCGACCGGATTTGTAACCATCACCAGCACGCCCGAGCAGTCGGTCTTCTTAATCTCGCTGCAGATGGATCGCACGATCTGCGCGTTCTTCTGGATCAGCTCGGTGCGCGACTGTCCGGGCGCCTGCTTCGCCCCGGCCGTGACCACGATCAGGTCCGCACCGGCACACTCGGAATAGTCGCCCGTGACGATCGACACAGGCGGGATAAAGGGCAACCCGTGCGAAAGATCCATTACCTCGCCTTCGGCCCGCTTCTCGTCAATATCGACCAGCACGATCTGCTTGGCCAACCCTCCGGGCAGCAGCGCATAAATATAGGCTGTTCCCACCGCACCTGCGCCGACAACGACAACTTTTCTGCTTCCTGGATCCACAGTCAACTCCCGTTCAAGTTCACTCGATTCGCAGTTCTGGTTCTTTCAGAGGGCCGTGCAGCCGGAATTGCCACACGCGCCGACTCCTATTGTCCGGCTCTGCGGGCGGACGAAAATAGGCATTTGCCTTAATCCGGCTCATGCAATTACTCAAAAAGCCCGTCGTGATGCGCTATTCTGGGGTCTCCGGCACCCGAAAAGCAAGTTTTTTCGCAGTGACGGATCGGCCGGTCGCGGGGCCGCGCCGTCGAAAAAGCCGTCGCCCGATACGCTATTGACCGTTCGATGAGCAACAACCGCTGCCGCTGCCGGTCGGCGAACCTTGGCCGCGGCGTCTCCGGAAAAAATCGCTCAGAAGCGCGCCGCATTCATCCGCGAGCACGCCCGAGGTGACATCCAGACGATGATTCAGACGCTCGTCCTGCGGGATGTTGTAGAGGGTTCCGCACGCTCCGGCCTTGGGGTCCGTGCACCCGAAGACCAGACGATCCATCCGTGCCAGCACCAGTGCGCCGGCGCACATCGGACACGGTTCGAGCGTAACGTAGATCGTGCAGCCGTGCAGACGCCAGCTTCCCACCGAAGCGGCGGCCTGGGTCAGCGCGACGATCTCGGCGTGGGCGGTCGGGTCCTGAAGCTGTTCCCGCTGATTGTACGCTCGGCCGATGACCCGGCCTGCCTGCACGATGACCGCGCCGATGGGAACATCCCCATTCTCCTCGGCAATACGCGCCGCGTCGATCGCTCTTCGCATCAGTTGCTCGTCTTGTTCACCGGTGTCGGTCATTGCTGGTCCTCTTGCGTCGGCTGGTTCTGTGCGGTCGGCGGGCCGCGGCTGCGTTCTGTTAACCGAGGATCTCAGCCGACCATGCGTGTTCAGACCGGAGAGCGGGTCGATAGTCGCCCGCCTGGTCGCATCCGCCGGCTCGATCGCTACCGCCTCACGTACGACCCGTAGCCGCCGATGGCCTCGAAGAGAATCGCCAGATGCCTGTTGACAAGTATTTTGCGATAGAGGCCCACCGTCGTCCGGCCGATACGCTGCACGATTATCCCGAGTTGACCGAACTTGTCAAGGTGCGGGCCGACACGATCGGATGCCGCCGCGGCGCCTGTGCCGTCGAGAGACTCGCCTTCGGGCAACTGCTCTTATGGCTCAATCTGCGGCTTCCGCACAGCACCCGACGTCATCCGCGAGGTCGTAACTGTCCCAAGAAGTGTGGTTCGGTGTTATCAAGATAGAGCCTCATTGCCGA
>CAZGMJ010000141.1:0-4821 GCA_964526785.1 uncultured Pirellulales bacterium
GCTGAGGACCGCATCCAGCCCTATCCGAAGAACCCGTACTACTGGCAGTACAAGGGCAAACCGGTCCTGCTGCTTGGCAGCAGTGATGACGACAATCTGTTCCAATGGGAGCAAGATAAACTGACGGCCCAGCTCGACCTGCTGGTCGCTGCCGGCGGCAATTACATCCGCAACACGATGAGCGATCGCGACGAGGGAAATGTGTACGCCTTCGCGCGCTGGGGGGATCGGTACGACCTGACAAGGTGGAACGAGGAATACTGGCAACGGTTCGAGTCTTTCCTCCGTTTGGCCGCCCAGCGGGACGTCATCGTGCAGGTGGAGTTGTGGGATATGTGGGACCTGACGCACGACAATTGGGCTCGCCATCCGTTCAATCCTCGGAACAATGTCAACTACACCGCCGCCGAATCGGGCCTGCTGATGGCGGTTCCATTCGCCCCGGCCGAGGAGCCGACGAAGCACAATTTCTTCCACACGGTCCCGGAGATGGAGAATAATGTGCGGGTGCTCCGCTATCAGGAGGCGTTCATCGACCGGGTGCTCGAGATCTCGCTGCCGTTTCCAAATGTCCTCTACTGCATCAACAACGAGTCGGGTGAGCCGCCCCAGTGGTCGCGGCATTGGGCCAGGCGCATCCATCAGCGGGCGAAAGAGTTCGGCGTGGCTGCCCAAGTCACCGACATGCGGCGCCGGGAGGACATCACTCACGCCACGCACCGCACGGTCTACGACGACACCGAGGTCTATACGTTCGCCGACGTCTCGCAGAACACCGGCAACCAGATCCGAGACCGACGGTTGCAGTATCGCCGCCTGCTCGAAGTCCGTAAGTATCTCGGCAGTTCCCCGCGTCCGATCAACAACGTGAAGATCTACAACGACAACTTCGGCGGCGCGCCGAAGTTCCTGCGCAACGTCTTCGCAGGCCTGGCGTCGACAAGGTTCCACCGCCCGGTTCCCTGGAACGGAGGGAGCCGGGGCCTGGCCCTGAGCGAGGAGGCCCAACGGATCCTCCGCAGCGTGCGCACCTTCACGAACGCGCTGGACTGGTTCGCCTTGGAACCCCGGCCCGACCTGCTCAGCCATGACAACGGTGTCTATCTCA
Organism: uncultured Pirellulales bacterium; assembly: GCA_964526785.1. GTDB lineage: Bacteria > Planctomycetota > Phycisphaerae > Sedimentisphaerales > Anaerobacaceae > CAZGMJ01. The sequence continues at coordinate 1,109 of CAZGMJ010000141.1, forward strand.
TGGCCCAGCCCGGCCGGCAGTACACCCTGGGGTTCGACGGCGGCGGATCGGTCGAGCTCGACGCCCGCGCATTGCCCGGGCCGGCCCAACTGCGCTGGATGAGCATGCACGAGGACAAGTGGATCGACGGCGGCCGAGTCGAGCCCGGGCAGATTTTCCTGAAGAGTCCCGAAGATGGACTCTGGATGGCGTTGATACAGGTCCGTTAACTATCTTGAACTATAGGAAGGAGATTAAGAGATGCTTAGACAACATGACCAATTGCACCGCCTTGGAATGCTCATCGTACTGGGACTGGCGATATCGTCGGCAACCAGTGCGGCGTTGGCGGATGATGCCGATCGCATCCAGCCGTATGCCAGAAATCCGTTCTACTGGCAGTACCAAGGCGAACCCGTGTTACTGCTGGGCGGATCCTGGCAGGATAATCTGTTCAATCACCCCATCGGCCTCGAGAGGCACCTCGATTTGCTCGTTTCCGTGGGCGGCAACTACGTCCGCAACACGATGAGCCACCGCAACCAGGGAAACGTCTTCGCCTATATCCAGCGCGCCGGTCCGGGTATCCCCCTGGAGACGGATGGCAAGTTCGACCTCGACGCGTTCAACGAGGACTACTGGCTGCGGCTGGACGATTTCCTCCGCATGACACACGAGCGGGACATCATCGTACAGATCGAGGTCTTCGACCCCCACGACTACTTCCGGGACCACCAGTCGCTTGGCGGCTGGTCGAAGCACCCCTTCAACCCGGCGAACAATGTCAACTACACGGCGGAGGAATCGGGTCTGCCGACCTCTGCGAATTACCGGCCTGTTGCCACGCCGAGCGCGCATCCCTTCTGGCTCGCCGTGCCGGCGCTGCAGAACAACGAACGGGTCCTCCGTTATCAGCAGGCCTACGTCGACAAGCTCCTCTCGATCACGCTGGCGTATCCCCACGTCCTGTACACCATCCAGAACGAGAGCGGCGAAGAGCTGGCCTTCGGCGATTACTGGGCCGACTACATCCACCGGCGCGCCCGCGAGGCGGGGCGCACCGTCTACGTCACCGACATGCGACGTACCGGAGACGTCCGCGAACCCGACCAGCGCCACATCATGGACACCCCTCAGCGGTTCAGTTTCCTCGACATCTCCCAGAGCGTCGGGAACTACGAGCGCACCCTTTTTGTGCGCCAGTACATCTCCGAGACTCCCCGTCCGATCAACTCCGTGAAGCTCTACAACACGGCCGGCGAGGAGGAGTCGGTGGCCCGCATGTTCCGCTTCATCTTTGCCGGCGGAGCGAGTGCCCGCTTTCACAGGCCCCATCCTTTAGAGGGAAGCCGCGACCACGAAAAGTCGAGCCGATGGGGGCTGGGGCTGAGCCCGCGGGCGCAGGTAACGATCCGCAGCGCGCGGATGCTCACCGACGCGATGGGCCTCTTCGTCTGCGCGCCGCGCCCCCACCTCCTCTCCGACCGCGGCGAGAACGAGGCCTACTGCCTGGCGGAACCGGGCAGGCAGTACGCGGTCTACTTCCCCGACGGCGGGTCGGTGAAACTTGATGTCTCCGCCGCCCAGGGAACGCTCCAGGTCTGCTGGCTGGATATCAGTCGCCGCAGGTGGCAAGAACCGCAAACCGCCAATGGTAGCGGAACACTGGAATTGAAGACACCCGGCAGGGGACACTGGGCCGTGCTCCTGGTGGTAGATAAGCAGCACGATAGTCGAAAGGAAAATCTATGATTGAAGAACCCAAATGGCTCCAGCCTGTTCGAACAGCCGCTGCCCTGCTGATCCTCGCGGCGATGACCTCCGCAGGTCTTGCGACAGATGCCGCTCATAAACCCCGCGTCGTGATCCTCACGGACATCAGCAACGAGCCTGACGACCAGATGTCGCTGGTTCGGTTCCTGACCTACGCGAACGAGTTCGACGTGGAGGGTCTGATCGCCACCACCTCGTGCTGGCGGCGGAACAATCCGGATCTGCAGGCCATTCATCGCGTGATCGACGCGTACGCCAAAGTCGAAGCGAACCTCAAACGGAACGCTCCAGGCTATCCATCCGCCGGGCACCTGCGGCGCGTGACGAAAAAGGGTGTGGACGGCTACGGCATGCCTGCCGCGGCCGATCAACTCGACAACGAGGGCGTTCGACATATCATCTCGGTTCTGGAGAAGGATGATCCTCGTCCGGTCTGGTTCTGTGCCTGGGGAGGGGGCAATACGCTCGGAGGTGCAGTTATGCGCCTTCAGAAGGAGCGTCCAGGCGATGCAGCCCGGTTGGCCGGGAAAATCCGCGGCTATGAGATTGCCCTGCAGGATGACGGCTTTGCTTACATCGCGCACCATTTTCCCGGCACCAAGCTTATCTCCGCCCGACTGTTGTGGAAGGGCATTTCCCGCACCACGCCCCGCTTCAACGCCTGGAGCGAATCCTGGGGCGGCAACAATGAGGTATTCAGCGCCGATTGGGTCTCCAGGAATATCCAGCAGGGACATGGCGCGCTGGGCCGGCAGTACCCCGACGCCATCTACCTCTGGGAAGGCGACACTCCCTCTTTCCTCTATCTGATTCCCAATGGGCTGAGCGATCCGGAACAGCCACACTATGGAAGCTGGGGCGGGCGATTCGAACGCAAGCGGAACAAGAATGTGCGTTCGGGCACCGGCAACGACACCGTGGACGACCTGCTGGACCGGCACCGCGATTACTTGCTCTATTCCGACGGCCGTGACGCATGGTCCTACCAGGGGACCGACTACCATAATGAATACGCCACCGTCTTTCGCTGGCGGGAGGATTTTCAGAACGACTTTGCGGCTCGCATGGACTGGTGCGTAGCCGACAGCTACGAGAAGGCAAATCACAACCCCGTCGCTGTGCTGAACGGCGATGCGTCCAAACGCATCCTTGCCATCGCAGCCAAGGACGGTGATACGGTTACCCTCTCGTCAGCGGGCAGTCACGATCCCGATGGCGATGCCACCACCAGCCACTGGACGATCTACCGCGAGCCGGGCACGCTGGTGGGCGATGTCGCGCTGCACACCACCAGAGGGGGCCACACTCGCCTGACCATCCCTCCATCCGGCAAGGGATCCCCTGATGAGCAGTTATTGCACGTTGTACTAACCGTGAGAGATAGCGGTACACCCGCCCTGGTTGCGTATCGTCGGGCGGTTATTGCTGTGCGTCCCTACCGCCCCCCTGAGTGGTCGCGGTAGGGACACCGATTTCTCGGTGCCCCCGGCACAAATCCCAGCGTGCGGCACTACCGCACTGGGCTCCTACCTCGGATCATGGCGTCAAACCGCCGATCAGGCCAAGGGTGTAAGATACGAGCAGGAGGGGGGCGAAGTATCAACGTGTTTCTTCATGCGGTCCCAATTGAGGCGGGTCTTCTGGCTGCGTCGGCGAACGGTCCGACACCACATCAGTCAACGAATCGCTGTGGACATGCAGCGCGACATATACATGGATCAAGCAAACCAGACAATAGATACACTGCATGCAACCAGAGGGCGGGTCAGGAGAAAAATAGCTTCATAATGTTCCCTGTAACGTTAGCACCGTCTCCAGAAAGAGCCATTTTTTGCTTGAACTATGCGTGAGTACGTGAGTATATTGTAGCATATACATATAGTGAGGACGCATAGTTATGACAGATAAGAAAGAACTGCTGTACGCAAAGCAGGCCGAGGTGGCCAAGGCGATGGCCCATC
>CAZGMJ010000142.1:0-4539 GCA_964526785.1 uncultured Pirellulales bacterium
CTCACTGTGCCCGCCACCTCGGCCATCGCTGTTGATGACCTGCGCTTCGGCTACGTTGAGCACCCGGCCGTCGCTGTAGAGCGACTTAGGCTGGGTAGCGGCGAGAGTATGGCGGTGATCGGCCCCTCCGGTTGCGGCAAGACGACACTGCTGCATCTGCTGGCTGGTCTGTTACGTCCCGGTGCGGGAGAAGTCCGGGTACTGGGTCAGGATCTCTCGAAGCTGCGCGCTACCGGGCTGGACCGCTTCCGCGGGCGCAACATCGGTCTCGTGTTCCAGCGCTTTCACCTCTTGCCGGCCCTGACTGTCCGCGAGAACGTCCTGCTTGCACAACGGCTCGCCGGCGTCCGCCTCGATTCGGCGCGGGTGCGAATGGTCCTCGATCGGCTTGGTCTGGCCGGTCTCGAGAGGCGCAGGCCGTCGATGCTGAGCCACGGACAGGCGCAACGGGTCGCGATCGCACGCGCGCTGGTGCACGAGCCCCGTCTGGTTCTGGCCGACGAGCCGACCTCGGCGCTGGATGATCATCACGCCGAGGAGGTGCTGGCACTGTTGCGAGACTCGGTCGCGGCTGTCGGCGCGGCCCTCGTAATTGTCACTCATGATCAGCGGGTGCGCGGTCGCCTCCAGCGGGAATTCGAGATGGCGGTGCCGACGTGACGTGGCTGCGGCTCGCGCTCGCGAATCTGAGCCTCGCTCCACTCACGACCGTGGTCAACGTGGTGCTGATGGGGCTTGGCACGGCGAGTATCGTCCTGTTGCTCCTGGCCGGAGCCCAGCTGGCACAGACAATGTCACGGGACGCCCGCGGCATCGATCTCGTGCTGGGTGCGCAAGGCAGCCCCGTCCAGCTCGTACTCTCCACCGTTTACCATGCGGATGTCCCGCCCGGGAATATCCCGAAACGGCAGGCCGACCGGTGGGCAAGAGATGGTCGCGTCGCCAGTGCGATTCCATTGTCGCTGGGGGACAGTTACCGGGGCTTCCGGATCGTGGGGACGACGACGTCCTACGCAGGGCTCTATGGTGCCGAGCTGGCCGAAGGACGTTTCTGGGACGAGTCTATGGAAGCGGTGGTCGGATCGGCGGCTGCCACCGGCGCCGGCCTGGATGTCGGGTCCGGATTCGCGGGCGTCCACGGTTTCGCCGGGGCAGGTCACACCCACGAGGCGCGACCCTATCGTGTGGTCGGCGTGCTCGCACCCACCGGAACCGTACTCGACCGTCTGATACTGACGTCGCTGGACAGCGTCTGGGATCTCCACAGCGATGAGCCCGCCGCGCATGCTGACGGACACCAGTCAGACGAAGATCATGACCACGACCACGACCACGACCACGGTAGTCACGACGGAGATTCTGACCACGGACACGAGTCGGACGAGAGTCATACCGATGAGGATCGGCAGATCACGGCGATGCTGATCCGCTATCAATCTCCATTGGCCGCCATGACGCTGCCACGTGAGGTGAAAGCGGGCGGGGTCCTGCAGGCCGCCTCGCCTGCCGAGGAGATCTCCCGGATACTCCAATTGGTGGGCATCGGTCTGGACGGCCTGCGCGCATTCGCCTGGGTACTGATCTTCACGGCGGGCCTTTCGGTATTCGCGGCGCTGTACGGTTCTCTGCGCGCCCGGCGCGGTGATCTGGCAATGCTCCGTTGTCTGGGTGCAACACGATGGGAGCTACTCGTCGCGCTGTTGCTCGAAGGGCTGTTGTTGTCGGCCGCAGGGGTTGCACTGGGTTTCCTGGTCGGTCACGGTGCCGTGGAGGTGCTGGGCGCATGGCTGGAAAGCACACGAGGCGTCGCATTGACGGGATGGATGTGGTTGCCCTCCGAGAGTCTCCTGATGGTGGCACTGCTCAGCGTGGGCATTCTCGCCGCGGCGATACCGGCCGTACAGGCCTACCGGACGGATGTGGCGAGAACGCTGGCGGAGGGATGATGGAGTCGGGCACGGGTGGTATGTGCATGAGGCGCTTGGGAATCGCTGCCATCGTCGTGGCGGGGGCGCTCGCCTGTACGCAGGAGACGGCCGCGGAATCGCCCCCGCCGATTACGGGACTTACAGAAGAGGAGCTCGCAGCAGAGCCGCCCGGCTACCAGGAAGAGAATCTGCGCTCACGGCCTGCGGATTCGGTTAGCGCCGCCGAGGCCGCTGACGTCAGAATCGAGGTTCTGGCCGAGTCCGGCTACGAGGACGAGCGCGGACGATACGTCGTTGACCTGCTGGAGCGTGATTACGCCTACCTTGCGGTACGCCTCGAGACGAAGAACGGCCGCCCGGTCGAGGGTGCGGCGCCGGTCTTTTCGATAGAGGGGACCAGCCAGCTGCTGGAACCGGCGCAGGTCTCGCCGCGCTCGACCTCCGATGAGCGCGGAATCGTGGAGTTCGCGGTGGTCGGCGGAGAGATGGGTCTGGATAAGGTTACCGTCAAATTCGGCGGGGCAAGTACCGAGATCATGATCAACCTCATCAGCCTGCGGGCCGCGGGATTTCCGGCGCCGCCGGCCGTGGAGGGCGGGCTCCTCTGGGAGGAGCTCATGGAGGCGAAGATCCGGTATGAGGACTGGGTGCTGATCGCCGAGTTTCCGGCGGCCATTGCAGAGCGTGCCGGACAGACGGTCAAGCTGTCGGGTTTCATGATGCCGCTGGAGCCGGAACTCAAGCAGGGGCGATTTCTCCTCACATCGAATCCGCCAAGCTGCTTTTTCCATGTGCCCGGCGGTCCGGCCGGTGCCGTGGAGGTCTTCGCGAACGAGGGCATCGAGATGTCCTGGGACCCGATTGTGATCGAGGGACGGTTCGAGCCACAGCGCCGGAGCGAGATCGGCGTCGTCTACCGCCTGCACGACGCCCGTCTCGTAAGCCCGTAAGAGAGTTCAGTCACCGCCCGCAAAGACTTGCTGACGGGCTCAGGCTCCAGGAGACGCAGGTTGGTCGAGACTGCTGTTACAACACGACGTCTGGATCCGAAACGGCGTAAGCTCGCCGAGTTGCGATGCGCCGAGAGAGGCGAGCGATTGACATCAGCCCGCTTGGAGGCTTATGAGGTCCTCTGCGCCAGCGACCGCCCGTTGTCCGCCTATGAGCTGATCGCATTGATGGAACAGCGGCACGGTCGCAGGATTGCGCCGACAACCGTCTACCGGCATCTGGATTTCCTCATGCGCCTCGGTCTGGTTCACAGGCTGGAGTCCGCGCATGCCTATCTGCCATGCAACCATCCCGAGCAGGTTCATGAAAGCCAGTACCTGGTTTGTTCCGATTGCGGGCGTGTTGACGAGATCGAATCGAGGCGCCTTGGGACCTTGCTGAACAAAATTGCGGACAAACACGGGTTCCGGCCGGAGAACGCGGTGGTTGAGGTCAATGGCCTGTGCGGTAGCTGTGCGGACAGACAGTCGCCGTGCGTCGCAGGAAAAACGGCGGGCAGCGATCCCGATGCATCTACACAAGAGAAATAGCGAACACAACGTTCTCGATAATCTGTTCTATTAGTGTTTTCGCGCTGCTATGTTCGGTGGTGTTCAGCAGTAGCGGAAGCGATTCGTTTTCGAACGGGAGGCATGCAATGTCTGGCCGGTGCCTTCGCCAGCCAAGTTCAAGGAGAATCTCTCATGGTCAATGCTCAGCCACTCCGCGCCCTGCTTTGTGCCGCGATGCTCCTCGCCAGTGCCGAGGTGCTGGCAGACTGGACCCTCGAATCCGGCGCTTCGACGCTCGGTTTCGTCTCCGTGAAGAATGGTTCGACCGCCGAGGGCCATCGCTTCCGCAGTATCGAGGGCCGACTGGACGACCGTGGTGCTGAGCTGATCGTCGACCTGGCAAGCGTTGATACGCGGATTGAGATCCGCGACGAGCGCATGCGCGAATTGCTGTTCGAGGTTGCACGCTTCTCGCAGGCCGCGTTCAGGGCCAGCGTGAGTCCGGCTATCGCCGAGGAGCTGGCGGTCGGCGCGTCGATTGAGCAGGAGGTATCCGGGACACTTGCCATGCATGGTATCGAGGTGCCTTTGACGGCCACAGTGCTCGTGACCCGCTCCGCCCCAGACCGACTTCGTGTGGCGAGCGCGCAGCCGGTGATTGTCAGTGCCTCGGCGCTGGAGCTGGAGCAGGGGCTTGAACGGCTGCGCGAAGTTGCCGGCCTGGACGGAATCACGCCGGAGGTACCGGTGTCCTTCTCGCTGTCCTTTCGTCGCGATTGACGGTTCTATCGCGCAACACAGCCCCAAACACGAGCCAGTCAAAGATACGGCGGGTCTCGCCTGGGCTATTGAGGCGGCGGCGGCCCCGACCTTTCGAATCTTGCGCACGCATCGTTACCGAAACGTGGGGTAGAGAAGCAAGTGTGCGATAGCGCCGGTGCGACTCGGAGAGACATCGGGCATTTTTTGCCTGGACCGAGCCAGGTATCCCTATTGCTCGAGCGTCGCCGGGCGCGCATCTTTATGACATACCTGCCATGAGCCACATGAAAAATTGCCCACATCGCCGAGAAATACAGGTTGCGCCGATGATGGATTGGACGGAAGGA
>CAZGMJ010000143.1:0-4517 GCA_964526785.1 uncultured Pirellulales bacterium
ATCAGTTCATCCTGGGGCGCGGCCAGGAAGTCGAAAGGAGCACGATCAACAAAGATATCAAAAACATCAACGCATTCTTGAACTGGGCAGAAGAAAAGCACTATGTCGATTCCGGTTTGAGACTCAAATCGCTGAAGGTCGCACAAAAGCCCGTCGTTGCGCTCTCTGCGTCGCAAGTCCGTAGATTACTAACCACGGCGGCCACGTATCCAACGCTTCGCCTGCGGATTCTACTTGCAGTTACGACCGGACTGCGACGCGGCGACATCGATGCCCTGACAATCGGGGATATCCTCGTTGATCGAAATGCCATCACAACGCGCAGTTGCAAGACCAAGAAGGCGATGGCCGAACGACCGGTTCCGGAGGCGGTCATAAATCAACTGGTCAACCACATGGCCGGTCTTCCAGACCGGTACACATCACTGTTTACAGACCGGTTTTCGCGTAAGAAGTGGGAGAAGACGCGGGCCAGGGCGGGGTTTCCAAATCTCAAGTTCCATGATCTGCGAAAGACATTTGCATCCCTGCTGGCTCAGCGTGGCGTCTCAACTGCAGTGACCCAAAGACTGCTGGAGCACTCCACACCTCAACTCACGAATGAGGTCTATACGAATGTAGATCCGGTGCTGCGGCAGGCAATAGAGAAGCTGCCGGTGGCTGAGTGGTTGAGATAAGACACATCCTCGCCGGAAGCCCGGCAGTTCGCGCATTTGATTCTCTCAGGTCGAGGTATTCAGCTGGGCCATAGTATTGATAGTGACCTCTCAGATCGCCTCCGTCGGTCGACCGGTAATCCTTAAGTCTCGCTATTCCACGTACAAGCACCCGTTTGTCGATCATTGACTGCGACCTGAGACAAGTAAGCGCCAGCTCTACTTGAGCGTCCAGAAGCCTCTCGTTTGGAACCACGCTTTTCGCGATGTTTTGGATCTGTGTTCGGGAGTACTCGGCCTCCTTTGTGTTCGGGTGCGCGGCCATGATGGCCTTATAAAGATCGATAGCTTTATGCAAGTCCTTTGTCGTGTAGTGCGCCGCATATGCCCCTGCGTACTGGTTGGCAGACTCTGTAGGTTCGGTTTCATTTCTCATATGTTTTTCTCCAAGTCACTTCACACGATCAACAATTTCATTTTTCTTGATGGCAGTCTTTGTGTGTCTCTGCTTCACACTCTGGACATAAACCGCTATCGCCTTCCTCAAAAGAATAACCTTCTTTGTCGTTAGGGGAATATACATTCTCGCAGTCTTTGCATTTCCGCTCTTGCAGTGCTTCGCACTTCTGGCATAAAGCGCTATCTCCTTCTTCAAAGGAATAGTCTTTTCTGTCGCTCGGAGAGTACAAGTGATAGCAGTATGAGCACTCTTGAAGTGTGTCACCGTTATTTGCGTCTTCAGTTTCCATCTTTACATCTCTTAATAACAGAAGGTGGCTGGTTACTTTGCATATGAAATATCTTCGTTTATTCATCCCAACGTGGTGTTCAACGGCGAGAAGTGTTTGCGCGTCCGCCGGAACACATGGTTAGGTCTTTATGTGTCAATCCTATGTCCGTAATGGCCGCGACAACGACCTTCCTATGATCAATCCACAAACCCACATTTGTTTTCATCGATGTTCCCATTTGTTATTCTCTTCGGCCGGTGGCGTTACATCACGTGCCGCTCACAGACCTTCCGAAAATGGTGCCCATAGATGGCCAGGATTATGGCCTCGGCGACAAGCCGGGGGCGTCGGAACTGGGTCCAGAGCAGGAGTTTCCAGTAGTGCAACCTCCCTGGGTCCACAAGGCCGAGACGATAGAACGACCGCACGAGTGCGAGCATGTGTGAAAACCGTATGCGTCCACGTATTCGGGGCGGCTTGTATTCCCGGAGAAAGATCCTGATGCGTCGGTAATAGTGCTCCTGTGAATAGATGTGCTGCAGAATCTCCTTGTAGCCTTCCCGCAGCGCGTCAAGGTTCATGGCCGGGATGATATTCGTGCTGCCGTCCACGTTGTCGCCCGATGAGTCTCCGTGAAGGCGGCCTTCCTTCTTCATCCGCTCATACAACTGCGTTCCGGGAGGGGCTTGCAGCAAGCCGACCATGGCAGTCGCAATGCCGCTTTTCTGAATGAAGTCAATCTGTTTCTGAAAGATGGAGGGCCGATCATGATCGAAGCCGACGATGAAGCCGCCCAGCACCTGAAGCCCGGATCGCTGAATGTGTTTTATGTCGTCCATGAGGTTCCGGTTCTTGTTTTGGATTTTGCTGCACTCGGCCAGGCAATCCTCGTCCGGGGTCTCGATGCCGATGAATACCTTATTGAACCCGGCCTCCACCATCATCTCCATCAACGGTTCGTCGTCAGCCAGGTTTATGGACGCCTCGGTGAAGAATAGAAGTCCCGTCTTGCCCTTGCGCCATTCAATAAGGGCCGGCAGGAGATCGCTTTTCAGGAACGGTGTGTTTCCGATGAAATTGTCGTCTACGAAGAATATCTCATCGCGCCAACCACGGGCGTAGAGGCTGTCGAGTTCAACGATAATCTGCTGTGAGGTTTTGGTTCGGACGCGGCGACCAAGCAGGGCTGTTACGTTACAGAAATCGCAGTTGAAGGGACAGCCTCGGGAGAACTGGATACTCATGCTGGCATATCGCCGCAGGTCAAGCAACTCCCACATGGGTGGGGGCGTTTGCTGTAAGTCCGCGTACTGGGTGGTCGAGTAAATCCGATTCGCATTACCATGAGCCAGATCGGTAAGAAAGGCCGGAAGTGTCAACTCGGCCTCGTTCAATATGAGATGGTCAACGTCCCCGAACTTCTCGTGTTCGATCTGGAATAGTGGGCCGCCGGCAACGATCTGCACACCCGCCTCTTTGCACCGGGTAATGATTCCACGTGCTGATTCACGCTGAACGACCATGGCGCTGATGAATGCGTAGTCAGCCCAAGTCAGGTCCTTTTTCGTCAGAGGCCGTACGTTAGTATCAACAAGACGTAGCGACCATTCCCGTGGCAGCATGGAAGCGATGGTTAAGAGTCCCAGCGGCGGCAGCGCTGACCGTTTTCCCACGAACTTCAACGCATGCTTGAAACTCCAAAACGTATCCGGGAACTCGGGATAGATCAAAAGGATGTTCATCCTTATATTCTCCTTGTTCAGCCACATGGTTGATGCTGCACCGTCTGTGGCGATGCAGACCATCCATGCGGCGTTTCTTCACTGCTCGCTTTACCTGGCCGCCAAGCTTCGATGACGGCAATGGCGCCTTTGGACAAGAGCGATCAGAGATTCGATCTTAGGGCGCAGTCGTTGCTGGTTCTTCGACCGTGTGAACAGTCGTCTCGATCGCCTCTGTATCCTGAAGGATACTACTGGCTCTTTCTACTTCATCAGCGGTACCGTGAGCGACTAGAAGGAACTTGTTCGCCTTGAGAGAGGTTTCGTACTTCAGTACGCTGTCTTTGGGAATACCGATGCTATACAGCGCTGCGCCGACCGCACTGATGCCGCCGACAACAGCGGCCCCTTGCAGGGCGCCGACGATCCACACTACGATTGGGCCGCCTGCCACGATGGGGCCGATTCCGGGAATGAGAAAGAAGGCTGATCCGAAGAGTAAGCCCCACAGTCCTCCCCAGAATGCACCCAGTTTGCCCCAGTACTTCATGCGGTCGCCGGTGTTGTAGTATCCCACCACGTGCTCATCTTTGATGATTAACGCCCCCAACGCCAAACGCGCCGGCTTGGCCTCCCGGCCGGTGTCACGGTCGGCAAAGACCGCCACGTATTGTTGTTCGACCTGATCCCAAGGGATCTGTTTGGCCAACACCACCCACCGATTATCACTCCGCAATCGGCCGCCGAACGGCAGATAGAAATCCTCAAACGTCCTTTGATTCGGGTCTTCTTGCCGGTACATCCGTGCCTCCAACTGCAAACCTATGACACCTCCGTGGCGATTCTCCTTGCAGGTCTCCCAGTCTATCCCAATCCCATCTGTTTGTAAAGCAAAAACTTAAGCTCTACTCAGCAAGCCCTAAGGATTTCCACTTCGAACAGTGGAAGGAGGAGTACTGGCAGCGGTTCGAGAATCTGCTCCGCTGGACCGCCGAACGGGACATCATCGTACAGATCGAATCAGGCGAATACATCACCGTCCATATCCCCAAGGATATCAGCGTCATCAGCAGGTTGCTCGAAAGCACCGAGCGCAAGAGTCAACAGTAACGCCAGTGCGCAACAACCGACCGTGCGAACCGTGTCATTGATCGCTTTCGGCCGGGAACCATCCTTTCGTCTTGAGGCATATCTTCACCAGCAGCAGCATCACCGGAACCTCAATCAGCACGCCCACGACGGTCGCCAGCGCCGCGCCCGAAGACAGGCCGAAAAGCATCGTTGAAGTTGCGATCGCCACTTCGAAGTGATTTGACGCTCCGATCATCGCCGAAGGGGCTGCGTCACGATAAGGTAGTTTGAGCAGCCTGGCAAGCCCGTAGCCGAGCCCGAAGATGAGAGTCGTCTGG
>CAZGMJ010000144.1:0-4516 GCA_964526785.1 uncultured Pirellulales bacterium
CCGACGATAAGCAACTGCTCGGTCGCGTGCATTGGCCGAATGAGCCGCCGGCCGAGGGCTCCAAGCCCGCTTACACAACTCAAGACTGGGACAAGCCCAGGCGGTTGATGGTCTGGGCGAATCCGGGCAGAAGCGGCCGCTTCGAGGAGCCGGGAAACTGGCTGTGTAACGGGCGGCCGATGGAGGATTGGCCCCGTCCCGTCGGCGAACATTACGGCCTGGTCTTTTTCGACGGCCATACGGACATACTCTTTCCCGCGTCGTCTGGGCATTACGTCGTTCGGCCGCGCGCCACGGGAGCGAGGCCGCGACACATCACGGTCGAGGCCGGCACCGACGCTGAGATCAAGCTCAATAACTGCACCGGCAATATCTGGATCAGCCCCAACGCGGACTTCGACGGCGGAGGAGGCGCCAAGCTTGGCGGTGATAAACACACGTTCTTCCTCAACGGCACACCCTACACCGGCCGACCGCCAACGACGCCCCGGCGGTTTAGAGAACTCATGGAGTCGGCGGCAATGTTTGGACGCAAATGGGTCGTGCGCAAGGAAGATGTCAATGCGTCAATGACGCTGATCGGTAGTTTCGGCTCCGGCGACGAAACCCACTGGGCGAGGGGCGTAACGATCCTGGAGGAGAACAGCGTAATTGCTGTCGGGCCGCGTTGCCAACAGAGCGTCGGCCGCAACGCGAGGCTGATCCTCAAGTCGGGCGCCGTGCTCGGCAAGCGAAGCGGCAACCAATGTTACAAGAACGATATGTTTGTTCACGGCTCGTTGCTGGCCGGCACGCCCGATGAACCGCTCACCAGGGACTGTTTTCTCGGCATCAGTATTAAGGACAGCAAGCTGACCATCGCCAGCGAGCGGGCCCGGCGTTTCGTCGACGATGGTGGCCCGCGCGGACTGACGATTGCCCCGGGTGCAAAATTCGAGGTCTATACGCGCGATCCGGACAGCGCCCGCCTGGTGATTACCTGGCACGGAGTGCTCGGCAAGAACGGCAATGACGACGGCACCCCGCCCGAGTACTTTGAGAAACTCCCAGAGTCCGAGCGCACCATCAACGTCAACGTCTTCGGCGACCAGACGCTCCGAGACATGGTCCTCGACTGGGTGGGCGAAGGGGACATTCGCTTGCTCAACCCCAATGCCCGCGACCAGTGGCGGCGCGTGAACTTCGGCAGACACGTCAAGGCCGATCGCAACATCATCTTCCGTGACATCGAGCCCGGCAAAGGTCTGCAAGAGCAGATCGCCAGATGGGGCGATGCAGAGCGTGTATCGAAGTGGGCGCGGCTGGACTTCGGCAAGGGCGCCCGCTACCCGCGCATTCTTCCTTCGGGAGGAACGTTCGCGGCCGGCGATACGGTCGAAGTGCGACTGGATGCCCTTAGCGACCCACAGATGCGGTACACCCTCGATGGCGGCGATTCCGAAGAAGGCCGATTGTACACCGGTTCGTTTGTGTTGAGCGGGACGACGACGGTGAAGGCGGGATGCTTCCATTATCCGCCGCCGCACTTTTTTGAGAAATGGGAGGAAGTGACAGACACTTTCACCTTCATAGAGGGTGTGCGCGACCCCGATCGGCCCGGCAAGACGCAGCCCGGACTACTGGTGCGACTTTATGAAGAGAACAGTTTCGACTTTCTCCACGCCTCCTCCGCCAGGCCGGTAGTGACGCAGACTCTCGACCGGTTCGTACTGAACGTGCCCGACGGTCGAATGAACAAGAGGGACGGCTACCTCTACACCGGCTACGTCGAGATCGAAAAGCCCGGTATCTGGCGTTTCTACACGCGTACCGAGGGGCCCAGCAGGCTTTACATCGGCGACCGACTTGTCGTCGACAACCATCGCCGGTACCGCTATGACTGGAACCCCTCCGGCAGTCCCCCTCTGGAGTCGTGCGGTTCGATCAGCCTGAAAATGGGCAAGCATGCGATCCGCGTGGAGTACGGGCGCGGCAGCGGCTTTACAGGCTGGCCCCCGTGGGAGCCTCAGGAGAACGAACCGTTCCAAATCCGCTACCGGGGCCCGAGAATCGACAAACAACCGATCCCCGCCGGCGCACTGAGTCATTGACTGTGATGTATACGAAGTAGATCACGCTCACACCCTTAAGAGCAGGAGACGCCCATGAAGCAGATATTCTCAACAAACCTCATATTAACGATCTGTTCGATAACGCTGGCAGCTTGGCCGGCCTCGGCAGATGATGAAGCCCTGGAACTGGCATTGGAACCGTGTGTGATCGAGTTAGTGGACGGCACAGAACTCCGCGGCCGGCTTGCCGTCCAGTTCGAGATGCCCGATCATGTAATCGTCTACTCGCCGCGGCTGGCGACGGTGCGCTCATTTCTGAAGGAGCATGTCCACGCGCTGACCGTCGACGGCAAGCGTGACCACTTCAATCCGAAGCGCAAACTGACAGATGATGACAGGAAACTGCTGGGCGTCGTGGAGTGGCCGGACGAACCGCCGGCCGAAGGCTTCAAGCCGGCTTACACAGCTCAAGACTGGGACAAGCCCAGGCGTCTGATGGTCTGGGCCAATCCGGGTCGAAGCGGACGTCTGCGCGACGCGGCCGGTTGGCTGGCGAACGGCAAATCTGCGGAATCATTGCCGCAGACTGTTATTTGGGGTGGGCCGACCTGGAATCGAAGCAAGCGGATTGGAGAGTTCGACGAGGATACGGATATCCTGATCCCTGTCGCCAGGAGAAGCTACTCAGTTAGAGGCGGCGCGCATTGGCACCAGAGCAAGGGGTTTCTTGCGCGGCACTTGACGGTCGAGTCCGGTGGTTCTTTCAAGGCCAACGTCAAAGGTCTTTTCGGCAACCTCTGGGTTGCCGCTGATTCGGACTTTTACGGCGGCGGCTGCGCCTATTTCCGCGGCACGAAAGACACCTTCATTCGAAACGGTGATCCACGGCCTCTCGGCGCGCCGATCGAATGGGCGGATATTCAGGCCAAATCGCTCGCCCGCAAATGGGTCTTGCGTAAGGACGATCCGAGTGCCTCTATGGAGATCATCGGCGGCGCAGGCTCAGGCGATGAGACACATGTTAATGTCGGAAGGCTAATCGTGGCCGAGGGCAGTACGGTCTTGATCGGCCCGCGCTGCTGCCAAACCGTTGGTTCCGCGGCCGTGCTCCAACTGCAATCCGGCGCGGTCTTCGCCAAGAATTCCAACCAGCCGCACAAGCAGGACATGCTCGTGCGGGGTCGCCTGCAGGCCGGATCGCCGCAGCGTCCGATTACGAAAGACTGCTATGTGGGCCTGTCCTTCAAAGACCACGAAAAGCTCTTCGCCAGCAAGATGTGGCGGGATCGCGACGATTACCGAGGCCTCGAGATCTGGCCGCATGCTGAGGTCCGCGTATACAGCACCAACCCATCGCAGGCGCGACTTGTGTTCCGATACCACGGCAAGGATGGCTTCGGAGACACAGGCGCGCCGCCGAAGGAAGGTACCGCCGATTATGAAGCGTATCTTGCGATTCCCCGACAAATCGATATCACAATCTGGAACGGAGCGGACGTCCAGCTCAATGGCGTCCTGTTTGACGACGTGCGCAAAGGCGGCATTCGGCTACAGAACCTGAACATGAAGGACGAATGGCGAAACGTCTTCTATAGCGAGAGAAACGCCGGGACCGGCGAAGACATCTTCAGTCATTACAAGCCCTCCCGGGAGCGACAAAAGGATGTTGCCGAGCAGAGCGGACCCGACGGCTCGGTTGACCGGTTCTTCGGCGTCCCATTGTACGTTCGCGACAACCAGCCCACGTGGGAGGCCCGCATTCGGCCGGTGGGCGGCCAGTTCCCTGCCGGTCAGCCTGCAACGATCACCATGCATGTGGCCACCAATCAGACGGATTTGAGCGATGTCGAGATACGCTATACTCTCGATGGCAGCGATCCGACGCCGACGTCCACGCTGTACGCTGGTCCTTTTGAATTGGACAGAACGGCAACCGTCACGGCTCGGTGTTTTCGCGACGGCCGGGCCCTGCACGGCGATCCGGCCGAGGCCGGGTTTGAGTTTGTGGCACCCCGAAAGCCGGATAAACCTCCGAATACAGCCCCGGGACTTCGTTACCGGCACTATCGTGGTGCATGGCGGAATCAGCCCGACTTCGAAGAGGATACTCCGATTGCCGATGGCGTAGCCCTGCGGATCGACCCGAAGGTTCGCCCGCAACAAAGCAATACCATGGTGCTGTTCACCGGCTACGTCGAGGCCCCGCGCACCGGCGTCTACCGCTTTCACCCGAGCCCGCTGAACAGCGGTCGAGTGTCCATTGGCGACCGGATTGTCTTGAATCCGGCCCCTCTGCATCCCGAGCGGCAGAAATCTGAATTAGTGGTTTTGGCCGCTGGAAAGCATCGCTTCGAGGCGGCGTATTTCTTCGGCGAAGGCGTCAATGAAGGCGATCTCGCAATGGAATGGGAAGGTCCCGGCATCGAGAAACAGCCGCTGCGGGCGGGAATGTTGAGCCATTGATT
>CAZGMJ010000145.1:0-4515 GCA_964526785.1 uncultured Pirellulales bacterium
GGCAAGGGACCCCCCAGTTGCTCACGCCAATACGCCAACTGCCGATCACGCATCTGCCCTTCCAGCCACCGATGCTGCCATTGCGTATAGTCCGCGTACTGTACAGGCAAGGAAGGCAGGCCGGGATCTTCTCCTCGTATTCTGGCCGTATAGGCGGTCGTCAATTCATCGAGGAAGACATCCATCGACCATCCATCCGAGATTATGTGATGCATCGTCACGACCAGGATCCAGTGGTCATCGGTGATGTGGAACAGACACATTCGCAGCAAGGGCCCCTCATGGAAATCGAAGGGTCTCGTTACCTCACGTTTGATGGTCGGATGCTCAGTAAAATCAGACCATTCTCGGCTTTGCGATTCTTCTATCGCATCTATAAACAGCTTCTGATATACGTATGGATGAATGATCTGGACCGGTTCACCGCCGACGTTGTCGAATGTCGTCCGAAGTGAATCATGTCGCTCAATGAGATCGTTCAGGCTTTCTTCTAATGCGCTGACATCAGGGGCGCCTTTGAACTCGAGCATGAACGGAATATTGTACAGGGCGCTGGCCGGATCCAACTCGTACAAAAACCACATCCGTTGTTGGGCATAAGAAGTCGGCTGCGGGCCTTCTCTGGTGACTTGCGAAGCCAGAAGCTCACCGGTGCATATCTGCCCTTCATCCAATGCAGTCTCTGCTGTTTTGGCCAACGCCGCTACGGTTGGGTTCTTAAACAGACTCGCAATGGGCAACTCTATCTTAAGCCGGTCATATATTCGATAAATGGCTCTCGTAGCCAATAGCGAGTGTCCACCGCATTGGAAGAAGTCGTCGTGGATCCCCACCTGCTGCAGGCCGAGGACCTCGGCGAAGATCTCCGCCAGTACCTTCTGCGTCGGCGTCTGTGGCGGAACATAACCGCTCCGGGCAGACCGGGAATCCCGCTCGGGCGCCGGCAGCGCCCCGCGATCGATCTTGCCGTTGGCGGTCAGCGGAATATGGTCCAGAAGGACAAACGCCGAGGGAATCATATACTCCGGCAGCGTCTCTCGAAGCTGCTCCGACAACTGCTCGGCGGACAGTTGCCGCGGGCAGACCAGATACGCCACCAGACGCTTATCCCCCGGGCGGTCTTCGCGAGCCAGCACCACCGCCTGCCGGATATCCGCATGGGCGGCCAGGGCCGCCTCGATCTCTCCGAGTTCGATCCGAAAACCGCGCAGCTTGACCTGGTGGTCCAGACGGCCGAGGAATTCAATATTGCCGTCCGGCAAATATCGGCACAGATCTCCGGTCTTATACAACCTGCTTTGACCGGTCGGATCGAACGGATTGCTGATGAATCGCTCCTCGGTCAGTTCCGGACGATTCAGGTAACCGCGGGCAAGCTGCACCCCGCCAATATGAAGCTCACCCGCAACCCCGAGTGGGACAGACTTGAGATTCTGGTCAAGTACATAGGCTTCGGTATTGCCCATAGGATGACCGATTGGAGTTATCTTGGCATATTGGCCGCGCCGACAGTCATAGCACGTCACCGCGGTTGTTTCTGTGGCTCCATAGATGTTGTAGAACCGGGCATCAAGCTTTTCGACAAAGTGTCTTGCTAAAGCCGGGGCAAGTGATTCGCCCGCACAGAGCACGGTCTTCAACGATGTGCAGTCTTTCACATTGGGGTGGTCCAGGAAGACTTGAAGCATAGAGGGAACAAAATTCACTGTCGTTACGTTCTTGTGTTTGATCGTCTTTACCAAGTAGTCACAATCGCTATGGCCTCCCGGTTTTGCCAGAATCAATCGTGCCCCACAGGTCAACGGCCAGAAGAACTCCCATGCAGATACATTAAAGGTGAAAGGTGTCTTCTGAAGTACGACATCAGAAGGAGTGATACAGAATTCCTCTTGAAACCACCGCAACTGGTTAACGACAGCCCTATGTTCTGCCAGCACCCCCTTTGGCCCCCCGGTGGAGCCGGAAGTAAAGATCACATAGATCAGTGCATCAGGCAGCGTCCCTTCTATGAGATTAGTCGTGGGTAGGTCAGCAATCAGCGGCCGTAGAGCATCAACTGCAATTATCCCTTCGGAGCAAGACTGTAGATCTGAACTGTGCTTCTGCAGCGTCAAGATAACGCTTGGTCCCGCTTCGTGCAAGATGTGGTGTATACGTTTGCGTGGGTAGTCATAACCTATCGGAACATATGCACCACCGGCCTTGAGTATTCCGATAATGGCAATCAGCATCTGGACACTACGGTCTAGGTATACTGCAACACACACATCCCGACCCACGCCTCTGTCACGAAGGTAATGGGCCAGTCGGTTCGCCTGCTCATTCACTTGGCGATAGGTGAGACACTGATTACTACTGACAACGGCGATCGCATTCGGAGTCTTTGCAGCCTGTTGTTCAAACAACTCATGTACGCACATATCGGGAGGACATTTTCGCGTTGCGTGATTAAGGCGAGGCGCCGGTGGGCCATGTATCTTTGAGCCCGGGTGACCTGGGATATTACCCCTCTTGCCAGAGGACCAATTACCCTTGGACTTATCCATTCTATTCTCGGAGAAGTACCCCTGCATTTGATAGCGTCTTTCTTGCCTGTCGGATCAATCAACGCTGAGTCCGTCCATTCTCCAGATGCGATCCTTGCCGGGCCTCTATTATAGCAAAACGTCCTTACATATCGGCGCATTTATTGACGCAATTGCCGATTTTGGCATATGGTTGAGGAAGGAACTCCTGTTGCCTGCCGGCCATAGGCGATTCTTATAAATCTGAGTACCCGAAAGCATCCGAAGGGCAACACTGCCTTACCGACCACAGTTTCTGCCATACTCCCCTGAACCAGAGCGCAAGTGCAGGAGTTCACGAAAGGCCACAGGGGCCATGACTTTTCTGTCGGCCATCGCTGCCACATTGTGAATACGATGTAGAAGCTCCTGGTTCGAGGCAAGGCGGGTTCTTCTTTTGTCGAACCAGATATTGTCCTCCAATCCAATCCGGACGCCGCCACCACATATTACCGAAGTTGCCGTGACCGGGAACTGTGTGTCACCAACCCCACCGAGACTCCAAAACGATTCTGGGGGCAAGTCATTGACCATCATGCCTATATGCAGTAGATTCGCTTGAGCGCACGCAATATTGCCCACGATAAGGTTGAAGTAGTGTGGCGGTTGCAGCAAGCCCTTCTTCTCCAGGTATTTCGCATAATTGATCATGCCGCTGTCGAATGCCTCTAATTCCGGCAGGATGTGCCTCTCCATCATCATTTGTGCCAGCGACTTGATCGTATCCGGAGTGTTGACGCTTGCCTGACGATTGAAGTTCAGTGAACTAAGCGTCAAGCTGCCCATGTCGGGCTTGGCTAGACCGTCGAGCGTCAGCGGCTCAGCTCTCGCCTGCAGTTCTATATTGTTCCGCCCGCTGAGCGAAACACAAACTACAAGATCCGGTGAGAAGCGGCGGATGCCTTCAATGATTTGCTGGTAAACGTCTGCATGATGCGTCGGGCTGCCGCTGGCTTCGTCGCGGGCGTGCAGATGAACCATAGTTATGCCAACCTCGGTGGCACGGTGGACATTCTCGATAATCTCCGCGACCGAAATCGGTACATGGGGTGTGATTTCCTTGGTGGGAATCATACCAGTGGGTGTAAAGTTGATAATGAGATCTTGCGACGTACTGTCCAGATTCATCGTTTGGGCACTCCTTCGGAGGATTGATCGTCTTAATCACCCGGCCCGGCACACCGCCCACGAATACTCTGTCACCAACACTACGGTTAATAACAGCGCCTCCTGCCACAACGGAATTCTCCCCAACGGTCATACCCATGGTAATTAATGCACCGGCCTTAATTCCTGAGCCCTTCTTTATCACAACATCTTTCTGCCCGCAAGTATGCGGAAGCGCCTCTTCCAAGAAGGGATTGAAGTTATATCGGTTGTGCGTCATGATAATCGTACCAGGTGCCAGACTGACGCCATCTTCAAGCGTTATTCGCGCTGTCAGGTCGAGATAGGTGTTGGCGTGTATGACACAATCGTCCCCAATCGTCAGGTTGCCGTAGCCCTTGCTGATATTATGCAACGCGACCGGCGGATAGACACGCACATTCTTCCCCACAGTAGCTCCGAATGCCTTGAGCATCGCCAGATTGATATTGAGGCTGTAAATAAGAATATGGGGCGGTCCTACGAGCTTGTGCATGCAGATAAGGATTCTTTCCAGTATGCGTAAGACAAATCGCTTTGCGTATTTCTTTATTGCCATACCAATCGCTCCATTCAGAACTTGCTCACGGTGCCCCACTCTTGTCACGAGTTAGCCTAGCGGTGTTGCTGCTATGACCGCATTTCTTATCGAACCTTCAACGGACGAACTTAAGAACAGGAAGGTCAAATACAAGTACTGAATACTATCCTTCTGTCCGGCCGCTTTTGCCAGCCATTTTTGGCAGTTCGGTATAATACTCCCCGAAAACTGGGCGCGTGATTAAGGTTGATTTGTCGTCTGAGA
>CAZGMJ010000146.1:0-4426 GCA_964526785.1 uncultured Pirellulales bacterium
ATGTTCTTGTTGATAAACCATCAAAATCAGTCGCCTAAAAAGTGCGAAAGTCTACTTGGGGTGAGGGCGAAAAAAAGAAAATGTCTTATCAAAATATGCGTTGGTGTTTAGCTTCAGCACGTAAGGCTGGAGCAGAATAGGCCATAGGCTGCATGTTTGCATGAGGCACTGCGACCTCGAAAAGGAGAATAATCAGACCTATGACCGAACCGCCATCATAAGGCATTGCGACCTTGAATAGGAGTCTGGTGGACACCGACAGTGAAAAGTCTGCTCCAGATCAGCGTTAACAGACGTTTTTTCTGGAGGTCAGTATGAGTTATCTTGGTGTTGATTTACACACGAATAGTTTTACGGTATGTCGGCGGACCAAACAGGGCAAGAACGCTGTTCGGACCTATCGAATGGATCAAATCGCTGATTTCCGAAAGACGCTCCGTCAACGTGATCTGCTGGCCGTCGAGGCAACGGGCAATACCGCCTGGTTTGTTTCACAGGACAAAGATCGCGTTAAAAAAGCCATAGTTGTCAACCCTCATCAGTTCGAGGTGGTACGCCGGTCGGTCAAAAAGACGGACAAAAATGATGCCAGGACGTTGGCCTTGTTCTTGAGCAAAGACATGCTGCCTGAGGCGAGAATGAAAACGAAAGAAAACGCACAATTGCATTCGTTGGCCATCACGCGGGACAAACTGGTCAAACAGCGCACCGCGTTGATCAACAAGATCCATAACGTGCTCAACAGTTGCGGCATCAAGCTCAAGAAGGAATCGCTCGGCAGTGAAAAGGCCCTGAAGTCGCTCTGGGTGTATGATTGGGACCTTATCGTCAAAATCGAACTGGAGGTGTTGGTCGAACAGATTCTAAGCCTCAACAGCAGCATCAAGAGGCTTGATAAGGAAATAACCGGCCGCGGACAATCCCTCAAAGGCCATAAGAATCTAACGAGTATCAAAGGCATTGCTGGTCGATCCGCCACAGTGCTTTTGACGGTGATCGGCGATATCGCCGACTTTGCCGACGCGAACAAACTGGCGGCCTACTTCGGGATTGTTCCCCGGGTCTCGGATTCCAACGAAACTGAACGCCACGGGCGGATCACCAAACGCGGCTCAAAGCTGGGCCGCACGACTCTCGTGCAGTGTACGCTGGTGGCCAAGCGCTACAGTCCTTATCTGCGTCGCTATTATGAAAAGATCAAGAGCCGGCGCGGAAGTGGCAAAGCCATCATCGCAACGGCCCGGAAGTTCCTCGGGATCATCTACGATACGTTGAAGAATGACTGGGTCTTTGAAGACTTCCCAAACTTCGTATTGGCAGCTACTTAGAGCAAAAACACATAGGAATTGGAGTAGACTTTTAACATAGGAGAGTACATCATGATAGGCCATATCTTCAGTTTCTTGGTTCATCCCGGCAAGGTGACTGTACCCCATCTTGAGTACCATTCTATGTGTTAGGATTTCCGACGTCTACGGTTCATAATCTAGTTCTTCTTGCATGTGCTGTCATCTGGGCTATCCTGTACGTGTCGGTCGAAGGATAAGGCTCTGCGGGGGCGCAACCTGAGCGTCGGCCGATCGTCGGAGCAGGAGCCGGGCCGTCCTCGAAGGGATTGTCCGGCTCTGCGGCTTTAGGTCCTGCTCGGATGCATTGAGCGATAAATCCCGGGGGGCGGGGGGCAGAGCCCCCATGCAATCAGGGTGTTCGGCCATCCACTGCCGTCTGAATTCCACGGGGGGAACGTATCCCAGTGCTCCATGCAGTCGCTGCTCGTTGAAGTAACACCGGTAGTTCTCAATCGTCCAGCGGGCATCCGCCAGGCCGTAGAACAACTCCATATTCAGGCATTCATCGCGCAGGCGAGCATTGAAGCTCTCATTGACGCCGTTCTGCCAGGGTTTGCCGGGCTCAATGTAGGCCGTGGCAATATTCCTGCCGGCAAGCCAGTCCTGGATCGCCGCGGCGATAAATTCCGGCCCGTTGTCACTGCGAAGATACGCTGGACGGCCGTGCACCATGAATAAGAACTCCAGGATCTCGATCACCTTCACCGCCCGGACCGAACGCGCCACATAGGTCTGATGGCTTTCGCGTGTGAATTCATCGACCACTGTCAAAATCCGCAGTGTACGCCCGTTGACACAGGAATCCTCCATGAAATCATAGGCCCAGACGTGGTTCGGGTACAGCGGTCGAACCGGTCGATCCAGACCTTTGCCCCGTCTGCGTTGCCTGCGCCTGACCGGCACCGTCAGTCCATTCTGACGCCAGAGCCGCTCCACCTTCTTGTGATTAACCACCTGCCCCTGTCGACGAAGCGTCTCGCAGGCCTTGCGGCTGCCTTCCCGCGGACGCTTCTTCGAGATGTCCTTTAACGCCTCGATCATAGCTCCATCGTCCTTTGCCTTCGACTGGTACGTAAATCCCGTTCGGCTGATGCCGGCCAGAGAACAACACCGTCGCACTGAAATCCCTTTCTCGTGCAACCGGGTCGCTGCCTGCCGCCGCTGGCCGGCGTCTAAAAATTTGCCTTGAGCACATCCTTCATCGCGTCGATTTCCAGGTCCCGCTCAGCGACGATCCGTTTGAGCCGACTGTTTTCCTTCTCCAGTTCACGCAAACGACGCACATCCGGAACATCCATATGGCCGAATTTCTTCTTCCAGCGATACCAGGTCTGCTCGGAAATCCCATGCTGTTTACACGTCTCGACCACCGTCTGATCCGCCGCCTCGGCCTGACGTAGGATACGAACAATCTGTTCTTCGCTGAATCGTTTTCGCTTCATTGTGATTTCTCCTGTAATGTGCCATGCTTCTACAGGGAAATCCTAACATCGTCAATGGCTCTAAATCCGGGGGATGGACCCAAGGGACTTGATGACCAGCCTGAGATTGGAGGAGTCACTGTCCCTCTCACTGGCAAGCTCTCAAGAATGCTGGGTGATGTATTTGAAAGATCTGGCAGAGAATGCAACATCGAGATAGCATTTGTCCCCGCGGAAGATGGGCAGCAACAAAATGAGTGTCGAACTGAGATTGTTGGCCTCCTCGAAAGCAATACCATTGTCAGGGCGAGAAAGCTAGCAGAGCGCCTGCAGCGAACGACAGATGGGAGATCAAGACTTGGCCTGCTGTTCCTGGTAATTGGCGAACAGGAGGAAGGGAAGAAGAAGATCTTATTGGCACGATTTCCTGCTGATTTCGGAGTGCTAGCGGAAGAAGACCGAAATAGTCTCCGCGTGCAGTTCCTCGAGAGAGTATTTATGAAGCATGCCCTATCCTACAAAGCTGCAATCTTCTCAGGCCGTTCATTCCATTCCGATTTCTGGGATGGGTACGTCGTGGATCGACAACTCAGCACCAGTGCCAGTTACTGGATCAAAGACTTTCTGCTCTCCGATTTCAAGACGACGCCAGCGGCTGGAACTAGAAGACTTGCCCAGGCAATAAGTGAGGCGGCGAAAGCAACCTTAGATGTTGATGTGAGGACAGAGATCCTTGCTGCGGCCAGGCTTGCACGGAATCTGGATGGTCAGCCGATCACAGCTGAGAAGTTCAGTGAAAGATTCAATTTGTCCGCGTCCGCCCAAGATGCGATTCTCCGGGAACTCCGCCACGATACCATACGGGATGCCAGCTTTCAGTTCTGTGTCCAGGAGTTTGAGAAGACGCTTCCCTTCAGATCGATTGAGTTGAGCAATAGTGCTATCTTAACCGGTCCCACAAGCCGTTTTGATGAGCTATTCCAAAGACAGCAGGTTTCTGGTTCACAGAGTATTCGGTTCACAACCGAGGGTGAAATAATCAACGACGGATTTAGGAAGCGCAAATAATGAGCGATCTTAGAGAAGCCTATGCGACACGCCGAGAATTGTTCCTGGTGCCTCTTGCTGAGAAACTTGAGAAAGCACTGCATGAGGACTTCAAGGACGTGAATCGCATTGATCGCATTTCGGTCCGAGCGAAGAGCATTGATAGTTTTATGGCAAAATCTGGCAAAGAACAGGATGGCGAGAAAAAGTATGCTGATCCGCTAAACCAGATACAAGATCAAATTGGGTCCCGAATAGTAACATATTATCTTGATGACGTGGAAAAAGTAGAGGCCGTTGTCCTCAAGTATTACCGGCACATTGAACAGCGTAAGGTGGTGCCGGACTCGGAGTCAGAGTTTGGCTACTTTGGCAAACACTTGATACTGTTCATTCCGGACGAATTGACTGACGATCATTTGGATCCTGACGGCTACCCAAACTTCTTTGAGCTACAAATAAAGACTCTCTTCCAACACGCCTGGGGCGAGGCAAATCATGATCTCGGATATAAGCCCGCTTGGGAGTGGGGACCCGAGGACAAGAGACAGATAGGAATGGCACTGCCGTAAGCGGGGTTGGCGCAGACGGTCAGACGGGGCGCAGGGA
>CAZGMJ010000147.1:0-4407 GCA_964526785.1 uncultured Pirellulales bacterium
CGGCCCGGAAGTTCCTCGGGATCATCTACGATACGTTGAAGAATGACTGGGTCTTCGAAGACTTCCCAAACTTCATAGTGGCAAGCACTTACAGCAAATAAACATGAAAATTGGAGTAGACTTTCAACATAGGAGTAGCGAATGATGTGGACATATAAGTACGGCCGGCGTTACCTCATGCTCATGGTTGTAGTGATTTCTGCACTTTCTGCGGCGGCAAACCAGAATGACGGCCGGAAACTCGGCCTGGCGGCTGCGTATCCGCTGGACAAAGGAATTGAGGAGGATGCCGCTGTTATCTGCTCGACGAACTTCGATTCGGACAAGTGGCGCGAGCAATGGTCGGGCGGCAACCGCCGGACCGTCACAATGATTGCCGAAGACCCGGACCTGCGATTGGAACCGCTCAGCGGCCGGGCGCTGCGAATCGCCGTGCCGGAAGGTTCACACTATGGGGCAAGTCTCCAATATGCGTTTGCCCGAAAGACCGGCGCCGAGCCCGAGGAGGTCTACTTCCGCTATTACCTTCGCTTTGCCGATGACTGGGACCCGCAGCGAGGCGGCAAGCTGCCCGGAATCGGAGGCACATACGGCCGGGCGGGTTGGGGCGGCAGGCCCGGCAACGGCCGCAATGGCTGGTCCGCCCGAGGACAGTTCAACGGCCGAAAGGACGGCGCTACCCCGATCGGATTCTACTGCTACCATGCCGATATGAAGAGGCGATACGGCAGCAGTTGGATCTGGACGAAAGACCGCCGCGGCTATCTGAAGAACAACCGATGGTACTGTGTTGAACAATACGCCAGGATGAATACGCCGGGCGAGAACGATGGCATTCTCCGCGGTTGGGTCGACGGCAGACTCGCTTTTGAAAAGACCGATGTGCGAATGCGGGACATTCCCGCGCTCAGAATCGAGTGCATTTGGATCAACATCTATCATGGCGGTAAATGGTCGGCACAAAGCACAGATCATCTGTATATCGACAATATCGTAATTGCCGGAGAATATGTCGGTCCGATGGTCGGCCGGGCCCATGGAGACAAACCTGACTGAGGGTTTCTCGGCGGCCCGGCAAGTGCGGGGCGAAAAGGAACGGCTATCGACGATCTGCCGCAGGTATGGAGGGGTGCCCGCACTTCATGCATTCGATTTGACTCCGATAGAGCGAATATGCTACAATACTGATGGTTTGGTATCGGGTGGCGCCGTGTGCTTCGTGGTGTGCCCTGGTGTGTCGATTTGACGTAATTGAGGATGGATAATTGAGGGTGCATACACGTCTCACAGGCGCAGTGTTGGTTGCGCTGATATCTGCTTCATTGGTGATTGTCGCCCGTGGAGCATGTCCGTCAATCGATCTCAATGGTGATTGCCGCGTGGACTCCGCGGACCTGGCAATTCTGGCCGCCGGATGGCTGGCCGAGAGTGTTGGCGATGCGGATTTCAATCAGGACAATCACGTGGACCTGGATGATTTTGCTCTGCTTGGCAGTCAATGGGGGCGAGAGAGTCTGCCTCTGTTCATCAATGAGTTCATGGCCCTCAACAACACGGCTGTGCGCGACGGTGAAGGCGAGTACGAGGATTGGATCGAGATCTACAACGCAGGTTCCCAGGCGATCGATCTGGCGGGCATGTACCTGACGGACGATTTGAACGAACCGACCATGTGGCGGTTCCCAACAAGCAGTCCGGCGGCGACCACCATCCAGGCCGGGGGGTTTCTGGTGATCTGGGCGGACACCGACATCGAAGACGTCGGTCTGCACGCGAACTTCCGCCTGGACGTCGACGGTGAATGCATCGGTCTTTTCGGCGCCGACGGCGAAACGCTGATCGACCAGGCGACCTTCGGCGAGCAGCACGCCAACATATCGTTTGGCCGGCAACCCGACGGCGCAGAGCAGTGGCGGTTCATGGGATACAGCACGCCGCAAGCGTCTAACTCGGGCGCCTATATCGGCGTTGTGGAGGAGCCTGAGTTGAGCCACGAGCCGGGTCTCTACGAGACGGCCTTTTATGTGACGATCGCCACCGAAACAGACGGTGCGACCATCTACTACAGCACGGATGGCAGCGATCCCTATCTTCAATCGGACGGCTCGTCGCGGGGCAACATCTACCGTAACCCCATTCTCATCAGCACGACAACCTGTCTTCGGGTGCGGGCGGTTCGACCGGGCTGGAGGTCGTCCGACGTGCATACCCAGTCCTATGTGTTTCTCGACCGGAACGTTCGCACCTTCACGTCCAATCTGCCAATCGCCGTGGTCGATACGCTGGGCAGGGGGATAGGACAGTCGAGCGAGACCTTCGCGCTTACCGGACTGGTCGATACAAGCGAGGACGGCAGAGCGCACATCAACCATTCGCCGCAGTTCATGGGAAGATCCGGAATCAATATCCGCGGCAAGAGTTCGTCGGGCTTCGCCAAGAAACAGTACCATCTTGAACTCTGGAACGAACGCAACGACGGGGAGAACGCGGCGTTGCTCGACATGCCTGCCGAGTCCGACTGGGTTTTGCAGGGTCCCTATTCCGACAAGTCGCTGATTCGCAACTACCTGTCGTATCGATGGAGCAACGACCTCGGTCAGTATGCTCCGCGAACGCGGCTGATCGAGGTGTTCATCAACACGGGCGGCGGCCCCGTTTCGCGGAACGAT
Source organism: uncultured Pirellulales bacterium (assembly GCA_964526785.1). Classification (GTDB taxonomy): domain Bacteria; phylum Planctomycetota; class Phycisphaerae; order Sedimentisphaerales; family Anaerobacaceae; genus CAZGMJ01. The sequence continues at coordinate 2,670 of CAZGMJ010000147.1, forward strand.
TACGTCGGTCTCTACGTTCTGATGGAGAAGATCAAACGTGATGCGAACCGGGTGGACATCGCCGAGCTTAAGCCGAGTCACAATGCCGAGCCGCTGATTACGGGCGGCTATATCTTCAAGAAGGACAAGTTCGACGCAGGGGAGCCTTCGTTCCACACGAGCAGGGGCCAGCATCTGATCTACGTGGAGCCCCGCGGTACGGAGATTACGAATCCGCAGGCGGCGTACCTCAAGGGCTTTCTCGACCGTTTCGAAGGTGCGCTGTACGGCCCGTATTTCAAGGATCCTCTGAACGGCTATCCTGCTTATATCGACGCCGATTCGTTCGTCGGCATTCATATCCTGGTCGAGCTGACGAAGAACATCGACGGCTTTCGGCTCAGCACCTACATGCATAAGGACCGCGGCGGCAAGCTGCACATGGGCCCGGCATGGGATTACAATCTGTCACTCGGTAACGCGGACTATCTCAACGGCTGGAATCCGACGGGCTGGTATCACAGCCAACTCGGCGACAACGCCTATCCGTGGTGGCGGCGGATCTTCGAGGACGAGGAGTTCCGGCTGCGTTATGCGGACCGCTGGTTCGCGGCGCGCGAAGACGTGCTCGCTACGGGTCGGCTTCTGGGCATGATCGATGATACGGCCGCACTGCTGGACGAAGCGCAGCAGCGGAATTTCGACCGATGGGACATTCTGGGACGGCGCATCTGGCCCAACTGGTTTATTGCCGATACATACGCACAGGAAATCGGCTGGATGAAGGGCTGGCTGAACGACCGGTTGCACTGGATGGACGGTCAGATTGCCCGCGAGATGGCTCCGGCTCCGCCGAGCTTTACGCATGAGGGCGGCCAGATCGGCCTGGGTTTCAGCCTGGGCATGCAGGCGACGAAGGGTACGATCTACTATACGCTCGACGGTACGGATCCTCGCGTTGGGGCTGATGCACAGCTTGATTTGTACGAACTTGTTCCGGAGGACGGCGTCAAGAGTGTACTGGTGCCGGCCGGAGCGATTGACGACGGCTGGAAGACGGACGTTGCGTTCGACGATTCGACGTGGATGACGGCCCAGGGCAGTCCGCCAGGCATTGGGTACGAAATACGGCCGGGCGATTCGACAAACTACGTCGGGCTTATCGGGCTGGACGTCAGCGACCAGATGTTCACATCGCCGCGCAATCCCGTGTCCGGCAATACTACGTGTCTGCTTCGGATGCCGTTTACGTTTGAAGGCAACGCGGAGGAACTGGATTTTCTTCATCTGGGGCTTCGCTACGATTCGGGTTTCATTGCGTATCTCAACGGCGTCGAGGTAGCGCGGGACAACTTCTCGGGGAATCCTTCGTGGAAGTCGCGGGCCGACGGCGACCGGTCGGACGTCGATGCGGTCCAACTGGCGCGTTTCGATATTTCGAATCGCATGGGACTGCTGCATTCCGGCGATAATCTGCTGGCGATTCATGCGTTGAATTCCAATACGTTCAGTTCGGATTTCCTGATCAGCGTGGAACTCACCGCAGGCACTCGTCTGACGTCGGAGACGGGTGTCGGGCCTCATGCGATCCGGTATGTCAGGCCGGTGTTTCTGCCGCAAAGTGCGCATGTCGTTGCCAGGGCCGTGGATGGCGAGATTTGGAGCGCACGCAACGATGCGCGTTTTGCATTCGGTCCGGTGGCCCAGAGTCTGCGGATCAGCGAGATGATGTACCATCCGATCGATCCGGCCCGACCCG
>CAZGMJ010000148.1:0-4368 GCA_964526785.1 uncultured Pirellulales bacterium
ATCCTTTACAGACAAAGAGTAACAAAACCCACAACAGCGCGCCAGTTTATTTTCATAGACACTATCAATGCACCCGCCCACAAAAACACTCCGTACCGTACCCGCAACCCGCCCGCCTGACCGCTCGCCCATGTTCTCGCTACGATTATCCGCAATTGATGTGCACCTGTCTCTTCTCCCGGCCCCGAACAAACGGACCGCCTCGATGCAAATGCTGCCGCAAAGCGACGCCCCGACGCACACACATCGAAAGAAATACGAAAATCCGCAAAATCTCTTCTGCACGCCGACCCCGGTTTTTGGTCTGAAAACAGGGTTACTCCTCGTACCTGTGACATACGTCTGTCACCCTAAATGCGGCCGACGCGATGTTTTTTCGTTTTCCTAACTTGACACATTGTAGATATATGGTAGCGTTATCATTATTGAATATGTGATTGCGCACCGTGGTTGCCCGTGCGAGAGCCTGAGACACGATCAAGAGAACATAGGTTGGCTTTTAGGGAGTGCCAATGAGAGGAACCTGAGCGGTTGCCAAACACGACCCCTCACCCGTGCAATCGGCGCAAGGCGGGATAATTCAACGAAACCTGACACTTCGTATACTCTGCAGAGCTCGACAACAAGTACAGTGTCGGGTTATCATGAGCAAGCGAAAAGGAGCAGGCAGATGGCAAAGCGGAACATTATGCTGTTGATCGCCACAGCTTTTCTCGTAACCCTCGTTTCTGTTACGACGCACTCGCAGGCACGAAGTTCGAATCAGCCCCCTGATAGAGATCGTATCCTGAGAGAGATGCAGCAGAAAAGAGAAGAAATACGACAGAAAAGCGAGCAGCGTAGAAAGGAGGCTGCCAGGAAGATTGCTGAGTTCCGCTCGCCTGCTCGCAGACGAGCGTGGCAAGAGAAACTCAGGGCAAGACGCAAGCGCGGTGAGGAGATTCGTAGGGAGTTGTTGATAGAGAAAGCCGCGCTCCAACCGAGCGAAGAACAATGGCAATGGATTAAGCTGAAACTTCGGGAAATCCAGCGGCTTCGCAGGCAGGCCGTGATAGGGGTGCGGTTGCAGGCAGGGCCGAGCGGTCCTCGCAAAGACGCGGGCACGCCGCGCGAAGATGACCGCAATTGGACATGGGACAAAAGTTGGGATAACAAGGCTGTGAGCCGGCTGAGTCATGCTGAGAAACTCGTCGATAGGATTCTCTGGTATCTCAAGACTTCCAGAGCGCGCGAGAGAGAACTGATTGAAACCATGGCTGCTCTGGGCGAGAGCAGGAAAGAAGCTCAAATGAAGTTGGCCGCGGTTCGACAGGAATTGCGTCGCGAACTTGCTGTGCGCCAACAAGCGGTTCTCATGCTCATGGAATATCTGTAGGTTGGATGTTCATGCGGAATGCTGCCAACGTGTGCAGGGAAGGGAAAAACGCAAATGCCATACCGAACAGTAAGCCTCATATTGCTCTTATGTCTGTTTGCTTTCGCCGCCACCGGCGCATCACGGTCTCGTATCCGCCCGAAGCACAGTGCTCTTGAAGAGGCGCAGGACGTGAGCCAATCAAAGAAAGCCGTAGACGAGTTGAGAGAACAAATCGACCAAAGCGACAAAGAGGAAACAGAACGAATCACACGCCTGTTGATGGGCCGCTATTTCACAACGTTGAAGCGAGTTCTCAAAGCAAGCGACCGCCAGTGGCTGCTTCTGGAACCACGAATCGTCCGCTGTATGGAACTTTCGGCAGAGGCCGGTCGTGGGGCGCAAGGATGTCAAGTCTCCATTCTAGAAGGCTCTGCACACTGGACCAGACACGGCGAACCGGACGAGGCGCTTGCCGATCTGTGCTTCTACGGCCCGACTCAGGGCAAACGTGCGGCGGACGAACTTATGAGCGTCCTTGAAGATGCCCAGGCAACCGAGCAACAGATCAAGCAGAAGATGGATGCCCTCCAGCGGGCGCGTGATAAGGCGAGAAGGCAACTGCCTGAGGCTCGCAGGGAACTGCGTGAGGTCCTCAATGGCCCCCGCCAGGAAGCCATACTCACGATAACGCGAGTCCTGGACTAACCGTCTCTCTTGGATGTCCCGCCCGATATATACTTGTTGCCTCATCCTCATGCCGCACACACAGTACGGAACACGCGGTCCGTGGCTGCCGCCGAAAACGCCCGCCGCCATGCTGAATTACCTCCAGCCGAGGAAGCGCCAGTAAGTGGAGATTACTCTATTGAACATGTGGTACAGCATATTGCAATATATGAGATGGGACATGCGGTTGCTATCGGAAGCCACTGCGACAACGGGATTTGTGTGATGTACGAAGACAATCGGAATTGGGATCGAGATGGGTATTTTTGTATCAGTTGCAGAAGTCAGGTTTATATACATAACGAATGATAATCTTTCAGTGGAGTGACAGTAATGAATAGCATGTTTGCCATCTTTGCAGAAAAAGCGGTGCCGCTGTTACTAATGCTAACTCAGTTGTTTTATGCGGACACCTGTATTGCAGATCGCGACAACGAGGAATCGCGAATCGGCCTCTCCGCCACCATCACAAAGAATGTCTATGACATCAATGAGCCCGTCCTGCTGGCGTATGCAATATCAAACTACAGCGACATGCCGCTCTATATCACTGATGCAAGGACTTCTATGCTACGGGTACAAATCAAGGATGCGGATGGCGGCATTGTTGCAAGTGAAGCCATCCCAAGTCCGCGAATGCCATCCAGTAGGAATATCGTGATGATAAATGGCAAGAGAAGATACGTTAGGTCGGTGGTGAAGATAGATGGATGGGATACATTAATCGCCACAATTCCAGACGTGATTGAGAGGCACCGCGCATTTATGCAGCCCGGGGTATACAACCTTACAGCCACATTCAGCAAGTCAGTATACGGCGAGGATTCCGTCTTCAGGAGAGAGGGGTTTCCTGACAAACTGTGGGTGGATCCTGGAAATAGGAAAAGGGTGCAAACCATCATCGTAGAAGCAGATCCCATCACCTTTGAGATTCGTCGAGATGTTTCTAATGCCCAAAAAGAACAAGCCAATCCGGCAAGGCCAAATGCTGAGCCGGCAGGCACCGTCGCCAACTCCAGATTCTCTTGGGAAACGTTCGTAGGCGGCACAGGGTTGGGAGCCATTCTGGCTTCCGCCTTGTTTCTATCACGCAGAAGAAGCAATCTATCTTAATCTGAAGTTTTATGAGCCGCGTAGAGCGGTTCAACGAACACAAAAGCCTTTCAAGGTACTTCCGTACGTCTTCAGGCGAACTGGTTGTTGGGTCACATAGAGTATGTGACAAGTTCTGTAGAACGCTGTTGAATTAGCGCTTGTGAGAATTATCGTCCTGATTAGGGCAAGATTCCGGCTGAAGTTGAATACGTGAGACAGGAATGGACACAAGGAGGAGTGTAGCGGCAGCGGCTTTCATCTTTGGTGAGCACCACTCATTCATCAAGGCTGTGGTTCTATCCAAGACTCGATGCCACGATGATGCGACTGTACCCCTCCCCATTGTCTATACCATAATTGTCGATTTCTTAGGTGGATTCGTCACCGTCTTTGAGGCTGGCGTTTCGCAGGGAGCCCGGAGGGCGACCGGAGAAGCGCCGGCATCTCCATATACCTCGGCCGGGGTCCGGTAGCCCAGAGCCTGATGCGGCCGATCAAAGTTATAAAACTCAAAATACCTGCCCAGACCAAGCCGGGCCTCAGCCGGGGTCTCGTAGTCGTGCAGATACACGTTTTCGACCTTCACCGTCCGCCATAAACGCTCGACAAAGATATTGTCAAACACGCGCCCCTTGCCGTCCATACTGATCGCCACACCCGAACGCTCCAGCAAATCCGTCCAACTCCGCGAAGTAAACTGACAGCCCTGGTCCGTGTTGATGATCAGTGCCAGTTGTTCGGCAGTTTTGGCGTCACAAATACCACTCTTTCCGTCAGGATTTGGTGTCCAATAGGGTGTCACAGGGCAATTATGATCTTGTAAATACTTACTGGAAAAGAACGTACGTTGTCGCTGCAACGTACAACAAGCCCGAATTTGGGTCAAAAGAACTGGTCCGCCCGCGTTATTTGCGCTTGACGGAGGTTTTGGAAGGTCCGTTTTGGTGGAAATCTGGCCGAGTAGTGACAATATGGAGACATGGCGTCCCTCGTGCGATAAGAGGATTAGCACCTTTGCTGACACGATCACCACTCCTAGCCTATGGGTCTATGTACATTGAGTCGGATGTGGCTTTTCTCATCGAGACGGATCGGTGTCGTCTTCGTCGCACCGTCGGACCAGACGATCGTCAAGTCGTAATCGCCGCTCTCCCTGACAACGATGTTGACTGTATTAGGGCTGCAACTGC
>CAZGMJ010000149.1:0-4358 GCA_964526785.1 uncultured Pirellulales bacterium
TATCGGACATAGAGACGCTTTTACATAAATCAAGAGTATTTCAGTGAACGCTTACCCATTTTCTATAGACCCACTACTTCTCACATAATTCACCCAATGTTTGGGTTTACTATTCTTGTTGAAGTCTCATTGTCGGTTCACCCTGGATATTCATGAGCTGTGAGAATCCCGCTGCGACAAGCATCTTACGACAATCGACGGTGGTAATCTCGTTACTTAGACGCCAAAGGGCTGTCGTAAAACCTTCATTCGGTTGGAATTCCTGTTCTACATCTTCTACAACATCCGGCTCTCCCGCTTCAGGGAAAAAGGCATTTGCACCACAAAACAGACTGGGAACATTGGAAACGTTCACCGCGATACTCTTAAGTTCCTGCTTGGCCTGGGTCGCCAACACAATGACGGCAACAATCTGTCCCAATCGTGCCAGAGAGATTGGCCCATGGTGATAGAGAGGAGACCCTGGAACCGGGAACCGCTGCATTGCTCCATGCTGCCGACATGGCCGTTCCACACCCAGCCATATTTGCTCTACCAATTCACGACCAGTATGTTCCGGTCCGATGGGCTCACACAAATTATACCAATCCAATCCGGCCTCTATGATTCTATCAATCGTTGACAGGCGTTGGGAAGGTTCCATGCACGAATCAATCCCTTCCCGCAAGCGACACACGTGATAGGCCCCGCTGACACCCGCTTCTTTTAACTCCTGGAGTTGGGCCAACGTGATATCTCCAACATTGGCCAGGATCTCCAGGTTCGACGGAATGGCACGTTTCAATTCCGCACAGAGATCCCGAAACCACTCGAATCCAAAGCGATGCATGGTCATAAGAAAGACGCCTTGTGCACCTCCTTTAGAGAACCGTTCGCAACGTGCCAGTATCTCTTCAATCGGCAACACCGATGCCTCAATGGACGTGTGCGATTCTGCAAAAAAACAGAAACCACAATTGCCGTCACAGGGTTCCATGTCCACACCGATTTGGCCCAGAAGAAGGGCATTATTCTGAAAACGCTTACGTGATACCCTGTTCGCAATGGAACATAAAAGTGCTGCCTCCAGTGAATTCTCAGAAATGGATAGCAGTATCTCTGCCTCCTCCTTGGTCAACGGTCTGCCATGATTTGCTTCATTAAGTATTCCTTCGATCCGGGTATTTCCTGCCATTTCTTCTTCCTTAGTACAATGTATGATAAGGCCTGATACATTCGGTCTTTTGGGGTTGTTCCACCACACCACTTTTCTTTTGGCGTCAATAGCACTTTCAATTCTCGATCTCTTTCATCACTGGGTACCCACTTTAAAAGAAACACATTGTGTTTGACGCAGTATACCGGTATTATTAGACTATGTCTAATAAGAAGCTAAAGACAATGAAGAACTGTGTCTGTTCCGGTAAAGCGTTTGACCGTATGCTTCGTCCCGCCGTGCTTACGGTCCTGAACGATCATCCGGAGATGCTGCATGGTTATGCCATCGAGAAAGCCCTGCAAGTGTTTGCGTTCTTTCAGGAAAAGCCGCCCGATTACACCGGATTGTACCGGCTATTGAAGACAATGGAGACCGAGGGGTTGCTTGATTCAATCGAGGATTCGTCCCACCCCGGCCCGGCGAAGCGACTCTACGGATTGACAACCCGGGGCAAACAGTGTCTGGCCCGGTGGTTCGACAGTCTCAGAAGATACCAAGACATGCTGGACGATCTCTTGGACCACATTCGGCCAGCAATCAACAAATGATGTCGAGGAGGCTTATGTAATGAAGATGATAAGACAGCGGCTAGTTGTCACGGTGATTGCCATTCAACTGGTTCTTGCGATTAGCCAGGGAAGATGTGAAGTCATTCCTATTGCAAACGCCTCATTCGAGTTGCCCCAGACGACTTTTGTAGATGTCAATATCGACTCGTGGCAGAAGGGACCCAAGCCCGCGTGGTACGCCGAGAGCGGCGGACAAACCTGGGAGCAACTCACCGGCGTGTTCCTGAACGTTCCGCCGGAAGATCCCGCCCACATCGATAACTGCGATGGGTATCAAGCCGCGTGGTTGTTTGCAGTGCCCGAAGTCGAACTGTTTCAGGACTTGAACGATGCCTTTGAAGTCGGATACGCTTATCATCTGACTGTGGGGGTAATAGGTGGCGGTGGAGGGATGAAAGATACTGTTCCCATGGAGATTCGACTGTACTATCGCGACGTCGAAGGCAATAAAATCCCGACCGGCAGCATCACATACGCGTACGACGCGAGCGTTGGCCTGGTGAAGCACTTCGTTGACGTCGAATTGGATATCCCGTGCGTAAAGGAGTCGGACCCATGGGCAGGCAAAAACATTGGGGTGCAGATGATTTCGACACTTATCTTGGCTGACTTGGATCCGGAGACCGGGAGGGCTGGCGGATTCTGGGATATTGATAATGTCCGTCTTAACAGATCGGCAACCGTGGTCGATTTGACGGGAGATTCCTTTGTGGACTTTGCAGATTTTGCGGTTTTGGCACAAGAATGGCTCTTGTGTGCGAATGCCACGGCCGATGTGACGGCCGATGGCTGCGTTGATATAGACGATGTGGTAATTCTGACGGAGTTCTGGTTGCAGAACATCCCAAGCGAGTGATCCGTCCGATCTTGGACAGAAGATTAGCCAGGCGTGCGGCAGAAGCTATGACAGAGCATGAGGCAATGTGCGGTAAAGGCCATCAAAGCGGTTTTACCCTGGTAGAACTTCTTGTCGTGATCGCTATCATTGCAGTTCTTATGGGTGTTCTGATACCTGCGCTTTCTCTGGCCCGATCTTCCGCCCGTAAGATCGCATGCCTTTCGAACTTGCGCCAAATCGGCGTGGCCATTAATGCATATGCCGGTGATTACGACAATAGCATACCCATCGGGCCTGTTGCTCCTCCTTTCCTGTCGCCTATGGACTTCTATCCTTCGACGGGCGCCCCGACAAGTTTGATCTCCTTGCGCAATGGTACCCCAGTTGCCCTGGGGCTACTGCTCCGTGGTTATCTGGCACAAGAGTCCAAGGTACTCTTTTGCCCCGACCCGGACCAACGTATTTCTGCCGACGACGAACTGGCCAACGTTGGTGTCCGCCAAGCCCAATGCAGTTACTATTATCGCCACGCGTCTGTGACACGCTTGTTCGACAGCTCCAGTGATCCGCCCCCGAAACGGATTGCGTTGAGCAACCTGGGCCGTAATCGCAATAACCGCTCAATCCGTGCGTTGGCTATCGACACACAGTTCCTCTGCCCAGCCGACTTGGCTCAGTTCACTGTCACCCCGCGTACTCACCACGCCCAGAAGTTCGTACAGATGCTGTTTTCGGATGGGGGCGTTACTTCCTGCCGGAATACCGACGGTCGGTTTACAGTTGACGTTCTCAGCCACAGTCAGGTCCCGAAAGCGTTCGACAAGATACTGGAAGTCATGGAAAAAGCAGACGAGGAACGATAAGCACTACAATGGATGGCAAAACGGACATCAAAAGATTCGTGTTTATCGTTGTCGTGTCCTTGGCCTGCTTCTGGTTACCGACCACCCTCCGCCACATACCAACTTTCGTAATTCTGTTCATCTTGTTCATCCTGTCCACCTCCACTCCAAAGGCCATCCCGCCCCGCCGGGATTCTCTACATCCAGCAATATCTCCACCGATGCGTCATCCTACCCATGTAATCGGATGTGACGCTCCTGATCCCTACCTCCGACCTCCGACTTGACTCTGTCATTCAGAGTCTATTCCGTACCCCGATACGGGACGCAGAGTCTGTCCTGAGCAACGCCGAATGGAATATCCCCTCCAAATGAAATGCTACTGCCGCACTCAACACAACCATCCGACTTAACCGGTCCCGGTACGCTGTGTGCTCTCGCTCGCCACGCTTCATCCTGTACATCAACCATACCGATGGAGGTGGCACCTGCAGACGTGCCCCGGCGGGTCGGCCAAACCCGTGGTGCGCAGCAACACGGTGGACGCAAAGGCAGACTCTCAGAGATGCTCGCATCGAAAAGAGACTGCCGCCGCGAACACCCGGCCGACCAACACAGCCTGCCATCCTGTGAATCACCCATAGCAACAGAGTCGCCACCCCAGCAGACGCACAGGGGAGGCCTCACCCGTGATGCGCAGCAACACAGTGGACGCAAAGGCAGGCTCCGAGAGATGCTTGCATCGAAAAGAGCCCGCCGTAGCGAACACCCGGCCGACCGCCCTCCACCGCATACCAACTTTCGTAATCCTGCTCATCTTGTCAATCCTGTCAAAAAAAATCCCAATCGCGGCCCTTGGCCGCGCACATTTCGATCGTTAATTTCCTATTGATATTCGTTTCTCGCTTCTT
>CAZGMJ010000150.1:0-4243 GCA_964526785.1 uncultured Pirellulales bacterium
AAAGAACGGTAGAAATAATCGTCGTCAAAGGGAATTTACTGTTGACGCCAGACACAGGCGGGACGAGTTACCGCGGGCTCGCCCTGGGTGGAGCCTTCGAGCCTGCCGGACAGACCCCGATCTAAGAGGAGAATCGTTCAAGAATTCATTTTGGCACACGGCGATTGGACGCTATGATATTAATGGGTAGTGTCTGCGAACCGTGTGTCCGCGTACCTGCTGGTACGGCTGTGCGCGGAGGTTTGCTGAACAGGCAGTCGCGACGCGATTTGACGAATTACATGGAAGAAACGGTCAGAATCGAGACAACGGGTAAGCACGGCGTTGCCGTGGTGAACTTCAATGCGGCGTGTATCAGTGATGTGGACACGATCGCCCATATGTCCGAAAGCGTCAAGCGATTCGTTCAGGACAATCATCCCGGCCGCATCGTGTTTGACTTCTCAGGTGTGAAGTTCTTTTCCTCGCAGGTTCTCGGTCTTCTGCTCGAAACGCGCGCGGAGATCATCGAATCGGGCGGAGAAGTCGTTATCAGCGCCATCGAGCCGCAATTGCATCGTGTGTTTAAGATCACGAATCTCGACAAGATATTCCAGTTCTATGCAGACAGAGATGCTGCCGTCAAGGCGTTTGGAGACGAAGCGTCGAAATCGGTATCGGAAGAATGCGAATGACGTTATGGTCGTTGCAGCCATATGTAGCGATGGCGCGAGATCCGGCACGTGCAAAAGGAAAGATCGGCCTGCCGTTTAAGCCGCAAAATCGGGAAAGCAATCAGGAAGGAACACGGAAATGCTGTACATTGCACCGCAGTTCTCTGTATTTATGGTAAACAAGCCGGGCGTGCTTGCGCAGGTTTTGGGAGAATTCGCGCATGCCAAGCTCAATATCACGGCAGTGACAATGATGGATTCTGCGGAGCACGGTGTCATGCGAGTCATTTTCGCAAATGCTGACAAGGCTCGAGACGTGCTGGCGAGACTCAACATGCCCTTTAGCGAAACAGAAGTGCTCTGCGTACTGCTCGACAATAAGGCGGGGGCATTGGCCGGGGTCGCCGAGAAACTCGCACGAGACCACATTAACATATCTTATGCGTATTGTACCGCCGGAGCGCGGGGTGGCAAGGCGACAGGTGTACTGAAGGTCGCCGATGTCAAGAAAGCCGTCAAGGTGCTCAGCAAACACGGCAAGAAGACCACGAAGGACAGCAAGCCGATCCGCCGGAGTAAGTCCGTACGCAGATAACCGCGCTATCGGTGAACCAACAGATGCAGTACGCGCGACTGGTGGCACTCATCGCGTATGGCGAGGGTTGGCAGTTTTCGGAGGACGTGTGCATTCTCGTTGAGAATCTGACAGCATTAACCGAGCTATCTTATCGCGTACTTTGGTATTGGGCGGTGGCGAATGCGCATGCGGTCGGTTTTTTTGCGCAAATTCGCTTGACAGGAATTGCAAGCCTGCTATAGTACCCGCTTTGAAACTGACGGGGCCGTAGCTCAACTGGTTAGAGCATCGGACTGTCGATCCGAAGGTTGAGGGTTCGAGTCCCTTCGGCCTCGTTTTCTAAGATTAAGGCTGGCAAGTACTTATGCTTGTCAGCCATTCTTCTGTGGTACGTATCGCGTTGAGTACGACAGACAATGCCATATTTGCCCACGGCTATTCGGTGCCACCCATCTGCAATTCAATTGCGGGTCCCAGAGCGGGAACGCAGGTAGCCCGGTCGGGTCGGTAGGTCCAGACCTCGCCGGTTCTTATCGTATTGCGATATGCCTGTGCCTCACGCCCCAAACAGCACTCTGGCTCCATCGCCTTTCTGAATGGCCGGGACATACTTATCAAGTTCCTCCAGAGTTCGTTCGTCCGTCAGGTCGACGGTTCGTCTCTTTTCGTGGGCCATGTACGAAGCCATAATGAGCATGGTTATGAGTCTGCCGTATTCGAAATCGAGCAGCCCATTCTGTCCTTTCTCGAAGGCGGCCAGAGCATCTTTCCACTCCGTAACATAGCCGTAGAGATCGGGTTCGTTGGGCTGTAGAATGAGCGCCCCCCGGCTTGCCTGCGATTTCTCAAGGGCCAGCTCACCGTCCAGCACGGCCTCTGCTGCAGCGTCGCCAATGAAGAGGTCGGAGGGGGATTTGAGCGAGTTAACTGTATACGAGTACCCCGGACCTATCGCTTCCATGAGCAGCCTCAACCCCGGTGCATCGTACATCCACGAATTCGTGGCCTGGGCGACGCTCCGCACGCCCGTCTGTGGGTCCTTGAACGCAATCGCCAGGACGGAATAATCCTCTGCAGGTGTCTTGGCGTAATCGATGCCTCTTTCCCGGAGTTTGCTTATCCAGGGCTCCTTACCCCATTTAAGCAGCGCCATCTCGGCCGTGACCGAGACCGGTTTGAGATAGTCGGCGGGTTTGTCCTTGGGCGTGAGCATGTGCATACCGACGGCGATACTGTGGCAACCCATATCGCAGCACACGCCGCCGCCTTGTTTCGTCGGATCCCAGAACCAGGGTTCATGAGGGCCGCCATGTTCTTCAGCACTGCGGGCGAGATGAACCGCCCCCATGCTCTGCTCGACACCAGCCAACTGGCGGCGGGCTTCAATGATGCATGGCATATGAAGCTGATTCTCGAAGTAGGCATTCGGTACGTTCAAAGCCTTGGCCATGCGCGCCATAATATCGGCCTCGCCCACATTCCTTGCCAGAGGCTTTTCGCAGATGATACCCTTGAGTGCAGCCCCGTTTTCCACCGCCTTGGCAATCTCGCGCAGAATACTCAGACGTGTGTAATTGGGTGTAAAGATGCCCACGACATCGACAGCCTGGCATAGTTCCTGGACCGTATCGTAGACCTGTGTCTGGCCCAGACCTGTTCGTGCGGCCGCCTTCGCAAGGTCCTCAGCCCTGTCTAATGCGTAAACGCCTGCCACTTCCACGTTTCTTACCGATTCGAGTGCTCTCAAATGGAAGTTGGCGGAGAAGCCTGCACCGATCATTCCTATCGTTAGCATTATGTTGTCCCTTTCATATCACTGTTCGGAGGATTCTTCAGCAATGGTCCGATTGCGCCAGCGTATTCTGCAGACTCTGGTACGGCACAACTGTACCGGAACTGCGACCGGGAGACAATTGAAAAGATGCAACGGTGACCGCCACCGGCAGAAGCACGGGGGATTCGGAGAAATGGTCTATTTCAGAGGTGCCCAGATGTTGAAATGGCACGGCAGAAGCGGTACGCTTGGATCGACAGCATGGCTTTGCTTCACGACAACGTCGCCGCTAACCAATCAGGCTTACTATTTGAAGGTGGCAGCATGTTAGGCGCTATCGCTGGAGACATTATCGGGTCGGTGTATGAGGCTCGGCCTACCAAGCGCAAAGACTTTCCGCTTTTCCGGGCCGGCAGCCGCTTTACAGATGACAGCGTGCTCACCATTGCGGTTGCTCAAGCTGTCATGAGCGGCCGAAGTTACGTTGATGCAATCAGGGCGCTCGGGCGAAAGTACCCGAATGCCGGTTATGGAGGGACCTTCTTCCGATGGTTGTTCTCAGATACGTACAAGCCGTATAACAGTTGGGGTAACGGCTCGGCGATGCGGGTCAGCCCGATTGGTTTTGCGTTTGACGATCCGGATCGCGTGCTCAGCGAAGCGGCCAGGAGTGCCATGATAACACACAGCCACCCGGAGGGAATCAAAGGAGCCCAGGCAACGGCGTTTTCGGTCCATGTAGCCCGAACGACGCGCAGCAAAGCACGTGTAAAGCAGGAGATTTCCAGCCGCTTCAAGTACGATCTGGACAGAACCGTGGATCAGATACGACCTGACTATTGCTTTGACGTGTCCTGCCAGGGTTCGGTTCCGGAGGCGATTATCGCCTTTCTGGACTCATCATCTTACGAGGACGCGGTCAGGAATGCCGTCTCACTGGGGGGCGACAGCGATACGCTGGCGTGCATCGCCGGTGGGATTGCGGAGGCGTACTATGGCCATATACCGGGCAGGATAGTAGAAGAAGTGAAGGTCCGCCTGGATTCGGAGCTTTGGGACATCACGGAACGATTCTGCTGCGAGTTTGTGGCCGAGTGCGGCTAAGAGCCTTCGCTTGTGAATTTCTGCATAGACTGCTGCAATCCATAATGCGGCGTTCGCTGGCGGGAAAACGGTCAGTCCACGCGTGTCTGTGAAAATAAACTGGCGCGCTGTTGTGGGTTTTGTTACTCTTTGTCT
>CAZGMJ010000151.1:0-4169 GCA_964526785.1 uncultured Pirellulales bacterium
CACACGGCAGGTCCGGTTCCTCGGGCAGGCGGTAGTAAATCCAGCGGCCGTCCTTGCGTGTCTCGACCAGCCCGGCCTGGTGCAGGATGGCCATGTGTTTGGAGACCGTCGAGGGGGCCAACCCCAGCAGTTCGATGATCTGGCAGACGCATAGCTCGCCGCCTTCCAGGGCCATCAGCGCTCGCACGCGGTTCTCGTCGGACAGCGCCTTGGTAATTGCCAGGAACTCTCTCATGGCAGCATCCTCACGTTCGGACGGCCAAGGCCATCGTCAGAGCCAGCTTGGCCATGCTCAGGTCGTAGCAGTCCCGGTAGTTCTCGCAGGTCGTACACTCGTCCCAGCCGTCCGGCCGAACCGTCATCTGACGGGACGAAACGCCGATGCCCCGGCTTTCAACCAGTACATCGAACGCCTTTCCAGCCAACGGCTTGTTGACGTCCATGCGGTCCAGGTCCGGGAACATCGTTCCGTAGCAGTGCTTCCGTGTGTTCATGCCACTCGCTCCAATACGTCACTTCGCCAATTGACGACTTATAGCACCGCTGAACTCTTGCCACAAGACCGCAATGCATGAAGATTCGGTCAGCTCCAGAGGGGCGGCACGCCGTAGACGTGGGTCAGCGTGTAATAGAGGCCGACGACCAGGAAGATAGCGCCCGTGAGGACCCGGAACCATCGCTCGATCTTCGTCATGACGTTGAAGACCTTCCCCACGTACTGGCTGGCGAAGGCGATGACGAGAGCGAAGGCGATGACCGGTACGGCTGTGCCGATGCCGTAGGCCACCGGCGGCAACACGGTTGAGCCGTGTTCCAGCGAGATAACCAGGGCGCTGAGAAACAGGGCAATCGACGGCGGGCAGAAGGCCAAGGCGAACAGGATGCCCAGCGGCAAAGCCCAGATCGCGCCGCCCTTGGCGATGCGCTCCTGGAGCTTCGAGCCGCCCACGCCGATGGAGATGTTCAACTCGATCAGTCCCAGCAGGATGATTCCGATGAACAGCAGCGCCGGACCCAACGCCAGGTTCCCGTAGTGCTGAAGGCCTCGGGAGGTCGGGCTGGCATATTCCTTTAGGCTTCCCGCGCCCCCGGTGGCGGCCTGGAACGCCCACAGCAGCACAACGCCGAGCCCCACATAGACGAGCGTGCGGCCGAGCGTGTACAGGGCGGCTGACAGGAGCACACGTTTGGAGTTGCCGACGTTGCGGCTGAGGAAGGAGATCGCTGCGATGTTCGTCGCCAACGGGCACGGGCTGACCGCCGTCAGCAGGCCGAACCAGAAGACCCCGGCAAGCACCGCGAAGAAGGTCATTCGCCCCCTCCTTCCAGGGCGGAGCGGACACCCTTGCGGATGTAGTCTTTGAGCCCTTCGGCGTTGGAGGCCAATTCCATCACCTTGTCCAGCCGTACGCGCGAGACCTCTCTACCGTCCTCAAACCGCACCGCGATGACCATGTTCTCGCCGACGTTGTACTTCTCGGCCAGGGCCGCGTTCTCCGGCTCAAGGTAGTTCAATGAGACGAACTCCATCGTCCCGGCCGCGGCGGCGTCGGCGAACTCCTCGCGCACCAGCTTCTCCGCCGTCGTCTCGATGAAGGTGCAGGTGATGCAGGGAATGCCGTGGAAGTAGTAGACGACCACCTTCGTCTCGCCTGGGGCAGCTACCGGTTCCACAGTGGCCGGAGCATTCCTCGCAGCCATTTCCTTGCCGATGGCCACGCCTATGCTCACCAGCAGGAAGACGATGAGCACCTTGCCGACGATCTTCTTGGCTTTCATAACGACTCCTTACTTCACGCCCATCTCGGCCAGCTTCTTTTCAAGTTCTTCCTGCGGCCAGAATCCGGAGTGGCGGAACACTTCCTTACCGTCCTTGTCGAAGAATATCTGGACTGGAATGGACTGGATGCCGTAGCGAGAGGCAAGAAGTTGCTGCTCGCGCACGGAGATAAAGACCACGTTGGCCTTGCCTTCAAACTTGGTCTTCATGGCCTCCAGGATCGGGGTGAGCTTGTCGCAGGGGATGCAGCCCTTGGCCCCGAAATCCACCAGCGAGGGCTTGCCGCTGGCACGGGCTTTGTCCACCGGATTGTCCATGGCCAGCTCGGCCTGATGCTTGAGCCAGGCGGACGCCACCTCGATGGTCTTGCGCTGGCCTAGTGTCTGGATGTGGTTGTCCACGATCTCCTGCTGCTTCTGCTGCCGCAGGAAATTGGCGATGGCCCCCTTGACCGCCTCCAGCGGCTGACCACCGACCATGTCCTTGTTCTTTTCGTAGAACTCAGCCACCTCGGCGTCAGTGACCTTCACGTCGGCAGTAAGCTTGTCGAAATGCGCCTTGAGAAGCTCCTGCTCGGAGAGCTTGGAAACATCCTTGCCGTCCTTGGTCGCTGCTGCCTTGGCTTCCTTGACGAGCAGTTGCCGTGTGGCCATCTGCTCCAGCAGGAAGAAGGCGTTCTTGCGGAGTTGTTCTCGCATCGCCTCCGGGGCCTTGGCGATCTCGGCATCAATGTCCTTCTGTGTAACCTTCAGGTCACCGGCTTGCAGCAGCACGCCCTCGGGCAGTTCCACCGGCCGGGCATGGACCAGCGCAGCCGAAGCCAGGTTCGGATACGCCCGTGCCACGGTGTTCGGCTCTTCGGCAGGTCCGGTCGCGGGCTGCGTGGAGGGACTCGCCTTGCCTTGCACATCGGGGGTATCGGTCGGGGGCTCCATCTCAAAGACGAACCCGAGCTCTTTCCATTTGGCAAGAATGTCTGCCTTGCTCAGGAAACCCTCATGTCGCCAGAGTTCCTTGCCGTCCTTGTCGAAGAAGATCTGCGTGGGGATCAGCTTAATGCCGTACTGCTTCGCCTTGGCGGCATTCTCTCGCTCGCCGACGTCGATGAACTCCACGTCGAACTTACCGGCGTAGTCCTTCTTCAGCTCCTCCAGGATGGGGGCCATCTTCTTGCAAGGGATGCAACTCTTAGAGCCCAAGTCGAGCAGCTTCGGCACGCCACTGGTTTCGGATGTCGTCTTGCCCTGAGGCGCATCGGCCTCCTCGGCTGCGATCAACTGCGTGCCCACCACTGCGCCCATGCTGGTCACGAGCACCAGGATCAGACCAACTTTCATGAATCTCGACATATTGCTTGTTCCTTCCGTTTTCCAGGTTGCTCGCGTCCATTTCACGGCCTGCCACAGACCAAACGCCAACGCAAAGAGCATCAGCCAGGCGAACTGGCTCATGCCGCCGCCGGAGCCGCCTCCGCCGCCACTGCACGGGCATTGCGCCAGGATAGTCGCCAAAGAGTGTGTCACGGTCTGATCTTCTCCATCAGGCCGGTCAGCTTCTGGCGATAGGCAGCCACCATGGCGGCGGTCTCATCAGCCAATGGCTTGACGGGGATCAGGTCCTGGACCTGCTCGGGAGAGAGGCCCGAGTCCTTCATCGTCGCCACAGTGCCCCAGAGCATCTTGTCCACGGCCTCCATGGCCGCCTGCTCCGAAAGACCGAACGACTCGGCCAGGGATTTCAACTCGTATAGTTGCGGCCAGAAGTAGGTCGGCCCCATCGCCGCGATGATCGCGTAGGCCTCGATCTGCTCTTCCGGCACCTCAGGGCAGTCACCCAGAGGCTGGAGCATTTCAAGGATCGACTCGCGGTCATCAGCCTCGATGGCCGGAGCGAAGGCCACCGGGTTCAGCCCCTTGCCGACCACCGACGGGGCGTTGGGGATCATCCGCACGACCCGGTCGAAGCCGCCGAGCATTTCCGACAGCTTGGCGATGGTGAACTTGGGGGCCAGCGACACCAGGACCGCGTCCGCCTGCAAGTGCGGCTTCAACTGCGGCAGGACGTCCTCGATGACCGGTGGATGCACGGCCAAGAAGACCACGTCCTGCGAAGCCGCCGTGGCCATGTCGCTGGTGGTTGCGATGCCGGGCGTTTTGGCCTGCAGGGCGGCCAGGGCCTCTTGGTTGCAGTCAAAGACGGTGACCTTGCCGGGCATCGCCTCCGCGCGACGCCAACCACTCAGCAGAATGGAAGTGACTCGACCGCCACCGATGAATCCAATGCTCTCGTCCGCCATGGTGCGTTCCTTTCGTCACAGCAGAATGCGATGTCGCCGGGCGAAGACCGCCTTCGCCTCAACCGGCTTACTGAAGCATGGGCTTGATGGCGT
>CAZGMJ010000152.1:0-3925 GCA_964526785.1 uncultured Pirellulales bacterium
TTGTTGGTATCGACCAAGCGGCCGCAATGCTGGGTATATCGGTAACCGCTTTTAAGGCTTTGGAGCGGACCGGCGCGATTGGCCCTATGCCTGTCCGCTTGGGCAACTGCAATCGGCGTCTGTATTCGACTGAGGAGATGCGCCGGTGGGTAACGGAAGGTCGATGCTGTAGCCGCCAGCAATGGCAAGCTGAAGAAAGATGAGAATTCTTCCAGAAAAACAAAGATTGTTCTTGAATAGAGCGATTACATAAAATAGAATGTCAGCATGGCAAAGCGAAAAGCAAAACGTGGGCGTCCAGCGATGAAACCGAACAACCGCGCCAGTAGAATCGTCACACTGCGATTGACCCCAAGCCAACACCGCCAGCTACGGACAGACGTGAGGCAGGCAAAGGTAAGTGTTTCGCAGTATCTGATTGAGTGCTGGCAGAAAGCGAGACAATAGTGATGCGAATCTTCAAGAGCACATATCGAGACCGAAGCGGCAGGAAGCGAAAGACGAGCAAGTTCTACGTCGAGTTCAAAGATAATCTGGGCCGCGTTCGCCGTTTGCCCGCATTCACCGACAGGCGGCAGAGCGAGAGTTTCGGCCGATGGGTCGAGAGGCTTGTCGCCGCCAAGATGAACCGTGAACCGCTAAGCCCGGAGCTATCGAAATGGCTTGAGAGCATCCCGCCAAAGACGCGAGACCGCTTCGTCAAGATCGGGCTTCTCGACGGCAGCAAAAACGCGGCAGCAAAGCCGCTGTCCGCGCATATCGCCGACTTCGGCCAGAGTCTTGCCGACAAGGGCGACACCGCCAAGCAGGTCCAAATGACCGTCTCCCGAGTCGAGCGAATCGTCAAGGGCTGCAAGTTTCAGAGTTGGACCGATGTATCGGCCAGTAAGGTCCAGCGGTTTATTGCGGGCCTGCAAGAGAACGGCCTGAGCAAGAAGACAGCCAATTACTATCTCAAGAGTATAAAGCACCTTGCCCGCTGGATGAAACAGGACGGAAGGGCAACGAGTTCACCTGTCGAGCACCTGCAATGTGTACGCGTTACCAAGAACGACCTTCGCCGACAGCGCCGGGCACTTGAGCCTGACGAGATTCGCCGTCTTCTGCAAGCGACAATGGCCGCTGAGCCGCGTTTCAGGCTGTCCGGGTATCAGAGGGCCATAATCTACCGTTTGGCCTGCGAGAGCGGCTTGAGGGCGAATGAGATACGCAGGCTGAAAGTGTCGGACTTTGACTTCGACCGCTGCACGGTCACCGCCCGAGACCGCAACGCCAAGAACAGGCGCGAAGCAACGCTACCCTTGAAGCCGGATACAGCGGGAGAACTCAAGGAGCTATTCGCCAACAAACTACCCGATGCACAGGCGCTGAAAGTGCCGGGCAAGCCGATTGATATGCTCAGACCCGACCTTGAGGCGGCAGGCATAGAATATCAGGACGAAGCTGGCCGCGTAGTTGACTTTCATAGCCTGAGGCATACGACGGCTTCACTACTGGCAAACAGCGGCGTTCATCCCAAGACAATTCAGTCGATCATGCGCCACAGCACCGTCGCCCTGAGTATGAACGTCTACGCACACGTCTTACGAAACGGAGAAGCCGACGCCATAGCGAACCTACCGGATTTGAGCAGTCCGAGTAGGGAAAGCCAGCGGGCATTGAAGACTGGAACTGACAATCAAAATGTCACCGATTCTGTCTTGGCGTCGCGCTTGGCGCTTTTGTGCGCCGAACAACGCCCGACTATGACTTCAGGTGAGAAGGTGACACGCCCTGGCGCTATCGCCAGTGGGGTTTTTGACCGCGCCCGGCAGGACTCGAACCTGCAACCTTCGGATTCGAAGTCCGCGACTCTATCCAATTGAGCTACGGGCGCACCAATCTGAAGCTGAAGGAATGGTACTGCGGTCGATGTAGCTTGTCAAGTGGATTGGCCGGAGGGGCGCGACGGTCGGTGGTGCCGGAGGAGCATTGCGGCGTGCGGAAGATGTGCTGTAAATAGCTGCCGGCATTCGTTACACTCTTGGTGACCGCATTCGACTTGCGGCGGCTGGTGGGGCTGTTGTAGGTGTCGGCAAGCGTGCGGGCATTACTGGTATGTCGGAAAGTCAGAAGCGTAACAACAGGATCGGAGATTCGAGGCTATGGCAGCAGTAGCAGAGCGATCGATATTCTCGAAGTTGATAAAGGTCGCGGTGCTTGCGATGACGGGGATGATGCTCGGTGCTTCGGGGACGTCGGCGGCCGTCTTTCAGTACAGAATGGCGCTGAGCACTGACAGAGGGGAGCGGAGCGCATTTCTCTGGGTGCCTGCGGAGGCGGCGTCGATTCGCGGAGTGGTTATGGGGGGTATGACGCTGATGGAGCGGGAGTTTGCGAAGGATCCGCAGATTCGGCGGGCGTGTGCGGAGCAGCGTTTGGCTATCGTCTTTTTGAAATGTGGTCTGGGCAGCGTAGAACCGCAGGCCGTGCTGGATAAGTTCGCCGCGGTCAGCGGTTATGGGGAACTGTCGGTTGCGCCGGTGATGTTCGTGGGACATTCGGCGGGAGGGCCGCAGGCGAAGGTTTGGGCGACGAAGATGCACGAGCGATGCTTCGGGCTGGTGCAATATCGCGGCGGAACGCCCGGCGGTTCCGATTCGGTTCCCGGCGGCGTTCCGGTCTTGATGATGACGGGGCAGTTCGATGAATTCGGCGGCACCATGCGGGACGCCGGCGGCCGCGAGACATGGGAGGGAGGCCGGGATGCGCTGGCTGCGTATCGGGCTGCGAATCCGGGGAACCTGGCAAGCATTGTGGTTGAGCCCGGAGCGGGACACTTCGCGTGGTCCGATCGGAATGCGGCGTATCTGGCGATGTTTATTGGCAAGGCCGCGAAGTACTGCATTCCGCAGTGGCGGGCCGATGCAAAGGAACCGGTGCAGACGAAACAGATAGGCCATCGCGACGGATGGCTCAGCGATCTTTGCATCGAGGCTCCGGAGCTGCCGCCGGCGCAGTGGGACGCATATGGCGGCGATAGGAGCCGGGCGGCGTGGCACTTCGACAGGGAGATGGCGGAAGCGACTGTGGCGTATCACGCGGGAGGATTTGGAAAGAAGGATCAGTTCATTGAATGGGAGGATCCGTACTGGGTGGACGCGGGCACTCGCTTCTTCTTTACGCGAATCGAGTGGGTTGGTGACGGCCAGGAATTTCGGGTGCACCCGGCATATGCAGAGCAATATCCATCGCAACACAAGGGCAGAGGGCCTCGCTGGCTGGAAGCAGGTAAGCCGGTGGGGCATGCGGGGACCGGCATTTTCGTCCGTCAGGTCAGCGGGCCTGTAGTTGCCGCGGGGCCGAACACACTGCGGATGCGCTACGATAATCTCGCGGCGGCTACGGAGAGGTCTCGGGTGACTTTCATGGCTTGCAGCCGCGGCGACTCGGAGTATCGGTACACCGAACAGGTGGGCATGATGCCTCGGGGATTCTCGGGCCTGAAGAAAGGGGACGAGCAAACGATTACGTTTCCGCCCCTGCCTGACCTTGTCGTTGGAGAAGGTGCGGTGCTATTGGGGGCGACAAGCAGTTCCGGGCTGC
This sequence comes from uncultured Pirellulales bacterium, assembly GCA_964526785.1. Classification (GTDB taxonomy): domain Bacteria; phylum Planctomycetota; class Phycisphaerae; order Sedimentisphaerales; family Anaerobacaceae; genus CAZGMJ01. Next base: position 3,586 of record CAZGMJ010000152.1, read on the forward strand.
CTGTCGAATACTATGTTGCATGCGGTCCTGCGAGAATTGATAAGGGCAGCCTCATGATTGCCGAACTGCCGGTTCGTGCAAGATTGCCTGTTGAGGTAAGAGTCGTGGCCTATCAATTCGGCAGCGGTATCGAACCGCTCGTGCGGACGGCCGTTCCCGTTGAGCGTGTGACGCAGATTCGCAGGCCATGACGCCGAGGGCCTAGAGAACCAATACCTTACGGTCGCATCTTATTGCCCCGGCGAGGGTGCCCCGGCCTGCCAGTTGGCCGGGTCGTTGCCGTAGTCGCTGTCGGTAATCCGATGCAGCGACAAGCCCTGGCCGTCGGCCTCCGTGGGCC
>CAZGMJ010000153.1:0-3654 GCA_964526785.1 uncultured Pirellulales bacterium
TTCTCGCCGTCGTCAGTGGTCGAACGGCTTTGACTATCTTATCTTCCGGGTAATGCTGGCAATTGCGCAGACCTTTGATAGTATGCAGTTCGTCGCCAGGTTATTTACATACAGGGTGTTATTCCACGAATTATATGTGGAATCTTCGCATGGTTGGTGCATTTTCAGCAGTCAATCGAAATGCCGGATACGCCAAAGAAGAAGAAGGGTTGTCAATGAACATATTGATTACAGGAACGAGCTCCGGAATAGGCCATGGTCTTGCGGAAGAATTCGCTGCCCGAGGCGACAAGGTATGGGGAATCAGCCGCAGAACACCAAGCGATCTTAAAGAGAACGCCGCGTACAGCCATCTGCAGGTGGATTTGACGGATTCCGGACATGTCCGCCGTCTGCTGCCCGACTTCATCGACGGGCTCAGACGTCTCGATCTGATCGTCCTGAACGCAGGAGTGCTCGGTGAGATCAAATGGATGAGTGAGTTGGACGTGGATCACATGAAGCAGGTAATGGAGATCAACGTGTGGGCAAACAAGGTACTGCTTGACCTGCTCTTCATTCAGGTCGATGAAATCAAACAGGTAATAGCCATGTCCACGAAGGCATCGTTGCGAAGCTCTCCCGGGTGGGGTCCCTATTCGGTCTCCAAAGCGGCGCTGAATATGTTGATGGACGTCTATGCAAAGGAATACACCGGGACGCACTTCAATGCCTTTGCCCCCGGCCTGATCGACAGCGAAATCCAGGAGACTATCTGGCAAATCGAGGAGACTGACAAGTACCCCACGGTCAAGAAGCTCCAGAATGCCCGTCATACCGAAGCAATGCCGGACCCGCGTACGGCCGCTCCACACCTGATTGAAGGCATGCACAAAGCGCTGCAGTACGAAAGTGGATCTTTCGTGGATGTCCGAGAAATGTAGATTCCGATCTGGGCTCCGGACACGCCCCGATAAGCTAAGCAAACCGCTTTGACCAGATGCGCACGGAGACCCCTGCCTTTCGACAGCGTCACCGGGCAGATAACGGAGAGGGCGGGATTCGAACCCGCGGTACCAGCTTATACCGGTACGACGGTTTAGCAAACCGGCTTCAACCCTTGTAAACAAAGAACTTACAGAACGACTTGCCATATACTTGCCAATTCTTGACCGCGAACCGCACCTGCAACGCCTTCTCGCGGTCTGGGAAGACCTCCCCGACGACGTGAAATTGCGGATCGTCCGCATGGTCGATGAACCCATTTAACGAAGGGGGCAAATGGTATGACTACGCAAACAGAACAGAGCCGGCAGAGCCGGTTCGTTGATGAGATTGTAAGAATGCCGCCGGGTTGGTAGAATGGAGGCATGGATGACGACAGGCAATTCTTTGCAGAGCTTGAGCGAGACCTGCCGATCAGCGTACAGCCGGCCACACTCCGCGTCGGCAGACTGGTTTTCACCGCCTGCCCAGGCAGATGGCTCAAGATCGATATGTGTCCGGAGTCTCAGGCACCCTGGAGGGGATGTGAGAGCGAATTATTGAACCCTCAGCGTGCCCGACAGCTTCTGGCTTGGGTTGAACAAACGGCTTGTAGGTGTGATACATGAATCCGAGCATTGGCTATCCGTTCTTACCATTCGCACCTTCATTCGTGATATTGGCCAGGTCTTTTCTTGCTTGGCGCGCTATGAGAGCGACAGCAGCTATCCAATGAATTCTCCAAGAAAAATAGGCAACCACGGCAGTGCCAAAGACAACCACGCAACAGATGACGACTACTCTGGAAAATCGCGGTTCGTGCTCTTCATTCCCGTTGATTTGCATTAGTGCAAGACTCCCAATGGCGCTGAAGACGCAGGTTTGTACTTCTCCAGGAATCTATATCGGTAATTGGTCGTCAAGACATAAAGCAAAATCCGCCATGACAGCTTGACAGAATGCCCGTCCTGAGCCAGAATATCAATATGCAAAACATCGAAAACATTTCTGTTTGGCATAAATCACTTAAGACCGGGGCGAGTCCTACCGCAAGGCGACTGCGCATTCGATGTGCGTGCATAGCCCCGGCTTTTTCTTTTTGGTACGAAGATGGATGCAAATACGAGCACGCTGAAAGCCGCCGACTGGCTGGACAAGTGGACCAGAAAAAGCTGTGAGCGCCATACTGAAATTGTCGAGGGACAAGCCTCTTTTCGCCCTGAAGGAATGATCAAGTCGGCCTTCAGCGAGATTGACCGATGGTGCGACCATCTCGAATTGGCCCATCCGCACGAAAAAGCTGGGCCAGTTGTGCGACGTAGACTTGCCGAAGTCAAAGCCCTTGCCGAGAAAGCTGGCGAACGTGTAGGTACGACGCCGGAGGGGAGAATACATGCGGGAGACCGCTTCATCGATTTGAGCAATGCTATTGCTGATCTCGTGACGCTAATCAGGAAGACCCATCAGCACATAGCGAGCGGCGATGGGCCGAGCGATTCAGAAGCCCACGCATCGATCGAGGCGGAGAACGTCTTCAAAAAGGACGGCGATACTTGGAGAGTCAAGTATGGCAAAAGGCGAGCTTCCGGATTGAATGACTTAAAAGGCATGGGCTATATTCGCCAGCTACTGTCCTCCGGTTCATCTGGCAGATCGCTAAGCCTCAGAGAACTCATTGCAGCCGTAGATGGGACCGTCATTAAGAGCGAGGGTGAAGAAGCAGATCAGTGCATGGACGACGAATACTTGAAAAACCTAAGAGATGAAATGACGGAGCTTGACGGCGAGATCCAGCAGGCAAGAAAGAACAACGATTTGGCAGCGCAGGAGAGAGCCGAGCAGAAACAAGAAGAACTGAGGGGTTTCCTGCGAAGAGACACGCGCCCATCAGCATCCGGCACAAAGATCAAGCGTTTTAAGGATGACGCTGATAAGAGAGCAGACCAAATCCGTAACGCGGTCGCGCGGGCACGCAAGAGTATTGGCGAGCACATCCCTGAACTGGCTCACCATCTCGAAAGCATAAAGATAGGGCGGAGTGAATGTAAGTACACTGGCTCAAAAACTTGGGAAACTTTTTGAGAAAGACGCTGTTCGTCTGAAAAAGACGCTGTTTGTCGTTCAATACCTCATAGAGGCGACGATAAGAGGTCGCTGATGATTGATCTGTTTGAGGCATTGAACGATGAACCAATTCTACTCCACGCGGCAGGTCGCTCGACTGCTGGGACTTGCCCCCGACTCATTGACACGCGCGGTCTGGAATAGCCGCGTCTTACCCCCGCCCAAAGGACCCTCCGGGAACTATCTCTGGACCATCGACGACATCGAACGAGCCGCATGGGCTTTGCACCGGCATGATGCGTTCGAGCAGTGGCGTCAGCGTATCACGGAAGGCGGTGGTCGAAATGACTAATCCCATTGAAAAGCCCGCCCTCTTGACCGCCCGGCAACTCGGTCAAATGTTGAGTCTGTCGAAGACAAAGATTTATCAAATGATCGCCGCTGGACAACTGCCTCACTCCCTACGCATCGGCCGATCCCGGCGATGGCGACGCAACGACATCAATCTATGGATAGAGTTTGACTGTCCGAGCATGGAGAGATTCGCAGAGCTTCGTGCGGAGGCCGTCGAATGAGTGCGATATCCCACTTCACGACCTACCCGGCTGTTTTGCGTCTGCCCCTAAG
>CAZGMJ010000154.1:0-3494 GCA_964526785.1 uncultured Pirellulales bacterium
AAGAACGGTAGAAATAATCGTCGTCAAAGGGAATTTACTGTTGACGCCAGACAGGTTGGCTGTCCCTGGGCTGGACAGATCCACTGCTTCACAATCCAAGGTGATAAAGCGGAACCGCAGGCAATCATCGAGTTTCCGCATGTGCGCGGTATGTCGTTCGACCAGCGAGGTCGCCTTTTCATTGCATCTGGTTCACAACTGGAACGATTCGACCGGCCTCAGCCTTGTGACGGTCAACTCGGCCCGTCGAAGATACTGGCGTCGGATTTGGAAGAACCCCACGAATTGACCCTTGATGCCAAGGGCCGGGTGTACGTTTCGCAGGCAGGGCGGTCACATCAGGTGCGTGTATTCAGCGCTGACGGTCAGCGGTTGCGGACGATCGGAAAACCGGGCGGTTCGCAGTTCGGGCTCTACGACGAGCAGCGGATGCACAATCCGGCGGGGATCGCGGTCGATGCGGAAGGCAAGCTGTGGGTCTGCGAGGCCGATTATGCCCCGAAACGGATCAGTGTGTGGGATGCTGCAACAGGACAGTTCCTCAAGGCCTTCTACGGTCCTCCGCGGTACGGCGGGGGCGGACATCTCGACCCGCAGGACCGCACCCGCTTCTACTATCCCAGCAAAAATCAGGGTATCGAATACGTTGTAGACTATGAGAACCAGACCTCCAAGCCCCGTGCCATCTACTGGCTCAAGGGCCACAGTTCTGGACGGGCGCCGGGGACTGTGGTCTACCGGGGAGGGTATAGATATCTGGTCAATCCCTTCATCGGCCCATCGTACTTCCTGGCCGGCAGGCTGGACGTGTTTCGCTATGGTCCGGCCGGAGGGAAGGCACGCATCATCGCCTCGCTCGGAGATATGGGCAGAAAGTCCATGGGCAAGCTCGACATAATGAACGAGGCCATGGAGGATGATCCACAGGTAAAAGCCAGAATCGCAAATGCGAATGGCTCGTTCTTTGCCTGGTCGGACCTGAACGTGGATGGCGCCGTACAGGCTAAAGAGCTCCAGACCGGCGAGTTCGCCGGTGGATTGATGTTCGACCGCGACCTCTCGGTGTGTACTGAGGCTGGCTGGGCGATGGCGCCGCCCCGCATCACCGAGCAAGGTATTCCTGTCTGGAACCTGTCGGCAGCAAGGCGATTCAGTGCGGATGTGCCGAATTGGCTGGGTAACGCCCTCGAGGTCGATAAAGACACACACGTCATGAGCCCGGGCTGGGGCGGCTGGGGCGGTGGCCCCATGACCGCATGGCGCGACGGCAGGCGGCTATGGATGTACCACACGCATCTGGGCAGCCTGGCAATAGCTCCTCAGTTCACTGGACAACTCATCCTGCCCAAGCGGTACATCGGCTTTCGCTTTCAACCGATGCATACGGAGATAGGCCCGATGTTCGCGGTCAACGCCTACCGCGGGGCGATCTACGTCTTCACCGCCGATGGTCTCTACGTCACCGATCTTGGCGGAAGTGTCCTGGTCAAGCCATTGCTGCGTTTGCCTGAGGCCAGGGGCGGCATGTTGATCGACGATGTCAGCTTCAACGATGAACACTTTTGGCCTGCCATCCAGCAAATGACCAATGGCTCAATCTACTTGACTGCCGGGAAGGAATTCACTGGGGTCTTCAAAATCGAGGGACTGGAGTCAACGCATCCCGTCGGCCCATTCGACCTACAGGTCCGCCGCGAAATGCTTCGGCACCGACCTGAGATTTGGCCCGACAGGCCCAAGCCGAAAGAAGGTGAGCAGATCCTGACAATCAGGATTGTGGATACACCGCCACGGATAGACGGACAACTCAACGAGTGGAAACAGGCCGCCTGGGTCCGGATCGGAAACGCCCGCAACATACGCGGCGCAGTTATGGTGCATGGCGAGACACTCTACGCTGCCTGGCGTACTGAGGATCCGAAGTTGCTGGACAACGATACCCCTGAAGGTTGGCAGCGAATGTTTGCCACCGGCGGCGGATTGGACCTGATGATCCGCACACAAGCCGAAGCGCAGACACAGAGACCGGGCAAACGTGCTGGAAGTCGATTCGATCTGGCATCTGAAGGAGACGTTCGCCTGCTGGTCTCCCGACAAGGCGACCCGATCAAAGGATGTGTGAGAGCCGTTCGCTTTCAACAGGTAGGTGAGGGGCTCGGTGAGCCGGTCGACTACATCTCACCGGTTGGTCAGGTTCGGTTCGATGCCGTCGCCGATGTCAGCAAGGAGGTTGCACTCGGGCAGGCGGCAGGGTCGTATGAACTGGCTGTGCCCCTTCACGTGATTGGACTCGATGTTGAGCCCGGGATCGAGACGCGAGGCGACATCGGGGTTCTGATCGGTAATGGGGTGGAGACGCTCGTGCGTCTCTATTGGGCCAACGATGCGGCTGGAGTCGTCAGCGATGTTCCCAGTGAGGCACGGTTGGTACCAGCCAACTGGGGAGGCTGGAAGTTCCAGAAAGCAGGAAAGTGATGGATGCGACAAATTGTGAATTCTTTGCTTTTGTAATAGCTTTTTCCTTCCTCTCGTCGGTAAACATGCCAGCGTTTAGGCTGTGTAGAGATTAGGCAAATGACAAGTCTTTCACCCTCCCAATCCCCTCCGTCAGACCATATAAGAGTACCCATCCACGAAATCCCTCTTCCCCCTAAACCTGCCTTATTGTGTGCAGCACCCGCATGTTCTCCCGATTTCTGGTGCAACCGAAAAATATATGAATAAGTGCCTCTCAATTTTAACAAGGCCTCGACATTCAGGTCCCGCGTCGAAGGCCATATTCTGAACAAAAAGGCCGGGGTGCAAATGTAACGTGACAGAACCAACGAAGATCGACTTTCAACACAGGCGAATCAGCCAGATATCCGACTTTACTGAACTAATCGAAATGCTCTTTCCGGGGAACCGCAATCAACAGCACGCCGCAGCGTGCATATTCTTCGAGTTGAAATGGGGTAATCAGATAGTGCCTAATTTGACATATATTGAGTCCGAGTACAATGTTTCCCGTAGAATTCTCCAGCGAGCCCGAGCCAGGCTATCGCGGCTGGGCCTCATTGAGCATGTAAGTTATCTCAGCAGCCGGTACGGCGGTCAGCATGGCTGGAAGCTGTCGAGCCGGTTTGAGACAGCGATGAGGCGGCTGGCGGACAGGTCGTCCTTGATTCGCGAAAAGACCACGAGTTCGCGGGAGAAGGACCGGATGATGATCGAGCTTATAGATGGGAGAAGGGGGGTGATGGCAAGAGAAGTTGGTCCGGGCGGCGAATGTGTCGGAGGTGAAAATCGCACGCAAACGAGGCCTATTCTTAATCGCTGAGGAAATCAACTGTATCGTACAAGCAAGGTGGGTCATCATAGGATGGTGGATTGCATTCCCTGAAGGACGAGCTATAGTAGAGCAGGCAATTCCACTGGGTTGCTATGGCCAAGATTCAAGTGAAAACCGCTTGGAAGTTTCAGTCTTGTCTGTTCTCAGCAGATGCGATCCGGAG
>CAZGMJ010000155.1:0-3478 GCA_964526785.1 uncultured Pirellulales bacterium
TGAGTCACATCAGCTCACGACCCGATTGAATCGCGCCATAACGGTTCGCCAGTTTATTTGCACCCGCGACGCGATGGGCAGCCATACTCATTTATCCTTCGGCTTGGTAAACCGCAGCCAAGTGCCCGACCCTGCACGCGGATCGTCCGGAGGTACGGCGCCATGGCCAATGACCTCGAAATCGCGGATTCCCGCATCTTTCGCCCACTGGTCAATCGTATCGGGATCCCGGAGCCGGACGAACTCTTTCGCCTGCGGCGAATCGGTGTTCCAACGGCCGTGCCTTCTCCGCATGAATTGGCGACGGGCCCATTCGGGGTATTGACTGCCCAGGCCGCCTCCGAGCATCGCTTTTCCACCGGGCCGCAACACACGATAGACCTCTCGAATTCCCTTGGCGCGATCTTTCCAGAACCAGATCGAGCCGCGGCTGAAAACAAGATCGACCGAGTTGTCGGGCAACGGCATTCTTTCGGCCACGGCCACCACGGCGACCAGCCGGTTGCCCAGCCCCTTCTCCCGGCCCTTTTGCAGACCCTGGGAAAGCGCCTTGGCGTCGGGATCCAACAAGATGATCGTGCTCTGGGAAGCAGCCCGAGTCTTCGATGACGCCAGTGCCAGGCCGACCCCGCCTGAACCGGCGCCCAAATCAACCCATACACCCGGCTTGGGCTTGGACCACTCCAGGATATCCGACGCGACATAGGGATACCAATCCGGCACTGGTCGCTCGGCCTTGTTCGACGATGCTGTGTCTTCGGCGTCAGTCCACGCGGGCGCCACAAGCGTCGCCAGGGAAAGAACCAGCACCGACTTACAGGTGAAGTTCCAAACTCGTTTCATGTAGATGTTCCTTTCAGTTTGTCATTAACAGCGGCGCAATCAGTCCGATGACACCGCCGTTGAATCGTTTTCTTTCTTCAGAACTGGTTCGGTTTGCTCGATCAGGGACCGCCCCGCAGCATGCGCAAACCTCGCCCGGGCGATTCGCCAATCCAGCCGGGCCTGGATAAGCCGATTGTTTGCAGCGGTCCGTGCAGTCTGGGCGTCGATCAGCCCGATGATCGAACCGGTTCCGTTCTTGTATTGACCCTCGGCCACACGGGCGCTCTCTTCGGCACTGGCAACGAAGTGCTCAGCGGCCGCAATGGCCTGGCCGGCCTCGATGGTTTGCCAGTACGCCGTCCATACCTCCAACTCCACGCCTCGAAGAGCAGCTTCGTACCCAGCTATTGCGGCGCCTAACCCGGCCTTGCTGCCGTGCAACTGGTAGTTGCGGTCGAAGCCGGTGAACAGGGGCACATCAAGCGAGCCTCCAACAATCCAATGACGCATGTCGGGCGGAAACTCTCGGCCCAACCAGCCGAAGCCGGAGTCCAGGGCGACCGTCGGCCAGTACCGTGACTCAGCAAGCCGGACCTCCGCTTGCTCGCTGCGGACCTGGGCGACGGCGGTCTTCAACTCCGGACGACTGCGAGCAGCCTCATCAAGCAAACCTTGGAGGTCGGTTAGTTGTTCAGCATACTCGACCTCAGGCAACGCGGCGATCTGAAAACCGCCGGATGCCGACGCACCCATTGCGGTGGCCAGGCGTCCCTTTACCACCTTGACTGAGTTCTTTGCCCGCACCAGGTTCAACTCCGCGTCGGCCCTGTCCGTTTGCGCCCGCAGCACGTCGGACTTGCTGACAACACCGGCGCGATGCCGGGCTTGGGCGAGTCGAAGCTGGTAGTCCCGCTGGCGGACTGTCTCCTCGGCAAGCTGCTGAAAGCTCCGGGCGGCGAGCAGATTGTAGTAGGATTCGATCGTCTCCAGCGCCACATCCTGCAGAGCCGTGTTGTGACGAAAACCTGCCGCCAATACCTGCGCTGCGGCCGCGTCCACGCGGGCCTTCCGGCCGCCACCGTCGAACAAGAGCCAGCGAAAGCCGAAAACAGCGCTATGGCGATCATAGATGCCCATATCGATTGGGCGATTCAATTCGACAGTGTCGCCTCGGGCGGCGCTGGAGGTAAAACCGATACTCGGCAGGTAGTCCGCTTTGGCTTGACCCAGGCGTGCGGCTGCAGCGCGAATCGCTTGCCAGGATTCGGCCGTGCGCGGATTGTGTTCCAAGGCGACGGTGACGCACTCGCCCAATGAAAGAGTCCGCCCGGCCAACTCGCTTGCCAAGTCCGGTGAGTCACCTGTAACCGACTCATCCGCATCGATCTCGGCATCAAACGATTGAGAGCGAGATGCGGGCAGATTGTCGAATTCACCCCATGGATCAATATTGGCGCAACCGCTTAAGGCAATGCACCCGGTCAATAAGTATAGGGACAATCTACTAAGTTTCAAGCTGCATTCCATACTGTCACACTCTCAGCGTTTACACCTCATCATGCCAACAGGAAAAGACCTGTAGGGCTCGCCGTGTTCTGCAGCAAGCTGTGACATGACAGGAGCAAAAACGCCGTACATGCACTTGCCCTTTTCACAGTCATAGTACGTTCGTTCTGCAGTAATATCCGGATCTAACTCGGCGTAAGGCCAAGGGAAGCCGGCTTTCTCGCCTTTGCCCGAAGACGGTCCCACGTTCTTGTTGAAACAGGAAGAAAAAACACATGATCCGGCAGCAAGACCAATTGATCCCAATATTTGTCTTCGAGTTACACGTTTCATTACCCACTCCTCTTGCGAAGGAACTATTTGCTCGCAAATTCCCTTGGGGACCTTAAAAACAAGCTCTCGTTTGGATTGAGTGTATTCGACTGCTCGCACCAAACGAGAGTTCGTTGAAAAGCTGTTCTGATTCGTTATATCGGCACTTGAATGTACCTATCTGCAGTGGATTCAGATACTGCCACCATGGCCGCCGCAGCCGCCGGACCAACAGCCATTGCCGCTATCGCCATGACCGCCGCACATGCGACCTTCGCCATGACCTTTGCAAGCCGCTTCGCATTTCTCGCAGTCCTCGCAATTTCCGTCACAGCCTTCGCAATTCTCGCAATCCCCGTCACAACCCTCACAGGATTGGCAATCCTTGACGCAGATCTGAGCCGAACCTTCGGTCTTGGTACCTTCGGCGCTGGCGATGCTCGTATCATTCGTCAGTGTCTGGCCTGTGTCGGCGGTCGCATAAACTGCTACAGCCACAAACGCCAGAACAATCACACCAGCTAAACAAGCTACTGTCTTCTTAGTCACAGTATTTCCTTTCATTTTCATTTTTCATTCATTAACTTGGGAAAACACATCTTTTATTTGGATAGATGTTTGTTTTGAGCGGCATCACCTCCTTTCATTGTGGCTACTGCTGCCGGTATGATTCAGATCAGCTTGTGGGATGCCGAACGGCCTAACACCAATCATCGACGAATGGCCCGCACAACTGCTGTGCTTGCGAATCGTATCAAAGAGTGCTCTTTGCTGTTGTGGTGTAAGCATCTCCTTCTCCGCCAGTAGATGTTCGACGACAAGCTGCTGCATCTCT
>CAZGMJ010000156.1:0-3399 GCA_964526785.1 uncultured Pirellulales bacterium
AGGAGGATCGGAAACGCTAACGAGTTGTCATGCGGCGAAGCCGCTTAGTCCAATCAACATGTTCAACATGTTGATCATGATGCGCACAAGTTTAGTTGCAAATTAGTTGCAAGTCAAGTGACATGTCTACAGTTGTGGTAACTTTGCGCCCTTACTTGACTAAGAAAAGATATGGCGATATATTTGCTTAGCCGTTTTCACTAAGAAAGCGGGCTTTCTTAAGGATAGAGGCTATGAAAGCCACAGGCACATACATTATGACCTCAACGGCGGGCGAGTCCGTCCGGGCATTCTTGCCAAATCCATTGCCGCCCGATCCACCGCTCAGACTTGCCGAGCGTGACCACGACCTTGTCGAAAAAGCCAACCGGGCCCTCGGTCGCCTGGATGGCGTAGCTACACAGTTGCCGGACATCCCGTTGTTCCTGTATTTCTACGTTCGCAAGGAGGCTGTTCTATCGTCACAAATCGAGGGCACGCAATCATCCTTTTCGGATCTGCTGCTGCACGAGGAAAACCTGGTTCCAGGTGTCCCGCTGGAAGACGTTCAGGAGGTCAGCAACTACGTGGCCGCTATGAATCATGGCCTGAATCGCCTCCGGAAGGACAAATTCCCTCTGTCTCTTCGGCTCATCCGGGAGATGCATAAGGTGCTACTGGCGAAGGGGCGCGGGAGCGATAAGACTCCTGGCAAATTCCGTCGCACCCAGAACTGGCTTGGCGGCACTCGTCCTAGCAACGCAAGGTTTGTCCCGCCACCTCCCGATCGCGTGGCTGATTGTATGAGCAATTTGGAGAAGTTCCTCCATGATCAACCGCAGAGAACACCCGTGCTTATTAAGGCTGCACTGGCCCATGTGCAGTTCGAGACAATCCACCCGTTTCTGGACGGCAACGGGCGACTCGGTCGCCTGCTCATAACGCTAATCCTGTGTGCTGAGGGTGCAATCAGCCAGCCGTTATTGTACCTCAGTCTATTTTTTAAGCAGCACCGCCAAGAGTATTATGATCGCCTCGACGCCGTTCGTCTCAAGGCCGATTGGCTCGGCTGGTTGCGGTTCTTCCTCGAAGGCGTTGAGCAAACAGCCCAACAAGCTGCTGGCACTGCGGGACATATCCTAAGACTGTTTGCAGATGATCGCCATAAGGTGGAGAGACTTGGGCGCAAGGCCACCTCAGCTCATCACGTGTTTGAGCTACTGCGCCAACACCCAGTGGTTACCATTGCGAACGCAACGGCTCGTCTCGACATGACTGCCCCCACCGTCCGCAGCGCAATTGAGAGCCTAGAAGCTCTCAATATCGTTCGGGAAATTACTGGTAAGCAACGTGACCGAATTTACCTTTACGACCAATATGTCAAGATCCTTGATGAGGGCACGGAGCCCCTGCCGTGATAATGAATGGCCCTGACACATCTGGTGTGAGCACGCCGTTGTCCCCTGCTGTAATGCAGCTTCAGCGGGCTTTCTCGCACGGCGGAAATATGCCTGGGGACTCAGAAGAGACTATTCAACATCTATGGCATTTATGCAATTATATTATCACCTCGGTGACACATGGAGATTGATTCAAAAGGACACGGGAACCACACAGAAGGAAACTTGGTGATAGTTCTGTATGGATAATAAGCAACGTATCGAAGCTCTTCGAGCCGAATTGACCAAAATCGAAATCAAACGGCAGAGCCTGCTCTCCCAATGTGTCGACCTTGAGTAGTCCGACACCCTTTCTATGCTGGACCTAAATATCCGCTAATCAAGATTGAGTGTTGCAGAGCGGCCAGCACGCATAAATGCATGGATATTATCCAGCGGCGTCTCTTGCGGGAGATCGCAGCCCGTACTCAAGATGAAATTTGGGAATGGTGCCATCTGATGCAGCAACTCATTTACTTCTGCCTCAACGCTAGCTGGCTGGCCTGTCAACACAACACCTGTCGGACTGATGTTACCAACGACCATGACTTCCTCCGGTATAGTCTCGGCTACAACAGGCAGGTTGACACCGGCCTCTGGAGAATCAAGACTCACCGCGTCGACCCCCGACTCGACCATCTTGCTTACCAAATGCATCGTATTGCCGCAGGTGTGATAAATCGTTGCCACTCCCGTGCATTTGCAATTGTCGTTAATGTGCCGAACGTACTGGACCGAGAATTGCTCGAACTGAGCGGGACCTAACATCACAGCGCTGGGCTCTAGGATACAGATCACCTGAGCGCCAGCCGCAATCAACCACCGCATATAGTCCAGGATTTTAGATGTTGTGAATTGACACACTTGCGCCAACTCATCGGGCCGCAGCATCGTTGCCATAGCGGCTTCGTCTGCACCCATGATCAGCGCGGCCAATGAATAGGGTCCGGTTACATATGCTCCTCGCAGCACGGATGGAGGCAATCCAATGCTCATCAGTCTAAGAGTCTCAACGTAACCGAGCAATCGGGTGTCAAATGAAATGTTGATGTTCATCCTCGCGGCCAAATCGGTCACTGCAAACGCGTCCTTCAGCACAGTGGCCGATTCATCCTTCGGAAAGACTGTATACTGCCCCAGCGCATTCGCCTCTACGGACAGGTCCATCAGGGGAAAGACCAAATCCGGCTGAAATGTCTCAGCCAGCAGCTTGATGACTTTGTAGTGCTCACCGTAATTCTGCTGAGCCAGCTTGATGCTGCAGCCAGTCATGCTCAAGCCTGGAAAACCCATGAGTGGGGCCACCAAACGTCGCCCTTCTCTCTGAGCTTGCCCAACCATGGTGTGAAAGGGTTTTTCAGTCATTGTATTACGTTTCACCATTGATCCATTGCTGAGGTTCCCTGATCATGCGAGCTAGGCTGCATTGTCACTGCACTGTAGCTTCGTCCAAAGCCAAGTGGACCCTATATACGCCCAAGATGTTCTTCGCTGCAATAAGAAATAGTCCCGCTGCGCGTGAGCCACTTCGGACCAACACCGTAGTGAAGTGTTTTTGGTTCACTTTGATAAAGCGTGCAACTTCTCGGGTCCGATGATAAGGACTAGCCCATAAACCCCAGTTACACACGCAACTGCATTCCGACTTTCAGGACGACCGCCAATCAGTAACAGTTGCAAACCTCGATGACGGATGCTACCTTGGAAGCCAGTGCGATTAGTCAGGCCTATGACCATAGTGACTTTACGCTACAATTATGTTACTCAAATGTAAAGGTTTATTTTCCCTATTTGCAGAAATGCATCTCAAGAGCCCAGATGTATATAGGGCCTTTCGCTATTCCTTTTATGCTGTTCTTGGCTGTTGCGAACACGATGCTCTGGCAAGGACACACAAATACATGACTTGCATTGTAGGATTGCATTGAGAGGTATAACCGAAAGTTGTGGATGGACGGATGAAGAAAGCGGCGTATCCTTA
>CAZGMJ010000157.1:0-3361 GCA_964526785.1 uncultured Pirellulales bacterium
CGGTTCCATTCTTGGGTCGAAAAATATCTCATCCACAACATTTGACACTATCTCCTATCAACACCGCAACGAAGCATCATATGTCAGCCGAAAGAGAAGATCAAAATACAGCGGATTTCAATAGCGCTGTCATATTAGAGTAGTTGGTCACTAGACTATACATAGCCACGCTAGCTTCTTTGGGGGACGACAAGCATTTCCAAGGGTTTCTGCGGGTGTTTAGTTCCCAAGTCACTGAATCATCCATTTCTCGTTGTAATCCTCCTCCAACTTGAGCGAAGCCTGCCGGAGTTCTTTCGCTGTCTCAAATGTTCGTGCCCACAGTAGATTCTCTTTCAATGCGCGAATAAATTGTCCGGCACAGCCATTGCTCTGTGGTTCCCGAATGAACGACAGCGACCGGTCTATAGCGGCGGAATTGCAGCTCCCGCGGACTGTCGTACAGCTGTTCCCGCATATAGGGCATGAATATGTTTGCACAATGTGGTTAGGTATTCGCACAATGTGGCGTTCCCTGGTTCGCACCAAACGTGTATCATATAGCAATAGCCACTATCATAAAAACTATGGACTCGCGAAAAAGAACAAGGAGAAGACTCTGAATTTGCCAGTGAGCAACATATATTCGAGAGGAAATCCGGAACAGATAGGGCTGATCTACAACTATCGGTGTAAAAATCTGTTGACGACAATTCTGATTGTATCAGTCTTTGCGAACGGGGCTCTTTTACGAGTCGCAAATGGTTCTGAGGAACTTGCTCTATGGTATACGAAGCCCGCTTCAGACTGGGAAACCGAAGCGCTTCCCATAGGCAACGGTAGAATGGGGGCCATGCTCTTCGGTGACACAGATGTGGAGCGTATGCAGTTCAATGTCGATAGCCTGTGGACCGGCGATGAGAATAAGAGAGGAAGCTATCAGAATTTTGGTGATATATACATTCTGTTCGATGATAAGAGCGAACCGACGAGCTACGTACGGAAGCTCGATATTCAAAATGCTGTGCATACAGTAACGTACTACAAAAGCGGATATGAAATTGAGCAGAAGGCGTTTGCCAGTTACCCGGCAGGAATTATCTGCTGGCATGTGACCGGAGAGCGTCCGGGGGGACTCTCCGGCAGAATTGTACTTGTCGACTCGCACAAAGAAGAGACTGTGTTTTCTTCATCCGGCCTTCAAATCGAGGGAAACCTTGATAATGATCTTCGGTATTTCGGACGAGCATGTGTGTCGCACAAGGGAGGCTTTCTGCACAAAAAGAAAGAGGCAGTAGCGGAGCCGCACGCTCTTTCTGGAGATCCGATAGGTCAAGTGAATCTACTGCGATTTGAAGGAATTGAGCAACTTACGATTATTCTGGGTGCTGATACCAACTACTTAGCTGATCATAGGCGGGGCTGGAGAGGACAAGACCCGAAGGCCCGAGTTTTGAAGCAAGTGGAGACAGCCACAAATAAAGGTTTCAGCAGGCTATACAGCCAGCATGTGGCTGACTACAGAAGTCTTTTCGACCGTTTCTCACTAGAGTTGCCTGCATCCGGTAAAGACCAAACAGAGCTTCCCACAGACGCCCGTATCGATCAGTACTTCGGCCGAGACCCCGGCCTTGAGGAGCTGCTTCTGCAACATGCAAGATATCTGTTAATTGCCTCTTCGCGCCCGGGGACTCTGCCTGCCAATCTAAGGGGCATCTGGACCCAGAGTAACAGTCCGCCTTGGGGCAGCGACTACCATTCCAACATTAACACTCAGATGAATTACTGGCTTTCAGAGCCGGCCAATCTGGCCGAATGCCATACTTCTCTTCTTGATTATGTGAAGAGTCAGATACCCTTGAAACGCCGGCTCACGAGACAGGAATTTGGAGAAGATATGCGTGGCTGGACCTTGAGGACGGAAAACGGGGTTTACGGCGGCGAATCTTGGAAATGGAACGTGCCTGGGAGCGCCTGGTATGCACAGCACTTCTGGGAGCATTATGCTTTTGGGCTGGACAAAGACTATCTTGCGGAAACAGCCTATCCCATACTTAAGGAGATTTGTCAATTCTGGGATGATCGGTTGAAGGAACGCGAGGACGGGACACTTGTAGTCCCGGATGGATGGTCTCCCGAGTGGGGCCCTGTGGAGGATGGAGTCTCTTACGATCAGCAGATAGTCTACGACCTGTTCACTAACTATCTGGACGCCGCAGCGGTCCTGGACGTTGACAAGCCGTACCAGAAGAAGATTGCAGACATGAGAGACCGTTTGCTGGGCCCGAAGGTCGGGCGATGGGGACAGCTTCAGGAATGGGAAACGGATCGCGACGACCCTAATGAGACGCACAGGCATGTTTCCCATCTCTTTGCGGTTCATCCAGGCAGGCAGATCCACCCAACCACTACGCCGAAGCTTGCAGGAGCAGCAGCAGTCTCGCTCGAAGCCCGCCGTTTTGGTGGCACCGGTTGGGCGAGGGCGTGGAAGATCGTTTTCTGGGCGCGTCTCTTGAATAGCGAGTTTGCGTACCGCATGGTTCGCAATTTCATTGACGGCAAAATCATGCCCAACGGATTCGACAAGTGTCCGCCGTTTTGTATTGACGGCAATTTCGGATATGCCGCAGGGGTGCTTGAGATGTTGCTCCAAAGTCACACAGGCACACTGATCCTGCTGCCGGCTCTGCCGGAAGAATGGGCGGCCGAGGGCGAGGTAAAAGGGCTTCGAGCACGTGGTGGTTTCACGGTCGATATTTCATGGAAAGCCGGAAAGCTTATCTCAGCCACCGTCAAATCAAAGACACAAAGAGTCTGTCGAGTGCAGTATGGCGGCAAAACGGTTCAGCTTGAGACCAGGCCTGGCCGAGAATACGCGTTACATGAACGGTTCCAGAATGAAGATGAATGATACAGTACTATCTTTGCTGAAATCGGGACACTGATCCTTCTTTTTCTCGCCGGCGAAGCCCCGCAACGCACCTTGTCCACATCAATGGTTAGATAGAAGATGAAGAGAAGACTTTTGCTTGATATCTTGTCATTCGTATTGATCGCGACTGTTTTCGCTGCGATTCCAAACAGTATAGAAGCCCAGGAAGAGAATGACCACAGCCTCAAAGCGACAAAATGCGCTTTTGGAAATAGGCTGGTGGAACAGCAAGGGCAGTTAAAAACCAATCGGGTGATGAAAAAGTTTGCAAGATCTCGACAGGAGTTATCCAAAGACCCCCATCGGCCTATCTATCATTTTGTAAATCCTATAGGTCCTAGTAATGATCCTACCGGATTGTGTCGCTGGCAGGGACGTTGGCATGTATTCTATATAGTGATCAGCGACAATCATTTTTACCGTTCGACGGCAATTGGAATTACCGGTCTG
>CAZGMJ010000158.1:0-3250 GCA_964526785.1 uncultured Pirellulales bacterium
CGGCAATGAGGCTCTATCTTGATAACACCGAACCACACTTCTTGGGACAGTTACTCTCAGATGAATCGAGGCGTCATTGGCCGCGTTCGTGTGCGAGCAAGGCGCATCGTAAATGCGAAGAGCCGGATGCAGAAGGGAGAATAGAAAGCCCCCGGCCGGCCGGGAAAGCGCTGGAGATAGACGGCGGCAATGCGACAGGATTCGTGGATCAAGAGCGAAGGATGAATATGGGAATTTTGAACATACTCGACATACGTTACAAGGGACTGATCGGAACATCGTGTGGCAGTCTGCCCCGAGGCCTGCATAGTGCACCTGCGAGCCTGTTGGTTGTCGGCCGCATATTTGTTGAAAAGATCGATATTCTTGTTGCATTTGGGCGCGGGCATTCGTATTATCCTGTAGATTATGTTACTGTTTCTGAAATGATGTAGCGTAGCATGTGCCTTGAAGGCTGTTTTGGCCCTGACATCCGGCGGCCGGCATCAAGACCTTTCTCCGAGATCATTTCGCTGTTGTTTTGAGGGACTTCGTATCGGGCGAACAGACTGCTTCACGGCGGGAACCGTCCATCCGAACCGCCCGGCGGCCGTACCGGTCGCAAGGCGAGTCTATCTTATGCAGCAGAGGCATGTTATGTCTTCTTGAGGAGCTGAAATGAACATATATGTGGCCAATCTGCCGTCGGCGACGGGAGAGGACGATCTTCGTGAGGCGTTCAGCGCATTCGGGGAGGTTAGTTCCGCGAACATCGTGCGCGACAGGAGCACCGGAGCGTCAAGAGGTTTCGGCTTCGTGACGATGCCGGTGGAAGAAGAAGCCCAGGCGGCGGTCGACAATTTGGATGGCACAGAGATGGAAGGCCAGGCGATCAAAGTGGAAGAGGCCCGCAGCAAGCCGGGCGGCGATCGCAGAATGGACAGCGAACGAGGCGGCAGATCGGGGCCGGGTCGCAGAGGCAGTGCAAGGGGCGGCAGCCGCGGACGCGAGGGCCGGCGAGGCCCGAACCGCAGCGGAGGCCGCAGCGGCGGTTCGCGGCGCGACGGCAACAGGGGAGGCAGGCATCAGCGGTCATGACGTCGGTTGAAGTCGGCATTACACCTCCGGTATCTGCGGCGAGCTACCCGCACGGCCGCACGGCTGCGGCGCGACTTAAGGACTCGGACGGTGATGGGCGGTCGGATCTCCGCAAGGGTGCGGCGCGACTGGAGAGCAAACTATCAGCGTACAATTGTGATTCGTTCGTCGGTAGAGGCGATCGATTCATGTGAATGTTTGTTGAGCGGGCTGTTGGTCTCTCGATAGCACGGTCATTAGAATAAGGACAGAGAGACATTGTTGAAGGCCCATCACATGGGCCAAGGAGATTATAGTGAATACAGGTACTGTAAAATGGTTCAACTCGGACAAGGGATTCGGATTCATCAGTCCCGACAGTGGCGGCGACGATTTATTCGTGCATCATTCGGAAATCAAGACTTCCGGATATGCGTCGCTTGACGAGGGCCAGAAGGTAACGTTTGATATCGGCGAAGGCCGTAAGGGCCCGTGCGCATCAAACGTGGTTCCGGCCTAAGCCGACAGGGTTCCACAGCACTCAAAGGCCTCGCCGTAACAGCGGGGCCTTTCTTATTTGCGGAGGTGCGACATCCCTGCCGCCGAAAACCGGCGGATTTCACGTTTCACATGTGCCGTTGGAAGCTTCGAATGCGGCATGCGATGTTTCAGTCGCTGCCTTTTGGGCTTCAATGGCCCGAAAAGTCTTGATTTTCGCTGCCGGAGCGCTGTAGTATATCGTCAGAATAATCGGTAGGAGGATCAGCTATGATACGCAGCGACAAGCAAACGGTAATCTACACTCGCCAATGGTTCTGCGGGCTCAGCCTTCGATTGCTCCGAGATGCTGGGCGGAGCATCGCGTTTGGCCTGTTGATGTCGATGAGCATCCTGCTGCTGCTCGGCGTCCCGCTCTATCTCGCCCTCAGAGAGGCATATACATACGAAGCCGGCGGACCGGAGACCGCGACCGCACTGCTGCTCTACATATTTGTCGGTCTGCCTCTGTGTGTCTGCTGCTGGTGGGCTGCACTGGAAGTGGCGGACGACCGCCATTGGGAGAAGGCCGTTCCCACTATCTGGGACAATCAGCGTGCGCGTTGCCTGGAATACACGCTTAAATACGTGCAGTATCTCGAATCGAAGGGCATGCCCGTGGACAGGTCTCTGGTCCATTCCAGCGACGTGCGCGGAGCCGCCCACAAGCTGATTGACGCTACCGATGATGCGACCGTTCGCTTCCTGATGGCGGCGATCATGGCCAGCAGTATTCCCGGCTCTGCGCCCGCTATTAGACAACTGGAAAGTCGCCAGAACTGAGGCCGCAGGCCGTTTGCCGATCGCCCTCGGCTCCAGCCTCCTTCGGTATTCCCGCGGGCGCGACCTTCACATGCACGGACATCCCCTGCCGGCAAAGACCGGCGGATTTCACGTTTCACATGTGCCGTTGGAAGCTTCGAATGCGGCGTCTGCGGCTTCAAACGCCGTGTTCTTCGTTACAAACGCCCCATTTCAAGCTTCAAATATGGCAATCGCAGCTTCGAATCCCGTATTTGCAGTTTCATATGTGCTATTTGCAGCTTCGAATGCGGTATCTGCAATTACGAATGCCGTACTTGCAATGTAAAATGCGGCATTTGAACTAAGCGAACCGCGTTTTCGGGGTCATGAATCCGGTTTGGCACTTATGGGACCCAGCCACAAGGAGAGGTCTGTGCTGTCGCTTCATGTCTGTGCGGCAGTGCATACGACACCTCTTGCGCCCTGCCCCACAGGAAGGCAAGACTCACAAAGAACGGCAAAAGAAGATGGTGTATTTATGCAATGGACGGTCTATAATTCGGAAGGTTGGTGTAAGGCGTTATTGAACATTGAGGGTATTGGCCAAATGAGGGAATTCGTTGGAGTGTCTCCTCCGCCCCAAGAATCCTGAAAAGCCCCTTGCCCCGCACTGCAACAACCGCTAGAATGGATGCGGCGTAAGGAGTTTTTCAAAGATGTTGTAACCCGTCCCCGCGAGGGGTAGTAGTGGCCCGTGCAAGATGGTGATGCGATGAGATGATCACATAGTAGGCGCCTGCTTCTGGCATCTTCTTCAGGTATGTCATCATTTGGATGCTTCATGATGAACTCACAATCTGTGTGGTTTAGCCATTTATGCAGCCGCCGAAAGTGCGTAGGAAACGGTTTCGAG
>CAZGMJ010000159.1:0-3006 GCA_964526785.1 uncultured Pirellulales bacterium
CAGACCGGTAATTCCAATTGCCGTCGAACGGTAAAAATGATTGTCGCTGATCACTCCGTCTGCTCTGTGACGCTTCCTTGTTGGGCGTCTACCGTCTGTGCCACTACATCGGCTATTTGGGCATCAGAAATATCGCTCCTTTGGGCTGTATTGGCTACTCATCAACTCGTCAGCGGGGGAATCGTGGTGCGGCCATTTGACGCGCTCTAAGTTCCGCACGATTACAGGATTATTGACACCGGCACCCTGATTTGGATATCATTGACAGTGTGCCATAGGTGAAGGACGCTTATGCCGTTGAGTAGCAGATGCTGATCAGGGAGTCTTTCTGCTGTCCACGTTGTTGGCGGTTGAATGAGGAATCAGGAGGCAAGGGCATGACAAAGCGAAGGAGAATTCAGCTACTTCTACTACTGAGTGTTCTCATTGCTTGCTTATGGCTGCCTGATCTCGTGAAGGCCGAATGGGTTGAAGATATGTATGGTGGCGAGGTATGGCACTGGACGCAGGCCACGGCCGACCTAGACGCGGATGTCGCGCAGGGGGCGCTCATACTTAAGTATGCAGACAGCTCATATGTGCAGCCGATGCATGTACAATGGCCCTTCTCCTGTGCTCACAACAGTCTCGCTACGATTCTGAGAGCGATGGGATTCAGCAGACCGGACACGTCCTTGTGGCTGCCCGCCGATGTGGATGATCCTCCCGGTTCGGCGGAACCAATGGTGGATGTGCGTTATCCCGGTTCTGAAGAGCACCTCATGTATCTTTGGCTCCGTCGGCAGAGACTGCATCCCCGCTATCGCTATTGGAGCGCCAAGGACAGCCTGTTGATCTCGCTTGACGGTGTGTTGAATACGAGGTATCCGGATGCATGGCTCTCTCGTTACTCGAGTTCTGACTGGGGGCAAAAGACGGCCAATTTCATGAACTACGTTCTGTGCCAGGAACTCGGTTGCGGCGCCCTCGATGCAAGGCGCTGGGGGGGGCCCGACCCTGCCGATGCGTCCGACATGATTGCCTATCGCAGGATCATAAAGGGCTTCATCGACCATGACATTCCCTTGCTTCTGCAGGTGATGAATACCAAGCATTTCAACGTGATCATCGGCTACCGTGGACGTGTCGAGGATGCGGAGCAGCCGTTCTACGTGTACACCACGGAGACCAATCGGGAGTCCTGGCGACGAATCGATGCAAGCGGCACGAGCATCGCCGCGGGGATGATGAGCCGAATTGTGTTCTGGAATCACCATCTCAACGGCGGGTGCGAGCCGGGGGGGTGGGCTTGGCAGGTGGATCAGGACAACGGCAATGCGCTGTTGTGCGGGTACACCGTGGATCCTGAGGATCCGCTAGTGCTGCCGGAGGGCGTCAGCAACGTGGCCTCGGTCAACCTGGATCGCAACGATGGCCGTTTGTCAACCACGTCGGATGGGCTATATGGGGTGTTTGCTTCGGCAAGAGGCACGGCGCAAGGCCACATCTTTCAGGTAAGGCGTGATGCCGTCGCATGCGAGTGGGAATCCATTGAGCTGATCGAGGAACTCGTGGGTCCCGTGGGAGACTTTGAACCCTGCATTCGGGCGGACGGTCTCGAATTGTGTTTTGCATCAAAAAGGCCGGGCGGGCTCGGCGGTCCGGATATCTGGCGGTCTACGCGAGCGACGCGTCAGGACACCTGGTCTGAACCGGAGCCGATTGCGGAGATCAACTCGAAATGGGGTGAGGCCGGGCCCTGCCTGAGTGTCGATGGGAAGCGAATCTACTTCCATTCGGGTCGCTCCGGTGGGGGCGATATCTTCGTCGCAGAACGGAACACATCTTCGGGGCTGTTCGGGCCTCCGGTGTCGGTCATGTCGCTGAATACATCGGCTGGTGAGTTCGTCCCTTGTGTATCGCCCGACGAAAAGACAATCTACTTCGCATCCAATCGTTCTGGTGGGGAGGGAAACGTAGATATTTGGATGGCCACGCGCTCGAGCCGGCACGCGGACTGGTCGAA
The DNA here is from genome assembly GCA_964526785.1 of uncultured Pirellulales bacterium. Lineage (GTDB taxonomy): Bacteria > Planctomycetota > Phycisphaerae > Sedimentisphaerales > Anaerobacaceae > CAZGMJ01. The sequence goes on from CAZGMJ010000159.1 coordinate 2,006, forward strand.
CGTTACCAATTTGTCCGTCATAAACACGGCCGGCCGCGAGTTCAGCCCCTGGTTCGAAGCCGCTACAGGCTTGGTCTACTTCGAGGCGGAGCGCCAGATCGGCTGGGGTAACAAAGATATTTACGTGTGGGACCCCCATTTCATCAAAGGTGACATCAATAAAGATCGAAAAGTAGAGATGGCGGATTTTGCCCTGTTGGCCAGGGACTGGATGAGATCTTCTCCTGCAAGCAATCTCATCGGCGGTGAGGACATTGTTGACATCTACGACATGCAGGTGCTGGCCGAGAACTGGCTTGAACATGCAAGGTGTCCTTGTCATAAGAATGGCTTGTAAGCACTTGAAGAAGCGTTGCCGAAGGCGATAGGCTGCAGTCAATTCAGCTACAGATGCAAGATCAGGCCAGACAGAGGGGTGGCTATATCGTATACTATCAGAATTGCGATCCGGGCATTTTGAACAGCAACTGTGGTCAATCTTCCTGAAGCCGCTGGCGTGCGAATACGATCCAATCAAAGACGTCGATATTACTGGGTTCTGTCTGAAAACTGCCTGAATTGCCGATACTCCTAAGAAACGACATGGAGATGGGCAGCATGAAGCGAAATGAGTTAACTGACGAAAAATATGAATCCATCGAAACACTGTTTCCCATACATACTGCCAAGGCCGGCCGAAAGCGCAAGGATGCACGCCAGATGCTGAACGCGATCCTTTGGATTCTTCGCACGGGTGCTCCGTGGCGGGATCTTCCGGAGCGATTCGGGCCCTGGAAGACAATATACCACTATTTTTGCCGCTGGCGAGACGACGGCACTTTCGACCTTATACTGGGGACCTTGCAGATTCGGCTGGATCGGGACGGGCAAATCGACTGGGATCTGTGGTGCATAGACGGTTCCTGGGTAAGAGAGCATCCCGCGCCTCTACGGGCGCTTCAGAAAGAGGAGGTATAACCGAAAGTTGTGGATGGACGGATGAAGAAAGCGGCGTATCCTTA
>CAZGMJ010000160.1:0-2817 GCA_964526785.1 uncultured Pirellulales bacterium
CGAGAGTAACCGAAGGATCTTCACGCCGCTGGCCCGCAGCAGTTACAAGTGGAAAACGATGCATAACAAACGCAGTGCTGTCGAGCGAGTCAATAGTCGTCTGGATGAATCGTTCGGCTTTGAAAAACACTTCATCCGCGGCATCAAGAAGATGAAGGTTCGCTGCGGCCTGGCTTTGATCGTGATGTTAGGCATGGCTTATGGCCGGGTAAAAGAAAAGCAATACGAGCATATGCGAAGTCTTGTGACTTCGGCCGCCTGAGTCAAGAAATCAAAAGCCTTACACCAGACAACAGAGTCGCCCTCTGCGCTCGGACGGTCGTCAGAGAGGAAAACCCGCCAAAACAACGCCACGGCCGCCTCGTTGACGCCGGAGAATCACCCTCAAAACCGTCAGAATCCGCCGTCAAGAACCACCAAACGCCAGACCAGTCCCAAAACATCAACAAGCTGAATGCCTCAATATATCATATGAGCTGAGAATTCTTGACAAAACTTCTTGAAACCAAGACGCCTAATGGCTATTATAAGGAATGTGTGAAGCAGGAGTTTGTCCAGAGAGACCACTAAGTATTTGACAGTGCTGTTTCGCCGGATCCTGCCGTGCCCAATGCAGCTTGTATTTGCATGTGATCTGAATGCTGCATTGTATTTGATCGAAGGGAGGAGAAGACATGAAGTGTGCAGCGACTTCGTTTGTCCATCTTTTAGTGTTGGCCTTGCTTTCTTCCATTTTGCTTCCGGCGCATGGATCGCGTGCCGGTCTGTCCGTTTTATCTGAAAGCTATGCATGGTCACAAGACAAGTGGGTGCCAGGTGGTGGCACGGTTGCTTTGGATGGCTGGTCCCTTGGGCAAGGCCATGCGGGCGCTTACAGTTTTGTGGCACAAGCTTATGCGCAGGCGCGAATGTACGGTAGTTTTTGGAACCTCGGGGGCACAGGAAATCATGCTGCGGGGTGTTGGCGAAGATACTCCTGGGACGTTGACATCAAGGTGCAGGGAGATCCCGGCAGCCAGGCTGATATATACCTTGATCTTCTTTGGGCCGGTACAAGTTGGGCCGAAGCAACCGCTGTATATGAAAACGGATATGCGTTGGCCGATTGCAGCTATTCTCTCAGTTTGACCGACAGTGACGGCTCTTCCATATATTACAAGTCTGATACGGAACAGATATACATACAGTGCCAGGGTAGTGACCTCATTCATGCGTCCAAAGATCATATTGATAAGCAGATACTGATTGAAGATACTCTATACATCGGTCGTCTAAGCGCCGGCGCCATGTTTTCTTTCACAGGCTATTGTGAGTCGTACGCCAATGCATATGCCCCCAGGACAACTACCAGTGTAACTACGCAGGCAGCAATGGATGCATGCTTTGTTTTCGATCTGACCACTGAACAAGTCCCCCAAACACCATCTCCGGGCGATAACATCGAGCAGATTCCCGCCCCCGGTGCGATCCTTCTTGCCGGCTTTGGTGCGACTATCGTTGGCTGTTTCGGCAGACGCAGACTACTGTAAACATCAAGAATGGGCAGAATAAGGTTGCGAGTCTTTCGGCCGGTGCCAACGACAATGCTTCTTTCCCCGTCATCAAGTTGCCACATGTCGGGGAGGTCTTGCCAAAGTCGCCGACCCGGTACAGAAACATGGCGTAACAGAGCAGGGAAATAGAGCGAGAAAGGGCTCTTGCTTATTGAAATTGGACAGCGATGACGGCTCTTTGATAGAAGAGGAGCTAACTGAAACCCTGGAGATTGATGACCATTCGTCTTGCATATAGCAAAGCCTTCGATGTGATACGTAATACATGGGAGACAACGAATGGAGGGATTTGCAGTTGGCGGGCAGCAGTTCAGTTATGCTCCTGCCGGCGGTCTCCACGCACCGATGACGACTCCCTATGGCGTGGAAAAACGTGCCAATCCCGCACGGCCTGAAACGACTAATCAGACTGCATTCGATGGCGGCCGGCACGCCTCCTACTCTCCCTCCCGCACAATGCTTCGTCATTTAGATTCTCTGTATTCACTCACTTCAAGGACGCGGCTTCCGCTCATCGGACCACAGGGGCGTTGCGCCGCTCGGGCCGGGCAGAGGGGCGACCCATGCGACGTTCTTCGTTTGACCCCAGGATGCGGGCAGTTCGACCTCATCGGTGGAGCCATTGAAGAAGGGACCGCGCCACTGGGGCCAGTCGGTGGCGAAAGCGGAAGTGCTTATGAGTATGACTGCGGCTGCGATGGTCCGTGCAAACGAGCGGCGTTCGATCATGTAGCATTCTCCTGGATGTTGCGTCATTGTATTCGATCGTCCAGCGACACGTATAATACTCGAAAATGCGCCAGGAGTTTACCTTTTCGGGAAACTCTCGCGCATATCGAACGACTGGGGTCCAACGTACTAACCTGCGACTCGCCGCGCGCAGACACGGGCAAACTCGGTTCCGCCGAACAGGACGAAATGGAGATCGCGATGGTAATCCGGGAGTCCTCAACGCGAGAGCAGATATGGGAACCGATGAGGATTACGCTCGTTGCCTCGCCGAGTACGACGACTGGGTCCTCCTAGGCAGGCCGGACTGATGGATGCCCGCCTCTGCCAGGTCCTGCTGCCTGCCCCTGTGTGGCCGGTATCTACAGAAAAAGATGAAACAGGCTGCGCCCGTTCTGCATCCTTATAGTGAGCATTCCATTTTCGTGCGCATCATGGACCGTATGCAGGCGACGAAGGCCGAAAAAAAGATCTAAAATAATCGTAAGCGTTCACTGAAATACTCTTGATTTATGTAAAAGCGTCTCTATGTCCG
>CAZGMJ010000161.1:0-2807 GCA_964526785.1 uncultured Pirellulales bacterium
GATGTTCAAAGGTCTTGACACAAACCCACTACGACTTGTTCAGCAAACCCTAATAACATCCAAATCCGCAAATATCAGATCGCAGTCGCTGCTCTGCAACTGCTCGAGGCACCGCTCGCCGTCATCAAAAGAGCGGACTGTCACGCTCAGACCATTCGCCAATTCTGATAGTGCGCGGACAGAACTTGTATCGTTGTCAAGGAGGAAGAGTATAAGCACCGAATCTGACCCCAATGTCGATCTTGCAGAACTAAATAAGCAGAATGGTACACTATTTTTCTCAGCAGTGCAAGCAAATTCAGCCTCGGCCGACTTCGCACTCCGCTGGAATAGTCTCGAAAGCAGAGCCGGCGGCCAATCCGGATGTATCGCTATGAGTGATAATTGGCCAAGGGCGAACGCATTGTGCTGAGCAAACCAGAGAAATCCCATGCGACCCTCAGGAGCCCCTCTGGAGCTAATTGGATCATCCGTTCACAACTGTACTTCATTTCTCATTCATCTTCTTCCACATGCTCGGTAGATTCTCTCTCCTTCCATTCGTACCAGCATTCCCTGGGTTCTTGATCCGTACCCTCAGGCCAGTGTCGGTATTTTTCACACACATGGCAATACTCTTCGTTTACGATCTCCTGGCAATCGGGGCAAACACGGTTGCCGCTAGCGATACGGATACCGCTAGAGCCGCGATGCCTCAAACGTCCGGATGGACTCCGGCCATCGTAGTATTTCTCAGTAGAACCGCTCGGCGGGATCGCACCTCGCGGTGTATGGTGATCCGACGGGACAGATCCCGACCGTGTCTCCGATGCCGGTGCCTCTGGGATACTCAGATCTACCGGCTCGGATTGCTCTCCTGAGCCATCAAGCATCTGCTCCAGTGCTTCTAGCTCAGCAGCTAATTGTTCATCCGGCGGATCTAAGGGCCCTTGTGGACTGAAATCGAACGACGCTTCCGGCTCACCAAATGTCGCATCAGACAGCGGCGCGCCTCCCGCTGGCTCTTCGATTGCTGATTCGAGTCGGTCCAAGTCTCGGTCAAGTTCATCCATTGGAGAGAGGGACTGTTCGATTAACGGATCGGAGAACCCCGCAGGATCTTCGATGCTACGCTCAATAGCATCCAGCAGTGGATCCTCCAGTGGGCCCGTTTCATCGGGTATTCCGGAATGATTTGAGGAATCCGGTGGATCGGTCATGGATGCATCCTGTCTCACACGAAGAAAATCAATCCAGTACTAAGTGCTGCCGCCAATCGAAATCATCACCAAGACATTCGCCTGCATCGTATACATCAATCGACCCGAGCAGATCCGAGGCCGCTCCCCAGCTCTCTGAAATCGCCTCTTGCAAAGACTTCTTGGTCTTTTTGTCGGGCGTAACGGCTACCACCTGATCGATATCGAGGATTCCGGCCTCGATACCGATATTTGTTGCGTCGTATTCGATGTTCGTGCAACACACCTCGATGACAATGCGCCGGCCGCTGGGCACCATCACGAGCAGATCGGGTTGCAGGCCTTGATCCTGGGCAATGCTACTATTGCGTTGTAGCCGCCAGCGGTGACACGTATGGCCAATACGTCTTTCAACCTCAGATAGCAGGTATTCGTGGACGATGCCGGATTTGAATTGCTTGACACGGATCTTCCGCTTGACCGCCCACTGCTTGCCCTTATCCGTCGGCAGAAAGAGTTTGTTCTTTCCCCCAATCTTCCGCTCGGCCTGACAGATCAATCCGCGGTCGCGAAGCTCATCCCGCGCCCGTCCTTCACGAGCACGGTCCATCCGCAGAGCCTCGCAACGCGACTCAATCAACTCAGCCGGGGATTCGCATATACGAATCATCACCTGCAGTATGTCTCCTGTCAATTCACCAGGACTCAGGATCGCAGAGGTTCTCGCCTTATTCATTTCCGGTTTGCCGAGCGTCCAGCGAATGTCCTCCAATGCGACACCCGACCATTGCTGCACCTGCGATTCGCTGGGCCGCAGAGGGAGGCCAATCTCGGGAATCTCGATCTCAAAGGGATCTGGACGCAACGCATAGTGCACTATGGCACGACGAGACGGCAAGCGGGAGATTGCATCCGCCTGTAGGCGATTCAAACCCATAGACTGCTGCATAGACCATTTGCATTGAGCATTCGTCAGGCGCATTACCACCCGACAACCCAGATTACCTAGGATGGCCGAGGGCAACTGACTGGGCACTTGATCGCACAGCATCAGACCAATTCCCCGCTTCCGGGCGGTGCGGAACACCCTTAGTAGAAAGCCCTCACCTATGTCCTGACGGGATTTATCGGCGATGAGCATGTGCGGCTCTTCCAGAATCACCAGATGCGGCTTGGCGTTCGTCACCCCTTCACGAAACCGCATGAGCCACGTCAGCAGATATCCAACCAGAAACTGCAGGGGAGTTCCCACCAAGTCATGGAAACGGAAGATCACAGGTTGCCGGGCCAGCTTGGCGAGTTGATCGCTACTACTGACGGCGATGGTCTCAGACAAGAAACCGCCGAGCGGGAGCATTCGATTCAGAAGGCTTTCTATGAAACCGGCGTTGCGAGATTTGGGCCCGAAACGCAGACCTTTGAAGTACTCTGTGGCCTCTGCGATAGAAGGCCATTGCGTACCACCAGCCAGGACGCCTTTCCGATCAAGCAACCGCTCGCCGCCAAGTCGAAAGATGTTCAGACTACCGTCTCGCAGATAGCTTTGCCCTCGAAACAGTTGACTCAATTCATCCATGTCTGGCGTCAACAGTAAATTCCCTTTGACGACGATTATTTCTACCGTTCTTT
>CAZGMJ010000162.1:0-2623 GCA_964526785.1 uncultured Pirellulales bacterium
GAGTCCCTCGAGTACTTGCTCAAGAACGAGAAGATGATCGCCGTCGAAACCAATTGCAGGTTGAGCGGATGTACCCAGATTCGGGCTCGGATCCTGGCCCGGAGAGGGCTCCAATTCGGACGTGATTCATGCGGAGTTGAGATCGAGAACGGACCGGTCCGGGAGTGGTGCGGTCCGTTTTGGACCTTTTTTGGTACCGAAATGGTCCGCGAAACCGGCTTTCCGGCGGGAATTATCGCATTGTGAGCTCCCCCATTTTCGCATTGCATGACAGATATCCCCGGAATCGGGGGAGGTCGATGGTTGGATGGGACGGCATCCCGTTGGGTACCACCCCAACCCGGTAGAATTGGGTGTGCCTCATCCAGTGGAACCACACAATGAGTCTGCCTCAGAGGAGGTGAGAGGCTCTCCCGCAATTTGGAGATCGAAGACGATTGAGTCGCTCACGGCTATCCGGGTTGGAGTAGCGAATACGCCAACCTCAGGTAGGATGGCACCTTGTTTCAAAGCTAGCACTGAGTCGAGCGGGATTCCGAACTCGATTGCGAATCTTCTCGCATTCTCGGCCCCTCCAGGAATCATCCAAAAAGCGGCAGGACGGTTCTCCAGTTTGGTCCACCGGTTCGCCAACTTCCGACACCAGTAGCAGGTGGGAGAGGCGAAGTAGCCGTGCCAACAACCCTCCGGTGGGATAAAGAGAGCCCCATCAAGGTGTTTCCACTCTCCCCGAAGGGCCTGTCCATTGGTCAGGGGATTGGAGAGGATCTCTTGGCGTCTGTGCCTCTCAATAGCCCGCAGCGACAATTGGAGACCAAGGAGGCCCGAGAGCAGCAGGATGCCGATCAGAAGGCGCCGTTCAGAAAACATCGCTTCCCCGCAGAAAAGGATGTGGAGAGATTCCAGGGTCCGAACCGGACTGCTCTCTCCTCGAATTCAACGTCTAAGAAGGGCCTCCCGGTCTGGACTCGGGACATTCCATTAAGTCCTCATTAGCGAGGCGATCTATCGCTCAGGTCCTTGGTCGCAGCCCGAATATCTGCGGTACACCCAACCCTGTTGTCGGCGAAGCGAGAACAAATATGGTTTCGCCGTCAGGTGTCGAAAACGCATGCGCGTCGAGCGGCAGAAGAAGTGAATGTTGGTAAACCCCGTCAGTTCCATAAACATCGATCAATCTGCTCGGTTCCTCTGGATAGTGGAGCTTCGGGGGGCGACCACCTGTAAGGACCAAGATTTGCGTATCGGTCATCCCGATATCCCGGGCGCCCCACCTCGCAGAGTCGGCCGCTGGGTCCCGGCTCGAAAGCCTTTGGTTGGCCGCATAGGCAAAGGGAGGTGGTTCTATGAACGGGTGGATGTGAACGCCATCCGCAGTCCCTACTGCGAAGTAGGGGCCCAGCTGGAGGCCCATCACCCACGCGTTGCTTGACCCTGCGGTCCTTGAAAAAAGGTTCGGCCTATATGGAAGGTGCTCAGGAATCGGCCATTGGATCCTCACGGAATCGACTGGTTCTCCGCCGTCTAGTTTGGAGACAAACGTCGGGCGGCCTTCAGCCAATTGGACCCAGACGAGCCGCTCACCGAAGACCTCTGGGGCACCGGAGATCCCCCACAAGTTTCTGAAGTACACCTCCCCAAGGAATCTTCCCGACCGGTCCACCTCAAGGAGCTTTCGGTTACGCGAATCCCAGATCCTGAGGTTCCCACGAGGATCGATTCCCAGACCGTAGGCAAAGGCCATTTCACCAGGGCCCTCGCCCTTTCGACCGAAAGTCCACACCCGATCTCCTGTCTCAGTATCGAAGGCTCGCACCTGCTGATCGAGGTCCTCCAACACGAATAGGAGTTCTCCGGAAACCAGGATGGTTGCAGGTCGCACAAGGGAGGTGTCGGTTGGCGTCTGAGTTCCGAGTATCAGCAATGTGTCCCATTGCGTAACGAGGATCTGCCTACCTGGAGGAGCTGGGGCGCAAGCGGTTACTGGTGTGGCGAGGAGGGCCGCAAGGATGAGGAGTACTGAGCGGGAAGGAAATCGCATTTTGCCTTCGCGGGGGTGGAGTGGATTCAGAGGAATGACGCCGATGACTGGACCGCAGGGGACAAACCGAGGGGTGGGGTCCCAGCTGGGATCCCGCCCCTCGCCAAGTCCGGGCCCTTGTTATTCTGTGCCTCCTCCGCCATAACACTCGGCGTCAGTCGAGCACCCGTGCTGGAGCCACTCCATGCACCATCCAAACGGGTTCCCGACCTGGTATCCACAATCCTTCGGGTACCAGGCGGCTTCTGCCGAAGTGTCCTCTGCGAGCAGAAGTTGCCCGTTGACTCCAACGAGCAGCAGTAGCACGACTCCAAACACAACCCTTCTCAACATAGACGACGCCTCCTACATGAGGGGAAGAACCCTGGGGGAAATTTCCCCAGGAGAAAACCGGAATGGGAACTGCATCCATACACAGGTTGGTTTTCCGTCTCTAAGAGCGGGCGCGAATTCCAGAGCCTTGGCCACTGAATCCGCGGCCTGATCGGCTGTCTCATTCCCGCTCGTTTGGGCAATTCCTGTCGAGGTCACGGATAGGAAAAATAAGGCACCTCCCAGGTCAAACGCCATTGTGGGAGTTGG